>NZ_SCML01000014.1 GCF_005503365.1 Hydrogenophaga sp. 2FB
CGCCGGGACCTGGGGCGTTGCCGTTGCGCCGGGTGCGGGAGCGGTTGCCGCAGGTGGCGGTGTCGGGCGGGCCGTGGGCTGCGCGATGGCGGTTGCCGCGAGCGGGGTGTCGCTGCGATTCCACAGCCAGAACAGCGCGCCGGTGGCCAGCACGCCCACCAGAAGGCCGGTGCCCAGCAAACCGAGCGCGGCGGGCGATGGGGTCAGCGGCGCCGCCGTGCGTTGGCGGGACTTGGTCGGCGGTGTGTCGGTCTCGAACACCTCGCTGGCGGCTTTTTCGACCACCGCGCGTTCCACGCGTGGCTGGTTGGTCGCGTAGGCGCCAAGCAGGGCGCGGTCGCAGAGCAGGTTCACGCGGCGTGGCACGCCCCGTGTGATCTCGTGGATGCGCTTGAGCGCGACGCCGGAGAAGGGCAATGGTGCGCGAAGGCCGGCCACCTGCATGCGGTGGTGGATGTACTGGCGGGTCTCGTCCTCGTTGAGCGCGCTCAGGTGAAAGCGCGCGATCACGCGCTGGGCCAGTTGCTCGAGCTCCGGGCGGGCCAGGATTTCGCGCAATTCCGGCTGACCGATCAGGATGATCTGCAGCAGCTTGCGCTCGTTGGTTTCCAGGTTGGTGAGCAGGCGCAACTGCTCCAGCACGTGGGGTGAGAGGTTCTGCGCCTCGTCGATGATGAGCACATTGCGCTCACCCCTGGCATGGCTTTGCAGCAGGTACTCGTTGAGCGGATCGAGGTGGTCCTTGATCGTCGCGGGGCCGATGCCGTCGTGCTGGACGTCGAGATGAAACTCGCGGCAGATCGTCTTGAGCAGATCGCTGACGGTGAGTTTGGGGTTGAAGATGTAAGCGACGCGGCACTGCTCGGGAATCTGTTCGAGGAAACAGCGGCAGATGGTGGTCTTGCCCGCGCCGATCTCGCCGCTGAGCAGCACGAAACCGCCGCCACCGCGAATGCCATAGAGCAGGTGCGCCAAAGCCTCGCGATGGCGCTCGCTCATGAAGAGGTAGCGCGGATCGGGCGCGATGGAGAACGGGTCTTGCTTCAACCCGAAGAATTCGGCGTACATGCCCCGGAGCATAACGGGGCCGCCAGACGCGGGCAACGGCGCCCGGCCCGCGCCTCAAGGCGGGGTCGGGGCCGCCAGTGGCGAACCGATCAGGCCGCCAGGGCCATGCTGCGTTGCGCAGCCGATGCGGGGTACTTGGCGCTCGACGATTCCGAGCACTGGATGTCGCCGGAGAGCTGGCCGCCTTCTTCGATCACGACCTTGCCATAGACGATCTTGCCCGTGACCTTGCCGGTCTTGTAGATCACCAGCTTCTGGCGCACGGTGAGGTTGCCATCGAAAACGCCGTGGATTTCCGCGATGTCGATTTCGGCGGAGCCCTTGAATTCGCCTTGCTCGGCGATCTGAATGACGCGCGAGTCCATGGTCGCTTCGACCAGACCTTCCACCACCAGCGTGTCGCAGTCGGTGATTTCAACGCCCTTGAGCTTGATATTGGGTCCCACGGTGAGCTTGCTGCCGCCGCTTTCGGTTGCCGGCGTGCTGGCTGCGGTGGTGACCGGTTTGGCGAGATCCGCCTCAGGAGCGGGTGTGGCCAGCGTCTGCGCTTGGGGCTGCGTGGTGCCGCCGCTGGTGGTCGATTGGCCGTAGCGCTGTGTGGCCATGCCGCTGTTCAGGGTCTTGGGTTGATCGTCTCGTTTGCCAAAGTGCAATGCCATGCCAGCTCCTTCTATAAGTGAAGCGGTCATGCTAAGGGCCATGTCCCTTACATTCGCGTGCGTTCCGTAAGAGGGGTAACGAGATGAACCGTACATGCGGTTTCATTTGGGCGACGACGGCCTCTTGCGCTTTTCCGCTTCGCGTTTCTCGGTGTGCACCATCCTTGCGATGGTGATTGGTTGCGCGCGCAACCGGTTTTCGATAAAGTTGCGCGAGCAACCAGATTCACGCCATGACATCCAGACTGCCTTCTTCCGTTCCGGTGCTCATCGCCGGCGGTGGCCCTGTGGGGCTCACGTTGTCGGCTCTGCTGGCGCGAGAGGGCATGGCGAACCTCGTCATCGAGGCCGATGAGGGCTACTGCAGCGGCAGCCGTGCCATCTGCATGTCGCGGCGCTCGCAGGAAATCCTGGGCTGGGTGGGCGCGGACGCGCCGCTGGTGGCCAAGGGGCTGAGCTGGGTGGGTGGCCGCAGCCATTGGCGCGACACCGAGGTGCTGCATTTCGAAATGCCCTCCGAGCCCACGCAGCGCTTTGCGCCCATGGTCAACATCCAGCAGTTCTACGTGGAAGCGTTCGCCCACCGCGCGGCGCAGGCGATGGGCGATGCATCGCGCGTGCAATGGAGCAGCCGCGTGGTGGCGGTGCGCCCACAGCCCGATGGCGTGCTGGTGGATGTGGACACGCCCGAGGGCCGGCAGACGGTGCGGGCCGGCTTTGTCGTCGCGTGCGACGGCGGCCGCAGCACGGTGCGCGACCAGCTCGGCCTGCAGTTGCAGGGCACGCAGTACGACGGCAAGTACGTCATCGTCGACGTGGTGCAGAAAACGCGCCGCGCGGTGGAACGCCTGGCCTGGTTCGACCCGCCTTCCAACCCCGGCTCCACCATCCTCATGCACCGCCAGCCCGACGACGTCTGGCGCATCGACTACCAGATCCGCGACGACGAAGACCCGGTGGAGGCGGTCAAGCCCGAGAACGTGCTGCCGCGCGTGCAAAGCCACCTGGCCATGATCGGCGAGGACGAACCCTGGGAGCCGCTGTGGATCTCGATCTACAACGCCAAGTGCCTGACCCTGCCCAGCTACCGCCACGGCCGCGTGTTCTTCGCCGGCGATGCCGCGCACCTGGTGCCCATCTTCGGTGTGCGCGGGCTCAACTCGGGCCTGGACGACGCAGGCAACCTGGCCTGGAAACTCGCGCGGGTGCTGCGCGGCGAATCGCCCGATGCTTTGCTGGATTCGTATTCCACCGAGCGCGTGCACGCCGCGCGCGAGAACATCGACTACGGCGCCAAAAGCACCGAGTTCATGGCCCCGCCGAACTTCGCCTACCGGCTCATGCGCGAGGCCACACTGCGCCTGTCGGTGAACGATGCGCAGGTGCGCTCCCTCATCAACCCGCGCCAGTCGTCGCCCGTCACGTACGTGGGCTCCGCGCTGAACGCGGCGCAGGCGGGCCTTTGGGTCAACGACCTCGCCGCGCCCGGCGCGCCCGCACCCGAGGCCTTGCTGCAAGGCGTTGAAGGGCACTCCCACCTGAGCCAGCGCTTCGGCCGCGGCTTCGTGTGCCTGGCGTTTGGCGGCGCGGGGCCGGATCTCCGCGATCTCGGCATGGCGACGCTCGAACTGCCGCCCGACATCGACACCCTCGGCCAGGCCTGGCAACGTTACGGCTTGCGCGGCGCGGACGAAGCCGTGCTGGTGCTCGTGCGGCCCGACGGTTACGTGATGGGCCGCTGGCACGGCCTCGACCCCGCGCCGCTGCGCGCTGTACTGAAAGACACAGGAGTGCTCGCATGACCGAACCCGACCTGGACCAGGCCTACAGCGCCGTGTGCGAAGCGCTGTCGCAGGTGGGCGAAGCGCGCACGCCGCTGTTTCTGTCCATGCTGTGCCTGTCCTTGATGAGCCGCTTCGAGCGCGCCGACCAGGTGCAGCCCCTGATCGCCAACGCGTTGGCACAAAGCGAAAAGGCGTCGACCCATGCACCCTGACTCCCCCTCGCTGCAGGATTTCCTGACCTACCGCCTGCACAAGCTCAACAAGATCACCGACCGCCAGAGCACCGAGGCCTATGCCGCCATGGGGCTGGGCGTGGGCGAGGCACGCTGCCTGGCCGCGATCGGCGAGTTCGCCCCCCTCTCGGTGAACGATCTGGCCGCGCGCGCCAACCTGAACAAGGCCCAGGCCAGCCGGGCCGCGCAGATGCTGGTGGACCGCGAACTGGTGCTCAAGTCCGCGAGCGAAACGGACGCGCGTGGCGTCGTGCTCACGCCCACACGCACCGGTCGGGCGCTGTGGAAGCGCGTGATGCGCCTGATCGCGCAGCGCAATGCCGACATTTTTGGCTGCATGTCGCCGAACGAACAGCGACAGCTGGAAACATTTTTTGACCGACTGATTGCGCATTCCCGGAAGGACGGTGTCGGCGAATGAGCCGCTTCGGTATATAAAAATACCCGAGCTGGCCGCTCAAGCCGAAGCAATTGAAGTGGGCCTGCAGTCGTCTTGGTCCAAGGAGAACACCATATGCTGCGGAACGCGCCCCTGGTTTCCTATGTTCCCGTTCATGATCTGGAACGCGCCCGCCGGCTCTATGAGAACACGCTGGGCCTGGCTCCTGGCAAGCCGGAAGGCCCGGGCAGGCACTACACCTGCGCCAACGGCACCGCGTTCTTCATGTATCCCTCACCGGGCGCAGGCACGAACAAGGCCAGTTGCGCCTTCTGGCAGGTGGATGACATCCAGGCCGCGGTGGTCTGGCTGAAAGGTCGTGGTGTGGTGTTCGAGGAGTACGACACGCCGCAGATGAAGACGGTGAACAGCGTGTTTGCCGGCGGCGGCGCCCAAGCGGCCTGGTTCAAAGACACGGAAGGGAACATCATGGCCTTGGTGCAGGAAGGCGAGGGTTGAGTGTGGCGGGGCTGCCCCTGTGAGGGCGAAAGGGCCGATGAGTACCCCTGAACGCCCCTGAAACGAGGGTGGGCCGGTAAAATCACGGCTTTTCACGCGCCCGCGCTCCGGGTCTCTGTGCCAGCCCCATGAACGCCCCCATCGACGTCTCCTTCTTCGCGCGCGCCGCCAAGCCCATCACCAGCTACCGCCCGTATTGGGCCAAGCGGTTCGGCGTGGCGCCGTTCCTGCCGATGAGCCGCGCCGAAATGGAGCAGCTCGGCTGGGACAGCTGCGACATCATTCTGGTGACCGGCGACGCCTATGTGGACCACCCCAGCTTCGGCATGGCCGTGGTCGGTCGGGTGCTCGAATCGCAGGGGTTTCGCGTCGGCATCATCGCGCAGCCCGACTGGACCAGCGCCGAGGCCTTCAAGGCCCTGGGCAAGCCCAACCTGTTCTGGGGCGTGACCGCCGGGAACATGGATTCGATGATCAACCGCTACACGGCGGACCGCAAGATCCGCAGCGACGACGCCTACACCCCCGGCGACGTGGGCGGCAAGCGGCCCGACCGCGCGGCCATCGTCTACAGCCAGCGCTGCCGCGAGGCCTTCAAGGACGTGCCGATCGTGCTCGGTGGCATCGAAGGCAGCCTGCGCCGCATCGCCCACTACGACTACTGGAGCGACAAGGTGCGCCGCAGCGTGGTGGTGGACAGCAAGTGCGACCTGCTGCTGTACGGCAATGCGGAACGCGCGCTGGTGGAAGTGGCGCACCGCATCGCGGCGCGCGAGCCCGTCGAGCACATCACCGACGTGCGCGGCACCGCTTTCGTGCGCCGGCCAGGCGACCCGACCGCCGAGGGCTGGATCGAGATCGATTCGAGCGAGGTGGATGCGCCTGGGCGTGTGGACAGCCACATCAACCCTTACATGACGACGAGCGAGCAGGCGCAGTCGCAAGGGCAGACTTGCGCGAAGGAAGAGGGCGAGGGCGTTGCACCGGCCGAGGCCAGCCCCGCGATCCAGACGCTGAAGTTCGTGCCCAATCCGATGCTGCAAGGCAAGGGCAAGCTCAAGATGCCGCCGCGCGACCGCTCGGTGATCCGCCTGCCCAGCTACGAACAGGTCCGCAGCGACGCCGTGCTCTACGCCCACGCCAACCGTGTGCTGCACGTCGAAGCCAACCCCGGCAACGCGCGCGCGCTCGTGCAGGCGCACGGCGAAGGCGCCACCGCGCGCGACGTGTGGATCAACCCGCCGCCCATCCCGCTGACCACGGCCGAGATGGACCACGTGTTCGACCTGCCGTACGCCCGCAGCCCGCACCCGGCCTACGCCGACGAACACGGCAAGCACGACGGCGCGACCAAGATCCCGGCCTGGGAAATGATCCGCTTCAGCGTGAACATCATGCGCGGCTGCTTCGGCGGTTGCACCTTCTGCTCGATCACCGAACACGAAGGCCGCATCATCCAGAGCCGCTCGGAAGAGTCGATCATCAAGGAGGTGGAGGACATCCGCGACAAGGTGGAAGGCTTCACCGGCGTGGTGTCCGACCTCGGTGGTCCCACCGCCAACATGTACCGCCTGGGCTGCAAGTCGCCCGAGATCGAGGCTGCCTGCCGCAAGCCCAGCTGCGTGTATCCAGGCATCTGCTCCAACCTGCACACCGACCACGGCCCGCTGATCAAGATCTACCGCCGTGCGCGCGAGTTGCGCGGCATCAAGAAAATCCTGATCGGTTCCGGCCTGCGCTACGACCTCGCGGTGAAGAGCCCGGAATACGTGAAAGAGCTGGTGCAGCACCACGTGGGCGGTTACCTCAAGATCGCGCCCGAGCACACCGAAGGTGGGCCGCTGTCGAAGATGATGAAGCCCGGCATCGGCGCCTACGACAAGTTCAAGCAACTGTTCGAGAAGTTCAGCGAAGAGGCCGGCAAGAAGCAGTACCTCATTCCGTACTTCATCGCCGCGCACCCGGGCACGAGCGACGAGGACATGATGAACCTCGCGGTCTGGCTCAAGAAGAACGGTTTTCGCGCCGACCAGGTGCAGACCTTCTACCCCAGCCCCATGGCCACCGCGACGGCCATGTACCACACCAGCCTGAACCCGCTCAAGGGTATCCACCGCGACGAGCGCGCCGAGCGCGTGGACATCGTGCGGGGCGACAAGCGCCGCCGCCTGCACAAGGCTTTTCTGCGCTACCACGACCCGAACAACTGGCCGCTGCTGCGCGAAGCGCTCAAGACCATGGGCCGCGCCGACCTGATCGGCAACGGCAAGCACCATCTCATTCCCACGTTCCAGCCGATGACGGATGGCAGCTACCAGAGCGCGCGCCGCAAGAACAGCACGCCGGTGGGCAAGACGTCGGGCGGTCAGCCCACGAAGGGTCGCATGCTCACGCAGCACACCGGTCTGCCACCGCGTGTCACGGGTTCGGCGCCTGCGGGCGCGGGCAAGCGCAAGCCGCGCTGAAGCTCAGGCGGCGGGTGCGCTGCTGAGCGCTGGCCACAGAATCCAGGCCAGCAGGGCGCCCATGTTGACCGCCACGGTGCCCCAGTAGATCAGGCGAAAGGGTTGCTTGACGGTCTTGTGCCGCAGGATCTGCTGCGCGAACCACGCGCCCGGCCAGCCACCCACCACCGCCAGCGCATGCAACTGCTCCTCGGGCGTGCGCTGCGTTTCGTGGACGGCCGCGTCCTTGTCGCGCCAGTACATGTAGAACGTGGCGAGGTTGACCAGCACGACGGCCGTGAGGATGACCCAGGGGAAGCGGCCCATGCCGATGCCGACCAGCCACAGCAGCAACCAGAAGGCAATGAGGCCCAGACCGACCCACAGGGGCCGTTCCTCGCGCCGTTTCTGCCATTGCGAGCGCGAGCGAGACGCTGGCTGGCTGCGCGGCAGCAGCTGCGCTTCTGCAGGGATGGGCGGCGGCGCGGGTGGCTCGGTGATGATGGTGTTGCGCGCCGGCTCCACGGACAGCCCGCGCGGGCCCTTGCCGCCCACGTGGATGTCTTCGAACAACACCTTCAACCCTTCCTGGGGCTTGGCAGGGCCTGTGAAATCGCGCAGGTGGAAAAAGACGTCGGCCGGAATGTCGGGGCAGCGGATGAAGCCGAAGGCCTTCTCGCCGTCCCAACGCACAACGGTTCCCTGCTTTTTCTTCATGATCGCCTGTGTATGGGTTCGGATGGACAAGCCCGCTCGGTTGCGATGGTATCCCAAATGGCGCAAAATGCGCCAATCAGGAGATTTCCATGTCGTCTACCAGCAGCAGCGCATTTTCCTCGGTCAAGTTGCCCGCCGGGCTCGTGCGGCAGGCGCGTGAAGCCGCGCAGCCCCAGCGCCGCTCGGTGGCCGGTCAGATCGAATACTGGGCGACGCTCGGCCGCATCGCCGAAGAAACCGGCTTGACCGTGCAGGAAGCGCGTGAAGCCATCGCCCGGTACGACGCGGTGGCGCGCCATGCCGAGTCGGCCGATCCCGTCGACGCGATCGAAGCGCGCTTCCTCGCCGCCGAATCCAGCGGCCGTCTGGCCGACGCGGTGCGCCAGACCGTGCAGAGCAACCGCAGCAAGGCCACGGCAGCCCGTCGCGCTGCGTGACCCCACCGGTCTTCTATCTGCTGGCCGGCCCCAACGGGGCGGGCAAGTCCACGCTGTACCGCGCGGCGCTGGCCACCGGTCTGATCCCGCCGGAGGCCGAGTTCGTCAACGCCGATCTGTACGAGGCCGCGCACCTGCAGCACATCACCCACCCGGTGAAGCGTTCGGCCATGGCGCGGCAGTGGGCGGACGAGCGCCGCGCGGCCTGTCTGGCGGCGGGCGATTCCTTCGTGAGCGAGACCGTGTTCTCGCACCCGTCCAAGCTGGCCCTGCTCGACGCGGCCACGGCGGCGGGCTTTGCCGTGGTGCTGCTGGTGGTCTGTGTGGACGAGCCGCGGCATCTGCTGGCACGCGTGCAGCAGCGCGAACTGGAGGGCGGGCACAGCGTGCCGCCCGAGCGCATCCTGGCACGGTACCCGCGCACCTTGGCCAACCTGGCGCAGGCCGTTCGCCGGGTCGATCTGGCGCTGCTGTACGACACCTCGGGCCCACGCAACCGCGTGGTGCAGCCGCCGCGCCTGGTGGCGCGTTGCCGGGCCGGGCATGTGCGCTGGAAGAACCCGGAGCGCTGGCCGGGCTGGGCCGAGCGCCTGCTGGCTGACGTGCCCGAGGCGCCGTAGGTGCCGCGCCGCCCTTGTTGTTTACAGTGCATCCATGTCCGACGAATCGCAGATTGAAATCCCGCCATCCTTCATGGCGCTGTACCTCGCCCCCGGGCGCCAGAAGCCCAGCCTGCCGCATGCCGAGCTGGCCGCGCGCTACGAGCTGTGCGAAGACATGGCGCAGATGCTCACCGAGACCGCGCGCAACATGGAGTTCAGCCTGGGCATCACCGAATCCGACGTGCTCGCGCGCTGCGGGCAGGGTCTGCGGGTCGAGCCCACGGTGGTGAGCGAAGCCGAGTCGCAGTGGGTGGTGCGGCGTCTGGCCGAGTTGCTGGATTGGCGTCTGCCGGTGGGCGACGCCGAGCGCTGATCCCGATCAGCGGCGCGAGCCCATGCGCAGCCACATCAGGCAGGCGAACGCGCTGAGCCCCAACGCGCTGGAGATCCACAGAGCACCCGTGCCCCAGCGTTCGATGCAGACGCCAAACGCCAGCGGCGCAAAAGCCTGTGCCACGCGCGAGGGCGCCATGATCAGCCCCTGGCGTTGGCCGTAGCCCGCGGCACCGAAGTACGCCAGTGGCAGCGTGCCCTTGGCGATGGTGAGAATGCCGTTGCCCGCGCCGTGCAGGATGGCAAAGAACGGCCCGGCCACTGGGCCGAGCAGCATCCAGCACACCGCACCCAGTGGGTGACCCAGGGTGGCCGCGCGTGCGGCCAGCAAGGGGTGCATGCGGCGCAGCAGGCCGAATTCGAGCAAGCGGCCTGCCACCTGCGCGGGGCCCACCAGCGCGCCCATGGCCAGCGCACCCGCCAGCGTGGCGCCACTGGCCACCAGCAGGGTCGGCAAGTGCGCGGCCATCGCGGTGCTCACGAACCATGTGGCGGCAAACACATAGGCCAAGACCCCTGCGGTCCAGGGGTGGGGCGGTGGTGCCGTTGGCGCGCTGTCGTGGTCGGTCGAAGGCTCGGGCGCGGTGGTGCGCGTGGGTTCGGACGGCGCCTGAGTTCCCGGAATGCTGGCGTTCAGCGGCAGGCCGAGCAGCAAGTGCAAGGCCGCCCAGCCCAGGCAGGCGCCGCGCCAGCCGAACCCCGCTTCCATCCAGCTGCTCAGCGGCCAGCCGACGGTGCTGGCAAAGCCGGCGATGAGGGTGATGCCGGTGATGGACGCGCGCGCCTCTCGGCCCTTGAGCCGCACCAGCGCCGCGAAGGCGGCCTCGTACAAGCCGCTGCCCATCACCACGCCGATCACCAGCCAGGCCAACACCAGGCTCACCACGCCCTGCACTTGCGAGAGGGCCGTCAACCCCAGCGCGCAGAGCACGCTGGTGCCCATCAAAACGGGGCGGCCGCCCCAGCGGTCAATGGCTCGGCCGGCGAACGGACCGAGCGCGGCCGAGAGCAAGAGCGCGGCTGAGTAGGCTCCCCACACGTAGGCCACCGGCAGGCCCAGCCCCTGGGCCATGGGCACGGCGAGCAGGGCGGGCAGGTAGTAGGTGGAGGCCCAGGCCAGGGTTTGTGCCGTGCCCAGGCGCAGCACGAGGAGCCCGTCGCGTGAGACGCCGGCCATGGACGTGCTCAGGTGATGTCGAAGGCGTGGAACCCGAAGCGGCCTTGCCGGCGATCGGCGAAGTAGTGTTCCAGCGTTTCCTTGACGGTGCGAAAGGCGATCTCGTCCCAGGGGATCTGGTCTTCGGTGAACAGCCGTGCCTCGATGGTTTCGTGGCCGGGATTGAACTGGTCGCTGAGCAGGCGTGCGCGGTAGTACATGTGCACCTGGCCCACGCGCGCTACGTTCATCAGCGTGAAGATGTCGCCGATCTCATACTGCGCGCCGGCTTCTTCGTCGGTTTCGCGGGCCGCGCCCTCGGCGGTGGTTTCGCCGAGCTCCATGAAGCCGGCCGGCAAGGTCCATTTGCCCCAGCGCGGTTCGATATTGCGCTTGCAGAGCAACACGTACTCGCCCGAATCGCCCCACACCGGCACCGTGCCGACCACATTGAGCGGGTTGTCGTAGTGCACCGTGTGGCACGACGGGCAAACGGCGCGCATTCGGGTGTCGCCGTCATCAGGAAGACGCATGTCGACGGCGGTGCCGCAATTGCGGCAATGTTTGGCGGGAAAGCGCTGCATCGCGGCAGTTTACTGAGTTTCCGCCGGCCATCTGGATGGGGGCGCTGTCGTTGAACTGTCACATAGGCGGCGCAGCCCGGCGACACACGCGCACAGCAACTCGCCACCCAACCCCTTGCCGGCAAAGCCGGCGTCACAGGATCGAATCGAGCGTTTCCTTGAGCCGCGACCGAGCGGAGTTCAGTGCCACGATTTCCGCATCCGAGGTGTTGAAGTCGTAGCCGCGCACCAGACGGGTGATCAGCGCATCGATCTGCGTGTGCATGGCGGTGATCTGTGTGTGTATGGCATCGATCTGGTCGCCGTCGGCGTCGCTGCCCAACGGCTCGGTGGGCGAGGCCGTGGCGACCCTGGCGTATTCCTGCAACGCCAGCCGCTTCACCATGCTTTCGTCGATGGGGTTTTTGAGAAGTTCCTTGCACAGACGGGTTCCGGCATCCTGTTGTTGCACGGCGGCTTGTTCAACCGCTTTTCGAAACGCGGCCAAGGTTGCGGTGTTCATGTGAGGTTGGAGCAGGGTGCATTTGTGCAGCAGCATGTGCAGGTGGGCGAACGGTTGTGCCGCGAGATGCTCTGCAAGCGACTTGTCCTGCAGCGCGACGCCCATCTTCTGTTCGATGGATCGGGCACTGGCCTTCAATCTGGTCTCGTGGGTGGCGCTCATCGCGGTACAGACGTCGCGCACGCCCGAGGCGTAGGCCTCCTCCATGGCCACATACTTTTTCATGTCTTGGTTGAGCTCAGCCACCCTCCGGGCGCGCAGGGCGCCGTCGTCAAGGTAGCGCGCCAGCATGCCGAACGCGCTGTTCGCTGCGACGTATTGATGCGCCCAATCCGCGTGCCTGGCATGGTCATACGTGCCGTCCGGGGTGGCCGCCGGGAGGTAGGTGGTGAGGTCCTTGACCTCCGGGGGAATCTTTTGCAGCAGTTCGTCAACCGCTTTGTAGTTTCTGGATTCAGCAGCCTTCAGCAAGCCGTCGCGCACATACACCTGCATCAGGAGGGTGACGGCGTCTTGAGCGTCGACCCTGTCCGTGGTCGTTGTGCCCGTGGTGACCGTAGTGGTCGTCGTATCCGTTGTTGTCCATACCGTGGCGGTTGATGTGGCGGTTGACGTGGCCGTCGACGTGGTGTCCGTCGTGGTCTGAGAGGTGTTGGATCTCGCGTCGCTCTCTCTGCGTTGCGGTCCGATTTCCACCGTTCCACGGCCGACGCCGCTGGCGGTGTGCCCGTGCCAATCCCCGGTGGGCTTGGGCCGCGGCGTGGAGCGGGTGCTTTCACTGGTCGACCGCTGCACAGGCTTGCGATAGGCATGTACCTTCGACGGGCGGGCGCTCTCCGGGTCGTGGCTGTGCGCGTAGACCTCCCAATCCTTGGCGATCCAGCCCAGCATCTGCTCGCAGTCGGGGTCGTTCAGTTGCGCCTGAACGGTCTTGGCGCGCAGGCTCAGATCGCTGGCAAACTCGGCCGTCCTGGCGGGGGTCTGGCTTTTGAATCCCATGTAGAGCGCCAATTTTTGGGGCATCTCGTCTTCGAGGTGCAGGAAGCGCTTGTTTTCGGTGATCAAGGCTTGCAGGCATTGTTTGACCTGGGTGACATCGGGCCCATCCGGACGGTGCAACTCGTCCACCAGCCTGTCCCGGTGTTCCTCGACGCAGCGTGTTGAAGCCCGTCCGCGCGCGTTCTGCAAGGCCGTTGCATCCAGGACCACGGTGAATGGAACGCGTTGATCGGGTGGCGTCGGGGCAGGACGGCTGAGCGCCGTGGCACGTGTACCTGCGTTGCCCGTCGGAACGGGAATGCCTTTGTCGGTCGAAGGCGCGAGAGGGGTGGGTGTGGCCGTGTTGGGGCCCGAGGTGTTGAGAGACAAGCAGTGAACTCCGTCAAGGAAGACCGGTGGTTCCGGTCGGGACAGGCGCGGAGATCCGTGATGTCGATGCGCGCCTTGCGTGCGCTCTGTGTGACGAGGGGCCCCGTGTGGTTCCCGCCTTTGCTTCGGGATCGATGGAAGGGGCTCGGGCGGCCGATCCATTGCCTGCAGTGAATCTGGCGCGCGCGCGGATGGCGAAAAAAAGCCGGGCAGGAGCCCGGCTTGTTCGAGAGCGCGCAGCGCCAGCGCTCAGACCTTCTTCGTGTGTTTGACGATCAAGGCCTTGGCGGTGTCGAGCAGCTTCTTGCCGTCGAAGCCGCGCTTGTCCATGTCCTGCACCCACTCCACCTCCACGAGGCGTGCCTTGCGCTTGAACTCCTGCGCTTCGGCCGATGGAATGGTGTAGATGCTGTTGCCCTGCTTGACGGCCTGCGCGCGCGCGGGCGCGTCGCCGGCCTGTTGCACCTTGCCCAGCCAGCCCGAGGTTTCGATGCCGGAGTTCTTGTCGATGATGGCCTTGAGGTCGGGCGGCAGCGAGGCGTATTTGTTCTTGTTCATGCCCATCACGAAGGTGGTGGTGTAGAGCGCGCCGCCGGCGGGATCGAACTCGCTGTGGAACTTGGTGAGCTCGTGCACTTTCACCGAAGGCACCACTTCCCAGGGGATCACGCAGCCGTCGATCACACCCTTGGACAGCGCATCGGGAATCTGCGGCAGCGGCATGCCCACGGGAATCGCACCCAGGTAACCGAGCATCTTGGTGATCTGGCGGGTGGGGCCGCGCACCTTGGAGCCGCGCAGGTCTTCGGCGGTCTTGATCTGCTTGCTGCGCATGTGGAACATGCCTGGGCCGTGCACCTGCAGCGCGATGGGCTGGACCTCCTTGTACTCATCGGGCGCCATCGTGGTGATGTATTCCCAGAACGCTTTGGAGGTGGCTTCGGCGTTGCTCATCATGAACGGCAGCTCGAACACTTCGGTGCGCGGGAAGCGGCCTGGGGTGTTGCCAGGCAGCGTCCACACGATGTCGACCACGCCATCGCGCGCCTGGTCGAACAGTTGCAGCGGCGTGCCGCCCAATTGCATGGCGGGGTAGGCTTCGAACTTGATGCGCCCGCCCGAGTCCTTCTCGACCTTGTCCATCCAGGCCTTGTGCATGTTGAGCCACACGTTGGACTGCGGCGCCATGAAGGTGTGGAATTTGAGCGTGACGCTTTGCTGGGCAAAGCCCACGAGCGCGGGCGCGCCGAGGGCAACGGCCGCGCCGGACTGGAGCAGGGTTCTGCGCTGGATCATGTGAAAGGTCTCCTGGAGTGTCTGAGAAAAAGATGAGAGCAGATTACCCAGTGGAGGCGGGCGCAACCACAGGTCTTACCCTTGAATTCGCCCGCGCTGCGGGGCGTCAGGCCACCTTGACTGTGATCGGCTTGAGACCGTCCACACCGCCTTGCATGAGATCGCCGCTGACCACCGCGTTCACCCCCTCGGGGGTGCCGGTGTAAATCAGATCGCCGGGTTGCAGTTCCCAGGCGGCCGAGAGGTGCTCGATGGTTTCGGCCACGCTCCAGATCAGCTTGGCCACGGTGCTGCGCTGGCGGTCCGCACCGTTGACCTGCAACCAGATCGGCGCCTGGTTGACGTCACCGGCTTGCGCGGTGGGCGTGATGGGACCGATGGGCGCGGATTCGTCGAAGGCCTTGCCGATGCACCAGGGACGGCCTTGTTTCTTCATGTCGTTCTGCAGGTCGCGGCGCGTCATGTCCAGGCCCACGGCGTAGCCGTAGATGTGCTTCGCGGCGTCGGCGGCCTTGATGTTCTTGCCACCGGTGCCGATGGCGACCACGAGTTCGATTTCGTGGTGCAGGTTGCCGGTGAGGCTGGGGTAGGGGATGGAGGCGGTCTGTCCGGCGTCGACCACCACGATGGCGTCGGCTGGCTTGAGGAAGAAGAACGGCGGCTCGCGGCCGGTGAAGCCCATTTCCTTGGCGTGTTCCTCGTAGTTGCGGCCCACGCAGTAGATGCGGTGAACGGGAAAACGCTCGGCGCGGCCCACGACGGGCACGCTCACGGTGGCGGGAGGGGCGAAGGTGAAACGGCTGTCTGACATGGGGGCTCTGTCTCGTGTGGTTGTGCGGGGTTGTCAGTTTGCCATGTGCGTGTGGCGCGGTCTGCCCGCTCCGGTATTCGCGAAGCGGGCCGGTGCGGGGCGGCCGCCTCAGGTGCGAGAAAAATACTCGCGCCGCTCGAAGTCGGCCTTGTCGTCGGCCTGCGCGTGGCGGTCCAGCTCGCTCTGCTTGATGCGGCTGAAGTAGCGCACCACGTCGTCACCCAGGGACTGGCACAACACCGTGTCCGCGCGCAAGGCCTCCAGTCCTTCACCGAGCGAGGAGGGCAGTTTCTGGTGTTCGGTGGCGTACGGCGAGTCGGTGGCTTGCGGCGGCAGCGTGGCGCGCGCCAGGCCGTCGAGCCCGGCGTGGATCTGCGCGGCCATGTAGAGGTAGGGATTGGCCGCCGGCTCGCCCACGCGGTTCTCGATGCGGGTGGCACTGTCGCCCGCTCCACCCACCACGCGCAGCATGGCGCCGCGGTTGTCCTGTCCCCACAGCGCGGCCTGCGGCGCGAGCGCGTTGGGGCGAAAGCGCGCGAAGCCGTTGATGGTGGGCGTGCACAGCACAGTCATACCGCGCGCATGCGAGAGCAGGCCCGCGAGCCAGTGCGCGCCGGCGGCGGACAGGGTGTGCGTGGCGTCGGCGCGCGTGCTGCCCTCGGCAGGCGCATCGCGCACGCAGGCGTTGCGGCCAGTCTCCAGGTCCACCAGGGACTGGTGCAGGTGCCAGCCGCTGGACATGATGTTCGGAAACGGCGGACGGCACATGAAGGTGGCGTGGTAGCCGGCGCGGCGCAGCGCCTGGCGCACGCCATTGCGGAACAGCACCATCTGGTCGGCGGCGGTGAGCGCATCGGTGGCGTCGAACACGGCTTCCACCTGGCTCGGGCCGAGCTCGATTTCCAATGACTGCAAGGGCAGGCCCAGCGCTTGCGCGGTGCGTTGCACGATGCGCAGCGGCTCGTCGCTGAGGTCGACCATGGCCTCGGCTTGCAGGTTGTAGCCGGGGTGGATCATCTCCACCGTGGGCGGCAGGCCGGGCCAGGCGGCAAGCTCGGGGTCGAGCTGGGGCCGGGTGTCGGTGATGCGGTAGATGTGGAACTCGACTTCGAGCCCGGTCTTCAGGCCATAGCCCGCGTGCGCCAGGCGTTGCAGTGCGGTCTGCAGCACGTGGCGCGTGTCCAGCGGCACGGGCGTGCCATCGGCGAACCAGGGCTGGCAGCGCAGCCAGCCGGTGCGCTCCTGCCACGGCAGGAGGGTGAAGCTTTGCGGGTCCGGCACCAGCATGAGGTTGGCCGCGCCCGAGAAGCCGGGCAGGTCGGCCGCGCCACCGGGTTCGAACACCTTCCAGGCCGTGCGGTCGGCGGTGTCCTTGAGCATGAGCGTGCCCACCATGCCCACGCCATCGCGCAGCGCGCGCACCGCAGCCTTGGCGGTGAGCGTCTTGCCGCGCAGCATGCCGTGCGCGTCGCACCAGCCAAAGCGCACCAGCTCGATGCCGCTGGCTTCAATGAGTTTGGCGACGCGCTGGCACTCGATGTCGCGGGCGTGGGTGTGGATGCCGCAGCGTTCGGCGAACGATCCCGTCATTTCGCGCCCGCCGTTTCCACGGTGGGTGCGTGTTCGGCGGCGTGCCAGGGCGCGCCTTCGCGCTTGCTGCGCACCGCGTCCTGCCACCAGGCCTGCCAGCTTTGCGCGGGGGCAATGCCGTCGACCGTGTCCGGGCCCGAGATGGCGCCGTGCAAGGCCGGGTCGGCGATGCCGGGGGCGGTGCCGCCTTGTTCGACCGCGTCCATCGCCTGCTGCAGCATGCGCCGGTGCGTCACGATCACTTTGTCGGTCGTGCCCAGGTGCTCGCGCGTGCGGTCCTGGATCGGGCCCATGCTCTCGCAGGCCCACTGGTCGTGCACGTTGATGTCGTCTTCGCCCATGCCGAGGTAGGTGCGGTTCTGCTGCTCTTCGGCGTTGAAGCCCCAGTTGTTGTGGCGGCCGGACTTGGGGATGTAGTCGGGCAGGGTCACGGCCTGCAGGCGCGGCGTGCGCATGGCGTCCTTGTCGACCGGGCCGGTGAAGCTGGTGAAGAAGGCGTACCAGTAGTTGTGCGTGTCGTCGACCGGCACGTGCATCTGCGTGATCGTCATCGTTTCGGACAGCGGGATCACGAAGGTCTGCGGGAACACGCCGTTGGTCACGCGCACGTGGGTGAGTTCGTCGGTCATCGGACGCAGCGCGGTGAGCTGCAGGCCGTAGGGCTTGGCCTCGAAGCTGATGATGGGTTGGCCGAACTCGCGCATCACCCGCGTCATGGGCCAGCGCTCGCCGCCCACGTCGCCGGCGCTGGCGCCCCGGAACTGTTTGCCGTAGCTGTCTTCGAGCGAGCCGTCGTTGAAGAAACGGTGCAGGTAGGACGCGTGCGCCGGGTCGATGCCCACTTCCAGCGACTGCAGCCAGTTGCAGTGCCACAGGCCCTTGAAGGCGAAGGTGTGGCTCTCGGGTGCGGTGAAGCAGTCGAGGTCGGGGAAGGGCGGTGGCGTGAAGCTCTCCGGGCCGAACCAGCCAAACAGCACGCCGCTGCGCTGCACCAGCGGGTAGCTGCGCTGCTGGATGCGCGTGCACAGGGTGCTGCCCGCGGGCTCGCCCGGGGTTTCGATGCACTGGCCGGTGGTGTCGAACTTCCAGCCGTGGAAGGGACAGCGCAAGCCGTCGCCTTCGTTGCGGCCGAAGGCGAGGTCGGCACCGCGGTGCGGGCAGTCGCGGTCCAGCAGGCCGAACTGGCCCTGGGCGTCGCGGAACAGCACGAAGTTCTGTCCCAGCACGCGCACCGCCTTCACCGGGCGCACGGCCATCTGCGGGTCCAGTGCGGGGTTGAATTCGTCCAGCAAGGCCACGGGCTGCCAGTAGCGGCGCAGCAGCTCGCCGCCGGGGGTGCCCGGCCCGACTTGGGTGAGGCGCTGGTTGAGTTCGGCTTTCATGAGGGAGATCTCCGGCAATAAAACGGGGTGGTGTATCGAAATGGTATCCCGTTTTTTAAATTCGGTGTACATTTTTGACCATGAACTTGCAAGACACCGTTTTGATGCAGTTGCGCGACCTGATCCTGAGCGGCCAGTTCGAGCCCGGCCACCGCCTGGCCGAACAACAGCTTGCCGAGCGACTGGGTGCGTCGCGCACGCCGGTGCGGGCGGCCTTGGTGACGCTGGAGCAGGAAGGCCTGGTGCAGGCCAACGAAACCGGCAAGTACCTGGTGCGCCAGTTCACCGCGCAGGAAGTGACCGACGCCATCGCGGTGCGCGGCCACCTCGAAGGCATGGCGGCGCGGCTGGTGGCCGAACACGGCGTGTCGCGCCAGTTGCAGGGCCAGTTGCAGACCGTGCTCGACGAAGGCGACCGTCTGTTGGCGGACAACCCGCTGACGATTGAAAGTTACGCCGCGTATGCGCTGATGAACGACCGCTTCCACGCGCTCATCCTCGACGCCTGTGGCAACCGCGCCTTGCAGCGCGCGGTGGAACTCAACGACAAGCTGCCCTTCGCGCCGGCCTCGGCCATGCTGCCCATGCAGGGCACGGTGGCGATGGACCGCGACTGGATGCTCTACGCGCACCGCCAGCACCACATGCTGTTCGCAGCCCTGCTACGCGGCGAAAGCGCCCGCGCGCAGGCGCTGGCCACCGAGCACACCGAAGTGGCGCAGATGAACATGCGCCTGGCGCTGGAACGGCGCGCCGAATCGGAGCAGTACATGCCCGGCATTCGGCTGGTGGTGGGCTGACGCAGCACAAGCGCGGGCGGGATGCAGGGGGCGCGCGAACGTCCTCACCCGCGCGGGGACTTTTGCGGGCGTGGTCATCGCAGCGGCTGGGGCTGCGCACAATGGGCCGTTCCTTTTTCACCGCGACCCGCCCCGCATTCATGACCCAACTCTTCGAACCCATCACCGCGGGCCAATTGGCCCTGGCCAACCGCGTCGTCATGGCGCCGCTCACGCGCAACCGCGCGCCCAACGCCGTGCCCACGCCGCTCATGGCCACGTACTACGAGCAGCGCGCCAGCGCCGGTTTGCTGATCACCGAAGCCACCGCCATCAGCCACCAGGGCCAGGGCTATGCCGACGTGCCCGGCCTGTACGCGCCCGAGCAGATCGATGGCTGGAAACGCGTGACCGCGGCCGTGCACGCCCAGGGCGGCAAGATCGTCACCCAGCTCTGGCACGTGGGCCGCGTATCGCACAACGAGCTGCAGCCCGGCGGCGGCGCGCCGGTCGCGCCCTCGGCGATCGCTGCCAAGACCAAGACGGTGCTCATCAAGGACGGTGTGCCCACGTTTGTCGCCACGTCCGAGCCGCGCGCGCTCGAGTTGTCCGAGTTGCCCGGCATCGTCGAGGACTACCGCAAGGCCGCGCTCGCGGCCATCGAAGCCGGCTTCGACGGCGTGGAAATCCACGCGGCCAACGGTTACCTGATCGACCAGTTCCTCAAGACCGGCAGCAACCACCGCACCGATGCGTACGGCGGCAGTATCGAGAACCGCGCGCGCCTGTTGCTCGAGGTGGTGAAGGCCGTGACGGATGCCATTGGCGGCGGGCGCACCGGCATTCGCCTCTCACCCGTGACGCCCGCCAACGACGTGGTCGACGCCGACCCGCAGCCGCTGTTTGACCATGTGATGAAGCAGTTGGCGCCGCTGGGTCTGGCCTACGTGCACTTCATCGAAGGCGCGACGGGCGGCCCGCGCGAGATCGCCGACCGCCCCTTCGACTACGCCGCCCTGCGCGCCACGTACCACACGGCGGGTGGCCGAGCGGCCTGGATGGTCAACAACGGCTACGACCTCTCGCTCGCGCAGAAGGCCTTGAGCGATGGCGCCGATCTCGTCGCCTTCGGCAAGACCTACATCGCCAACCCCGACCTCGTGACCCGCCTCCAGCAAGGCGGCCCGTTCAACGAGCCCGACAAGACCACCTTCTACGGTGGTGGCGAGAAGGGCTACACCGACTACCCCGCGCTGACGGTCTGACCCGCCCGCACCCGCCGGGCGCGGGTGCGTACCCCTTGTGCCGTCGTGGCCGAATCGGCGGACGGTGCGCGCACCGCCCGCGCTGGGGCATAAACAGGGTTCACGTGTCTCTCGATCGGAGGTGCGATGCGGACAGCCCATGCGACGGAATCCGTGGCGTCTGGATGCAGCAGCTTCAGCGCCCTGGGCCGCTGCGCGCTGTTCGTGCTCGCGCTCCTGCTGGGCCTGACGGTGGTGGGCGCACGGGCCGCGTCACCCGTGGTGGTGCTCACGGTGCACAGCGCCATCGGCCCGGCCAGCGCGGACTACATCATTCGCGGCATGGCGCGCGCGCACAAGCAAGGCGCACCGTTGGTGGTGCTGGAGCTGGACACGCCGGGTGGCCTGGACAGTTCCACGCGCCAGATCATCCAGGCCATCCTGGCCTCGCCCGTGCCGGTGGCCACCTACGTGACCCCACAGGGTTCGCGCGCGGCCAGCGCCGGCACCTACATCCTTTACGCCAGCCACATCGCCGCCATGGCGCCCGCCACCACGCTCGGGGCGGCGACGCCGGTGTCGATCGGCATGCCCGGCGCGCCGCAGCCACCGAAGAGCGCGCCCACACCCGGCGACAAGCCGGCGCCCGCGTCACCCGCCGACACCATGACGGTCAAGCAGATCCACGACGCCGCGGCCTTCATCCGGGGCCTGGCCGAACAGCGTGGTCGCAACGCGCAGTGGGCCGAGCGTGCGGTGCGCGAGGCGGTGAGCCTGACCGCGGCCGAGGCGCTGAACGAGAAGGTCATCGATGTCGTGGCCACCGACATCACCGACCTGCTGAACCAGATTCACGGCCGCAGCGTGCGCATGGCCAGTGGCGAGTTGCGCCTGGCCACGCGCGGCCTGGCGACCGAGGCGCACCCGCCCGACTGGCGGCACCGCCTGCTGAACGTGATCGCCAACCCGAGTTTTGCGCTGATCCTGTTGATGATCGGGGTCTACGGCCTGATGTTCGAGTTTTCCTCACCGAGCTTTGGCATACCCGGCACCGTGGGCGCGATCTGCCTGTTGCTGGCGCTCTTTGCGCTGCAGTTGCTGCCGGTGAACTACGCCGCCCTGGCGTTGATCCTGCTCGGTTTTGCGCTGCTCGCGGCCGAACTGATGTCGCCGTCCTTTGGCGTGCTGGGCGTGGGTGGTGTGGTGGCGTTCATCGCCGGCGGCCTGTTGTTGTTCGACCGCGACGTGCCGGGCATGGGCGTGCCCCTGCCGCTGCTGTTCGGCATCTCCATCGTCGCCGCCGCGGCGGTGTTGCTGGGCGGCGGCATGGCCTTGCGGGCACGCCGCTTGCCGATCGTCAGCGGTGGCGAGGACATGGTCGGCACCCGGGGCCGGGTGCTGCAGATCCAGGACGGTGAGGCTTGGGCCGAGGTCCGCGGCGAGCGCTGGAGGGTGCGCTCGGAGGCGCCCATGTGGCCCGGACAAACCGTGCGCGTGGTGGGCCTGACCGGGCTGCTGCTGCAGGTGCAGCCCGACACATCACCCCAGTTCCCTGAACCCGTAGAAGAAGGAGGCCAGCACCATGTTTGATCTCAACCTTGGCATCGGCGCGATCCTCGTGCCCGTCCTGCTGATCCTGCTGGCGTCCTCGTTCCGCATCCTGCGCGAGTACCAGCGGGGCGTGGTGTTCCAGCTTGGCCGGTTCTGGAAGGTCAAGGGCCCGGGGCTGGTGATCGTGATCCCCGGCCTGCAGCAGATGGTGCGCGTGGACCTGCGCGTGGTGACGATGGACGTGGAGCCGCAGGACGTGATTTCGCGCGACAACGTCTCGGTCAAGGTCAACGCGGTGGTGTTCTTCCGCGTGGTCGAGCCCGACAAGGCGATCATCCAGGTGGAAAACTTCCTCTTCGCCACCAGCCAGCTGGCGCAGACCACGTTGCGCGTCGTGCTGGGCAAGCACGAGCTCGACGAAATGCTGGCCGAGCGCGAGCGGCTCAACCTCGATGTGCAGCAGATCCTGGACGCCCAGACCGCGGCCTGGGGCATCAAGGTGACCAACGTCGAGATCAAGCACATCGACCTCAACGAATCCATGGTGCGCGCCATTGCCCGCCAGGCCGAGGCCGAGCGCGAACGGCGCGCGAAGGTGATCCATGCCGAAGGCGAAAAGCAGGCGGCCGTGTCGCTGCTCGAAGCCGCGCAGATGCTGGCGCGCCAGCCCGAAGCCATGCAACTGCGCTACCTGCAGACCATGACGCAGGTGGCCGGCGACCGCGCCTCGACCATCGTGTTCCCGCTGCCCATGGACCTGCTGGGGCGGCTGCTGAACAAGGACGCCGCGGCGGCCCCGAAGGAATGAGCAGACCCAAGTGCCCCGTGGACGGGCGCAAGCGGTTTATCCTCCGACCTTATGAAGCTCTACAACTACTTCCGCTCCTCGGCCTCGTACCGCGTGCGCATCGCGCTCGCGCTAAAGGGCATGGCCTACGAGTACGTGCCCGTGCACATCGCGCGTGGCGACCACAAGCTGCCGGCGTTCACCGACAAGGCCGTGGAAGGCCTGGTGCCGCTGCTCGAGCTGGACGACGGCACGCGCCTGACGCAATCGATGGCGATCATCGAATACCTCGACGAGCTGCAACCCGCGCCCGCCTTGCTGCCCGCCGACGCGCTCGGCCGCGCCCGCGTGCGCGCGCTCGCGCAGATCGTGGCCTGCGAGATCCACCCGCTCAACAACCTGCGCGTGCTCAAGTACCTCGTCAAGGAACTCAAGGTGGAGGACGAGCCGAAGAACGTCTGGTACCGCCACTGGGTGCGCAGCGGCCTGGAGGCCTTCGAGCGCCAGCTCGCCCAGCAACCGAAGTCCACCTACTGCTTCGGCGACACGCCCACGTTGGCCGACTGTTGCCTGGTGCCGCAGATCTTCAACGCCCAGCGCTTCAACACCGATCTGAGTGGCCTGCCACGCACCATGGCTGCGCACGAGGCCTGCATGGCCTTGCCGGCGTTCCAGCAATCGCAACCGTCGGCCTGTCCCGACGCCGAGGCCTGAGCCATGTTGCTGGCGGCCGACGGCTTGGTTCCCGACTGGCCCGCACCGCCCGGTGTGCGGGCCGTGTTCACCACCCGCTCGGGCGGTGTGTCGGTGGCGCCGTTCGACAGTTTCAACCTGGGTGACCATGTGCGCGACGAGCCGCTGGCCGTGGCGGGCAACCGCGAACGGCTCGCGGCGTTCACCGCGCCGGCGCGCCCGGTGTTCCTGCAGCAGGTGCACGGCACCCGGGTCGTGCAGCTGTCACGCCACACGGCCAATGGCACCATGGCCGATGGCTGCGTGGTGCGTGGCCCCGGCGTGGTGGCCACCATCATGGTGGCCGACTGCCTGCCGGTGCTGTTGGCGCACGCGTCGGGCACGGCCGTGGCAGCGGCCCATGCGGGCTGGCGCGGCGCGGTCAGCGGCGTGATCGAAGAAACCGTGCGTGCCCTGCGCGAAACCGCCGGTGAAGGCGAGATCGTTGCCTGGCTCGGCCCCTGCATCGGGCCGCAGGCGTTTGAAGTGGGCGCCGATGTGTGCGGGGCGTTCGTCGAAGAGGACCATGCCACCGCGGCGCATTTCTGGCCGACCGGCGACGACAAGTTCCTGGCCGATCTGCCCGCGCTGGCGCGGCGGCGGTTGAAGGCCGTGGGCGTGACCGACGTGCATGGCAACGACGGCAGCGCCCAGTGGTGCACCGTCACGCAGAAGTCACGGTTCTTTTCGCACCGGCGCGACGCTGCCCGCCTCGGCAGCACCGGGCGCATGGCCGCCTGCGTCTGGATCGGCTGACGCCGCTGATTCCTTCGGTGCCGTTGAAGCGGCGGCGGCCTCCCGTTCCGCCTGCTCGGCCGCTTCTCGCGCTTTGATGGCCTTGCGCCGGTGTGGCGTGCCCATCAGGTAAACCACCAGTGCGACAGGCACCAAACCGTAAAGAAAAAAGGTCACAATGGCACCGAGAATGGAGCCTGTGGAGTTGGTTGCTTCGGCCACCGACATCATGAGCACCACGTACATCCAACCGATCACCACCAGATACACAACGTTCCTTGCAGTCCGGACCATGGGGTCAGCCTGCAGGAAGCAAGACTGAAGACCCTGGGGAAGATCCGGAATGTTCTTCCCCGAGGCCGCCCATATTAAGCTTCGTGCAACACCTCGGGAGATCGGCATGGCATCGGGAAAGAATCCATCCACGGATTGGCTGGAAAACGCGCAACAGTTCCAGCAAAACCTTGTCCAGCAATGGACGCAAATGGCGCAGGCCTTCCCCGGCGCCGCGGCCCCACCCGATGGCAACGACCCGTTCGCGGCCTTCAAGGCCTTCATGCCGCAGGCGGGCGCGGCCAACCCCTTCGGCATGGCGATGCCCGGCGGCGCGGCGGCTTTCCCCGGCATGCCCGCGGTGGGAGAGATGTTCAGCAAGGCCAACAATGGCCAGCAGGTCAGCTTCGATCCGGCCCAGCTGCTCGAAATCCAGAACAACTACCTCAAGGACCTGACGGGCCTGTGGAACCAGGGGCCGACGGCCAAGCCGGCTGGCGACCGCCGCTTTGCCGCCGACGCCTGGGCCAGCAACCCCATGGCCGCCTTCACCGCCGCGGCCTACCTGCTCAACGCGCGCACCCTCATGGCCATGGCCGACGCGGTGCAGGGCGACGCCAAGACGCGCACGCGCGTGCGCTTCGCGGTGCAGCAGTGGATCGACGCCAGCGCGCCGAGCAACTTCCTGGCCTTCAACGCCGAGGCGCAGAAGAAGGCCATCGACACGCAAGGCGAGAGCATTGCCAAGGGCGTGGCCAACCTGCTGCACGACATGAAGCAGGGCCACGTGTCCATGACGGACGAAAGCGTGTTCGAGGTCGGCAAGAACGTGGCGACCACCGAAGGCGCGGTGGTGTTCGAGAGCGAGCTGTTCCAGCTCATCGAATACAAGCCGCTCACGGCCAAGGTGTACGAGCGGCCCTTCCTGCTGGTGCCGCCCTGCATTAACAAGTTCTACATCCTTGACCTGCAGCCCGAGAACTCGCTGATCCGTTACTGCGTGGAACAGGGCCACCGCACATTTGTGGTGAGTTGGCGCAACCCGGACGAGTCGCTGTCACACAAGACCTGGGACAACTACATCGAGGACGCGGTCATCAAGGCGATCGGGGTCACGCAGGACATCACCGGCGCCGACACCATCAATGCGCTGGGTTTCTGCGTGGGCGGCACCATGCTGGGCACCGCGCTGGCGGTACTGGCCGCGCGTGGCGAAGAGCCGGTGAACAGCGCCACCTTGCTCACCACCTTCCTCGACTTCACCGACACCGGCATTCTCGACGTGTTCATCGACGAGAACTTCGTGAAATACCGCGAGATGCAGTTCGCCGACGGCGGCCTTATGCCTGGGCGCGATCTCGCCACCACCTTCAGCTTCCTGCGCCCGAACGACCTGGTGTGGAACTACGTGGTGGGCAACTATCTCAAGGGTGAAACGCCGCCGCCGTTCGACCTGCTGTACTGGAACTCCGACAGCACCAACCTGCCAGGACCGTACTACGCCTGGTACCTGCGCAACATGTACCTGGAGAACAACCTGGTGCAGCCGGGCAAGGTCACGGTGTGCGGCGAGAAGATCGACTTCCGCAAGGTCACGCTGCCGGTCTACATCTATGGTTCGCGCGAAGACCACATCGTGCCCATCGGCGCGTCCTATGCCAGTTCGCAGATTTTTCCGGGCAAGAAGCGCTTCGTCATGGGTGCTTCGGGCCACATCGCGGGCGTGATCAACCCGGCGTCGAAGAACAAGCGCAGCCACTGGATCGGTCCCGCGGGCAAGTTCCCGGCCGACGTGAAGGACTGGGTCGACGGCGCGACCGAACACCCCGGCAGCTGGTGGACCGATTGGTCCGCCTGGCTCAAACCATTGGCTGGCAAGCAAATTGCTGCGCCCAAGGCCTACGGCAAAGGCAAGACCTACGCCGCCATCGAACCCGCACCGGGCCGCTACGTCAAGGCAAGGGCCTGAACATCTTTTTCATTTCATCCGAGGAGACATTGCATGGAAGACATCGTCATCGTTTCAGCCGCCCGCACCGCAGTGGGCAAGTTCGGCGGCTCGCTCGCCAAGACCCCGGCCACCGAGTTGGGCAGCATCGTCATCAAGGCACTGCTGGAGCGCAGCGGCCTGCCGGCCGATGCCATTGGTGAAGTGATCATGGGCCAGGTGCTGGCGGCCGGCGTGGGCCAGAACCCCGCGCGCCAGGCCATGATGAAAGCCGGCGTGGCCAAGGAAACGCCGGCGCTCACCATCAACGCCGTGTGCGGCTCCGGTCTCAAGGCCGTGATGCTGGCCGCGCAGGCCGTGGCCTGGGGCGACAGCGAGATCGTGATCGCCGGTGGCCAGGAAAACATGAGCGCCTCGCCGCACGTGCTCAACGGCAGCCGCGACGGCCAGCGCATGGGCGACTGGAAGATGACCGACACCATGATCGTCGATGGCCTGTGGGACGTGTACAACCAGTACCACATGGGCATCACCGCCGAGAACGTGGCCAAGGAACACGGCATCAGCCGCGACGCGCAGGACGCGCTCGCGCTGGGCAGCCAGCAGAAGGCCAGCGCCGCGCAAGACGCCGGCAAGTTCAAGGACGAAATCGTCGGCGTGAGCATTCCGCAGCGCAAGGGCGACCCGGTCGTGTTCGACGCCGACGAGTTCATCAACAAGAAAACCAGCGCCGAAGCGCTGGCGGGTCTGCGCCCCGCGTTCGACAAGGCCGGCTCGGTGACGGCGGGCAACGCCTCGGGCATCAACGACGGCGCGGCCGGCGTGGTGGTGATGACGGCGAAGAAGGCTGCAGCGCTCGGCCTCAAACCCCTGGCGCGCATCGCCGCCTTCGGCACCAGCGGCCTGGACCCGGCCACCATGGGCATGGGCCCCGTGCCCGCATCGAAGAAGGCGCTGGCGCGCGCGGGCTGGAAGGCCAGCGACGTGGACCTGTTCGAACTCAACGAAGCTTTCGCCGCACAAGCGTGCGCGGTCAACAAGGCACTCGACATCGACCCGGCGCGGGTCAACGTCAACGGTGGCGCGATCGCCATCGGCCACCCCATCGGTGCATCCGGCTGCCGCATCCTCGTGACCCTGCTGCACGAAATGCAACGCCGCGATGCCAAAAAGGGTCTCGCAGCGCTGTGCATTGGTGGCGGCATGGGGGTTTCCCTCGCGGTCGAACGCTGATTGCACGGTTAAATGGAAACGGACTGCCGGAGGGGAGGGCCTTCCGGCTCCCACATCGCCAAAAAGGCATTAGGAGCACACTGAATGAGCAAAAAGGTCGCGTACGTCACGGGTGGCATGGGTGGCATCGGCACGGCCATCTGCCAACGCCTGCACAAGGAAGGCTTCACCGTCATTGCGGGCTGTGGCCCCACACGTGACTTCAAGAAATGGCTCGACGAGCAGAAGGCGGAGGGCTACACGTTCCACGCCTCGGTCGGCAATGTCGGCGACTGGGACTCCACCGTCGAAGCCTTCACCAAAACCAAGGCCGAGCACGGCACCATCGACGTGCTGGTGAACAACGCCGGCATCACGCGCGATCGCATGTTCCTGAAGATGTCGCGCGACGACTGGGACGCGGTGATCGAAACCAACCTCAACTCCATGTTCAACGTGACCAAGCAGGTCGTGGCCGACATGGTGGAAAAGGGCTGGGGCCGCATCGTCAACATCTCGTCGGTCAACGGTGAGAAGGGCCAGGCCGGACAGACCAACTACTCGGCGGCCAAGGCGGGCATGCACGGCTTCTCCATGGCGCTGGCGCAGGAACTGGCCACCAAGGGCGTGACGGTGAACACCGTGAGCCCGGGCTACATCGGCACCGACATGGTCAAGGCGATCCGCCCTGACGTGCTGGAGAAGATCGTGGCCACCGTGCCGGTCAAGCGCCTGGGCGAGCCGAGCGAAATCGCGTCCATCATCGCGTGGCTGGCGAGTGAAGAGGGCGGTTACGCCACCGGCGCTGACTTCTCCGTCAACGGCGGCCTGCACATGGGTTGAAGGCGTCCCGCCTCACACCCTCAAACCCGCTTCGGCGGGTTTTTTGTTGCGTGTCCGTTTTGCACAAGGTGCTGGTGTAAATTCGACCGCATCCCCCACCCACCCTTTGCGACAAGGAGTTTTCGGCCCATGCCGCACAGCGTTTCACTGATCAACACCATTGCGGCGGGGCTGGGTCTGGCACTGATCCTCGGCTTTCTCGCGGCCAAGGTGCGCTTGCCGGCGTTGGTGGGGTATCTGCTGGCGGGGGTGATCATTGGCCCGTTCACGCCGGGCTTCGTGGCCGACGCGGGCATCGCCGCGCAACTGGCCGAGATCGGCGTGATGCTGCTGATGTTCGGCGTGGGCCTGCATTTTTCGCTCGACGACCTGCTCTCGGTGCGCAAGATCGCGCTGCCCGGCGCGGTGGTGCAGATGGCCGTGGCCACGCTCATGGGCCTGGGGCTGGCGATGTGGTGGTGGGGCTGGAGTTTTGGCTCGGCGCTGGTGTTCGGCATCTCGCTCTCGGTGGCCAGTACGGTGGTGCTGCTGCGCGCGCTGGAGAGCCTGGGCATTCTGGATTCGTTCACCGGCCGCATCGCGGTGGGCTGGCTGGTGGTGGAAGACCTGGCCATGGTGCTGGTGCTCGTGCTGCTGCCGCCGTTGGCGGGTTTTCTTGGCGGCACGGGGTCGGACGGTGATCTGGATTCGATCTGGCGCACGCTGGGCTATACCTTGCTGCAGGTGGGCGGCTTCGTGGCACTGATGCTGGTGGTGGGGCGGCGCGTGTTTCCCTGGCTGCTCTGGCAGGTCACGCGCACCGGCTCGCGCGAGCTGTTCACGCTGTGCGTGGTCGCGGCGGCGGTGAGCATCGCGTTCGCCTCGGCCGCGCTGTTCGGTGTGTCGTTCGCGCTGGGCGCGTTCTTCGCCGGCATGGTGCTGCGCGAGTCCGAGTTCAGCCACCGTGCGGCCGAAGAGTCCTTGCCGCTGCGCGATGCGTTCGCGGTGTTGTTCTTCGTCTCGGTGGGCATGCTGTTCAACCCGGCGGTGCTGATCGAGCGGCCGCTGCAGGTGCTGGGCGTGGTGCTGATCATCATCGTGGGCAAGTCGGTGGCCGCGGCCGCGCTGGTGGTGGCCATGCGCTACCCGCTCAACACGGCCCTCACCGTGTCGGCCAGCCTGGCGCAGATCGGCGAGTTCTCGTTCATCCTGGTGGGCCTGGGCGCATCGCTCGGCCTGCTGCCACCCGAGGGGCAAAGCCTGGTGCTGGCCGGTGCGCTCATCTCCATCGCCACCAACCCGCTGTGGTTCAAGGCCATCAACCCCTTGCAGGAATGGCTGCGCAAGAACTCCGACTTCGCCCGCAAGCTGGAGCAACGCGACGACCCATTGGCCGAGCTGCCCACGACCACGCACGAAAAATTCCTCTCGCGCCAGGTGGTGCTGGTGGGCTACGGGCGGGTGGGGCGGCGCATTGCTGCCGCACTCGAAGAACAGCATCTGCCCTACGTGGTGGCCGAAGAGAACCGCGACATCGTGGAGCGCTTGCGCGAGAAGGGCGTGGCGGCGGTGTTCGGTGACGCGGCCGACCCGGCCGTGCTGATCCAGGCCCACATCGCGCGCGCGGGCATGCTGGTGATTGCCACGCCCGACACCCTCAACGTGCGGCAGATGATCGCGACGGCGCGCACCCTCAACCCCGAGATCCTGACGGTGGTGCGCACCCACAGCGAGGAAGAGGCCACGCTGCTGGAGAAGGAAGTGGCGGGCAAGGTGTTTCTGGGGGAAGAAGAGCTGGCCCAGTCGATGACGCGCTACGTGCTCGAGCACTCGCGGGGGTCGCACGCGGCCACGCGCTCGGCGGCCTGAGCCGCCTTTTTCCGCGAACGCCGTTCCTACACGGCATTGCGCCTCTGTCCGACACGCCGGCACGGGTGTGCATTCCATGATCCTGACACCACATCAGGAGATGCACCATGGTTCAGACGTATTCGCCCGCCGCCGCTGATCACGCGCGCCGTGTCATCGACGAGAACGACTACCGCAGTGCCCGGCCGCAATACCGGCACGCCGTGTCGTGGCCGGCCATTTTTGCGGGTGCTGCCGGTGCCGCGGCCCTGTCTCTCATTCTGTTGATCCTCGGCACCGGCCTGGGCCTGTCCTCGGTGTCGCCATGGACGCGGCAAGGCATCAGCGCTACCGCCTTCGGTGCATCGACCATTCTCTGGATCACGTTCACGCAACTGGCGGCCTCGGGACTGGGCGGTTATCTCGCGGGGCGGCTTCGCTCGCGCTGGGCCGACACGCAGCCCGACGAGGTGTACTTCCGCGACACCGCGCACGGCTTCCTGGCCTGGGCGGTGGCGTCGCTGGCCACGGCCGCGCTGCTGACCTCGGTGATCGCCTCCATCGTGGGTGGCGGCGTGCAGGCCGGTGCGACTGCCGCAGCCGGTGGGGGCGCAGCGGCAAGCCGCGTGGCCGCGCAAGTGGCGGACAAGGCCGGGGACGATGGGAAGGACGACATGGCTTACTTCATCCACGCGCTGTTCCGCGGCAGTGCCACCGCGCCCACCACCGGCAGCACCGGCAGCACCGGGCAGGGTGCCACCACGCCCCCGGCCCCTTCGTCGACTTCGCCCTCTCCTTCGACTTCGTCAGACCCCGCGACCGTGCCCGTGCCAACGCCAGCGGTTTCGCCCACGCCATTGCCCGCTCCCGCGCCATCACCCGAGGCATCGGCCGCCGAAGCCACGGGCATCTTCCTCAACGCGCTCAGGAATGGCGCGCTGCCCGCGGACGACGCCGCCTACCTGGGCCAGCAAGTGGCCGCGCGCACCGGGCTGAGCGTGCCCGATGCGCAAAAGCGTGTGACCGAGGCTTTCGCCCGCGTCCAGATCCAGGCGCGTGAAGCGGATGCGACGGCGCGCGAAGCGGCCGACAAGGCACGCAAAGCCTCCGCCAAGGGTGCGCTCTGGTTGTTCGTCTCGCTGTTGATCGGCGCCTTCGTGGCCAGTCTGGCCGCCACGTTCGGTGGACGCCAGCGCGACGCCGCCTGACCCCCTTCAAAGGAGAACCCCATGCGTTCCTTGCTGCTGTTTTTTCTCGGCGTTCCCATTCCCATCATCATCCTGATCGCGCTGCTGACCTGACGGCGAGGTCAGGCCGCCTTGGCGCTCGGCATGGTGACGGGTGGTGTGCCCAGCTTGAACATCTTGGCCAACTGGTGGCGCAGTTCGGGGGTGTCCTCGTGGCCGTGCACCGCGACGGCGTGCTGGACGGCCGCCTCCAGCAATTCCTTGGGTGAATCCGCGCTGAGGGCGACGCTGCAGTTCATGGTGCTGGGGAACTCGCGGCAATCGATGTATTGGCGTGTCATGGTGTTTCCTTTCAAGGACGTGCCTCATAGACCAGGTTGAAGGGCGTCTGCGCGGCGCGCCGGAACTGGGAGAACCCGCCCTCGGTCACGACCTTGCGCATCCGCTCCTCGCCAGCTTGTGCGCCCAGGCACAAGCCCACTTCCTGCGACCTGGAGGCGGGGGTGCAGATGAAGGTGGAGGCGGAATAGAACACACGCCCGACCGGGTTGAGGTTGTCTTCCAGCCGGTCGTTGGCAAAGGGTTCGACGATCAGCCAGGTGCCGTCGGGTTTGAGGCTTTGCTTGACGTGCGCCGAGGCCCCGACCGGGTCGCCCATGTCGTGCAGGCAATCGAACATCGCCACCATGTCGTAGTCGTTCCCCGGGTAGTCCTTGGCGCTGGCGACTTCAAAGCGGGCACGTCCGTCCAGGCCCGCCGCCGCGGCAGAGGCGCGGGCCCGTTCGATCGACGGCGCGTGGTAGTCGAACCCGGTGAAGGTGGAGGCCGGATAGGCCTGCGCCATCAGAATGGTCGACGAGCCGTGGCCGCAGCCCACGTCGGCCACACGAACGCCACGCTGGAGTGCCTTTTCCACGCCGGTGAGCGCGGGAATCCACTGGCTGACCAGGTTGGCCGCATAGCCCGGGCGGAAGAAGCGTTCGGTGCCCAGGAAGAGGGCGGGGTCGTGTTCGTGCCAACCCAGCCCGAGCCCCGTGCGCATCGCCTGGACCATCTTGGGGATGGCCTTGAATTGCGCGACCGCAATCTGAAACGCGCCCGCGATGAAGGCCGGGCTGCCTTCCTGCGCGAGCGCAAAGGCCTGTTCCTCGGTCATCGAAAACTGCTGGGTTTTGGGGTCGTATTGCACATAGCCGCTGGCGGCTTGGGCGGACAACCATTCGCGCAGGTAGCGCGCGTCCGTTTCCGTGCGTTTGGCCAAGGCCTCGGCGGTGCTGGGTCCTTCGGCCAGGGCCTTGTAGAGGCCCAACTGGTCGCCGACCGCCACCGTCGCGGCGTGCATCACGGCGCCGATGTCGGCGACGAACCGCCCCATGAACTCGTTCAGTTTGTCTTCGTTGATGGCCATGATGTGCTCCTTCGCGCCGATGGCGCTGGTGCGGGTGAGTGCCTATACTGAACGGGCTGCCGGCGCCCGAACTCGGTATCGTCTGACCACTCTGGCAAGGGGCCAATACGCAGCAATGCGTATGCACAGTCCAGACAGGTCGCGCGATGAACCATCTCACTCGCCATGACTACGCCGCCGCCCTGCGGCTGCTGGGGCGCATCGAGTCGCAGGCCGACGATGTCGACGCGTTCGCGCGCGCCGCGGTGGTGGCGCTCAATGGTTATGTGGCCTCCGAGTTCGCGACGCTGTCGGTCTGCGACCTGCGAAACGGCCAGCGCCAGGCGGGGACAGAGGAGGACGCGTGCATCGGGCACGAGCACGCGATTGCCTTGCCGCTGTACCTGGACGCCAACACCCTGGTGGCCATCGTCCTGAACCGCAGCAAGCTGGATTTCGGCGAGCGCGATCGCGAGCGGCTCGAACTGCTGCGGCCTCATCTTGCGTTTCTGTACGGCCATGCCCGCCGCGCCGCGGCGCATGAAGCGGGTGGCGCGTCCGCGCAAGCGCAGGCGCCCCCGCTGCCCGACCCCGCGTCCCGCGGGCTCACGCTGCGCGAGCGCGACGTGCTGCAATGGCTGGCCTGTGGCAAGACCGATGCGGATATTGCCGCGCTGCTGTCCATCAGCCCGCGCACCGTGCACAAGCACCTGGAGCACATCTACATGAAGCTTGGCGTGGAAACGCGCACGGCAGCGGTGATGCGCGTCCTGGCCGAGCGCACCGAGGGCGGCACCGATCCGGTGCATGCGTTCACCCCCGGTTAAGACCTCTTGAAAATGCTTCGCTGGCGGCGGTGCGCACCGCTGCCTAGACTCGCCTCCAACGAAACTTCCAGAGGTGGGCGATGAAACTGAAACATGTGTGGGCAGCGGGCCTGGCCGCGATCGCGGTGGGCACCGCACCGGCCGCCTTCGCGCAGACGGCGGGCTACCCGAACCAGACCATCAAGCTGGTCGTCGGCTGGACGGCCGGCGGCGCCACCGACATCCTGGCGCGCCAGCTGGCCGCGCACATGGCCAGGCAACTGGACCAGGCCGTGGTGGTGGACAACCGCCCGGGCGCCTCCGGCACCATCGCGCACGGCGAAGTAGGCCGCGCGAAACCCGATGGCTACACGCTGATCCTGGCCACCAATAGCACCTACGCGATCGCGCCGCACCTGATCAAGCCGCTGCCGTACGGACCTGACGCGCTGGCCCCGATCGCGCTGGTGGGCGCCAGCCCGCTGATCCTTACCGTCAGGCCCACGCTCAACGTGCAAGGCGTCAAGGGCGTGATCGAACTCGCGAAACAACAACCGGGCCGCTTGAACTACTCGTCGGGCGGCAACGGCGCCACCAGCCACCTGGCCAGCGAACTGTTCAAGGACCTGACCCGCACCTCCATCACCCACATTCCGTACAAGGGCGGCGGACCGGCCACGCTGGCGGTGGCGTCCGGTGAAGTCGACCTGGGCTTCGTCGACATCGGCGTGGCCATGCCCTTGATCCGCGCCGGCCGCTTGAAGGCGGTGGCGGTGTCGGGCAGCACGCGCAGCCCGCTACTGCCGCAGGTGCCCACGGTCGAAGAAGCGGGCGTGCCGCGCTTCGAATCGGCCACCAAGTTCGCGCTGTTCGCGCCGGCCGGCACGCCGCCCGCAATCGTGGCGAAGCTGTATGACGCGGTGCGCAGCGTGCAGACGAACGACGAACTCAAGAGCAAGCTGAGCCAGCAGGGCATCGAACTGGCGGCCAGCGGACCGGCGGAACTGGACAAGGACGTGACGGAAGGCCTCGCGAAGTGGGGCCGTCTGATCAGCGAACGCAAGCTGTCGCTGGACTGATGGGCCGCATGACTTCGCGCATCGCCATCGTGGGCGCGGGGCCGGTCGGCTGCGCGGCCGCCGCCTTCCTCGTGCAAGCGGGCCACGCGCCCGCGCTGTGGTCGCCCACCGGGAGTCGGCTGCGGCGCCACGCAGACCGCGCGAGCTTCGTGTGCACCGGTGCGGTCACCGGCGAGATCGACGTCGAGTGGTTGGCTTCGCCGGCGCACCTGGCCGATTTCCCGGTGGTGCTGGTGTGCCTGCCGGCGGACGCGTACGCCAGCGTGCTCGGGCCGCTGAACGCCGGTTGGCGCAGTGACCAACACGTGATCGTGAGCGGCGCCTTGTCGCTCGCGCCGCTGTGGATCGCCGCTGCCGCCCCGGGTGTGCAGGCCACGGGTTGGGGCACGACGCTCACCACCACGCATTTCCAGCCGGACGGCAGCCTGCACATCAACCCGCTGCGCGGCCACATCGACATGGCCACCGTGGGACCCATGGAACCCGCACAGGCACAGCAAGCGTGCGAGCAGTTGTTCGGCGAGCGCTTCGTCGCGGCCGACAACCTGCTCGCGCCCACGCTGGCCAACATCAACCCGATCGCGCACGCGGCGGAGGTCATTCCGAACCTGACGCGCATGGAGGCCGGCGAGGCCTGGTCGCTGTTTGGCCACTTCACCGAGGTGGTGAGCCGCATGGCCGAAGCGCTCGACGTGGAGCGCCGCGCGGTGGCGCAGGGCTTCGGGCTGGCGCTGCCGTCGCTGCGGCAGCATTACGCGCGCTCCTACCATGTGCCGGAAGGGCCGCTGCACACGATGGCCGCCGCGATCACGCACAACGGCATGAGCCCGAACGGGCCGGCGTCGCTGCAGCACCGCTACGTGCTGGAAGACGCGCCGTTCGGACTGGCTTTTCTGGAGGCGCTGGGCCGCGCTGCGGGCGTGCGCACGCCGGTGCTGTCGGCCTGCCTCACATTGCTGGCGGTGACCTACGGGCGCGACTTCCGCGCCGACAACTTCCTGCTCGACGCCTTGGACATCGCCCGCGCCGATGCGGCGGCGTTGCTGGCGCGTTGCGCCGCCTCGGCCAGCGCGGTGAGCTGAGCCGAGGTGCTGCCGCTGCGCCGGTAGACCATGGCGATCGCCACGGGCGGCGGCAGGTCCTCCATCGGCAACTCCACCAGGCTGCCGCGTGCCAGCCGTTCGGTCAGCGTGCATTGGGCCGCCAGCGTGAGGCCCAGGTTCTGCTCGGCCAGCGCCAGGTGGCTGATCGCGTTCATGGTTTCGATGTGCGGGATGAGCGCGGGCAGACCATGCCCGCGCAGCGTGTGCTCCAGCATCATGCGCGAGTTGGTCGGGCGTGGCGGCAGGATCCAGCGTTCCTGCGCCACCTGGGCCCAGCGCAGGGGTGCGCCCTGGACGCTGCATTGCGCGGCGAGCGCATGCTGGGGCGCGCAGACCACGCGCCACTGCTCCAGCCCGATGTGGTCGATGGTGAAACCCTGCGCCGACAGGCTGCCCAGCTCCGAGGGCGTATCCATGGTGATCAGCACGTCCACCTCGCCCGCTTCGAGCTGGCGCGCGATGTCGGCCAGCCGTCCTTCAAAGAGCAGCGCGCCCGGCAACTGGCCCTGGGCTTGCAGCGCGGCCAGGATGCCCGGCAACACTGTCCACACGAGAAACGGCGTCGCGCCGATCTTCAAGCGTTCCTGCAGGGGCCGCAGGGGCGCGGCCAGCTCGTCGGACAACTGCTCCATCTCGGCCAGCAGCACGCGCCCTCGCTGCACCACCAGGGTGCCTGCCGTGGTCGGCACCACGCCACGCGGCAGGCGGTGAAAGAGCTGCTGCTCGAACAACGCTTCCACATCCTTCAGGCCCTTGCTGACGGCGGCCGTGGTCATGTGCAGCCGTTGCGCCGCGGCGCGCATGTTGCCGGTGTCGGCCAGCGTGCCGAGCAACTCCAGCTGGCGAAAGCGCAGGGCGGCCATGAGCCGCTGTGACGGGTTTCTCATGCGGTGGCTTGCGTCGATGTGTTCAAGTCCGGGCTCATGGGAGTGGGCATCGTACAGGGCGTCATCCTGTGGTCGAATTCCCGCCACATGCCCTCAGCGCGCGACTCTGAGAAAATGAAGAGCGATGAACACACCGGAAAATCAACAGCCCCCTGGGGCCTATTCACCCTGGCGGGTCAGCGTGGCTCCCATGATGGACTGGACCGACAGGCATTGCCGCTACCTGCATCGGCTGCTCTCCAGGCGCACGCTGCTCTACACCGAGATGGTCACCACCGGTGCGCTCACGCACGGCAGCGTGCAGCGCCACCTGCGTTTCAACGCCGAAGAGCACCCCGTGGCGCTGCAGCTGGGCGGCAGCGACCCCACCGAGCTGGCGCAGGCCGCGCGCCTGGGCGAACAATGGGGTTACGACGAGATCAACCTCAACTGCGGTTGCCCCAGCGACCGCGTGCAGCGCGGCGCGTTCGGCGCCTGCCTGATGGCCGAACCGCAGACCGTGGCCGATGGCGTGAAGGCCATGCGCGATGCGGTGTCGATCCCGGTGACGGTGAAGCACCGCGTGGGCATCGACCGCGTGGAGAGCTACGACTTCGTGCGCGACTTCGTCGGCACCGTGAGCGAGGCCGGGTGCGAGGTGTTCATGGTGCACGCGCGCAATGCCTGGCTGGACGGCCTCTCGCCCAAGGAGAACCGCGAGATTCCGCCGCTGCGCTACGAACTCGCGCACCGCCTCAAGCTCGACTTTCCGCAACTCACCTTCGGCATCAATGGTGGCTTCACCACCAACGAGCAGATCGCCGAGCACCTGCAACACGTGGACGGTGTGATGGTGGGCCGCGAGGCGTACCACAACCCCTGGGTGCTCACGAGCTGGGACGAGGCTTTCTTCGGTGCAGCGCCGTCCACGCTGACGCGCGAAGCAGTGGAAGAGCAGATGGTGGCGTACATGGAGCGCGCCTTCCTGGAAGACGGCTGTCCCTGGTACGCGATTGCGCGCCACATGCTGGGCTTGCGCCACGGACTGCGGGGCGCGCGCCGTTGGCGCCAGATCTGGAGCGACCACCGCTTGAAGCCCTTGCCACCGCGCGAAGTTTGGGCGATGGCGCAGGCACACGCGCAGCCTGAAGGTGAGGGCACCGAGCTCGAAAATCCGCAAGGTTCATTGCGTCAGAACTTTTCTCACGCAACCATCCTCTGACGAGCACGTGCGATCCGCACAACGGTCGTGTGCGAGAGGTCGAGCACAAACGGGCCGAACGGCGTATCGTGGAGGCTCATCTCAACAGAGGAGCAGATGTCGGGCTTGCGTAGCCTGCCACCGCTCCAGAAGGAGGTTGTATGGATGCGGTCCGCCATTTCCTGTCTCGGTATGAGCAGACGCGTGAAGACGAGCTGTCGATCGAAGAGTACCTGGAGGCTTGCAAGCGGGACCCTCTGGTCTACGCCACGGCAGCCGAGCGCATGCTGGTGGCGATCGGTGAGCCGGAGCTGCTGGACACCCGCCACGATCAGCGTCTCTCACGCATTTTCGGCAACAAGGTCATCAAGATCTACCCGGCGTTCCGGGATTTCTACGGGCTTGAGGAGCCGATCGAGCAGGTCGTGTCCTATTTCCGGCACGGTGCCCAGGGGCTGGAGGAGAAGAAGCAGATCCTCTATCTGCTCGGTCCGGTGGGCGGTGGCAAGTCGTCGATCGCCGAGCGCCTCAAGCATCTCATGCAGGGTGTGCCGTTCTATGCGCTGAAGGACTCGCCGGTCAACGAATCGCCGCTGGGCCTGTTCAACCCGGTGGAAGATGGCGAGGTGCTCCAGTCGCAGTACGGCATCGCGCCGCGTTACCTGGAGCGCGTGATGTCGCCCTGGGCCGTCAAGCGGCTGGACGAGTATGGTGGCGACATCCGCCGCTTCCGCGTTGTCAAGCGTTACCCCTCGGTCTTGCGGCAGTGCGCCATTGCCAAGACCGAGCCGGGCGACGAGAACAACCAGGACATTTCGTCGCTGGTGGGCAAGATCGATATTCGCAGGCTCGACACGTTTGCGCAAGACGACCCGGACGCCTACAGTTATTCGGGCGGGTTGTGCCTGGCCAACCAGGGCCTGCTGGAGTTCGTTGAAATGTTCAAGGCGCCCATCAAGGTGTTGCACCCCTTGCTCACGGCGACCCAGGAGGGCAACTTCAAGGGCACGGAGGGTTTCGGCGCGATACCGTTCGACGGCATCGTCATGGCGCACTCCAACGAGAGCGAGTGGAAAGCCTTTCGCAACAACAAGAACAACGAGGCGTTCCTGGACCGCATCTATATCGTCAAGGTGCCCTATTGCCTGCGGGTGTCCGAGGAAATCCGGATCTACGAAAAGCTGATCCGCAACTCGTCGCTGGCGCAGGCCATCTGCGCGCCCGGTACGCTGAAAATGCTGGCGCAGTTTGCGGTGTACACGCGCCTGAAGGAGCCGGAGAATTCCAGCATCTTCAGCAAGCTCCAGGTGTACGACGGCGAAAACCTCAAGGACACCGATCCGAAGGCCAAGAGCTACCAGGAGTACCGCGACTATGCCGGCGTGGACGAAGGCATGAGCGGCATTTCCACCCGCTTTGCCTTCAAGATCCTTTCCCGGGTGTTCAACTTTGACAGCACCGAGGTCGCGGCCAACCCGGTGCACCTGATGTACGTGCTGGAACAACAGATCGAGCGCGAGCAGTTCGCCGCCGAGCTGGAGCAGAAGTACCTGGCCTTCATCAAGGAAACGCTGGCGGTGCGCTATGCCGAGTTCATCGGCAAGGAAATTCAGACCGCGTACCTGGAGTCGTATTCCGAGTATGGCCAGAACATCTTCGACCGCTACGTGACCTATGCGGACTTCTGGATCCAGGACCAGGAGTACCGCGACACCGACACCGGCGAGATCTTCGACCGGTCGTCTCTCAACGCCGAACTGGAGAAGATCGAAAAGCCCGCGGGCATCAGCAACCCGAAGGATTTCCGCAACGAGATCGTCAATTTCGTGTTGCGCGCGCGGGCCAACAACGCGGGCAAGAACCCGGCGTGGACGAGCTACGAGAAGCTGCGCGCCGTGATCGAGAAGAAGATGTTCTCCAACACCGAGGACCTGCTGCCGGTGATCTCCTTCAATGCCAAGGCCAGCGCCGACGAGCAGAAAAAGCACGAGGACTTCGTCAACCGCATGGTGGACAAAGGCTACACCACACGCCAGGTTCGCCTGCTGTGCGACTGGTACCTGCGCGTTCGAAAGAGTTCTTGAGCGCCTGCGTCGGCGCCACCTGACATCCACAAGGCAGGGCATCATGCTGCAGCAGATCGTTGATCGCCGTCTTTCGGGAAAGAACAAGTCGATCGGCAACCGGGAGCGTTTCCTTCGCCGCTACCGTGAGCAGATCCGCGATGCGGTGCGCAAGGCGGTCTCGGGGCGCAGCATCCGCGATATCGAGCAGAGCGAAGACATCACGCTGCCTCGGCACGATGTGTCGGAGCCCGTCTTCGGGCATGGCCAGGGCGGCGTGCGGGAGTCGGTGCATCCCGGCAACCGCGAGTACGTGCAGGGAGACCGCATTTCACGGCCCCGGGGCGGCGGTGGTGGCGGCGGCACGGGAAACAATGGCAGCCCGGATGGCAGCGGCGAAGATGACTTCGTCTTCCGCATCACGCGCGAGGAATTCATGCAGGTCTTTTTCGACGACCTGGCCCTGCCGCACCTGGTGCGCACGCAACTGCTTCCCGACGCGCCGGAGTGGCGAACACAGCGCACGGGCTTCGTTTCTTCGGGCAACCCGGCCAGCCTGCACATCGTGCGATCGCTGCGCACCGCGCTCGGTCGGCGCATTGCCATGGGGGGCGAGCCGCACCGGCAACTCCGTGCGTTGCAGGAGGAACTGGTGCACGCCGAGCGCAGCGCGGACACGCCGCGCACGGTGCTTCGAGCGCTGCAGGAGCGCGTCGAGGCACTGAAGCGCAAGGTGCGCCGCATTCCCTTCCTCGATCCGCTGGACCTGCGTTTCCGCAACCGGGTGCGCGTTCCGCTGCCCACCTCCAAGGCGGTGATGTTCTGCCTGATGGACGTGTCGGGTTCGATGGACGAGGCGCGAAAGGACATCGCCAAGCGGTTCTTCATCCTGCTCTACCTGTTCCTGATGCGGCACTACGAGAAGACCGATGTCATCTTCATCCGCCACCATACGCAGGCCGCCGAGGTGAGCGAGACGGAGTTCTTCGAGGCCACGGAGAGCGGGGGCACCGTGGTGTCCAGCGCGCTCACGCTGATGCACGAAATCATCGAGGCCCGCTACCCGAGCAGCGACTGGAACATCTACGGCGCCCAGGCCTCGGACGGCGAGAACTGGTACGACGATTCGGCGCGGTGCGCTGAACTGCTGACCGACAAGCTGTTGCCGCTGGTGCGCTACTTCGCCTACGTGCAGGTGGCCGGCGAGGAGCAGAGCCTCTGGGAGGAATACGCCCAGGTCAAGGAGACGGAGCCGAAGCTCGCGATGAGCAGGATCACCAACGCCTCGGACATCTACCTGGTGTTTCGCGAGCTGTTCGCGAAGACGGGAGCCTCATGAACCGCGACGATGCCAACCCGGTCGCGGCCCGCGGGAGCGAACCCCGTTCGCCACGCGGGCCGCTGTTGCCTTGCCCCTCGGACTGGACCTTTGAACTGATCGAGACATACCACGCGGAGATCGCCCGTGTGGCCCAAGATTTCGGCCTGGACACGTATCCGGTGCAACTGGAGGTGATCACGGCCGAGCAGATGATCGCCGCGTATGCCTCGGCCGGCATGCCGGTGAGCTACCGGCACTGGTCGTTCGGCAAGCAGTTCATTGCCGTGGAGAAAAACTACCGGCGTGGCCAGATGGGACTGGCGTACGAGATCGTGATCAATTCCGACCCCTGCATCGCCTATCTGATGGAGGAGAACACGCTGACGATGCAGGCGCTGGTGATGGCGCACGCGTGTTATGGACACAACTCGTTCTTCAAGGGCAACTACCTGTTTCGCATGTGGACCGATGCCGAGTCCATCGTCGACTACCTGGTCTATGCGCGCAACTTCGTGGCCGAGTGCGAGGAATTGCATGGCATGCAGGCGGTCGAGGAGTTGCTGGATTCGTGTCATGCCTTGATGGGGCAGGGCGTGGACCGTTACCGCCGTTCGCAGAAGCCGTCGCTGGCGGAAGAGGAGGTCCGTCGCAAGGAGCGCGAAGCGTACCTCCAGCAGCAGGTCAATGACCTGTGGCGCACCCTGCCCCGCTCGAGCGACCCGCCCGCGGAGAAGAGCAACCGCCGTTTTCCACCCGAGCCAGAGGAAAACCTGCTGTACTTCATCGAAAAGCATGCCCCCTTGCTGGAGCCCTGGCAGCGTGAAGTGGTGCGCATCGTGCGCAAGGTGGCGCAGTATTTCTACCCGCAGCGCCAGACCCAGGTCATGAACGAGGGCTGGGCCTGTTTCTGGCACCACACGCTGCTCAACACGCTGTACGACCAGGGGCGGCTGAGCGATGGGTTCATGATCGAGTTCCTGCGCTCGCACACCAACGTGGTCTTCCAGCCGCCGGTGACGCACCCCGGCTACAACGGCATCAACCCCTATGCGCTGGGCTTTGCCATGTTCACCGATCTCAAGCGCATTTGCGAGGCGCCCACACCGGAGGACCGGCAGTGGTTTCCCGACATCGCCGGTTCTCCCTGGCTCAAGACGGTCGATCACGCGATGCGGCACTACCGCGACGAAAGCTTCATCGGGCAGTTCCTCTCACCCCGTCTGATCCGCGACATGCGGCTGTTCGACGTTGTGGACGATGCGCAGAAGGCGGAACTGGAGGTCGCCGCGATCCACGACGAAGCCGGCTACCGGCGGGTGCGCGATGCGCTGTCGCGCCAACACGACCTCAACGAGCGTGAACCCAACATCCAGGTCTGGAGCGTGGACGTCCGGGGCGACCGCTCTCTGACCCTGCGGCACACCCGCCAGCACGGCAGGCCGTTGAACGACGAGGCCACGGAGGTGCTCAAGCACGTCGCGCGCCTCTGGGGGTTCAAGGTGCGGCTGGAGAGTGTCGACCGCCACGGCAAGGCGGTGCAGCAGTGGGAGGCGGAGCCGCCGCGCCATTGAGCGCGGCACTCCTGCAGGGGTGCCAGGGCCGGATCAGGCCGCGGCTTCGAGCCCGCTCTGGAAGTGCTCCTGCATGCGCTGCACCGTGAGCGCGGGGTTGCGCTGAACGAGGGCGGCGACGATGGCGCGGTGTTCCGCCAGCGACTCTTCAACGCGACCACTCTTGAGCAGCGAGTTGTGCCGGTTGAGCTTCATCACCTTGCGCAGGTCGGCCACCATCTGCTCGCGCCAGCGGTTGCGCGCGAGTTCGAGCACGCGCATGTGGAATTGCTCGTTCAACGCGAAGAAGCGGTCGCGGTCGGCCACGGCTGCTTCCAGCTCGTTGTGCAGCGCCTGCAGACTGGCCAGTTCCTCGTCGCTCGCGCGCTCGGCCACCACGCCGGCCGCGTCCGATTCGAGCAAGGAGAGCAGGTGGTAGACATCGGCCAGGTCTTTCTCGGACACTTCGGTGACGTAGGCGCCGCGCCGCATCTTCATCGTCACCAGGCCTTCGGCGGCCAGCACCTTGAGGGCTTCGCGCAGAGGCGTGCGGCTGATGCCGTATTCCTCGGCGATCTTGAGTTCGTCGATCCAGCTGCCGGGTTCGAGTTCGCGCCGGAAGATGCGCTGGCGCAGCAGCTCTGCAACTTCTTCATAGAGGGCGCGGGGCGCGAGCGACAAGGCGGGCATGGATGTGAGAGGGAATGTCCGTGGGGGAAGCGACAGGGCCGGATTGTACGGCCGCAGGAATATTCTGCATCAATAATTATGAATCATGTAAACTCTGAGCGCTTTTGAATCCCGCCAACCGAGTCTTAGCCATGAGCCAGAAACAGCCCGAATTCGCCCCCGCCACCCTGGAAGCCTGGGCCCAGGCCGCCCGCAAGTCCGCCCCCGGTGGCGACGTGTCGGCGCTGGACTGGATCACGCCCGACGGCATTCGCGTCAAGCCGCTGTACACGGCGGAAGATACGGCCGGGCTGGTCCACACCAACACCTTGCCGGGCTTCGAGCCCTTCATCCGCGGCCCGCAGGCCACCATGTACGCGGTGCGCCCATGGACGATCCGCCAGTACGCAGGTTTCTCCACCGCCGAGGAATCGAACGCCTTCTACCGCAAGGCCTTGGCCGCCGGCGGGCAGGGCGTGTCGGTCGCGTTCGACCTGGCCACGCACCGCGGCTACGACAGCGACCACCCGCGCGTCACCGGCGACGTGGGCAAGGCCGGCGTGGCGATCGACAGCGTGGAGGACATGAAGATCCTGTTCGACCAGATCCCGCTGGACAAGGTGAGCGTGTCCATGACCATGAACGGCGCGGTGCTGCCGGTGCTGGCGGGCTACGTGGTGGCGGCCGAAGAGCAGGGTGTGGGACAGGACAAGCTGAGCGGCACGATCCAGAACGACATCCTCAAGGAGTTCATGGTTCGCAACACGTACATCTTCCCGCCCGAGCCGTCGATGAAGATCATCGGCGACATCATCGAGTACACGGCGAAGCACATGCCGAGGTTCAACTCGATCTCGATCTCGGGTTACCACATGCAGGAAGCCGGTGCCAACCAGGCGCTGGAACTGGCGTTCACGCTGGCCGATGGCAAGGAGTATGTGAAGACCGCGATCGCCAAGGGCATGGACGTGGACGACTTCGCCGGCCGCCTCTCGTTTTTCTGGGCGATCGGTATGAACTTCTACCTGGAGATCGCCAAGATGCGCGCGGCGCGCCTGCTCTGGACGCGCATCATGAAGGGCTTCAACGCGAAGAACCCCAAGAGCCTCATGTTGCGCACGCACTGCCAGACCTCGGGCTGGTCGCTCACCGAGCAGGACCCCTACAACAACGTGGTGCGCACCACCATCGAAGCCATGGCCGCCGTGTTCGGTGGCACGCAGTCGCTGCACACCAACGCGCTGGACGAAGCGATTGCGCTGCCCACCGAGTTCAGCTCGCGCATCGCGCGCAACACGCAGCTGATCATTCAGGAAGAGACGCACATCACCAATGTGGTCGACCCCTGGGCCGGCAGCTACATGATGGAGAGCCTCACGCAGGACATGGCCGACAAGGCCTGGGCCATCATCGAAGAGGTCGAGGCCATGGGCGGCATGACCAAGGCGGTGGACAGCGGCTGGGCCAAGCTCAAGATCGAAGCCGCCGCGGCCGAGAAGCAGGCGCGCATCGATTCCGGCAAGGACGTGATCGTGGGCGTCAACAAGTACAAGCTCGGCACCGAAGCCGCGATCGACACCCTGGATATCGACAACGTGAAGGTGCGCGACGGGCAGATTGCCCGCCTGCAAAAGATCCGCGCCACGCGCGATGCGGTGAAGGTGCAAGACGCGCTGGACGCGCTCACCGCCGCCGCCGAGAGCGGGGAAGGTAACCTGCTCGAACTGTCGATCCAGGCCGTTCGCCTGCGCGCCACGGTGGGCGAGGTGAGCGATGCGCTGGAAAAGATTTACGGGCGCCACCGCGCCGATACGCAAAAGGTGACCGGTGTGTACGCTGCTGCCTACGATTCCGCCGAGGGCTGGGAAGCCCTCAAGACCGAGATCGATACCTTCGCGCAGGACCAGGGCCGCCGCCCGCGCGTGATGATCAGCAAACTCGGCCAGGACGGCCACGACCGGGGCGCCAAGGTGGTGGCCACGGCCTTTGCCGATCTCGGCTTCGACGTGGACATGGGGCCGCTGTTCCAGACCCCCGAAGAGTGCGCGCGCCAGGCGATCGAGAACGACGTGCATGCCGTGGGTGTCTCCACGCTCGCGGCGGGCCACAAGACCTTGGTGCCGGCGATCATTGCCGAGCTGAAGAAGCAAGGCGCGGACGACATCATCGTGTTCGTGGGCGGGGTCATTCCGCGCCAGGACTACGAGATGCTTTACGAAGCGGGCGTGAAGGGCATCTATGGTCCGGGCACGCCGATTCCGGCCAGTGCCAAGGATGTCCTGGAGCAAATCCGGAAGGCCCAGGGGTGACCCCTCCGGTTCTTCTGGATGGCATCGTGCGCGGCGAGCCTGCCGTGCAACGCCGTGCCATGGCCAAAGCCATCACGCTGCTCGAATCCACGCGCGCCGACCACCGCGCGCAAGGCGATGAGCTGCTCACGGCGCTGTTGCCGCACACCGGCAACGCCTTGCGCCTGGGCATCAGCGGCGTGCCGGGCGTGGGAAAGAGCACCTTCATCGAGGCCTTGGGCCTGTACCTGATCGGCAAGGGCCATCGCGTGGCGGTGCTCACCATCGATCCGTCTTCTTCCGTCTCCGGTGGTTCGATACTGGGCGACAAGACGCGCATGGAAAAACTCTCCGTGCACGACCACGCCTACATCCGGCCCAGCCCTTCGAGCGGCACGCTGGGCGGCGTGGCCGAGAAAACGCGCGAGGCCATGCTGGTGTGCGAGGCCGCGGGCTACGACATCGTGATCGTCGAAACCGTGGGCGTGGGCCAGAGCGAGACCGCGGTGAGCGGCATGACCGACATGTTCGTGCTGCTGCAACTGCCCAACGCGGGCGACGACCTGCAGGCGATCAAGAAGGGCGTGATGGAGCTGGCCGATCTGGTCGTGATCAACAAGGCCGACATCGACCCCGACGCCGCCACACGCGCCCGCGCGCAGATCACCTCGTCGTTGCGCCTGCTCGGCTTGCACGGCCATCCCGAACACGCCCACCACAATGACGCGTTCTGGCACCCGCAGGTGATCCAGCTCAGCGCGCTGCATGGCCGTGGCGTGGACGCGTTCTGGGCCGAAGTCTCGCGCTTTCGCACCGTTCAGACCCACAATGGCCAACTCGACCAGCGCCGCCAGCACCAGGCCCGCGCCTGGATGTGGGAGCGCATCGACGCGGGCCTGAAGCAACGTTTTCGCGCGCACCCGCACGTGCGCGCCGACCTCGACGAGACCACCCGCCGGGTGCTCGCGGGGGAGCTGCCGCCGTCGACCGCCGCGCGCCAGCTGTTGGACCTTTTTGATTGATTGACCGACTGTTAATTCCGGAGAAACTCCATGCAGGACATCCTTGAACAACTCGAACGCAAGCGCGCCGCCGCGCGACTCGGTGGTGGCGAAAAGCGCATTGCCGCTCAACATGCCAAAGGCAAGCTGAGCGCGCGCGAGCGGCTCGACGTGCTGCTCGACGAAGGCACCTTCGAAGAGTGGGACATGTTCGTCGAGCACCGCTGCACCGACTTCGGCATGCAGGACAACAAGATTCCCGGCGACGGCGTGGTCACCGGCTACGGCATGATCAACGGCCGCCTGGTGTTCGTGTTCAGCCAGGACTTCACCGTCTTCGGCGGCGCGCTGTCCGAGGCGCACGCCGAGAAGATCTGCAAGGTGATGGACCAGGCCATGAAGGTCGGTGCGCCGGTGATCGGCCTCAACGACTCGGGCGGCGCGCGCATCCAGGAAGGCGTGGCCTCGCTCGGCGGTTATGCCGACGTGTTCCAGCGCAACGTGATGGCATCGGGCGTGGTGCCGCAGATCAGCATGATCATGGGCCCCTCGGCCGGCGGCGCGGTGTACTCGCCGGCCATGACCGACTTCATCTTCATGGTCAAGGACTCGAGCTACATGTTCGTCACCGGCCCCGAGGTGGTGAAGACCGTGACGCACGAGGAAGTGACGTCCGAAGAACTGGGCGGTGCCATCACCCACACCACCAAGAGCGGTGTGGCCGATCTGGCGTTCGAGAACGATGTGGAAGCGCTGCTGATGCTGCGCCGGCTCTACAACTACCTGCCGCTCAACAACCGCGAAAAAGCCCCGGTGCGCCCCAGCGGCGATCCGATCGACCGCGCGGAACTCAGCCTGGACACCCTGGTGCCCGAGAACCCGAACAAGCCGTACGACATGAAGGAACTCATCGTCAAGACGGTCGACGATGGCGACTTCTTCGAACTGCAGCCCGAGTACGCCAAGAACATCCTGATCGGTTTCGCGCGCATGGACGGCCAGACCGTGGGCATCGTGGCCAACCAGCCGCTGGTGCTGGCCGGCTGCCTGGACATCAAGAGCTCCATCAAGGCCGCGCGCTTTGTGCGCTTCTGCGACGCCTTCAACATTCCCGTGATCACCTTCGTCGACGTGCCCGGCTTCATGCCCGGTACCTCGCAGGAATACGGCGGCATCATCAAGCACGGCGCGAAGCTGCTGTACGCGTACGCCGAATGCACCGTGCCCAAGATCACCGTGATCACGCGCAAGGCCTACGGTGGCGCGTACGACGTGATGGCCTCCAAGCACCTGCGCGGTGATGTGAACTTCGCCTGGCCCAACGCCGAGATCGCGGTGATGGGCGCCAAGGGTGCGGTGGAAATCATCTTCCGCGAAGAAAAGAAAGACCCGGCCAAGCTCGCCATGCGCGAGGCCGAGTACAAGGCCCGCTTCGCCAACCCCTTCGTGGCGGGCGCGCGCGGCTTCATCGACGACGTGATCCTGCCGCACGAGACGCGCAAGCGCATCTGCCGCAGCCTGGTGATGCTGAAAGACAAGAAGCTTGAGAACCCGTGGCGCAAGCACGGCAACATTCCGCTGTGAGCCACATGGAGAACAACAAGATGTTTACCAAAATCCTGATTGCCAACCGCGGTGAGATCGCTTGCCGGGTTATTGCTACCGCCAAGAAGATGGGCATCGCCACAGTGGCGGTGTACTCCGAGGCCGACAAGGAAGCGCGCCACGTGCAACTGGCCGACGAGGCCGTGCTGCTCGGCCCCGCACCGTCGCGCGAGTCGTACCTGGTGGCCGACAAGATCATCGAGGCCGCCAAAAAGACCGGCGCGCAGGCCATCCACCCGGGCTACGGTTTCCTCTCGGAAAACGAAGCCTTCGCCAAGCGCGTGGAAGACGAGGGCATGGCCTTCATCGGTCCGAAGCACTTCAGCATCGCGGCCATGGGCGACAAGATCGCCTCGAAGAAACTGGCCAACGCGGCCAAGGTCAACACCATCCCGGGCTGGAACGACGCCATCGAATCCGCCGAACGCGCGGTGGAGATCGCGAAGGACATCGGTTACCCGGTGATGATCAAGGCCAGTGCCGGCGGCGGCGGCAAAGGCCTGCGCGTGGCCTTCAACGACAAGGAAGCCTTCGAAGGGTTCACCAGCTGCCGCAACGAGGCGCGCAACAGCTTTGGCGACGACCGCATCTTCATCGAAAAATTCGTGCAGGAGCCGCGCCACATCGAGATCCAGGTGCTGGGCGACTCGCACGGCAACGTGATCTACCTGAACGAACGCGAGTGCTCCATCCAGCGCCGCCACCAGAAGGTGATCGAGGAAGCGCCGTCGCCTTTCATCAGCGACGCCACGCGCAAGGCCATGGGCGAGCAGGCCGTGGCGCTGGCCAAGGCCGTGAAGTACCAGAGCGCGGGCACGGTGGAGTTCGTGGTCGGCAAGGACCAGGATTTCTACTTCCTCGAAATGAACACGCGCCTGCAGGTCGAGCACCCGGTGACGGAATGCATCACCGGTCTGGACCTGGTGGAGCTGATGATCCGTGTGGCCGCGGGCGAGAAGTTGCCGCTGACGCAGGCCGATGTGAAGCGCGACGGCTGGGCCATCGAGTGCCGCATCAACGCCGAAGACCCGTTCCGCAACTTCCTGCCCAGCACGGGCCGTCTGGTGCGCTTCGCACCGCCGGCCCAGACCATGTTCCAGGGCAACACGGCCGATTTGCTCGGCGTGCGCGTGGACACCGGTGTGCAGGACGGCGGCGAGATCCCGATGTTCTACGACTCCATGATCGCCAAGCTGATCGTGCACGGCAAGGACCGGACGGAGGCGATCGCCAAGATGCGCGAGGCGCTCAACGGTTTCGTCATCCGCGGCATCAGCAGCAACATCCCGTTCCAGGCGGCGCTGCTGGCACACCCGAAGTTCGTGGCGGGCGATTTCAACACTGGTTTCATCGCCGAACACTATGGCCAGGGCTTCCGCGCCGAAGACGTGCCGCACAGCGACCCGGACTTTCTCGTCGCGCTGGCGGCCTTCGTGCGGCGCAAGTCGCGCGAGCGCGCGGCCGGTTTGTCGGGGCAGTTGCCCGGCTACGGCGTGAAGGTGGGCCACGACTACTCGGTGATCGTGCTCAGCGCCACCGGCGAGCACATCTACAAGGCGGTGCACGTCGATGAAGTGGTGGGCCAGATCGGCTCGGCCATGGTGACGGTCGATGGCAAGCGTTATGCCATGTCCAGCCCCTCGCGTCTGAACGACATTTGCGTGACCGGGACCTGCAACGGCCAGCCCTACACGGCGCAGATCGAGCGCGGCACGCCGCGCAACCCGCTGGCGCTGGTGGTGCAGCACAACGGCACGCGCATCGAGACCATGGTGGTGTCGCCGCGCATGGCCGAGCTGCACGCGCTCATGCCCTTCAAGGCCCCGGCCGACATGAGCAAATACGTGCTCTCGCCCATGCCGGGCTTGCTGGTGGACGTGGCGGTGCAGCTGGGCCAGAAGGTACAGGCGGGCGAGCGCGTGGCCGTGATCGAGGCGATGAAGATGGAGAACGTGCTGTTCGCCGCCGCCGACGGCGTGGTGTCCAAGGTGCTGGCAAGCAAGGGCGAGTCGCTGGTGGTGGACCAGCCCATCGTCGAGTTCGGCTGAAGCTTCAACGGAGTCATTGACACATGCCTTCTTCACGCCCCTTCAAAGTGCTGGGCATCCAGCAGATCGCCATTGGCGGGCCTGACAAGCAGCGCCTGCAAAAACTCTGGGTCGACATGCTCGGCCTGGAGATCACCGGCACTTTCCGCAGCGAACGTGAGAACGTGGACGAAGACATCTGCGCCATCGGCAGCGGCCCGTTCAAGGTCGAGGTCGATCTGATGCAGCCGCTGGACCCGGACAAGAAGCCGGCGGTGCACACCACGCCGCTCAACCACGTGGGCCTGTGGATCGACGATCTGCCCCAGGCGGTGGAATGGCTCAGCGCGCACGGCGTGCGCTTCGCGCCCGGCGGCATTCGCAAGGGTGCGGCGGGTTTTGACATCACCTTCCTGCACCCCAAGGCCAACGAAGAATTCCCCATTGCGGGCGAGGGCGTGCTGATCGAGCTGGTGCAGGCGCCGGCCGAGGTGGTGGACGCGTTCGCGCGCCTGGCAAGCCAACCTGCCTGACACCAGCCTGACCCGGGCGCCGGCAAAACGCGGGAGCAGGGCGCCTTTTGAGGCGTTGTTCGGTCCACTGCGGGGCGGTCCGCGAACGTAATCTCGTGGCTTGATCGAATGGTCGATCGCAGCCATTGACGTTCAGGAGAGCGGACCGCCATGCCCGGAATTCATCCCTTGTCGCCCGGCATCTGGCTGATGCGGCGGCTGCATTTGCGCGCCAAGTTGTTGTTGCTGGCGGGCGCCTGCGCGCTGCCGCCCCTGGCCACGTGGTGGTTGGCGGGGCACGCCGCCTGGGTGGCCGCGGCCGGCCTGGTGCTGCAGGCCTATCTCATGCTGAGTTTCTACGTCAGCTTCCAGCGCGACTTTCGCCAGGTGCTGGAGGCGACGGAGCAAACCGCCTCGGGCAATCTGCGCTCGAACTTGCGCACGCAGGGGCACGACGAGCTGGCCGAACTGGCGCAACTGCTCAACCGAACCATCGGCAACCTCTCGGCCATGGTGGCCGAAGTGCGCAGCAATTCGGCGCTGGTGGCACACGCGGGCAAGAGCCTGGCAGCCGGCAACCGCGACCTCGCCGATCGCACCGAACAACAGGCGGCCAATCTGGAGCAGACCGCGGCCAGCGTGCACGAACTCTCGGGCACGGTGCAACAGAACGCCCATACCGCGGGCGAGTCCGACCGACAGGCCGCGCAGGTGCGCGATGTGGCGGAATCGGGCGCGCAATCGATGGGCAGCGCGGTGCAATCCGTGGAGGGCATTCAGAAGAGCGCTCAGCAGATGAACGACATCATCGGCGTGATCGACAGCCTGGCTTTCCAGACCAACATCCTGGCGCTCAACGCCGCGGTGGAAGCGGCCCGGGCGGGTGAACAGGGACGTGGCTTCGCCGTGGTGGCCAACGAGGTGCGCACCTTGGCGCAACGCTCGGCGGCATCGGCCAAGGAAATTCGCGCGCTCATCGAAGCGTCGCGCAGCCAGGTGGAGGCGGGCGTGGCGCAGATCCGCACAGCCGGCGGCAGCATCGGACAGATCGTCGCGGGCGTGCGCGGGGTGGCCGCCAACATGTCCCTGATTTCCGCGTCCAGCGCCGAGCAAAGCACCGGCCTGAGCGAGATTTCTTCCGCGGTGTCACAGCTCGACCAGATCACCCAGCGCAACGCGCAAATGGTGGAGCGCGCGGTGACGCAGGCCGATCAACTCGAACAGCGCGCCGCGCACCTCTCCCGCGCGGTGTCATCCTTCATGCTGCAGCAGGGCACGGCCGAAGAGGCCATGCAACTGGTGAGCCGCGCCCAGGCGCAGCGCACACGGGGCGGGCGCGAGGGCTTCGTGCGCGCGATCACCGAGCCCTCGAGCGGCTTCCACGACCGCGACATGTACGTGTTTGCGCTCGACAGCGCGGGCATCTACCGCGCCTTCGGTGGCAAGCCGGAGAAGGTGGGCAGCCGGGTGCAGGACATTGCGGGCATCGACGGGCAGGCCTTGCTCAACGCGATCGTCGCGCAAGCCGAGATCGGCGAGGGCTGGGTGGAGTACGACATTGCCAACCCGGTCACCGGCGCCATCCAGGGCAAGATGTCCTACGTGGTGAAGATCGACGATCTGTACGTCGGCTGCGGCGTCTACAAGACCGTTGCGCGCGCCATGGCCTGAGTTCAGCCGCCCGCTTGACCGCGCTTCGCGCGAGAGCGGGCCAGCGCGGCTTCGATCACCGCGCGCTTCTTGTCCAGCACGGCTTCGTCGGTGATCTGCGAGTGCGCGGCCAGATCGGTGAGCTTCTCGCGCGCCTTCGTGTCCAGCCGTGCGTCGTGTTCCTGTTTCTCGCGCGCCAGGCGCAACTGCCGGCTGTTGTAGCGCTCGCGGCCTTGCTGCGCCTGCTCGGCGGTCCAGGCTTGCCAGCCGGTGCGCTCGCCGCTGACGATCTCCAGCGAGATGCAATCCACCGGGCACACCGGCAGGCACAGCTCGCACCCCGTGCAGTACGGTTCGACCACGGTGTGCATGCGCTTGTGGATGCCGACGATGGCGTCGGTGGGGCAGGCCTGGATGCACAGCGTGCAGCCGATGCACCAGGCCTCGTCGATCACCGCCACCGTCACCGGACCTTCGATGCCACAGCGGGGGTCCAGCGGCCGCACCGGCAAACCGGTGAGGGCGGCCAGGCGCTCGATGCCCTCGGCGCCCCCGGGCGGGCACTGGTTGATGCCCGCTTCACCGGCCGCGATGGCTTGCGCGTAACGGGCGCAGTCCGGATAGCCGCAGCGCGTGCACTGCGTTTGCGGCAGGGCGTCGTCGATGCGCCGGGCGAGTTCGTTCATGCGGACGAATATACCGGCGCTGCGGCAGCGCCGGTGACCTTCAAAAGGCCGTTCAGGCCTTGCCGGTCTTGCGCGCCGCGCGCTTGGCGGCGATGGGCGCTTTTTTCGTCGCCACGGTCTTGCTGGCCACCACTTTAGGTGCGGCCTTTTTGGCGGCAGGCCGCTTCGCGACCGCAGGGGGGTGTGCGACCACAGGCGCCACTGCGACCGCGGCTGGCTGGTGGGCCTGGATGAAGGTCTTCACCACCGGGTGCACCATGTCGCGCCAACGCCGGCCGCTGAAGATGCCGTAGTGCCCCGCGCCCTGGGCCTCGTAGTGCATCTGCTGCGACTTCGGGACGCCGGTGCACAGCCCGTGCGCGGCGGCGGTCTGGCCCGAGCCGGAGATGTCGTCGAGCTCGCCTTCGACGGTGAGCAGGGCGGTGCGGGTGATGTCCTGCGGGCGCACGCGCTCGAGCTTGCCGCCTTCGTTCTTCACGTCCCAGGTGCCGTTGACCAGCTTGAATTCCTGGAACACGGTCTCGATGGTTTCGAGGTAGTAGTCGGCGTCCATGTCGAGCACGGCGTTGTACTCGTCGTAGAACTTGCGGTGGCTTTCGGCGCTGGAGTTGTCGCCCTTGATCAGGTCCTTGAAGTAGTCGTAGTGGCTGGACGCATGGCGGTCCGGGTTCATGGCCACGAAGCCGGTGTGCTGCAGGAAGCCCGGGTAGACGCGGCGGCCCGCGCCGGGGAAGTTGTCGGGCACGCGGTAGATCACGTTGTTCTCGAACCACTCGTGGCTGCGCTGCGTGGCCAGGTTGTTCACCGCCGTGGGCGATTTGCGCGCGTCGATCGGCCCGCCCATCATGGTCATGGACAGCGGCGTGGTTTCGCCGCGGCTGGCCATGAGCGAAACGGCCGCGAGCACCGGCACGGTGGGCTGGCAGACGCTGATCACGTGGCAGTTGCCATAGCCTTGCTGCAGGTAGCGGATGAATTCCTGCACGTAGTTGACGTAGTCATCCAGATGGAACTCGCCGTCGGCCAGGGGCACGAGGCGGGCGTTCTTCCAGTCGGTGATGTAGACCTTGTGGTCCTTGAGCATGGTGCGCACCGTGTCGCGCAGCAGCGTGGCGTAGTGGCCCGACAGCGGCGCGACGATCAGCACCACCGGCTGGCCCTTGAGCTTGGCCAGGGTTTCGGTGTTGTCCGAGAAGCGCTTGAAGCGGCGCAGCTCGCAGAACGGTTTGTCGATTTCGATGCGTTCGTGGATCGCGATGTCCACGCCGTCCACGTCGACCGTGTGGATGCCGAAGACCGGCTTTTCGTAGTCCTTGCCCAGGCGGTGGAGGAGGTCGTACCCTGCGGAGATGCGTTGCGCGCCGGGCAATTGCGCCAGCGGAAGCATGGGGTTGCTGTAGAGCCGCGCGGCCACTTCGGCCAGATCGGAAAACGGCTCCATGATCGAACGCTGGGTTTCGTAGATTTGGTACAGCATGGGGCGCCCGTCAAATACAGTTATGTTGCGGTGCAATATAGCAGTTTGTGCACCAAATGGTGAAGTGGGCCGCACCTAACTTGTACGGCCTGCCGTCACCTTCGTGAAAGAATTCTGGACGGTCATCACTGCCACCGCCCTTGGGATCCCTATGAACACCTCCACCACCGCACCCCTCACACCCGTCGCCCAGCGCGCCATGGACCTTGCCGACATTTTGCCGGCCACCGAGCGCTTGCCGGTGCTGTTTCTCGGGCATGGCAGTCCCATGAACGCGATCGAAGACAACCGTTGGCGGCGCAGCTGGGAGGCTCTGGGCAACGACTTGCGCTTGCGCGGCGCGCCACCGGCGCTGATCCTGTGCATTTCGGCGCACTGGCTGACCTCCGGATGGCAGCTCACCGCCATGCAGGCCCCGCCCACCATCCACGACTTCGGCGGCTTTCCCCAGGCGCTGTTTGACCAGCAGTATCCGGCGCCCGGCTCGCCCGCGATGGCGCGCGCGATCAGCGGTGTGGTCCACCAGCCCGATTCGGGTCGCGCGCTGGATCTGGACGAGGGTGAATGGGGTCTGGACCATGGCGCGTGGTCGGTGCTCAAGCCCATGTTTCCCGAAGCGAACATCCCGGTCATCCAGCTGAGCATGGACTACCGGCGCCCCGCTGCTGAGCACTTCGCCGTTGGCCGTCAGTTGGCACAATTGCGCGAGCGCGGCGTGTTGATCGTCGGCAGTGGCAACATGGTTCACAACCTGCGCACGATGCGCCGCGATGCCGCCGACAACCAGGCCTACGACTGGGCGATCGAATTCGACCGGGTCACGGCCGAGCACATCGAGCAAGGCCGGCTGGAAGCCTTGAGCGATTTTCAACAGCTCGGCGCGGTGGCCCAGATGGCCCACCCGAGCTGGGAGCACTACTTGCCGCTGCTGTACGCAGCCGGGGCCGCAGGTGCGGACGAGGCGCCCCGGTTTTTCAACGACGGCTTCCAGGGCGCGTCGATTTCCATGCGTTCGGTGGTGTGGGGTTGAACGCGAAAAAAAACCGCGCAATGCGCGGTTTTTTTGATCCTGCGGGGGTGTATCAAACCACCTTGGCAATCGACTGGCAGACGTAGTCGATGTTCTTGCTGTTGAGCGCGGCCACGCACATGCGGCCGGTGTCGGTGCCGTACACGCCGAACTCGCTGCGCAGGCGCACCATCTGGTCCTTGCTCAGACCGGAGTAGCTGAACATGCCGATCTGGCTGGTGATGAAGCCCATGTCCTGCTTCACGCCGGCGGCCTTGAGCCCGTCCACCAGCTTCTGGCGCATGGCCTTGATGCGCACGCGCATCTCGCCCAGTTCCTTTTCCCACACGGCGCGCAGCTCGGGGTTGTTCAGCACGGCGGCGACCACCGCGCCACCGTGGATCGGCGGGTTGGAGTAGTTGGTGCGGATCACGATCTTGAGTTGCGACAGCACGCGCGAGGCTTCTTCGGCGTTTTCGCACAGCACCGACAGCGCGCCCACGCGTTCGCCATACAGGCTGAAGCTCTTGGAGAAGGACGTCGAGACGAAGAAGGTGAGGCCAGCGGCGACGAATTTGCCGATGACCGCGCCGTCTTCGGCAATGCCATGGCCGAAGCCCTGGTACGCCATGTCCAGGAAAGGCGTGAGGCCACGGGCCTTGACGACGGCGATCACCTGATCCCACTGTGCCGGGGTGATGTCATAGCCCGTCGGGTTGTGGCAGCAGGCGTGCAGCACGGCGATGGTGCCGGGCGTGGCCGCGTTCAGGCTGGCGAGCATGCCGTCGAAGTTGACGCCGCGCTTCTCGGCGTCGTAGTAGGCGTAGCTGTCGACCTTGAAACCCGCGTTGGTGAACAGCGCGCGGTGGTTTTCCCAGCTCGGGTCGCTGATCAGCACGGTCGCGTCGGGGTTCAGTCGCTTGAGGAAGTCGGCGCCGATCTTGAGGCCGCCCGTACCACCGATGGCCTGCACCGTGGCGACGCGGCCGGATTTGACGGGCTCGGATTCGGCACCGAACACCAGGCCCTTGACCGCTGCGTCGTACGCGGCAATGCCGTCGATGGGCAGGTAGCCGCGGGCCGCGGGCTTGTCCATCATTGTCTTCTCGGCCGCTTGCACACATTGCAGCAAGGGCAGCTTGCCGTTGTCGTCGAAGTAGACGCCGACGCCGAGGTTGACTTTGTTGGGGTTGGTGTCGGCGGCAAATTGTTCGTTCAGACCCAGAATCGGGTCGCGCGGCGCCATTTCGACGGCGGAGAAGAGGGACATGCTGGATTTCCTGGGTTGAGGGCGAAAGCAGCCGGCATTTTAACGTTGCGCTTTGCTGCTTATGCGGCCCAGGGAGGGCACACTGTCAATGCCCTTCCGGATGTATTTTCTGACCCCAACCGTGTGCTTCCGCATACAGGTGGCGGTGTTGTTGACCCGATGTCGATCGCTGGGGGGCTTCTTGACGGATGCTCTGGGGTATATTCAAAAGGGAATTAACTTTTATTAACATTTCGCCGCGCTTAGGAGGAAATGGGTCATGCGAAAACATACTTCTGCTCTTGTTCGTGTTCTCGCCATCGGCGCTTCTGCAGCCGCGTTGATGGTCGGTGTCAGTGGTTGCGCGAGCAGCAGCAAATTGCCTCCCGCGCCGATCGTGGCCAGCACGGCCACCTATGCGTACCTCGTCGGGCCAGGCGATACGCTGAACATCACCGTGTGGCGCAACCCGGAGCTGTCGTTGACCGTCCCGGTGCGCCCGGATGGCAAGGTGTCGGCGCCGCTGGTGGACGAGCTGGTGGCGCAAGGCAAGACGTCCTCGGAAATCGCCCGCGACGTAGAAAAAGCCCTGAGCAAATTCGTGCGCGACCCGGTGGTGACCGTGATCGTCACCAATTTCGTCGGTCCTTACAGCGAGCAGATCCGCGTGGTGGGTGAAGCCACCAAGCCGCAGTTCCTGCCCTACAAGCAAAAGATGACGGTCATGGACGTGATGATCGCCGTGGGCGGTCTGACCGATTTTGCCGACGGCAACAAGGCCACGATCGTGCGCGCTTCCGAGGCCAACAAGCGCTACAGCGTGCGTTTGCAGGATCTGGTCAAGCGGGGCGACATTTCCGCCAACGTTGAAATGCTGCCCGGCGACATTCTCATCATCCCGCAAGGCTGGTTCTGAACCACCTTCATGGCGCGTGGGCTGGTCGCGTGACCAGCCAGTCCCTTGCTGTCACACACCGATTCCAGCATGCATGATCTCCTGAACCAAATCGCCACCACCCTGCGGGGCATGTGGAAGTACCGTCGGATGGGGGTGCTGATCGCCTGGATCGTGGCCGCCATTGGTGCCGCGGGCGTCCTGATGATTCCGGACCGTTACGAGGCCTCGTCCCGCGTCTACGTCGACACGCAGTCGATCCTGCGGCCGCTGATGGCCGGCCTGGCCATTCAGCCCGATGTCGAGCAGCAGGTGGCCATGCTCAGCCGCACGCTGATCAACCGACCCACGGTGGAAAAGCTCATGCAGATGGCCCAGCTGGAAACGCCGGGCCAGACCAAGGCGGAACGCGATGCCCTGGTGGCCAATCTCTCGAAGTCGCTCGCGATCCGTTCGACGGGCCGGGACAACCTCTACACGCTGTCCTACCGCGATGAGAACCCCGAGCGCTCGCTGGAGGTCGTGAAGTCTTTGCTGACCATCTTTGTCGAGTCGGCCAAAGGCGCGTCAGGGGCGGACTCGGACAGCGCACGCCGCTTCATTGAAGAGCAGATCAAGAACTACGAGCAAAAGCTCTCCGAAGCCGAAGCCCGGGTCAAGGAGTTTCGCCTGCGCAACCTGGACATGCAGGCGGCTGGTGGCCCGGATGTGGCCGCTCGCATGGCGGAAATGCTCACCACGCTCAGCCAGGCGCGCCTGGAGTTGCGCGAGGCCGAAAGCGCCCGCGAAGCGGCCCGCGTGCAGTTGGAGAAAGCCCGCGAGATGGCGCGCAGCGCGCCCGATAGCGCGTTTTCCAGCATTGCCACGCCCGAGCTCGATTCGCGCCTCGATGCGCTCAAGCGCAGCCTGGATGCGCTGTTGCAGCGTTTCACCGATCAACATCCCGATGTGCTCAACACGCGCAAGTTGATCAAGGAGCTGGAAGATCAGAAGCGCCGCGACATCGCAGACATGCGCCGTGCGGCAGCGGCCTCTCCGTCCGCTCCCGTGATCGGGAACAACCCCGCCATTGTGGAGATGTCGCGGACATTGGCCTCGGCGGAGGTCCAGGTGGCGTCGCTGCGTGCTCGCGTGGGCGAATACGAGGCCCGCGCAGCCCGTCTGCGGGAACAGATGAAGGTGGCTCCGCAGATGGAAGCGGAGCTGGCCCAGCTCAACCGCGACTACGAAATCCACCGCAAGAACTACCAGGACCTGGTGTCGCGCCGCGAAACGGTGTTGATGAGCGGTGAATTGGAAAGCACGTCCAATCTGGCCGACTTCCGGGTGGTCGAGCCCCCGCAGGTGTCTCGCAAACCGGTCGCGCCGAACCGTGCCTTGCTGTTGCCGGTTGCCTTGATCGCGGCGTTGGCTGCGGGTGTTGGCGTGACCTTCCTGGTCAGCCAGTTGCGCCCCGTGTTCTTCGATGCCTCTGCTTTGCGTGGCGCCACGGAATTGCCGTTGCTGGGTGTTGTGACCTTGGTCAAGAACGACACCATGCGCCGGCGCGAGTCGCGCAGTCTGCGGCGCTTCCTGATGGCGATCCTGGCATTGGTCGTGTTGTTCCTCATTGGTATGGCCGCTCTGTCGTACCACTCCAGCCTTTGAAGGTGGTTTGAACATGTCCAGCTTGATTGAAAAAGCGGCCCAGAGGCTTGAGCAACTGCGGCAAGCCGGTGCGGATATGCCGCCTGCGCCCGAGGCCTCCACCGCACCCTTGTCCAACACGCCGGCAACCGCGCCTGCGCCGACGGTCGCGCGCGCAGCCCCAGCCGTGGCAGCGCCGAAGGAGCCCGGCAAGCAGATGTCCAAGAGCGTTCGAATCGACCTGGCCGCGCTTGCCGAAGCCGGCTTCGTCACCCCGAACGCGCCGCGCGCCGTCATCGCAGACGAGTACCGCGTGATCAAGCGCCCCCTGATTGCCAATGCCACCGGCAAAGGTGCTTCGGCGGCAGCCCATGGCAACCGCATCATGGTCACCAGCGCGATGCCGGGCGAAGGCAAGAGCTTCACCGCCATCAACCTGGCCATGAGCATTGCCATGGAACTGGACTACACGGTGTTGCTGGTGGATGCCGACGTGTCGCGTCCCTCGATCATGAAGACCTTGGGGTTGCCGCATGGCCCCGGACTGCTCGATCTGTTGACGAACGAAAAGATCGAAATGTCCGACACGCTGCTGCGGACCAACGTCGACAAGCTGAGCCTGCTGCCCAGCGGGACGCCGCATCCGCGCGCCACCGAGCTGTTGGCCAGTGATGCGATGACCCGGTTGATCGAAGAGATGGGGCACCGTTATCCGGACCGCATCATCATTTTCGATTCGCCTCCGTTGCTGCTCACCACGGAATCCCGTGTGTTGGCCACGCACATGGGCCAGATCGTCGTGGTGGTGCAGGCGGAGAAAACCTTGCAGTCGCAGGTGAAGCACGCGCTGACGACCATCGAGTCCTGCCCGATCAAGCTGATGGTGCTCAACCAGGTGCATGGAGGTGACCAGGACGCCCATGGCTATGGGTACAGCTACGGTCACGGGGCCGCCGAGCCATCGAAGGCGACCGAGGCCGCCACGGCTTGATGCGATTCAGGGAGGAGATCCAGTGACAAGAAGATCGTTCAGCCGACCGGATATTTTTCGGACCGCCACGTTGGCGCGGGCCATGTCGGGACTGCTGGTGCTGTCCTTGCATGTCGCCGGTCAGGCGCAGGAACTGCCTGCTGCGCAGACCCCGGGCGGAGAGGTGGATGTGCCAGTCGGGCCCGTCCCGAGCATCTGGGTGGAGCCACGTATCTCGTTGTCGCTGGGCGTCACCAACAACGGGAATCTGGCCGACCTGGGCTCGCTGCGTCGGGCAGAGCAGATCACCGAGATCAGTCCGGGTATTGGCCTGGTGGTCAACAATGCCCGCCTCAGGGGGGCTCTCGACTACTCGCTGCGAGGCATCTACGACGCGCGGAATACCTCCGTCAACGACAACATCCAGCAGTCGCTCAATGCCAACGGCACGTTCAATGCGTGGGACAACCGGGCATTCGTCGACGTCGTGGGCATCATCGGGCAGCAGGCGATTTCCGCATTCGCCAACCCCTCGGCCGACTCCCTGGGCAATGCCAATCTGGCCGAAACATCGAGTTTTCGCGTGTCGCCCTACCTGCGTGGTGTCCTCGCGGGCAGCATGGATTACGAGTTGCGGTACGGCTGGCAGTCCACCCGTACCGAGGCCGAGATGCGCTCCGACATCACGAGCCACGAAGTGTTGGCGCGGCTTGGACGTCAGCCAGAAGGCGGTACGTCGCTGGGCTGGATGGTCGAAGCGGGGCGCACCCGTTACGACTACACCCTTGGCGCCCAACAGACCCTGGATGCCGTGACGGGTCGTTTGTTCTACGCGGTGTCCCCGACGCTGACGTTGCAAGGGCATGTGGGTGTGGAGTCCAACGACTTGCTGACCGCGGACATGAAGTCCTATCGGAACACCGGGGTGGGTCTGGACTGGCGTCCCTTCGAACGGGCGCGCGTGGTGCTCGAACGCTCCAACCGTTATTTCGGCAAGGGTCACAACGTGGAGATCGAGTACGCCAGTCGGCGTTCGGTCTGGCGCTACACGGATTCGCGCGACCTGTTCACCAACCAACTCGACGGCGTCGCCGGCACCAGCGGGACGCTGTATGGCCTGGTTGACGCGCTGTCCAGTGAACCCGATCCGGTGCTGAGGGCGCAGAACGTGAACGCCGAACTGCGGCGGCTGGGTTTGCCGGCCGACTACCCTGTGACGGCGGGTTTCCTGGCATCGCAAGCGACGGTGCAGCGGGCTCAGGAGCTTTCGCTGGGATTGTTTGGGCAGCGCAATGTCGTGATCTTTGCCTTGAGCCGCAATACGTCGCGCGCCATCAATCCCATGATCATCCTGGCCGATGATTTCAGCCTCGCCAACAACATCATGGAGAAAGGCTGGCGTGTCACCTTTGCCCATCGCCTCACGCCCCTCACGTCGTTCAATGCCGGGGTTGCAAGCCAGTCCACCGAAGGCGACAGCAACGCATTTCGCTACAACCTGAAAACACTGACGCTTGGTGTCAGCACACGCCTGGCCGCGCGGACCAGTGGCGCCGTGCAACTCCGACACGCCATTTTCAAGGGGTCCAATCCCTACAAGGAAACCGCTGTGTTGGGCGTCATCACCCACCGGTTCTGATTCATGTACGAAGCTTATTACGGGCTGACCAGCAAGCCCTTTCAACTCAACCCCGACCCGCGTTTCTACTACAGCAGCAAGCCGCACCGGCGTGCGCGCTCGTACCTGGTGTACGGCGTCATGCGCGGCGAGGGCTTCATCGTCATCACCGGGGAGGTGGGAGCTGGCAAGACCACCATCGTGCGCGACCTGCTCGACAGCCTGGAGAACGGCTCGGTGGTGGCGGCGCACCTGGTCAGCACGCAGTTGGGCGCGGAGGACGCGTTGAAGCTGGTGTGCGCCGCTTTTGGTGTCCCGGTGCGCGGCACCGGCAAGGCCGACATGCTGATGGCGCTCGAAGCCTTCTTCATCACCCAGACCACGCAGGGCAAACGCTGCCTGTTGATCGTCGATGAAGCGCAGAACCTTCAGCCGCTGGCCGTGGAGGAGTTGCGCATGCTCTCCAACTTCCAGTTCGGCGAGCAGGCCTTGCTGCAGACCTTTCTCGTGGGGCAACCCGAGTTTCGGAACATCCTGCAAGGGCCGGGCATGCTGCAGTTGCGCCAGCGTGTCACGGCGCGGTGCCATCTTGGGCCGCTCGACGAAGAAGACACCCGCGCCTACATCGAGCACCGCATCAAGTGCGCTGGCGGTGTCGACAAACCGGCTTTCGAGCCAGCGGTTTTTGCGGGCATTTTTCAGCACAGCGGCGGCATTCCGCGCCGCATCAACACCTTGTGCGACCGCCTGTTGCTGCAGGGTTATCTGTCCGAAGCGCCCACGCTCACGCTGGATGCGCTCAACGAGGTGATCGCGGAGATGCACGCCGAGAGCGCGGTTCCCGTACCGAACGCCGATGACGCCGACGAACGCTGGGGGCATCTGCCCAAGGCGGGCGAGGGTGGCGAATCCCGCCCCTCGCTGGTGGACGGCATCGGACCGGAAGACCTGGAACTGGACCCTGCCGTGGTCGATGGCATGGGTGAAGAACTTACCCGTGTTACGGCCGAACAACTGAGCACCCGCTTGCTCCGCATGGAGCGCAGCGTTCTGCGGCAGGAACGTGTCAGTCTGGAGATCCTGGGGGCATTGAAAAAAATCGTGGCCGCGACCCGAAAATCCCGCAGCAACGGTTCCGGCAACTGATCCACGGGGGTTCTCATGCCATCCAGCACGCCCATCACCAATGCGCTGACCATCGACGTCGAGGACTATTTCCAGGTCTCGGCCATGGCGCCCTACATCGACCGCGCGGAATGGGATCAGCGCGAATGCCGGGTCGAACACAACATCGACCGCATTCTGCAGCTGCTGGCCGCGAAGCAGACGCGCGCCACATTCTTCACGCTGGGGTGGGTGGCCGAGCGCTACCCCGAGATGGTGCGGCGCATCGTGCGCGAAGGCCATGAGCTGGCCAGCCATGGGTATGGACACCAACGGGTGAGCGATCTTTCCGAGGCGGAGTTTTTCGACGACATCACGCGTGCCAAAGGCTTGCTGGAAGACATTGGCGGCCAGGCGGTTCTGGGTTATCGGGCACCCAGCTTCTCGATCGGTGCCGGGAACCTCTGGGCACTGGACACGCTCAAGCGCGCCGGCTACCGCTACAGCTCCAGCATCTACCCGGTGCGGCACGACCACTACGGCATGCCCGATGCGCCGCGCTTTGCGCACCAGATTCGCGATGGGCTGCTCGAAGTGCCGCCCACCACGTTGCGCCTGTTCAACCGCAACCTGCCGTCCAGCGGCGGTGGCTATTTCCGCCTCATGCCGTACTCCCTGTCGCGCTGGATGCTGCAGCAGGTGAACCTGCGCGATGCGCAGTCCGCCATCTTCTACTTCCATCCCTGGGAGATCGATCCCGAACAACCGCGCGTGGCCGGCATCGACCTCAAGACACGCTTTCGCCACTACGTCAACATCGGGCGCACCGAGCAGCGCCTTTCGCGTCTGCTCGACGATTTCCGCTGGGGCCGCATGGACCAGATCTTTCTGAAGGACCGCGAGCAAGAGGTGCCCGTTGTCTGAGCCGGCCGACCTGCGCATCCACCGTCTCGATAGCGCCCAACCCGATCAAGTCGCCCGCTGGGACGCGTTCGTTCTCGCGCAACCGAAAGCCACGTTCTTTCACCGCGCAGGCTGGCAGACCGTCATTCGCGGCGTCTTCCGCCACGACACCTACTTCCTCTACGTCGAGTCGGGTGGCGAGATCCAGGGTGTGCTGCCGCTGGCCCATGTGAACAGCCGCCTGTTCGGCAACGCGCTCACCGGTCTGCCGTTTGCCGTGTACGGCGGGGCCGTGGGCACGACGGAAGAGGCCACCACGGCCCTCGAAGCCGAGGCCCAACGCCTGGCTACCGAGCTGGGGACCGACCACCTGGAGCTGCGCCACATCGAACGCCGCCACACCGACTGGCCGGTACAAGATCTCTACGTCACCTTCCGCAAGGCCATCCTGCCCAAGGAAGAGGACAACATGCTGGCCATCCCGCGCAAGCAGCGCGCGATGGTGCGCAAGGGCATCAAGAACGCACTGACCTCGCACATCGACCCGAACGCCGACCGCTTCTTCGCGATGTACGCCGACAACGTGCACCGCCACGGCACGCCCGCGATGCCCAAGCGCTACTTCGAAACCCTGCTCAAGATCTTCGGCTCCGACTGCGAGGTGCTGACGGTGTGCTCGGCCGAAGGCCGCCCGCTGTCCAGCGTGCTCAGCTTCTACTTTCGCGACGAGGTGCTGCCGTACTACGCGGGCGACGACGAGGCCGCGCGCGACCTCGCGGCCAACGACTTCAAGTACTGGGAACTCATGCGCCTGGCCTGTGCGCGCGGGCTCAAGGTGTTCGACTACGGCCGCAGCAAGGAAGGCACGGGCCCCTATGCGTTCAAGAAGAACTGGGGCTTCGAACCCACGCCGCTGAACTACGAGTACCGCCTGTACAAGCGCGAAAGCATCCCGCAGAACAACCCGGCCAATGCCAAGTACAAGCTGCTGATCGCCACTTGGCGGCGTCTGCCCATCGGCGTGGCGAACTGGCTGGGCCCGTTCATCGTGCGCAATCTGGGCTAACGCCACCCCGACGCGCACCATGGCCAACCTGCTGTACCTCGTCCACCGCCTGCCGTACCCGCCCAACAAGGGCGACAAGGTGCGCTCGTACCACCTGTTGCGCCATCTGCTGCAGAAGCACCGCGTGTTCCTGGGCACCTTCATCGACGACCCGGACGATGAGCAGCACCTGCCCACGCTCAAGGCCATGTGCCCCGACCTTCATGTCGAGCGCATCCAGCCGCGCACCGCCAGACTCATGAGCGCCACGGGCTTGTTGCGCGGTGAAGCGTTGACGCTGGCCTACTACCGCAACGCCGGCATGCGGCGCTGGGTGGAGCAGGTGGCGAATGCGCACGCGCCGCAGGCCAGCGTGGTGTTCTCATCGGCCATGGCGCAGTACGCGCAGCCACTGGCGCCCCAGGTGCCGATGCTGGTCGATTTCGTCGACGTCGATTCGGCCAAGTGGACGCAGTACGCACCGGCACACCGCTGGCCCATGTCGGCCGTGTACCGGCGCGAAGGCGCGCGTCTGCTGGCTTACGAGCGCGAAGTCGCGCAACAGGCGCGCCGTTCTTTCTTCGTCACGCCGAACGAAACCGCGCTGTTCCTCTCTCAAGCCCCCGAGGCCACGGGCCGCGTGCAGTCGCTCAGCAACGGCGTGGATGCCGATTTTTTTGCACCCGATCCGGCACGGGAGAACCCGTTCGTGAACGGTGAGCAAGCCGTGGTGTTCACGGGCGCCATGGACTATTGGCCCAACATCGACGGTGTGAGCTGGTTCGTGGCCGACATGTTGCCGCGCTTGCGCGCGCATTGGCCGAACGCCCGCTTCTACATCGTGGGCCGCAGCCCCTCCGCGCAGGTGCAGGCCTTGGCCAGCGAGCATGTGGTGGTGACCGGCACGGTGCCCGATGTGCGGCCGTATCTGCAGCACGCAGCCGCCGTGGTGGCGCCCTTGCGCGTGGCGCGCGGCATCCAGAACAAGATTCTCGAGGCCATGGCCATGGAACAGGCGGTGATCACGGTGCCTTCGTGCGCCGATGCCATTGGCGCCAGCGCCGAGCAGGGCCTTCTGCGCGCCGACGATGCCGACGGTTTTCTGCAGGCGCTCCAGCAACTGCTCGATGCGCCCGCGCAAGCCCAAGCGCTGGGGCAGGAGGCCCGCCGCTTCGTGCTGCAGGGCTTCAGCTGGCAGGCCCACCTGAGCGGCATCGACGCCTGTCTGCAGGAGGCTCACTGACATGTGCGGCATTTCCGGCATGTTCGACACGCGGGGTCTGCGCGACTACGACCGCGCGCTCGCTTCGCGCATCAACAACATCCAGGCGCACCGCGGCCCTGACGAAGACGATCTGCACCTCGAACCCGGCTTGGCCCTGGGCCACCGCCGCCTCTCGGTGATCGATCTGGCCACGGGCCAGCAGCCGCAGTTCAATGCGGACGCCAGCGTGGGCATCGTCTTCAACGGCGAGATCTACAACTTTCAGGAGCTCGTGCCCGAACTCCAGGCCCTGGGTTTCGTGTTTCGCACGCGCAGCGACACCGAGGTGATCGTGCACGCATATTCGGCCTGGGGCACGGCCTGCGTGCACCGCCTGCGCGGCATGTTCGCCTTCGCGATCTGGGACCGCAAACAACAAACACTGTTCCTCGCGCGCGACCGCATGGGCGTCAAACCCATGCACTACGCGTGGCTGCCGGATGGCACCTTCATCTTCGGCTCCGAACTCAAGGTGGTCACCGCGCACCCGGGCTTCGTGCGCGAGATCGACCCGCTGGCGGTGGAAGACTATTTCTCGTTCGGCTATGTGCCCGATCCGCGCTGCATCTACCGCAACGCCCACAAGCTGCCAGCGGCGCACACCTTGCTGCTGCGCCGGGGCGACGACGACCAGCCCGCGCCAGTGCCGTATTGGGACGTGCAGTTCACCAACGACAACCCGATCAGCCAGACCGATGCCGAAGCCGAGTTGCGCGACCGGGTGCGCGAGTCCGTCAAGCTGCGCCTGATCGCGGACGTGCCGCTGGGCGCATTCCTCTCGGGCGGCGTCGATTCCAGCGCCGTGGTCGCGACGATGGCGGGCCTGTCCGACACGCCGGTGCACACCTGCGCGATCGGCTTCGACGATCCACGCTTCAACGAGTCCGAGTTCGCCCAACAGGTCGCCGACCGCTGCAAGACCGACCACCGCCTGGAAGTCGTCAAGAGCGACGACTTCGACCTGATCGACACCCTGGCCTGGCTCTACGACGAACCCTACGCCGACAGCTCCGCCATCCCGACCTACCGCGTCTGCGAGATGGCGCGCAAGCACGTGACCGTCGCGCTGTCGGGCGATGGCGGCGACGAGAGCCTGGGTGGCTACCGGCGCTACCGCATGCACCTGGGCGAGGAGCGCGTGCGCAACCGCCTGCCGCACGGTTTGCGCCGGCCCTTGTTCGGCGCGCTTGGCCAGATCTACCCCAAGGCCGACTGGGCGCCGCGCATGTTCCGCGCCAAGACCACCTTCCAGGCCATGGCTATGGACAGCGTCGAGGCCTACCACCACAGCATGTCGCACCTGCGCGCCGACCAACGCGCGCGTTTGTTCTCCCCCGCGTTCCAGCGCCAGCTGGGCGGCTACAACGCCCTGGAGGTGTTTCGCGAACACGCGCAGCGCGCGCAGACCGACGACCCGTTGGCGCTGATCCAGTACCTTGACTACAAGACCTGGCTGGTCGGCGACATCAACACCAAGGTCGACCGCGCCGCCATGGCGCATTCGCTGGAGGTGCGCGAACCGCTCATGGACCACAAGCTGATCGAGTGGCTGGCCACGCTGCCCAGCGATCTGAAGATCCAGGGTGGGGAGGGCAAGGCGGTGTTCAAGAAGGCGTTCGAGCCGCTGCTGCCGCACGACGTGCTGTACCGGCCCAAGATGGGCTTCTCCGTGCCGCTGGCCCAGTGGTTGCGCGGCCCGCTGGCGCAGCGCATGCGCGAATCGGTGCTGAGCCCGCGCATGCTGGACTCGGGCTACTTCAACGCCGTTGTGCTTGAACGCATGGTCAAGCAACACCTGAGCAGCCAGTACGACCATTCCACAGCCTTGTGGATGCTGATCATGTTCGACGCATTCCTGCGGCAGAACGCGAAAAGCGCGCCCGTCTGATGCGCAACGAATTCATCTAAAGAGGATTTCCGTGAACAACAAGAAGAAAGTGGTGCTGGTAGGCGCCGGCAACATCGCCAAGACCCATGCCGCCGCCTTGCGCGAGATTGCGGGTGTGGAGCTGTATGGCGTGTTCGACGTGAACGCCGCCACCGCCCAGGGTCTGGCCAAGGAGTTCGGCGCGGGCAAGGTGTTCCAGACGATCGAGGAAGCCGCGGCATCGGACGCCGACACCGTGCATGTGTTGACGCCACCGGACTTTCACCTGACCTCCGCCATGCCGTTCATTGCGGCGGGCAAGACCGTGCTGCTGGAAAAGCCCGTGGGCGTGAGCACCGCCGAATGCGAGCAGATGCGCGAAGCCGCGGCGCGGTCGGGCGCCATCATCGGCGTGAACCAGAACCTCGTGTTCAACCCCGCATACGTGCAACTCAAGGAGGCCATCGCCTCCGGCCGCCTGGGCAAGCCGCGTTACCTCGACTACGTGTACGAGGTGCCGCTGCGGCAACTCGCCGCCCGCCAGTTCGGCCACTGGATGTTCCGCAAGCCCTTGAACATCCTGCTGGAGCAGGCGGTACACCCGCTGTCCCAGGTGCTCGATCTGGCCGGATCGGTGCGCGAGCTCTCGTTGCTGGCCGAAGACCCAGTGGAGATTTCGCCCGGTGTGGGTCTGCACAACGCCTGTCAGGTGTCGCTGCGCTGCGACCGCATGCCCGCCCACATGCGCTTCCACGTGGGTGCCGAGTTCACCGTGTGCCGCATGACCGTGGTTTGCGACGACGGCGTGGCGGTGGCCGACATGTTCGCCAACCAGTTCCACACGATGGAGCGCACCGCCTACATGGAGCCGGTGGACGCCTGGCTGTCGGCGCGCGCCACGGGCAAGCAGGTGGCGGCGCAAGGCTTCGCGGTGCTGCGCGACTACGTTCTGGCCACGGCCAAACTCAAGCCCCGTTCCGACCCCTTCTACCTGGGCATGAAGGGCAGCCTGCAAGCCTTCTACAAGGAACTTGAGACCCAGGGCAAGCCGCGCATCGACCTGGACTTCGGCGCCGAGCTGGTGGCCGTCTGTGAGCAGATGGCCGCGGCCTTCAAGCCACTGCCCGCGCGCGCCGCGCAAGTGCCCGCGTCCGAGCCCACCGGCGAGCTGGTCGCCGTGCTCGGCGGCACCGGTTTCATCGGCTCGCACACCGTGGCCGCCTTGTTGGACCAGGGACATCGCGTGCGGGTGATGGCGCGCGGCGTGACCAACCTGCAACCCGTCTTCAGCCGACCCGGTGTCGAGATCGTGCGCGGTGACGTCAAGAGCAAGGCGGATGTCGAACGCGCGGTGGCCGGCGCTCCCTATGTGATCAACCTCGCGCACGGCGGGGGCGGTCCCAACTTCGAGGCCATCCGCGCCGCGATGGTGGATTCCGCCGTCATGGTGGCCGAGGCGTGCCGCGCCGCGGGCGTGCAGCGCATGGTGCACGTCGGTTCGATCGCCAGCCTGTACCTGGGTGACCAAGGCTCGACCATCACCGGCGACACGCCGCCCGACCCACGGCCCGAAACACGCGCCGACTACGCCCGCGCCAAGGCCCTGGCCGACAAGGCTTTGATGGACATCCACCGACAGACCGGATTCCCCATCGTGCTGATGCGCCCGGGCCTGGTGGTGGGTTCGGGGACCTCGCCCTTCCACAGCGGCCTGGGCTTCTTCAACAACGACCAGTACTGCGTGGGCTGGAACGGTGGCCAGAATGCGCTGCCCTGGGTGCTGGTGGGCGATTGCGCCTCGGCCATCGTGGCCGCGGTCACCGCGCCGTCGGCGCCGGGCCGTGCCTACAACCTGGTGGGCGATGTGCGCCCGAGCGCGCGGGAGTACCTGGCCGATCTGTCCAGGACGATCGGTCGGCCGGTGAAGTTCGTGCCGTCGTCCCCTACGGGGCTGTGGCTGGTGGAAATGGGCAAATGGCTGATCAAGCGCGTGACCGGCCGCTCCGTGCCCCGGCCATTCAAGCGCGATCTGTTGTCGCGTGGCCTGCTGGCCAGCGTCGACTGCAGCAATGCCAAACAGGATCTGGGCTGGAAACCGGTGGCCGACCAGGCCACCTTCCACCGCCAGGCCATGGCGGTGCATGCCGCGGAAAATTCTGCATGAGCGAGGGCGCGCGCCCGCAACGCGTGCTGCTGCACGCCTTCTCCACCTTCAAGCTGGGAGGGCCGCAGGCGCGGTTCGTGCAGTTGGCCAACGCGCTGGGGCCGGCCTACCGCCACATCGTCGTTGCGATGGACAACTGCTTCGACGCCGGCGAGCGGCTCGACCCTGCCGTGCAATGGGAGCCCCTGCTGCTCGACGTGGTCAAGGGCGGCGCACTGGCCAACCGCGGTGCCTTTCGCGCCGTGCTGCAGCGCCTGAAGCCCGATCTGCTGCTGTCCTACAACTGGGGTGCCATTGAGTGGGCGGCGGCGAACCTGCCTCGCGTGGTGCGGCACGTGCACGTGGAGGATGGTTTCGGACCGGAAGAAGCCGCGCAGCAACTGCCTCGCCGCGTGTGGATGCGGCGCGTGTTGCTGGGCTGGAACCGCGTGTCGGTGGTGGTGGCGTCGCGCAACCTGGAGCGCATCGCCACAGGCATCTGGAAATTGCCGGCAAGCCGGGTGAGCTTTCTTCCCAACGGCGTGGATATTCCTGCCGAGGCGCGTGCCGGATTTCCCGGCGCGGATGCCGGGCGGCCGGTGTGCATCGGTACCGTGGCCGGGCTTCGGCCTGAAAAGAACATCGCGCGGCTGATCCGCGCGTTCGCTGGCGTGCGAGCTCGGCGTTCCGCCCGCCTTGTCGTGGTGGGCGATGGCGCCCAACGCCACGATCTGCAGACGCTTGCCGAGCAACTCGGCGTCGAAGGCGACGTGGAGTTCACCGGTTATCTCAAGGATCCTTCCAAGCGCCTGAAAGACTTCGATCTGTTCGCCTTGTCGTCGGACACCGAGCAACTGCCGATCGCATTGCTCGAAGCCATGGCGGTGGGCATGCCCGTGGTGGCCACGCGCGTGGGTGACGTGGGCGACATCCTGGCGGACGTTTCGCCCGACAACCTCTGCGAACCCGAAGACGGCCCGTTCGCGGCCGCGCTGTCGCGCGCTCTGGAGCGTTTGCCGATGTGGCCCGCTTGGGCGAAGGCCGGCCGCGAGAAGGTGCAGTCGGCGTATTCCAAGGCCCTCATGACCGCGCAATGGAAGCGGGTGTTTGATGGCCAACTTCACCGATCTCCGACGGCATGACGCCGCTCGACCCATGAAAATCCTGTACCACCACCGCACCGCATCGAAAGACGGCCAGGCCGTTCACATCGAAGAGATGATCGAGGCCTTGCGCAGCGAAGGGCACGAGGTGCGCGTGGTCAGCCCGGGCGGCGACGAGCCCGATGCGGGCGCGCCAGGTCAAGGCGGCAACGGGAAGATGGGCAGCGACATGGGTTGGGTGCACTGGCTCAAGGCGCGGATGCCCAAGGCCATGTACGAGCTCATGGAACTGGCGTACAGCGTGCTGGCGTACCGCAAGCTGATCAAGGCCGCGCGCGATTTCAAGCCCGATGTCATCTACGAGCGCTACAACCTGTTCCTGCTCAGTGGGTTGATGGCCAGGAAGCGCCTGGGCATCCCGCTGTTGCTGGAGGTGAATGCCCCCCTGGTGCTCGAACGCTCCCAACACAGCGGTGGGCTCGCATTGAAAAGCCTCGCGCGCTGGGCCGAAGGCGTGGCCTGGCGCGGCGCCGACTGCGTCCTGCCGGTGACCGACGTGCTGGCCGACCACGTGCGCGCCCGTGGCGTGCCCGACAGCCGCATCCAGGTGATCCCCAATGGCATCAACCGGGCTCACTTCGCGCAGGCGCCCCGCCAGGACGAAGCCAAGGCCCGTCTGGGCCTGCAGGGCCGGCTGGTGTTGGGGTTCACGGGCTTCGTGCGCGACTGGCACGGCGTGGACCGCGTGGTGGACTGGATGGCGTCCTCCCAGGCACCCGCCCACACCCATCTGCTGGTGGTGGGCGACGGCCCTGTGCGCGATGCGTTGGAGCAGCAGGCCCGACGCCTGGGCCTGGCCGATCGCGTGTCGTTCACCGGCGTGATCCACCGCGACCAGGTGCCCGCGCATGTGGCCGCGTTCGATGTGGCGCTGCAGCCCGCCGTGACGCCCTATGCATCGCCGCTGAAACTGATGGAGTACCTTGTGTTGGGCAAAGCCATCATCGCGCCGGCAACGCCCAATCTGCGGGAAGTGCTGGTGCACGAAGACAATGCGCTCCTGTTCGACGAGAGCGCACCCATCGGGATGCAGGACGCCCTGACCCGTGTGTGCAAGGACGAGGTCTTGCGTAACCGGTTGGCGAGCTCCGCCCACGACACCATTGCCCGGCTGGACCTGACCTGGCTGGGCAATGCGCGCCGGGTGGTCGGCCTGGTGAAGAAGCTCACATGAAAAAGATCCTTCTTTTCTCCAGCCTGTACCCGAGCGAGGTGCGGCCCATCCACGGCATCTTTGTCGAGACCCGCCTGCGCGAGCTGCTCAAGACCGGTGAGGTGGAGGCGCGGGTGGTGGCGCCCGTGCCGTGGTTCCCCTCGAGGGCCAAGCGCTTTGGCGAGTACGCGCAGTTCGCCGCCACCCCCCGGCGGGAACACCGCAATGGCATCGAGGTTCATCACCCTCGGTATGTGTTGTTGCCCAAGGTGGGCATGAACCTGGCGCCATACACCATGGCGCTGGCCGCGCTGCCCACCCTTCGGCGACTGCAGAAGGAGGGCTTCGACTTCGACCTGATCGATGCCCACTACTACTACCCGGACGGCGTTGCCGCCGGGCTGCTGGCCAAGTGGCTGGGCAAGCCTTTCGTCGTCACCGCCCGGGGCACGGACCTCAACCTGATTCCGCAATACCCGTTCCCGCGCAAGTTGATCCTGGAGACCGCCCGCCGCGCGAGCGGCTCCATCGGCGTGTGCAAGGCGCTCATGGATACCCTGCAAGGATTGGGCGCCGACGGGGCCAAGCTGCATACCCTGCGCAACGGGGTGGATCTCGAGCGCTTTGTGCCAGAGTCGCGCGCGGCCGCCCGCGAGCGTCTGAAGCTGGACGCGGAGGGGCCGTACCTCTTGTCCGTGGGACACCTGATCGAACGCAAGGGCCACCATGTGGCGATCGAGGCGTTGCCTTCCATTCCCGGCCTGAAGCTGCTGATCGCGGGCGGTGGGCCGGAGCAGGGCGCACTCAAGGCCTTGGCGCAACGGCTCAACGTCAGCGACCGTGTGCACTGGGTGGGTGTGGTGCCTCAAACCGAACTCAAGTGGTGGTACAGCGCCGCCGACGCTTTGGCGCTGTGCTCCAGCCGGGAAGGTTGGGCCAACGTGCTGCTGGAAGCCATGGCGTGTGGTACACCGGTGATCGCCACCAACATCTGGGGAACGCCCGAGGTGGTGAGCCGCCCCGAGGCCGGTGTCCTCATGGCACGCCGCGATGGCGCCGCACTGGCCCAGGCCTGGCAGGAACTCGTGAGCCATTTGCCGGCCCGCGAAGCCACGCGTGCCCATGCGGAAACGTTCTCCTGGGACCCCACCACGCACGGCCAGCTCGACCTCTTTCGGAGAATCGCATGACCGAAGCCTTGTTGCTGTTTGCCCAGCTCGTTTTGTTCGGCTTGCTGTTGCGCGGGGTGTGGCGGATGAGCCGCAACCCCAAGAACGGTTCGCTCGGCATCTTTTCCTATACCGAGGTTGACGAGAGTGCTCCGGCACCCGTCAAGCACAAAAAAGCCAGGTAAGACCGATGCGCGATCTGCTGGCTTTTGCGGCCATCTTTCTGTTCCTTCCGATGGCTTTGTCGAACGCGTTCGTCGCGTACCTGCTGTGGGGCTGGGCCGGCCTGATTGCCCTAAGCAGCTATGTGTTCGGCTTCATGGGCGTGGTGCCACTCGTGCAGGTCTTTGCGCTGCTGACGCTGGGGGCCCTGCTCATGCGCAGTGGTGGGGACAAGTTCGAGCGCATCGAACTCAACCGCACCAGCGTTCTGATGATCCTTTTTGCCACGCACGGGCTCTTTGTTGCGCTGTTCGCCTATCCCGGCCTGGGGCGCAACTGGGAGTTGTTCGGCAATGTGGCGAAGACGGTGCTGTTCTGCCTTCTGATGCCGGTGTTCGTGACCTCGCGCTACCGCATTCACGCCATGGTGGTGATGGTTGCCCTGGCCACCAGTTTCCACGGCGCACTGGACGGGCTCAAGTTCATCGCCAGTGGCGGCGCTCACAACGCCAGGGGCATTCCGAAGTTCGGGGACAACAACCACTTCGCGATGGTGTTGCTCATGGCACTGCCGATGCTGTACTACCTGTTCCAGGTCTCGGCCCAAAAGCTCACGAAGCTGGGATTTGCCGTGATGCTGCCCTTGATTGCGTTTGCCGTTGTGGCCACTGCGTCGCGGGGTGCCCTCATCGGCCTTTGCGTGATCGTCTTCTGGATTCTCATGAAGAGCCGGCAACGATTGATCGGCATTGTGCTGGTAGCCATCAGCGCCGCGGTGGTTGTGCAGTTGGCGCCGGAGTCCTGGAGCCAGCGCATGGAAACCATCGGAAGCGCCAAGGAGGACGATTCGCTGCTGGGACGGTTCGGCGCCTGGAAGGTGAGTTCGGCCATTGCCGTGGCCAATCCGATCGTGGGCGGGGGGTTCCGGGCCGTGCAATCCAGCGCCGTGTGGGACGCGTTCAAGGATGCGCCCAATCTGTTGCCGTTTGTGGAGATTCCGCCGTTCAGCCTGTCGGGGGTGGCCGCCCACAGCATCTGGTTTGAAGTGATGGGCGACATGGGCTTCGTCGGCATCCTGCTGTTCATGGCATTGATCGCCAATGCGTTTCTGACGCTCCGGGAGATTCGCAAGATGGTCCGGATAAGGGGCCCGAGTCTGCGCTGGGCATCCGATCTGGCGGACATGTTGGGCGCGGCGTTGCTGGCCTATGTGGTGACGGGCTCGTTGCTCAGCGCCGCTTACTTCGAGCTTCCCTACATCTTCATGATGCTGATGGAGGTGTTGAAGCAGTTTGTGCGCAAGCAGGTGGCCATGCAGGAGAAGCCCCCGATCGCGTGACCTGCCGGGTCGCGCAGCCAGCCAACCCGTCCGGTCAGGCCCGTTTGAACAACAGGGCTGCCGCGCTGTTCTTCATGTTGCGCAACTCGGTCTCTATCGGCGGCTTGAAGATCACGACGCAGGCGTACCAGACCACCAGGAACACCACGCCGTTGAAGAGCAGGCTGAAGAAGATCGGGAACGTCGAGTGCACGTAGGTTTTCAGCAGGTAGCTGACCGCCCCGGTGATGAGCGAGATCAGCAGGATGGGCACGTTCCCGCGAAGCCACATCCTGAACCCGAGGCCGAAGTAGATCTTGTTGACCATTGCGTACAGCGGAATGCCCACCAGTTGTCCGACGGCCATCGCGATGCCGAAGCTCACCAGTGTGCCGTCGAACAGCACGATGGCCAGGACCACCTTGATGAGCAGCACCAGCAGCAGCGGCACCGCCGCCGCGTAAGGCTTGCCGATGCTCGTCAACGCGGGTGCGACCAGTCGAAACAGAACCGCCGCGGCTCCCGCGAGGCACAGCCAGGGTATGACATCGATGCTGGCCACCCACTGCGGACCGAAGAGGAAGAGGATGATTTCCCGGTCCATCACGGTCATCCAGACCATGGCCGGAATGATGATGACGGATATGTAGGACGACGCCTGCTGGATGGCCACAGCCATGTTCTCGTTGGCGTGGTGCAGCTTGGAAAGATAGGGCAGGGCGAAGTAGTCGATAGTGGACTTGAGCACCGTGTACGGCAAGGACACGGCGGAAGCGGCTTTGCTGAAATAGCCGACCGCCGCAGGCGTGCTCATCTTGCCCAGCATCACGTCCGGCAACGCGGCATCCAGGGCCGCCGTCGTGGAGGTCACGATGGTGCCGGTGCCGAAATGGGTGATCTTCTTCCAGCCCTTGAGGCTCGGCATCCACGGTATGGGCGTGGTGGAGTACCAGTGGTAGGCGGCGCCGGTGACGATGATGTTGATCAGATTGGCCCAGGCCATGGTCATGTGCCCGTGACCGGTGTACGCCAGCGCGATGGTCGAACAGAAGTACGTGATGACCGAGATCGCCGTGACCTTGGATGTCCGCTTGACCTCCAGGTTGCGTGTGAGCAGGGCATACGGAATGGAGCCGAACGGTATGAAGACAAAGCCGATGGCGAGCACCTTCACCACGTCCGAAACTTCCGGTGTCTTGAAGAAGCCGGACCACAGGCCGGAGGTGAAAAACAGGATTGCCGCCACCGACCACGAAGAGACCAGCAACACGCCCAATGCGGTCTTGATGGTCTGTTCGGTGACCTCTTTCTCCTTGACGATGTAGGAGAAGACACCAAAGTCACGGAACACGTGGGCAAAGCTGATGAGGATTGCGCTCATCGAGAAGATGCCGATGTCCGTTGGCGTGAGCATGCGCGCCAGAATGACCGACAAGGCAAAGTTGGCGACCGTGGCGCCGTTGCTCACCAGGAACTGGAGACCGATTTTTTTTCTGATCGAGTTCAACGGTGGGTTCCAGGATTTTCAGGATGCGAGTGGCATGCGGGGGCTGCACAACCCAGATGCTCTGCGGCCACGGGCTGTGCGTCTCAAAGCCGTTCGATTGTATTGAACCAAAGCATGGATATGCCCCTTGAAGGCCGGAGGAATGCGGTATTTCACACCACATTCCCCATTCGGAGAAGAGGCGGAAGGGGTTAAGCGGACAACTCCGATGCCCCGGCGTGAAGGCTGGCGCAAGCCGCTATGGCGAGGATCGGCAGCGGTACGTGAGAGACGCTCATGGCGCAAAAGTTTCCCCCGGCATCGATCGCCGTGTCGATGGATTGCGTGCCCAGTCCGGCCTGAAAGACGTGCGGTTCTATGCTGAGACCGCTGCCGAGCGCCTTCAGGCAGGCCTCCTTGCGCGTCCAGCACTGTAGAAAGGCCTCAAGCCGCACGCCAGGCGCGACGGCCTGGAACGCATCGAACTCCTCCGTACTGAAGTTGCGCCGCGCCAGGGCCGCCAGATCGTCCATCGGCTGCAGAAGCTCGATGTCCACCCCGATCGGGACGGCGTCGCAAATGCCAATGAGCGCCCAATCGCCACTGTGGCTCATGTTGAAGTGCGGCATACCGCCGCCGCTGAGCCGGGGCTTGCCAAAAGGACCTTCGGTGAACACCAGTTCACCGGCGGGGCGGTCCGTGTAGCTGCCGAGCACGGTTCGCAAGGCTTGATGGCTGGCGGTGTACCGGCGCACATCGCGTTCGAAGCGAAAGCGCGCCGCCTTGGCCCGTTCGTTCACGTCGAGCAGGGTTGCTTCCGGGCGAACATCCACGCCCGCGCTCAGATCCACCAACCACAGGTGAATGGTGGGCCCATCGAGGGAAGGCAGAGGTATCGGATTCATCGTTGGACCGGTAGGATAGCGGGCTCGTATGACTTCGCGCGCGCCCCTGTGGTGCGCACGCCGATCGACCTCATCCTGATTTCAAGCATGACCCCGGCACTTTCTGTATGGCTGGATCTGTGCCGTGTGTTGGCCGCACTGGCGGTGTACGTCGGGCACTCCTCGTTGCTGCATGTCGCACCCGAGGGCGTGAGCGCGACCTGGCAGCGCTCGGCCGATGACGCCGTCACCGCGTTTTTCGTGATCTCGGGCATTGTGATCGCCCATACCAGCCGTCAGCGGCAGAACCAGGGCGGTGCGGGTCACTATGTGCTGGCGCGCCTTTCGCGGGTGTATTCGGTGGCGATCCCGGCGGTCCTGTTCGCACTGGCGGTGGATCTGGTCGGCATGCGCTTCGACCCCAGCCTTTACGTGGTGGACTGGCAGTATCCACGGCTCTGGCTGCATCTCCCGTTCCACTGGCTGTTCCTCGGGGAAACCTGGTTTGGCGCCATTCAGCCTCTGAGCATGGCGCCTTATTGGTCGCTGGGCTACGAGGTCTGGTACTACGTGCTGTTCGGTTGCGTGCTGTACTTGACGGGGCACACGCGGCGGGTGGCCGTGGTCGTCGTGCTGCTGATCATGGGGCCCCGCATTCTGTTGCTCTGGCCGGCCTGGTGGTTCGGTGTGGTCCTGTACCGGCGCATGGGCCGCCTGGCCGTCGGACGCGCATGGGCCTGGTGCTTCATGCTCGTGGCCGTGCTGGGCTATCTTGCGTTCTTCCTGTCGGGTCTTCGCGCCGAAACCGATGCCGCATCGAAGGCGCTGTACGCCTGGGCCAGCACCTGGTTGCCCAGCCCGTTTGATCCGGGTTCGACCGTGCATGTCCTGTCCGACTACGTGATGGCGCTGCTGTTCGCGCTGTTCGTGGTGGGCGCCGCGCACTGCGGATGGGACTTCGGGGAGCGCGGCGCGCGCCTGATCCGTTTCCTCGCCGGCTTCACCTTCACGTTCTACCTGATCCATTACACGTTGCTGCTCTGCGCGCAGGCCATGGGCTATACAGCACCTTCGTGGTCCGTGTACGCGATCACCTTTGCCGTGGTCTGCCTGTTCACGTGGGCGGTGGCCCAGGTTGGCGAGTTGCGCCGCGACCGGTACCGCCAACTGTTTCGGCTCATGGCCCGGCGGCTCGTGCGCGCCTGAGGCGCTACCAGGTCGTGTGTTCCGGGCGGTCGCAGATCGACTCGGCCCAATCCCCCAGGTGGGACATCAACCATTGCTGGGAGGACAGTCTCGTCGCTGTGTGGTCCATGTCCAGCAGATGCTCGCAGCGCACCTGATCCACGAACGCGTGTTCCTTGAAGCTGTCGCGCCACTGGCCGGCGTAGTTGTAGGTCCACCAGACGCTCGAGGTATAGATCACGAAAACCTCGACGCCCCGGTCCACAAGGGTCTCCAGGGACGCCGCAAAGGCCGCCTTGTCGGGGGCTGCTCGGCCCATGTCCAGCGTGGAGTTGCGCTCGTCGGCAATGCGCAAGGATTTCTGCAAAGGCGCCAATGCCAGACGGAGGGCTCTTGCGGACCAATGCAGCAGCGTGGTCAGCGGCTTGCGGGTGATCTGTGGAATGCGCCGGCGCCAGAGGGCTTTGACCGTGGGATAGGCGTAGCCATCCATCATCCACAAGCCGACCACGCGGGGGTCTGACTCCGCGACGGCCATGCCGTTGTGCGCCCCGGAGCAGATGCCGCCGACCACGAACCGCTTGACGTTGCAGATGCGCTCCATGTGGTCCATGGCGGCTCGCAGGTCCATGACGGCTTGCTCTTCGAATGTCTTTCCCTGCGCCGTCACGCGGCTGTCGCCTTGGCCCGACAGGTCGAAGCGCAAGGTGGCGATGCCTCGCCGGCTCAATTCACGCGCCAGTTTCACGTTGAGCCGGTGCGGGCCCATGCGCGAGATCACGCCCGCGTTGTGCAGCAGAACGCCGACCTGCTGGGTCTCTCCACCCTCTGGCAGGGTCAGCGTCCCCACCAGGTGGCGCTCCGCGCCGAAGACCACCAGGATGTCGCTCATGGCGCGCTCCGGTCGATGGACGTTTGAAGCAGCTTCAAGGCGTCTGCGGGTACGAGGGCGGTGTTCAAGGCTTCTTCCGAGGTCCAGTCGAACGTGTGGCGCAGAGACTCTGCGTGGCAACTGCTTCCCATGCGCGTGAGGACGGCTTTCAGGGTCGGTTGTTGCAAGGCCGTGGGGTTGTGGATGACCACGGTCTGGCGCGCGCGCGCGGCGCTCAAAGGGGACACATCGAGTTGCTCGACTTGCGCCACCAGTTTGGGGCCGACGCCGAACCCAATGAACTCGGTGTTGGGGGATGTGGGCGCGGTCGGCTTGCGGAGCAGGCTGTCGAGCGACTTGGCATCTGCGCCCGCCAATTCCTTGAGGTAGGCCGGCCCGTTCAGGATGGGTTCCCACAACACGAGGGTGTCGGGTGCCCGTGGGGCGTTGGTCGACGCGAGCGCGGCCAGCGTCGCCCCCAACCGCGCACCCACCCAGCTCACGCGGGAGTCGGCGGACCGCTGCCGCAGTTCGTGGTCGGCGAGCTGGAGGTCGGCGCACCAGCCACCGAGTTCACCTTCTTCATCGTCGCCGGAGGATTCGCCCGTGCCAAAGTAGTCGAAGCGCATCACGTGCGTGCCGTGGTGGCTCAGGCGATCGGCCAGCACGCGGTACAGACGGTGCAGCCGAACCGCTTCCTGCCCGAACGGGTTGCAGAGCAGTACCGCCATGCCGGTGGGACGCCGGGGGTTGGCCGGGTGGAAGATGCCGTACAGCTGACGAGCTTGCGGACCAAAACGGAAGGGGCTCACCGGATGCGGTCCATCAGTTTGCTGAACCAGCCATCGGGAGCGCTGTCACCCTCATCGGGTGGCGTTGGCGCATCGGTGGTGTTGTCCATGGTGGCGGCGATCTGGCCGAGGTTGTCGAAGATCAACTGGCGCACCGTCAAGGCAACACCGGGCCGTTTGTTGAGTTCGGTGATGGCGCGCATCGCGAGCAACGAATGGCCTCCCAGGTCGAAGAAGTTGTCGGTCACGCCGACTTGCGACACCCCGAGCAGGCGTTGCCAGACCTCGGCGACGGCGAGCTCCGACGGTGTGCCGGGTGGCACGAGGTCATGGGCCGGGGTTTGCGCCCCCTCCGATGGCTTGGGCAACTCGTGGCGGTTGATCTTGCCGTTGGGCAGCAGTGGAATGGATGCCAGCTCGATGAAGTGCTGAGGCACCATGTACTCGGGTAGCGATGCCCGCAGATGTTCGCGCAAGCCGTGGGTGGGGGGCATGTCGGCCTGCGGCACAACATACGCGACCAGGCGCACATCCCCTGGCACGTCCTCCCGCACGATGACCACGGTTCGGGCCACTTGCGGGTGCATGCCGAGTTGAGACTCGATCTCGCCCAGCTCGATGCGGTGTCCGCGCACCTTGACCTGGAAGTCCAGGCGACCCTGGTGTTCGAGCAGGCCATTGTTGCGCCAGCGGCCCCGATCGCCCGTCCGGTACAGGCGCGCACCGGGTTGGAAAGGGTCGGCGATGAAGCGCTCGGCGGTGAGTTCGGGTCGGTGCAGGTAGCCCAGTGTCACGCCGTCGCCGCCGATGTAGATCTCGCCCGGCACGCCGACGGGGCAGGGTTGCTGCGACTCGTCGAGGATGTGCACCGTCGTGTTGGCGATGGGGCGGCCGATGAAGATGCCCTGTTCGGGTTGCGTGACTTTCCAGCAGGTGGACCACACGGTGGTTTCGGTGGGGCCGTACATGTTCCACAACGCGCCGGTGCGCGCCAGCAGTTGCTCGGCGAGGTCCTGCGGGAGGCCTTCGCCACCGATCAGCGCCTTGAAGTGCGGCGAGCCCTGCCAGCCCGCGTCGATGAGGATGCGCCACGTCGAGGGCGTGGCCTGCATGACCGTGGCGTTGTGGTGCTCGATGAGCTGGCGCAGCGCGGCGCCGTTGAGGGTCTGATCGCGCGTGGCGAGCACCACGCGGGCGCCCACGCTCAGGGGCAGCAACAACTCGAGGACGGCGATGTCGAACGACAGCGTGGTCACCGCCACCAGGCTGTCCTCGGCGGTGAGCCCTGGCGCCTGGGCCATGCTGTTGAGGAAGTTGACGACCGCGCGGTGGTGCACGACCACGCCCTTGGGCTTGCCGGTGGACCCGGAGGTGTAGATCACGTAGGCCGGGTCTTCGGGTCGCGCATCGCGGTCGTCGGCGGTCGTCAGCGGCGAATCGGGTTGAGCGGCGATGAAGGCGATATCGACATCCAGCAGCAAGGACCGATCGCGCGGCCAGTGGAGCGCGTGCACCAGCGCCGCTTCCGTGATCAGCAGGGCCAGCCGGGCGTCTTCCGCCATGTAGGCCAGGCGGTCGGCGGGGTAGGCGGGGTCCAGAGGCACGTAGGCCGCACCGGCCTTGAGGACGGCCAGTTGCGCGACCACCATGTCGATACCGCGATCCACGCACAGGCCGACCAGGGCGCCGCGTCCGATGCCTTTGCTGCGCAGGGCATGGGCCAATCGGTTGGCGCGCGACATCAGCTCGCCGTAGCGCAGGCTGCCCACGCCGGTTTGTTCCAGCGCGGCGGCAGCTGGCGTCCGTGCCGCTTGCCGGTCCAGGAGCCCATGCACGGTGGTCTCGGCGCCGGGTTGCACGGCGGTGTCGTTCCAGTCGGCCAGATGTTGTTGGTCTGCGTTCCCCAGCAAGGGGAGCGAGGACAGCCGCTGGAGCGGATCGGAGACGACCCGCTCGACGATGGCCATGAAGGCGCTCAAGAGCCGCTCGCCGGTGGCGGGTTCGAACACGTCGGTGGAGTAGGACAGAACGGCGAGGCCGGTCGCGTGCGTATCGACGCTGAGCGACAGGTCGAATTGCGCGCTGCCCGTTTCGAACTTGAAGTGTTCGTAGGAGAGCCCGTCGATGCTTTGCGCGGGCTGGGGTGCCGCGAGCACGTTGAACAACACCTGCACCAAGGGGGCCGTGTCCGCATTGCGGTGCGTGTGCACGGCTTCGACCAAGGCCTCGAACGGGAGATCCTGATGGGCGTATGCCTGCAGCGAGGTTTCGCGCACGCGCTGGAGCAGGTCGACGAAGGTGAGGTCGCCCGACAGGTCGGTGCGCATCACCACGGTGTTGACGAGTGTGCCGATCAGGTGTTCCGCATGCACCTGCGTCCGGTTGGCGATGGGGGTACCGACCGCCACATCCTTGACGCCGCAGAACCGACCCAGCATCAGCTGGAAACAGGCCAGCAGCAGCATATAGGGCGTGGCGTTGTGTTCGGCCGCCGTGCGCCTGAGGACACTCAAGGTCGCGGGTTCGAAGGTCGCGGTGATCCGTGCGCCCAGCCCCGTGTTGGCGCCTTGCCGCCGGCGGTCGAATGGCAGGGGAAGGGGTTCAAGGCCCTGCAGTGCTTGTTTCCAGAAGCGCAACTGGTCCGAGAGGGCTGCGGTATCGAAGGCTTCGCGCTGCCAGCTGGCGTAGTCGGCGAAGTCGATCCGTGGCGGTGTCAACGCGGGTTCGCGGCCGTTCAGGAGCGCTGGATAGATGACGGCCATTTCCCGCATGAGGATGCCGGCCGACCAACCGTCGCCAATGGCATGGTGGATGGACCAGAACAACACATGGTCCTGGTCGTCGAGTTTCACCAGCGTCGGTCTGTGCAAAGGCCCCGAGGCCAGGTCGTACGGCTGGATGCTGAGCCGGTTCAACAACTGGGCTGCGGCGGCCTCGCGTTCGTCCACCGGAAGGTGGTGCAGGTCGACATGTTCCACCGCGACCTGTTCGACGGGGCCGATGCGTTGCATGGGCTCGCCATCCACGGCCACCAGGGTGGTCCGGAAGGCTTCGTGGCGCTCCATCAACTTGTGCAGGGACGCCACCAGCACCGCGCTGTCCAGGGCCCCGCGCAGACGCGCCGCGAACGGCATGTTGTAGGCGGTTGTTTCGGGGTTGACCTGTTGAACGAGCCACATGCGGCGCTGCGAGTAGGACGTGGGCAGCAGACGGTCGCGGTCGACACGGGTCAGGGCGGGCCAGGTTTGCACCGGGTCGCCGGGCGTCTCGTGCAGGTGTTGTTCCACCACGGCGGCAAGGCCTGCGATGTGGGGTGCTTCAAAGAGCGCGCGCAGGGGCAGTTCGACCGCCAGCACGTCCCGGATGCGGGCCACCACCTGCGTGGCCAGGAGCGAATGGCCGCCCAGTTCAAAGAAGTTCTCGTGCACGCCGAACGCGTCGGAGCGCAGCACCGTGCGCCAGATGTCCCACAGGGCCTGTTCGATGGGGCTTCGGGGCATGACGAGCGCATGGTCCTCGGCCGTGGTGATCTGCTGTGCATCGGGTGCCGGCAGGCGTGCCCGGTCCACCTTGCCGTTGACTTGCATCGGCAACGCGGCCAGGAAGACGATGGCGCCGGGCAGATAGGCCTCTGGCAATTGACGGGCCAGATCGGCTCGCAAGTCACTGACCGTGGGTTGCTTGGACGGCTTGGCCACCACGTAGGCCACCAGCATCGGCATGCCCTCGCGGTCCATGCCGGGCATCACGGTGCACTGCTGCACGGCGGGATGGGCCGCCAGCGCGGCGGCCACCTCGGCGGGCTCCACGCGCACGCCACGGATCTTCAACTGATCGTCCAGACGACCAGCGATCTCGAGCACGCCGTCGTGGCGGAATCGGCCACGATCACCCGTGAAGTACAGCAAATCGTCGGGTGCATCGGCGTTGGACGCGTTGGCGCGCCATGGGTTGGCGCGGAAGCGTTGGCGGGTTTCCTCAGGCAGGTTGAGGTAGCCCAGGGAGCGCAATGGCGTGCGCAGGACGACTTCGCCGCCCTCGCCGATGCCACAACGTCGGCCCGTCGCATCCAGCACCAGAACCTGGCTGTCGGGCAACGCCCGGCCCACCGGTTGAATGCCTGCGCGGCGGCTGTCTTCCACCACATGGAAGCAGCGCGCCATGGTGGTTTCCGTGGGGCCGTAGAGGTTCACCAGACGGCCCGCGGTGCCGCAACGGGCGCGCCAGGCGGTGACCAGCGTGTCGAGCAAGGGCTCGCCAGCGGCAAACCACCAGCGCATTGCGTTCAAGGGTTGCTGCAGGCGGGTTCCACGCAGCCAGGCCTGCATCACGGACGGGGTGCTGTGCACGATGCTGATGGACTCGCGGGCCAGCCAGACCATGGGATCGAGCAGGTCGCGGTCCTGCGGTATGCACAAGGTGGCGCCGCTCGTCAGGGGCAGCAGCACGTCGCGCAACATCGGGTCGAACGACAGGCCGACCAGTTGCGAGACACGGTCCTGAGGGGTGACGTCAAACGCGGTGCGTTGCCAATCGAGGAAATGGCTCAATCCCCGGTGGCGGCCAACGACCGCCTTGGGCACGCCCGTGCTGCCGGAGGTGAAGAAGATGTAGGCCGGATCGTCTGCGCCAATGGACGGGCGTTCGAACGACGCCGGTGTGCCGACGTTCGTGTCGACCAGGTCGTCCAGTTGCGGTGTGAGTGCCAGAGTCACGTCGATGCCCAGGCCTTCGTAGGCTTGCGCGTCCTGGGTGGCGTCGCCCACCAGGCAGATCGCGCGGGCCTTGCTCTCGCGCAGCATGGCCTGCCTGCGCTGCAGCGGCATCGCCGGGTCCAGCGTCACGAACACCGCACCGCTGACCAGCGCCGCCAGCATGGCCGTGACCACGGCAAAACTGCGGTTGCCGGCAATGGCCACGACGTCGCCAGGGCCCACACCCGCATCGCGCAGGCGTGTCGCCACCGTGAGCATGGCGCGTTCCAGATCCGCGTACGTGTGCTGCTGTTGCGCGAACCGCACGGCGATGTGGTCGGGGCGCTGGGCGGCTTGCGCGAACAGACGGTCCGTCACGGGCCTGAAGGCCGGCGGCGGCAATGCCGACGCGGGATCCGCGAGCAAGGCCTGGCTCTGGGGTGTGAGCAAAGAGAACGCCTCCAAGGGCTGCTCGGGTTGCTGCACCGCTTGTTGCAGCACTTGCGCGAGTTGCTCCAGGAGTTGGCGCACGGCCGGCGCGCACAGCCGGTCGGTTCGGTAGGAGACCCCCATGTGGACCTGGCCCGGCAGGGCCTGGATGTAGAGGGTGAGGGAGAACTTGGGCGCCGCCGCGCCGATCGGGACGCTCTCGCTGGTCAAGCCTTCCAGTCGAAGGGTGTCTTCCCAGCGGCCGACGGCATTGACGAGCACATCGAAGAACGGCGAGCGGTCCAGCTCGCGCTGGGGCGAGAGCTCGGCCACCAGCCGGTCGAACGGCACCTCCTGATGGGCCCAGGCATCGAGCATGTTGTCGCGGACCCGGTGTAGCAAGCCCCTGAAGTCGGCGACGCCTTGGAGTTCGCTGCGCAAGACGAGGGTGTTCAGCAGCGGTCCCACGACCGATTCGAGTTCCGGGTTGTCACGCCCCACGACGGGCATGCCCACGGCCACGTCCTGTTGCCCGGTGCGCCGCATGAGCAGCAGCTTGAAAGCCGCCAGCAACACCATGAAGACGCTGGCATTGTGTTGCTGGGCCAGCCTCTCCACACCGTGGACAAGGGATGTCGGCAGCGCGATGGACTCCAGCAGACCGGCGTCGGCGCGGGGCGCGGCGGGGTCCTCGATGTCGATCGGCAGGCGCAAGGGTTGCAGGCCTTGAAGCTGTTGGCGCCAATAGTCCATCGACGCAGCGAACGCGTCCGATTGCGTCCGGGTCTGCTCCCAGTGCGCGACGTCGCGCCACTGCAAGGCGGGTTGGGCCAGGTTGGAGGGCGCCAGGCGGCGCTGCGCGTCGTACGTGGAGGCAAGCTCTTTCAGCAGCAGGTTGAGCGACCAACCATCGCAGGCGATGTGGTGAACGACCAGGACGACAACGTGATCCTGTTCGTCCAGCCGCACCACCGCCGCGCGTGCCAGGGGCGCCTGGGCCAGATCGAAGGCCTGATGGGCGAACACCGCGACTTCGCGCTGCAGCACAGTGTCGCGCTGCCGGGGTTCGTGTGCGGGCAGTTCCAGACGTGCCAGCGGCCAGCGCACATCCTGGCCCTCGGCCAGCATGGGCACGCCGTCGTGGGCCACCACATGGCTGCGCAGCAGGGCGTGGCGTTCGCACACCGCTTGCAGGCTGCGCTCGAGCGCGGCCAGGTCGAGGGGACCGCGCAGGCGCGTGGCCTGCGAAATGTTGTATTGCGCGGCCTGTTCGTTCAACTTTTCCGCGAACCACATGCCCTGCTGCGCCGCGGTCAGTACCGACGCGGCGGCCGGTGGTGCTTTGGGAATCTGCGGGGTGCGCGCAGTGCCGTGGTGTTGCCCGATCCTTTGTGCGAACGCGGCCACCGTCGGTGCGTCGAACAAGGCGCGCAGTGGCACGTCGATACCCAACTGGGCGCGCACCCGGGACAGCACCTGCATCGCCAGCAGCGAATGGCCACCCAGCTCGAAGAAGTTGTCGTGCACGCCAAATTGCGTGTGCTGCAGAAGCTCGGCCCAGATGTCCCACAGCGCCTGCTCGGTGGTGTCCGTGGGGGCGACGGACGTGCCCGGGGCCACGAGTTGCTCCGGCGCAGGCAGCGCCGCGCGGTGCAGCTTGCCATTGGGCAGGGTGGGCAGGTGTTCCAGCAGGACGAAGGCCGACGGCACCATGGCGTCCGGCAACCGTTGCCGCAGTGCTTGCTTCAGGGTGGCGGCGTCAAGATCCTGGCCCACCAGGTACGCCACGAGGCGCTTGAGGCCCGGGCTGTCTTCGCGCACGATCGCCACGGCTTGTCGGACCGCTGGCTGTTCGCGCAGGGCGGCTTCGACTTCGCCCAGTTCGATGCGGATGCCACGCAGTTTGACCTGGAAGTCGGTGCGGCCCAGGTATTCCAGGCGCCCGTCGGGCAGGCGGCGCACCAGATCGCCGGTGCGGTAGAGGCGTTGGCCGGCTTGCACGGGGTGGGGCAGGAAGCGCTCGGCGGTGAGGTCCGGGCGGTTCAGGTAGCCGCGCGCCAGGCCAGTGCCGCCAATGTAGAGCTCGCCCGCGACGCCCATGGGAACGGGCCGTTGCCGGGCGTCCAGCACATGGCATTGCGCGTTGGCGATGGGGCGGCCGATCGGCACCGTTGCCGATGGGACGCCGTCCGCGATCGCGACGCCGTGGGCCGCTGTGATGGTGGCTTCGGTGGGGCCATAGAAATTGCCCAGCGTCGCCTGCGGCAGTCGCTGTGCGAATTGCCGAACCAACGGCCATTCGAGCGCTTCGCCGCCGCAGATGACGTGGCGCAGGTGGTCGCACTGGGCCAAGGGCGGTTCGTCCAGCAGCACGCGCAGTTGCGAGGGCACCAGGCTGACGTGCGTGATGCGTTCGTCGCGCAGCGTGCGGGCCAGCGATGCGGTATCGCGTTGTTCACCGGGCGCCGCCAGCACGGTGGTGGCACCGGTCGTCAGTGGGAGCAGCAGGTCGACCACGGCGGGGTCGAAGCCGATGGTGATGACCTGGAGCATCCGGTCGCCGGGCGACATGTCCACGGTCTCGCGTGTCCAGCCCATCAGGTTGGTCAGGGCCCGGTGGGTGACCATCACGCCCTTGGGCTGACCGGTGGACCCTGAGGTGTAGATGATGTACGCGAGGTCGTCGGGGCCGCTCGCGGCGGGCGGGTTCTGCTCGCCCCCCTCGGGCAGGGTGGGCAGCAAGGTGTCGATGCACAAGCGTTGCGCGCCGTCCTGCGCCGGCAGCCGCTCCAGCAGATGCGATTGGGTCAACACGACGGCCGCAGCCGTGTCCGAGAGCATGAACGCAAGGCGCTCGGCGGGCAGATCGGGGTCCATCGGCACGAAGGCGCCGCCGGCCCTCATCACCGCCAGAATGCCCACGACCAGTTCCAGCGAGCGTTCCATGCACACCACCACCGGCACATCGGGGCCGACGCCCCGTGTGCGCAGGAGCTGCGCCAGCCGATGGGCTTGGGCGTTGAGCGACGCGTAGTCCAGCGTTTGCCCGCGCAAGGCCACGGCCTCGCTCAGCGGCGTGCGTTGGGCCTGGCGCTCGATGAGCACGTGCACGGGCTGGTCCAGCGGCGCGGCCTTGGCGGGCGGGTTCCCGGCCAGCCACAAGGCATGCTGTTCCGCGGGCGAGAGGATGTCCAGTGCGAGCACGGGTTTGTTCGGCTCCTGCTCCAGCGCACGCACCAGTTGCTCCACGGCATGAGCCAGATACTGGGCGACCTTTTGCGCATCGATGCCGCCGATGGCCTGTGCTTCCAGCGCGAAGCCGTCGACCAGATCGTCCACCGAAACGCCCATGGGATAGTGGGTGCGCTCTTCAGCGCCGAGCATCTTCATGCCCGCCGGAAGCCTCGGTATGCGCGCGCCGCTGTTCGACACGTGCATGTCGGCACGGCCGTGTCGGTAGTTGAGGATGTTGTTGAACAAGGGCACTGTCGGCGCCACGGCGCTGCAGCGCTGAGCGAGTCCCAGGGAGGCGTGCTCGTGTTCGACGAGTTCGATCAGGCGCAGGTAGGTGTCCTGCACCACGTCTTTCACGGACTGCCCCGCGAGCGGTACGCGAACGGGCAGGGTGTTGATGAAGAGACCCACCGTGCGTTCCATGCCCGTGGTGCCTTGCAGGCGGCCCGAGAGCACGGTGCCGAACACCACATCGTCCACGCTGGCGCAGCGGGCGACCACGACCGCCCAGGCGACGTGGAACAGCACCGCCGGACTCACGCCGTGGGTGCGCGCCGACTGGCGGATGTGGGCGGCCAGGGTGGGGTCCAACGCCAGGCCCGCGACACCGACGTCGCGCTGGTCGGCAGGGGCTCTCAGCATGCCAAAGGCGGTGGTGGGTTCGCTCACGTCGCCCAGTTGGCGCTCGAAGTAGCGCGTGTGTGCCTGGGCATCGGCGTGGCGGGACAGCGCGACGAAATCCCGGTAGGGCTGGCTGGAAACGCCGTGGGGCACACGGCCCTCGAGGATGTCGAGGCCTTCTTCCAGCATCACGGCGATCGACACGTGGTCGCTGATGATGTGGTGCGAGAGCAGGGCGATCAGGGTTCGCCGTTGCTTGGGGTCCTGCGCGACGAAAACGGACATCAAGGGCGCGCGACCCAGGTCGAGTCGCACACGGTTGGCGTCGGTGGCGGCGCGCAGGGTTTCCAGCGCATCAGCGCCGGGCGGCACGTCGACGTTGACGATGTTCAGCGGCGCGTGGCGCAGCACGACCTGGGTGGGGGCGCTCAAGCCGTCCCACAGGACCGCGGTGCGCAGGGCCTCGTGCCGATCGACCACGGCCTGGATCGAGGCGACGAAGCGGTTCTGGAGGTCGGCGTCGTCGCAGGCCAGCAGCACGCGCGTGAGGTAGATGTCGCCTTCGGTCTCCAGCTGGTGGTGGAACAGGATGCCCTCTTGCAACGGCGCGAGCGGGTAGATGTCCTGGATGTTCGCCACACCGCCGGGGATGCAAGCGCCGAGGGTGTCGAGTTCCGCCTGGGTCAAGGTGCTCAAGGGCACCATGTTCGGCGTGATCGAGGTGCAGCCCGGAGGAATGGAGGGTTCCACCGACGCCCGCGCATCGGACGTCGGGTGGGTCTTTTGCGCGATGGCGGCGAGCGCCGACAAGGTCGGCGTGTTGAAGACGGCGCGAACGGTGAGGTCGTAGCCGGCGTGCCGCAGCAGACCGAGCATGCGCATCACCAGCAGCGAGTGGCCCCCGAGTTCGAAGAAGGCGTCGTGGCGGCCCACGCGCGGCACGCCCAGCAGCTCGGACCAGATGGCGGCCATGCGGACTTCGGCATCGCCGTCCGGGGCTTCATACGCGGGACCACCCCAGGAGAGGGACGTAACATCGGGCGCGGGCAGCGCGGAGCGGTCCAGCTTGCCATTGGGCAAGGTCGGCAACTGTGGGAGCGGCACGATGGCGCTGGGCACCATCGCTTCGGGCAGTTGTTGCCGCAGGGCCTGTTTCAATGCCGCGGGCTCGGCTTGCGCGCCCACCACGTATGCCACCAACCGTTGCAGGCCTGCCGCGTCTTCGCGCACCATTGCCACCGCTTGCTGGACATGGGGCTGGGCCTTGAGCGCAGCCTCGATCTCGCCCAGCTCCATGCGCACGCCGCGGAGCTTGACCTGGAAATCGCGGCGCCCGATGTACTCGAGTTGTCCGTCGGGCAGCCAGCGCACCAGGTCGCCCGTGCGGTACACCCGCTGGCCTGGTTCGAAGGGATGGGGAGCGAAAAGCGCCGCGGTCAGATCGGGCCGGTTGAGGTAGCCGCGTGCGAGACCCGCGCCGCCGATGTGGAGTTCGCCAATGACACCCGCCGGGACCAGTTCGCCATGGGTATCCAGCACGTAGCACTGGGCGTTGGCGACGGGCCGTCCGATCGGCACCGTGTCGCTGCCCGCCAATGGGCCCGACACCTCGAAAAGGGTGGTGTCGATGGTGGTCTCGCTGGGACCATAGAAGTTGCCCAGAACGGCATGGGGCAACTGCGCACGGAAGCGGTCCGCGAGCTCCAGGCTCAGCGCTTCTCCGCCGGAGCAGACCCAGCGCAGTTCGCGGCAGGATGCGATGTCGGGATCGTCCAGCAGCGCCTGCAACTGCGAGGGCACCAAGACCAGCAGCGTGATGCGCTGGTCTCGGACGGTGCGCACCAGATACCCGGTGTCGCGGTGCATGCCGGGCTCGGCCATGACGATGGTCGAGCCGGACAACAGCGGGTGGTAGAAGTCCGAGATGCTGGCGTCAAAGCTGATGGTCGTCTTCTGCAACAGGCGGTCGTGCGGGCCCATCGAAAGCTTGTCGACCTGCCACAAGGCGTGGTTGCTCAAGGCGCGATGAGGCACCATCACGCCGCGCGGCTGGCCGGTGGAGCCCGAGGTGTAGATGACGTACGCGAGGTCGTCGGGTGTGTTGACGCAGGCCGGGTTCAGGTCGTCGCCATCGTGCGCGGCCGAGAGCTCGGCGTGCGGCGCCAGCACCAGCCATTGGCATGCGTTCGCGCCGTCGGGCGCGGGCAGTCGTTCGACCAGGTGCGGCTGGGTGATCACCACGGGGGCCGCGGTGTCGCGCAGCATGAAGGCCAGTCTCTCCTGGGGGAGATCCGGGTCCATCGGCACGAAAGCGCCCCCGGCCTTGGCCACGGCCAGATAGGCCACCACCAGTTCCACGGACCGCTCCATGCAGATGCCCACGCGAACATCGGGCCCCACGCCCGAGCGGCGGAGTTGGTGCGCGACGCGGTTGGCCCTTCGGTTGAGCTCCTGGTAGTCGACGCGTTCATCGCCGAAAACCACGGCTTCGTGGTCGGGTGCGCGGCGCACCTGTTCCTCGATCAGCGTCTGGATGGGGATGTCGTTGGTGCACACCTGGGCGGTGTCGTTCCAGGTCACCAGTTGCAGGTGGCGCTCGGCAGCCGTCAACATCGGCACGCGGCCCACGGATTGCGTGGCATCGGCGCAAATGCCCGCTTGCAGGTTGCGCAAATGCTGCGCCATGCGCTCGATGGTGGCGGGCTCGAACAGGTCCCGGTCGTACTCCAGCCAACCGCGCAGACCTTCGTCGCTTTCCTGCAGCTCCAGGCTCAGGTCGAACTTGGCGACCGCGCTGCCCAAGGGCAGGCGGCGCGCGACCACATCGCCCATGCCATATTCCGCGGGCTCGCTGGGCTGCAAGACGAAGAACGTCTGGGTCAAGGGCATGCGGCTTCTGTCGCGCGGGAGATCCAGCGCGTCGACCACTTCTTCAAAAGGCACGTGGTGGTGCTCGAACGCACCCAGCGATGCGGCTTTGACCTGGGCCAGCAGGTCTGCCACCGTCAAGGCGTCGGTGAAGTCGCTGCGCAGGGGCAAGGTGTTCGCGAAGTAGCCCACGACGCGATCGAATTCAGCACGCGAGCGGTTGGCGATGGCCGAGGCCGTGACCACGGTGGATTGACCGCTGTAGCGGTGCATGAGCAACTGCCACGCGGCCAGCAGCACCATGAACAGGGTGGTGTTGCTGGCCTTGGCCGCCTGGCGCAGGGCCTCGTGTTCGGCGCGTGCGAAGTGCAGATCGAGGCGACCACCGCGGAACTGCTGGTGCACCGGGCGGCGGTGATCGGTGGGCAGCTCCAGGGAGATCGGCGCGTCGCGCAACTGCTCTTTCCAGTAGCGCAACTCCCGTTCGCGCACGCCGCTGTCCAGCCAGCGCGTTTCCCATTCGGCAAAATCCAGGTACTGCAAGGCAGGCTCGGGCAAGAGGGGATCTTTGCCGGCGGAGCGCGCCGTGTAGAGCTGGCTCAGTTCTTCCAGAATGACCTTGATCGACCAGCCATCGCTCACGCTGTGATGGAAGATCCACAACAACTGGTGCTGCTGCGGCGTCACCGTCACCAGCGTGGCGCGCACCGCGGGCTCGCGCAGCAGGTCGAAGGCATGGGCCGCCTCCCGCGCGCACAGCGCTTCAAGTTGTTGTCGGGCGGCTTCTTCGTCGCCCTGGGCCAGGTGCACGTGGTGCATGCGCCAATCGTCCAGAGCCTCGACCCGCTGGCGTTGTGTGCCTTCGACATTGACCCAACGCAGGCGCAGGATTTCGTGGCGCTGGACCAGTTCATGCAGGCAGTTCTGCAGCAGCACGGGGTCCAGGGCGCCTTCCATCCGCAGGGAAATGGGGATGTTGTACAGCGCGGTGCCGGGCGCCAGCTCCTGCCAGAACCACATCCGCTGCTGGCGCGTGGAGAGCGGCAGCAGGCCTTGGCGGTTGGTGGTGACATCCCGCATCAGCACCACGGGTTGTGCGCCGCCTTGCGCCAGCAGGTCCTGCAAGCGCGCGGCGATGGCGCGCAGATCGGGCGCGGCCAGCAGCAGTGACGAAGGGATCGCGCAGTTCAGCAGCGCCTCGAGTGACTGCAGCATCCGGAAACTGGTGAGCGAGTCGAGACCGCATTCGATGGCCGAGGCCTCCAGCGACAGATCGGCCATCGACCTGCGGGTGAAGTGCGCCACACGGTTCAGGATCAACTGCTCGATGGCCTGCCGTTGCGCGGCGGAGTCGCTGAGGCTTCGCAGGCGCTCGACCTCCGCAGGCAGGCTTTCATCGTTGGCGTCCAGCGCACCGACGATGCTGGCCTCATCGAGGTGCAGCACCTGCAATTGGCCGTCCAGGTAGTCCTGTCGGCAGCTTCGCCGGCGGATCTTGCCGCTCGAGGTGCGGGGGAGCGAGCCCGCCTGCACCAGCACCACCGCGCGCAGCGGCAGGTCGTACGCCTGGGCAATCGCCTTGCGGATGTTGGCGGTGAGCTGGCCAAGGTCCTTGCCCTTTTCGCGCCGTTCCACTTCCTGCACGATGACGACGTCCTCGCCATCGTCGCCCTCGACGGAGAAGGCGGCCCCGTAGCCCACACGCAAAGCGCCGTCGGTCGATTGGGCAGTCCACTCAAGATCGTGCGGATACAGGTTGCGCCCGCGGACGATGATCAAGTCCTTGATGCGGCCGGTGATGAAGACCTCGCGGCCTTCCAGAAAGCCGAGGTCACCGGTGCGCAGGAACGGGCCCTCGCCCGTGTCCAGGTGGGCGTGGAACGTCGCCTGTGACGATTCGGGTTGCTCCCAGTAGCCTTGTCCGACACTGGTGCCGCGCACCCACACCTCGCCTACCGCCTCGGCGGGCAGCGCCTGGCGCGTTTGCGGGTCCACGATCCGCAGCTCCATGCCCTCGAAGGGCACGCCGCAGGCCACGATGGCGCGGCTGTCGGGGGCGCCTTCGGGCACGGGGACGATCTGGTGGTTTTCCAGCGACGGCACATGCAGGGTGCGCGCGCGGTAGCCCTGCTTCATCACGGACGTGGTGATGCCCAGCACCGTCTCGGCCATGCCATAGGACGGCATGAGCGCCTCACGCGCCAGCCCATGCGCCTGGAAGCTGGCGGCGAAGGCGTTCAGCGTGGCGAGCTGGATGGGCTCGGCGCCGCAACTGACCGAGCGCAAGCTGCTGAGATCGCCTTGCCAGTCGGGTTGCTGTTGGAGCGCGCGCACACAGGCGGCGTAGGAGAAATTGGGGCCGCCGGTGTGGGTCACGCCAAAGCGGGCAATGGCTTCGAGCCAACGCAGTGGGCGGCGCAGGAAGGTGAGCGAGGACAGCAGGTACGACGGTATGCCCGTGCCCAACGGCCAGAGCACGCCGAGCACCAGGCCGTAGTCGTGGTGGTGGGGTAGCCAGGTCAGCACGCGGCTGTCCTCGTTCATGTCCAGCGCCTGGATCCCGCTGTGGCATTGGGCCACGATGTTGCGGTGGGTCAGGATGACGCCGCGCGGTGCCGAGGTGGAACCGGAGGTGTACTGCAGGTACGCGATCGTCTCGGGGGTGACCTTCTCGCAGTCGGCGGGCAGTGTGGCCGGCCCCGTGGCCGGTGGCAGAGCGGTCAGGCTGGTGCAGAGAATGGTCTGCGTGCCCGTGCCGATCATGTCTTGCAGCGCATCTGCGGCTTCGTTCAACTCGCTGCTGATCATGAGCAGGCTGGCCGAAGCATCTTGCAGGATGGTCAGCAGCCGCGGCGCGCTGTTCTTGAAGCGGGCGGCATCGGGCGCTGGCACGGGGATGGCAATGCGACCCGTGATGACGCAGGCCCAGAAGGCACGCACGAAATCCAGGCCGGGCGGGTAGACCAGCAGCACGCGGTCGCCCAGTCGGGTCTGGCGGACCAGCGCGTCGGCCACCTGGCAGACCTGCTGGAAGAGTTCGGCGTAGGTGACGGATTCGGCCAGTCCCAGCGTGTCACGGACAAAGGCGTATGCGAGGCGTTCGGGGTGCTCTTGGCTGCGCGAGGCGAACAACGATGTCAGTGTCTCGGTCGGCATGCCGCTGATGTCTGCAGGTTGCAGCCGCATGCGGAGTCCGTCGGTGTCGCTCATTGTTTCAATATCCGTTGGCGCAGCCAGTGTTCTGTCATGGAAAGGAAGGCCGATTGCGCCTTGCGGCTCGTGACCAGGTGGTCAGAAACCTCAAGGTAGTGGAACGCCACTTTGTCGAAAAACGGGTAACGGCCAAACATGGCCTTGAATTGTCCGTTGTGATTGAAGAACTCCGGCTCACCACCGGAGAAAACAAAGAACAATTCCACGCCATCGGCGGTTAATGTCTGCGCGCGCTGGACGAACTCCTCTATGGGAGGAGAGATCGACATGCCGATCCAGCGAGCGGTCTCGGGCGCCTCATCGGGCGTGGCGCGAAAGCCGGCGGAGATCCTGGCCCACAGCTTCTTCACGGCCCCCACCACGCCCGCACGCCGCAGCTTGTAGAGGAAAGTACGCGCGTGGAATTGCAAGGTGGGGTAGGCGTACAAGTCCCAGAGCAACACGGCGCGCATCCGCGGATCTTCCAGCGCGACGAGATGGCCGACCACCGCACCCGAACAAAAGCCGATCATGAGGAAGCGGTCGCAGCCATAGCGCGCCTGCGCCGCGTCCATGACGGCACGCGTATCGGCCACCCATTGATCGATCACGGGCAAGTTGCCGCTGGCCCGCAGGCTGTCACCCAGTCCGCTCATGTCGAAGCGGACCGACGGAACGCCCAACTCGGCGAAGCGCCGCGCAAGGTGCACGTTCATGCGGTGGGGTCCGCCCCGGGGAATCACACCGGAGTTGGAGAGGATGGCGACGCAGCGAGGTGGTTCGGAGGAGGGATGCGCGGCGGGAGTGAAGGTGGCGACGAGGTGGTTGTCGGTACCCAGGATCAGCGTTTGCTCGGCCATGGTCATTCAAGGGTGGAGATGAGCGTGCGCGGAATATCCGGCGGCGCGATCGCGGTGCCCATCGCCTGGCTCGACATCCAGTCGGTGCGGGACTCCACGGTGTGCAGCTTGAGCTGCGATGGAGCGCCCAAAGTCTCGAAGACCGTTCGGTGTTCGGCGTGCACCGCGCAGATGACGCGAATACCCCGGCGCAGCGCGGGCAGGAGGTTGAGGTCGGTCATCTGCAGCAGGTCGTCGCTCAACTGCGGTCCGAACTCGAAGCCCAGTAGATTGCCGGGAAGCTGTGGCTCGGCCACCTTGCCGGCGGCCAGCAGCCGCTCCCAGGACACCCGGAACATGCGGACGAGTTCGGCGCGGTGGCCGTCTTTCAGGGCCTGGGCGTACGCCTTTCCATTGAACACAGGCTCCCACAGCACCAGCTGGGCGGGCGGTGTTTTCGCACGAAGGGCCGCGCGCAACGCGATGTTGGCGCCCAGGCCCATGCCGAACCAGTGGACGGGTGCGTGGTCGCCCTGCGCGAGCAACTCGTGCGCTGCCAGGACGTCGTCCACCCAGGGCGCGAGCGATTGATGCCCTTCGTCGCCAGGTGAGTCGCCGGTGCCGTGGTAGTCGAAGCGCAGCGTCTCGCCGCCCTCGCGCGCCAGTCGGTCGGCCACCACGCGGTAGATCGCCGCGGTGCGCACGGCTTCCTGGCCCAGTGGGCGGCACAACAGAAATTTCGCGCGCAAGGCTGCGCCGGTTTCGGGCGTCATGTGCACACCCACCATGTCTCGGTTGGGGCGTCCGAATTGTCGAATGGATAAGCTCATGTAGTGCGGTGGCCCTGTTCCTCCCGGCTCAGGCGCGGTGGACCAGACGAACAAGTCGCTCGATCAGGCTGGGATTTGACGCAGGTTTTTCCTTGACGGTCGAAGCCGGGATGCTCGCGGTCGTCTCGCCATCATAGGCGGCGGCCAACTGGGCCAGGGTTTCGGACACATAGCGCCGGGGGCTGATCTGCTTGCCGATGCGTTGCTCGAGCTTTTGCACCGCCTGCATGGCCGTCAACGACGTGCCACCCAGATCGAAGAAATTGTCGTGTGGACGGATGTGGGCGATGCCCAACAACTCGCTCCAGACCGCCTGAATTTCCTGTGCGGTGGTGTTGCCACTGGGCCGCGTCGAGACACTGGCCTGGTGCGGACGCAACTGGACCGACTGCGTCGGATGCAGCCTGCCATCGGAGGTGCGGGCAATGCGCTCGAACCAGCGCACCTCGAGTACACCGCGTGCGGCCAGGGGCAGTGCGGCCTTCAGGCTGGCCATCGCGCGGTCGTTGTCGATGGGGGTGTCGCCGGTGGGCTGCAGGCCCACGACGAGTCGACGGCCCTGGGCATCACCGCCAAGGCCCACGGCCGCTGCCGCAACGCCGGGCAGGGCGATCGCGACACGTTCCAACGCCTCCAGCGCGATCCGCTGGCCGGCGAGGATAGTTTCGGCGCGCGTTTCACCCAGGTACTGCAGCTGGCCATCGCTGCGCCAGCGCACCAAGGCACCCGGGGTAGCCCAACGGTCGCCGCGCGAAGCGCGCAACCACAAGGGCGCGCTCATGCCGACCGCAACGGGTTCGCCGGCGCGCTCGGCCACCTGCAGCGTTTGGGCAACCAGCGGACGACCAAAGAGATTGAAGTCGTTGACGTGGGCGATCCAGCCCGCCGCGACCGGCAATGCACCGGCCCCCGGCTGGTACATCGACAACACGTTGGCGCCCGCGTCCAGCAGGCCCGCGACCAGGTCGGTGGAGCTCTCCTGGACATCGAGCACCGCGATCACGGGCAGGGAGGCACCTTGGCGTGCCTCGCGGATGCGGTTCCAGACGTTGACATCGGCGTGCACCAATCCCACCCGTTCGGTGGTCATGCGCCGGACCAGTTCGTTCCCGTTGTTGACCATGGCCTGGGTGGTGAACACCAGCGCGGCGCCAGTGCGCAGGGCCAGACCCAGCAAGGCGAGGTGGGACGCCGGCGTGGGGGACAGCGCCAGAATCTGATCCCCACCGAGCAGCTTGACCTGGGTCGCCAGTGCGGCGCTCACCAGGGACCACTGCTCGCGGTTGACCGGCAGCGACGGCGTTTTCGCCAAAGCGGTGGCGGTCTGCGCCTGGAGCGACGCCGAGGGCGCTGCGCTGTATCCGCTCACGGCCGCGGTGTCGATGCGCACCACGTTGGCCGGGAGGCCACCGCCCGGCAGCGTGTCGGCCAGCACCCAGCATGCGGCGCCGCTGGCATCGGCCAGGCACCCGGGCACGTCGTCGGCGTCGACGCTCAGACACGCGTGACCCGCCCGCAGCACCGCCAGGGCGGCGACGAGTTGGGCCACGGGATCGGACAAGGCGACGATCACCGTGCCAGGCGATCCTGTGGTGGGCAGTGGCAGCGCTTGCGCCGTGGCCGCCACCCGATGCTCCAGCTCTTTGGCATCCACGGTCGCGGATGCGGTGCGCACGACGGCGGTGCTGCCATGCTGCTGCGCGAGGTTGGACAAGGCGTTCAGCAGGTCATCGCTCGCCACCACGGGGGCGTCGAGCGCCTGCAAGGCTTGCAGCGCCTGCGCGTCGGGCGACATCAGCCGGGACACGGCTTGGGTCGGATCGGCCGCGACCGCGGCCAGCATGGACAGGAAGCGGTCGCGCACGGCCTGCGCCGTGGTGGGCAGGTACACGCCCGTGTCGTACTGGACGCTGACTTCGATGCCCGAGGGGATTTCGACCAGGCCCAGGTTCAGGTCTTCGGTCGAGCCCTTGTGGTGGACCAGCACGCGTTCGTGCGCCAGATCACCCCATTGCGTGGGGCGGTTGCGCGCATCCTGGAAAGTGAACATGGCCTGGTACAGGCTGCCGTGCACGCCGGGTTGTTCCGCTTCGAGCGCGCTCGCGATGCGCTCGAAGGGAACGTCCTGGTTCGAGAAGGCCGCGACCACCGTGGCGCGCACGCGCCCGATCCATTCGACCCAGGTCAGGGACGGATCCACCGGCAGGCGCACCGGGAGCATGTTGTTGAAGAAGCCCATGATGGGCTCGAGGTCCGGATGCGGACGGCCCCGCACCGGCACCCCGACGGTGGGGGTGGGCTCGCGCAGCAACTGCGACAGGATCACCGCGTAGACCGACAGTGCCACGATGCTCAGCGTTGAGCCGGTGCGCTTGGCCACGTCGCGCACGTGATCGGCTTCGGCGGCTGTGACCTTCTTGAACTCGATCGCCCCGATGCGGTGGGCGCCAGGTTGGCGGGTGAAATCCGCCTGCGGTGCCTTGACGGGGTGCTTCTGGAACTGGTCTTTCCAGAAGGCCATCTGCTGGGCCAGCTCTTCGCCCTCCAGCCACTTGCCATGCCATTCGGCGAAATCGCCGTACGACAGCGCCAAAGCGGGGAGCGGTGCCGGGTTGCCTTCGCAGAAGGCCTTGTAGTTGGCGTTCATTTCTTCGTACAGAAGATCGAACGACCAACCATCCCAGATCACGTGGTGCGTCATGAAGAAGAACACGTGGTGGTCCGCGTCCAGGCGGAACAGCCGAGCCTTGAACAAGGGGCTGTGGTCCAGCGCAAAGGGGTGCGACACCAGTTCCTGCACGCGCGCTTGCAGCGCGGCTTCGCGTTGCGCGGCAGGCAAAGCGCTCAGGTCTTCCAGCGGCAGCAGGGAGAAGGGCACGTCGTCGGTGACGGACTGCACAAAGGCATTGCCCACGCGGGTGACAGTGGTGCGCAGCGCATGTTGGCGCCGCACGACTTCGTTGAAGGCGCGATCGAAGGCCTCCAGCTGCATGTGACCCCGCAAACGGTGCGCCGACGGCACGTTGTAGACCACCCGATCGGGTTGCATTTCCTCGATGAAGCGGATGCGTTCCTGCATCAGCGTCAGCGGGCCTTGCTGTTGCTGCGACCGGTGCACGATGGGCGCGCGTTGGGGCGCGGTGCTGCCGCGTTGTTCGTCGATACGGCGCGCCAGCTTCTCGGCCGAGGGCGACTCGAACAGCATGCGCAGGTTGAGTTGCAGACCGAGCGCCTTGTTGAGCTGGCCGATCACCTTCGCCGCCAGCAGGGAGTGGCCGCCCAGCGCGAAGAAGTCCTCGTCGATGCCGACGGAGGACAGCTTGAGAACGGTCTGCATGGCGTCGACCACCGCCTTCTCGGTGTCGTTTCGCGCGGACTTGACTTCGCCGGTGGACATGGCGGGAGCCGGGCCGGTGGGCGCCGGCAGGGCCTTGCGGTCGATCTTGCCGTTGGGCAACAAGGGCATGGTGTCCAGCAACACGATTTGTTGCGGAAGCATGTAGTCGGGCAATCCGCCGCGCAGCGCTTCGCGCAGTGCGGTGGGATCGGGTTGGGGGCCGGCGTGGGGCACGGCGTAGCCCACCAGGCGCACGTCACCCGGGCTGTCCTCTCGGGCCATCACCACGGTGCGGGCAATGCCGGGCAGCGCTGCCAGTCGGGCTTCGATCTCACCCAACTCGATGCGGTAGCCTCGGATCTTGACCTGGAAATCCAGACGGCCCAGGTGTTCGAGCGTGCCGTCCTCACGCCAGCGGGCGAGGTCGCCGGTGCGGTAGATGCGCGCACCGGGCGCGGCATCAAACGGATCTGCCACGAACTTTTCGGCGGTGAGTTCGGGGCGCTTGAAGTAGCCGGTGGCCACACCGGCGCCGCCGATGCACAGTTCGCCTTCCTGGCCGATGGGGCAGGGCTTCATCTGCTCATCGAGTATCCAGACCTGGGTGTTGTCGATGGGGTGGCCGATGGTGATCTTCTGCTTCGCGTCGGTGATGCGGCACAGCGTGGACCAGACCGTGGTCTCGGTCGGCCCGTACATGTTCCAGAGTTCCAGCCCGGCGCCGAGCAGGCGTTCGGCCAGCGACGGCGGCAGAGGCTCCCCGCCGCACAGCGCGCGCATGCCGGTGGGCGCGCGCCAGCCGGCGTCGAGCAGCATGTGCCAGGTGGTGGGCGTGGCCTGCATCACGTTGATGCGCTGCTCGGTGATGAGCCGGGCCAAGGCTTCGCCATCCATGGCATCTTCGCGCTGGGCCAGCACCACACTGGCCCCCGTGGTCAGCGGCAGGAACAGTTCGAGCACGGCGATGTCGAACGACAAGGTGGTCACGGCCAGGAGCCGGTCGCCTGCCTGCAGGCCCGGTTCGCGGCGCATGCTCGCGAGGAAGTTGCACACCGCGTTCTGCGGCAGCACCACCCCCTTTGGTTTGCCGGTGGAGCCCGAGGTGTAGATCACGTACATGGGCGCGTTGTCCGCCCAGTCGGCTTGTCGCGGCAGGGCGCTGTCCGAGGCGGATGCGATCGAGGCGACGTCGTCATCGAGTCGAATCTGCTGCTCGCGTGGGACGCCCGACAAGCTGGCGTTGGCCGCGTCGGTGATCACCAGTCGCACGCCAGCGTCTTCGGCCATGTAGTGCAGGCGGTCCTTCGGGAATCCGGGGTCCAGCGGCACATAGGCCGCACCCGTTTTCAGGATGCCGAGCAGGGCGGGCACCAGATCGGGGCCGCGTGCGAGACAGACGCCCACCAGCATGCCCGCGCCGATGCCGCGCGAGCGCAGCAGTTGGCCAAAGCGGTTGGCGCGCGATTCGAGCGCGGCATAGCTCAGGCTGACCCCTTGGGAGATCAACGCCACGGCTTCGGGGGTCGCGGCGGCTTGGCGCGCGACCCATTGCTCCACGCGGCCATGGGGCTCTTGCGGGGTGGCGGTGGCCTTGTTCCAGGCGATAAGGCGCGGGTCCACCACGGGGCCTGGCACGGCGGCGGCGCTGGCGATGGGTGCAACTACTGCGGTGAGCACGGGCAGGGTTGCACTGGCGGGCGCGGCCATTTCGTGGATCTGCGTCTTGAGCGCTTCGACCAGTTCACGTGCACGCTCCAGGCTGAAGTACTCGCTGCTGTGGTGCAGGTCGAGGGTGAGCGCATCGTCCTGCTCGTAGAAGTTGAAGAACAGCTGGCTCAGCAGGCCGCGCTTGCGGCCCTCGTGCATGGTGGCTTGCAGGGGCGCGTAGGCCGAGAGGTCCACCTTGGGGTTGAGGTTGAAGTAGATGCCGGTGAGGGCCGGGCGGTCACCGCTGCTGCGGATGCCGAGCGCGCGGGCCACCGTGCCTTGCGTGATGAGGGGGTGTTCCAGCGCATCCATCAGATGGGAGCGCACGCGCTGCAACACGGCGTCGGTGCTCTCGCCCTGGGCGCAGGTCAGGCGCAGCGGAAGATCCAGCACGCCGTCGGCCATCAGCGGTCCGTGCTGTTGCAGGCTCTGGCTCGCGTAGGGAATGCACACCACGAAATCGCCCTGACCGCTGCGTTTGTGCAGCATCAGCGTGACGGCGGTGAGCAGCAGCTGGAACAGCGTGACGCCCGACTGCCTAGCATGCGCGCGCAGGCGGCCAAAGGCCTCGCCATCGATGCGCATCGAGCAGGTGTCCGCCGCGAAGCTGCGCGGTGTGGCGGGCGTGCGGTCTCCCAGGTTCAAGGGGGTGGGCGGGTTGCGCAGTTGTTGCTGCCAGAAGCGCAAGGCCTCCTGGCCATCCGGGCTTTCGAAGCGGGCCTGCTCTTCTTCGGCGAAATCCAGCGGGGATTCGGCGGGCTTGAATGGCGGCGGCATGCCCATGCTGCGGGCCTTGTAGGCGGTGGCGAGCTCGGCATTGAAGACGCTGGATGCCCAGCCGTCGAACACCAGGTGGCTGGCCACGACGTGCACGACAACCCGGCCATCGGCCAAGTCGAGCAGACTCACCGCCGCCAACGGTGCCTGATCAAGCGGGAACTCGCGCAGGCTGGCCTGGCTGCAGAAGTCGTCCAACGCTTTGTCCGCGTCGGCTTGCTGGCGCAGGTCAACCTCGGCGACCGGAATGGGTTTGGCGGGTGCGAGCGTCTGGCGCGGTTCGTCCAGGTTGAACTGAACGCGGAAGGTGTCGTGGCGGGTCAACACGTCGTGCAACGCTTGCTGAAGGGCCGTACGGTCGACCGGGCCTTTGAGGCTGACACACAGCGATTCGTTCAGGGCGCGGCGCGCTGAAGGATCGAAGCCGCCGGCGAGCCAGCGTTCGTTCTGGCCCGGAGTGATCTGGGCCTCTGTGCGCTGGGCAGCGCCGGTTTCGATGCCCCCCTTGGGCGGTGGGGGCGGTGTGCCGTCCTTGGGCAGGATGAAGCCCAGGCCCATGAGTTCGTCGATCGTCTCGGTGAACGCGCGGAAGATGCGGTCGGTGTGCTCGTCGGTCATGCCGGCGGTCACGAAGTGGCCGAACTGCTCGTACAGGTGCATGCCCTTGAAGCGCGCCAGGTGGTAGAAGAGGCTGACGTACTTCTGGTTGTCGTCCCATTGCAGGCGCCAGATGGACGCGCAGTGCACCGCCTTGACCGGCGCGCCGCGCACCGCGAAGGCGGTGTTGAGGCGGTCGATCAGGCGCTGGGTGCGGTCGTTGAGATCGCGGTAGAACGCGCGGCCGCCTTGTTTGATGTGCAGCAAGGTGGCGTGCGCGGCCGCCAGCGCAAGTGGGTGGCGCACGAAAGTACCGGCGAAGTAGGTGACGCCCGCCTCGGGGTAGGAATCGTCACCGAATTGCCAGTGGCCGCCGTCCAGCGCGTCGAGCCAGTTGGCGTTGCCGGCGATGGCCGCGAACGGCAGGCCGCCACCGATGACTTTGCCGTAGGTGGCGATGTCGGCACGCACGCCGTAGAACTCTTGTGCACCGCCGGGTGCCACGCGAAAGCCCGTCACCACCTCGTCGAAGATCAGCGCGCAGCCGGCCTTGTCGGCGATCTGGCGCAGCGACTGCACGAACTCGCGGGGCTGGATCGTGGGGTACTTGTTCTGGATCGGCTCGGTCATGATGGCCGCCAGATCGTGGCCTCGCTCGCGCAGGATGCGCAGCGAGTCTTCGCTGTTCCAGTCCAGCACCAGGATGTTCTCCACGGTGTTGGCCAGGATGCCGGGGGCGGCCGAGACCGAGCGCAACTGCTTGGTGCCGCGCACCACCACTTCGTCAAAGATGCCGTGGTAGGAGTTGCTGAAGATGGCGATGGTCTTGCGGCCGGTCACGGTGCGCGCGATGCGCATGGCGCCCATCACGGCCTCTGAACCGGTGTTGCAGAAGCCCACGCGCTCCATGCCGGTGAACTCGGTCATGAGCTTGGCCACCTCGGCGGCCAACGGGTGCTGTGGACCGACTTCGAAGCCCTGGTCCACCTGCTGGTGCAGCGCCTGGGCAACGCCGGCGGGCTGGTAGCCCAGCAGGTTGCCGCCGAAGCAGGACAGCAGATCGATGTATTCGTTGCCATCGAGGTCCCACATGCTGGCGCCGCTGGACCGATTGACCACCAGCGGATAGATCAGGTCCTTCCACAGCGGATTGAAACCGGTGACCACGCGCGGGTCGGCCATGACCTTGCGGTATTGCTGGCTGAAGGCCTTGGACTTGGCGGAGCGGGCGGTGGAGCGTGCGATGAAGTCGTCGAGCCAGCGCCGCTGATCCGGTGTGAAATCACCCTGCGCTTGCAGCGTGAGGCGCGGTGACGCGCCGAAGGGCTTTTCGACCAGCGATTTGAGCGAGGGCTGCACCGGGTCCGTTGCGCTGCCGGGCGCTGTCGCCGCGGTGGGCGCCAGTGCGGAGGGAGCTGCAGCGGCGGCGGGTGCGGCCATCGCAGCGGGCACGGCAACCGTGGGCGGAACGGGGAGGCTGGCCGGCAGCGGCTGTCCGGCGAGCACGGCGAGCTGCTGCGCCATCAACTGCATCTGTTGTTGCATCAGTTGGTGAACGGCGCTGGCGTCGCCTGGCAGCAGTGCCATGGGCATGGCCGCTGGCGCTACGTAGGTCGCTGCCGCGGCGGACATGGCGGCCGGCATGGCCGCCGAGACCGCAACGGGTGCGGCAACCGGCGCGGCAACAGAGGGCACTGGCGCTGGCGGCGCGAACTGATCGGGTGGCAGTTCGCCGTCAAGGAACTGCGCAAGTGCGTCGATGCTGCGGTACTTCTCCATCAACTGCCGGAAGGTCAGCGCGACGTTGAACGTCTTCTTCACCTGCAACGCCGCTTGTGTGAGGCTCAGGGAGTCGAGTCCGAGTTCCAGGAAACCGGTGGCCGAGTCGGCGCTGTCGATGTCGACGCCCGCCACATCCTCGAACAGTGCGCGCAATCGCGCTGCCAGCAGCGCAGGCCGCGCATTCGAGGGGGTGGCAGAGGCGGGCGAAGGAGTGGCTGTGGACATGATCGTGGTGCTGATGGTGGGGGCGACAGCGGCCGCGCTGACATCGGGAAGGGTGGAAGCTGAAAGGGCCTGCGGCGCAGCCTGTGGCAATGGCGCCGAGGGAAGCGCGGCGTCGAGCCAGAAGCGCTTGCGTTCGAACGGATAGGTCGGCAGCCGCACACGGCGTCTGCCCTGGTTCGCCACCGGCTGCGCCAGTTCCAGACCCAGGGTCCAGAGCTGACCGCGCGCGTGCAGGAGCAGGGCGGTTTCGGTCTCGGGCGCATCACCCAGGCTGGGCACGCAGACCGCCGCGCGCTTGCCCGCGCCATGCTGGCGAACCAAGGTGGACAGCGTGCCACGGGGGCCGATTTCCAGGAAGGCGACTTCTCCGGTCGCGAGCGCGCTCTTGATCGCGGGCGAGAAACGCACCGCTTCGCGCAGATGGCGCGCCCAGTAGCCCGGATCGGTGGCTTCGGACGCCTGCATCGCTTGGCCAGTGAGCGTCGAGATGATGGGGATCTGCGGTGCCGAGAGGCGCACCTGGCGCACAGCAGCCTCGAACGGCGCCACGGCGTCGTGCATCATCGACGAGTGGAACGCGTGCGAGGTCTGCAGCAGGCGAGCGACGATACCGTCGGCTTCCAACTGTGCCTGCCAGGCCTGCACTGCGGGCGTCGGGCCGGCCACCACGCAGGCGCTCGGACCGTTTTCGGCGGCAAGCGAGAGTTCGGGGGGCAGCAACGGCATCAGCTTGTCGAGCGACAGACGCACCGACAACATGCTGCCGCCGGGCAGGGCCTGCATGAGCGCTCCGCGCCGGGCCACAAGACGCGCCGCATCGGCCAGCGGCATGACGCCCGCGAGCACAGCCGCCGCAAACTCGCCGACGCTGTGACCCACAAGGGCTTGCGGGCGGGCGCCTTGTGCAAGCCACGAACGGGCCAGCGCGTACTCGAGCGCGAACGTGGCCGGTTGCGTGGTGTCCGTCGCCACCAGTGCATCGGGGCCGCCATCGAACATGCGGGCCTTCAGGTCGTAAGGCAATACATCCTTGAGCGCCTCCAGACATTCGTCGAAGGCCACGCGGAAAGCATCGTCATGGGCGTACAGCTCGCGGCCCATGCCGGCGTACTGTGCACCCTGACCCGGGAAGAGCCACACCAGGGGCGGCACGGCCGCACCGACTTCGCGCAGTGCGCGCTGGGCGTGGTCGCCCGTGCGCAGTGCATCGACGCAGTCGGCGGGGGATGCGCCCACCACCGTGAGCCGGTGGGCAAACCGGCTGCGGCCCACGCGCAGGGTGTGGGCGGCGTCGGCCAGATTCAGGTCGGGATGCGCGGTGAGATGTTCGGCCAGTTGCTGGGCCATGACGTCGAGCGCGGAACGCGTGCGGGCCGATAGCTGCAACAGTTGCGGGCCGGCCGTCGCAGCGGACGGGGCCACCAACGGCGCTTCCTCGAGCACGGCGTGGGCGTTCGTGCCGCCGACGCCGAAGCTGCTGACACCGGCGCGGCGCGGCTGTGGTCCGCGTGGCCAAGGCGTTCGTTCGCTGTTCACGACGAACGGGCTGTTGGCGAAATCGATATTGGGATTCGGTCGGTCGAAATGGATCGTCGCTGGCAGTTGTTCGGTGGCCAGCGCCAGGGCTGTCTTGATCACGCCGGTGGCGCCTGCGGCCGTGACCAGATGGCCCACGTTACTCTTGACGGAGCCAATCCGGCAGAAGCCGGTGTCTTTCGTACCTCGGCGGAACGCGCGGGTAAGGCCTTCCACTTCGACGGGGTCGCCCAGCGGTGTGGCGGTGCCATGTGCCTCGACGTAGGAAATGCTGCGCGGATCGACACCGGCGTCTTCGTGGGCGGCTGCGATCACGGCCGCCTGACCTTGCACGCTGGGTGCGGTGAAGCTGGCTTTGCCGCCGCCATCGTTGTTGGTGGCAATGCCACGGATGAGGGCAAAGACGTGATCGCCATCGGCTTGCGCGTCGGACAACCGTTTGAGCAGCAACACGGCGGCGCCGTCGTTGAAGGCGGTGCCGCTGGCGTCGCCGTCGAAGGTACGGGTATGTCCGTCCCTCGAGAGCATCGCGCCTTCCTGGTACAGGTAGCCACTGCGGGGAGGAGACGTCACCGAAGCCGCCCCGGCCAGCGCCATGTCACAGCGTCCCAGGCGCAGGCTGTCCACGGCCTGCGCAATCGCCACCAGGGAGGTGGAACAGGCGGTGTGGATGGCAATGGCCGGGCCCTTGAGATTGAGCTTGTGCGCCACACGCGTGGCCACGTAGTCCTTGTCGTTGCCGACCATGACCTGGAACTCGCCCAGCCGATCGATGGCCTCGGGGTGTGCCATGACGTTGCGATGCAGGTAGGTGGGCGTGTAGACGCCGGCGAACACCCCGACGGCCTGTTCGGTCCGGTCGGGCGCGTAGCCGGCACGCTCCAGGCATTCCCAAGCAATTTCGAGGAACACCCGGTGCTGCGGGTCCATCACCTCGGCTTCCCGTGCCGAGATGCCGAAGAAAGCGTTGTCGAACAGTTCAATCCCGTCCACCACGCCACGGGCCTTCACGTAGTTGGGGTCGTCGCGCAGTGTGGATGGGACGCTGGGATCCAGCGTGTCGAGCGTGAACTGCGTGATGGCATCGCGGCCCGCGATCAGGTTGTCCCACAGCGCTTCCACCGTGGCGGCGCCGGGAAAACGACCGGCCATGCCGACGATGGCGATGGGGTCGTCGTCGTGGTATACGCGCCGCGCCTTTTTCGGAATTGCCACGGCAGCCTCGTTCTGTTCCGACGGTGGCGCAAGGCATTCGGCCAGCGTGGCAGGGCTGGGGTGGGCAAAGATGGTGGGCGCGGACAAGGTCTTGCCCGTCAGGCGGGTCAAACCTTCGAGCACCCGCATGGCCAGCAGCGAGTTGCCACCCAGATCGAAGAAGTTGTCGAGGCGCCCCACCTGGTCGATGCTGAGCACGGTGCCGAACACCTCACAGCAACCCGCTTCGAGCGCGTTGACCGGCGCCTGGTACGGCACCGAAAGCTCTGGCCGGGCACCGCTGGGCGGCAGCAGGGCATGGCGGTTGATCTTTCCGTTGGGCAGCAGCGGAATCTCTACCATGGGCACGAAGTGCTGCGGCACCATGTACTCGGGCAGATGGGCCGACAGGTGCTCGCGCATCGAGGACACCGACGGCATGGCCTGGTGCGGCACCACGTACGCCACCAGCCGCACATCGCCAGGCCGGTCTTCGCGCGTGATCACCACCGCGCGTGCCACCGCCGGGTGGGCGCACAACTGCACCTCGATCTCACCCAGCTCGATGCGGTAACCGCGCACCTTGACCTGATGATCGGCGCGGCCCAGGCACTCGAGGATGCCGTCGGCGCGCCAACGGCCGAGGTCGCCCGTCTTGTAGAGACACGCGCCAGGAGCACTCGAGAAAGGATCGGGCACGAACCGCTCGGCGGTGAGGTCCGGCCGATTCAGATAGCCGAGCGTGACGCCGTCGCCGCCAATCCAGAGCTCGCCCGTGACGCCCACAGGCAGCGGACGCATGCTCGGATCCAGCACATGGAACTGGGTGTTCTGCACGGGCTTGCCGATGGGGATCGGCACCGAGGGAGACGTGACGTGGTGGAAGCTCGACCACACTGTGGTTTCGGTCGGTCCATAGCCGTTCCAAAGCTCGGCCACGCGCGGAATGAGTTCGGTGGCGAGGTCGGGTGGCAGAGGTTCGCCGGTACAGATGGCCTTCATGCCTCTGTGGCCGGGCCAGCCCGCGGCCAGCAGCAGCCGCCATGTGGATGGCGTGGCATCGACGAAGTTGACCTGCTGCCGCTCGATGAGGGCACGCAAGGCGGTGCCGTCGGTGGTTTCCGCGCGGTCGGCCACCACGATCCGGGCACCCACCGTCATGGGCAGGATGACCTCGGACACCGCAATGTCGAACGAGAGTGTGGTCACCGCCAGCACCACGTCGGACGGGCCCATGCCCGGCACCTGGGCCACACTCTGCAGCAGGTTGACGACCGAGCGGTGCGGCACGCGCACGCCCTTGGGTTTCCCCGTCGAGCCCGAGGTGTAGATGACGTAGGCGGGCATTTCGCTGTGCGCGCCGTTTGCCGGGGGCGTGGCGGCGGCCGATGCGATGTGGTCGAGCATGAGCACGGCGGAGTGGGCAGGCTTCCAGCTATCGGCCACCGACTCATCGCAGAGCACCAGGCTGAGCGCCGCATCCTCGGCCATGAAGTCCAGGCGATCCACGGGGAAGGAGGGATCCAAGGGAACGTAACCCGCGCCCGCCTTGAGGATGCCGTAGACACCGACCATCATCAGGTGGTTGCGCCCGCAGGACAGGCCAACCAGGTCTCCTGCTTGCACGCCACGCTTGCGCAGCTCCTCGGCCACGCCGTAGGCGCGTCGCTGAAGCTCGAGGAAGGTCAGCGTTTCCTCGCCTGCACTGACCGCAATGGCATCGGGGGTGCGTTGGACATGGGCATCGATCATGGCCTCGACGCGCAACGAGCGGTCCAGCCAGGCGTGGTTGGCGTTGAACTGCGTCAGCAGCGTCTGGTCTTCGCCGACGGGGATGAGCAGCTTCGCCAGCGGTTGGTCGAGGTTGTCGGCCAGGCCAACGAGGATCTGCTGGTACAGATCCAGCCAGCGCCGCACGGTGGAGCCGTCGAAGAGATCGCTGTTGTGTTGGCAGCACAGCAGAATGCCCCGTGCGTCTTGCTCCGCGTTGAGAAACAGTTCGAAGTGCTCGGCCACGCGCGGCGGTGTCCATACAGCGCATTGCACACCCTGAAGTCCCAACACGGCGGCGTCGAGGCTGGGGTTGAGGTTGAATTTGACGCAGGCCAGTGGAAGGCGGCCTTGCTCCGAGGCCGGGTTGAAACGCTCCAGCAGCAGTTCAAGCCCGCAGCTCATGTGGTCGTATGCATCCAGAACCGCGTGCTGGGTGGTTGCCAGCAGGGCATTGGCCGGCGCATCGACGTCCACGGCCAGACGAACCGGCAGGTGGGAAACGCATTGCCCCACCAGGCGATCGAGACCTTCGGAGAGTTGAGCCGCCGCCGGCACGGCGATGACCACATCCGAGCTACCAGAAAGGCGGGCCAACAGGGCCGCGTAGCCCGCGCACAGAATGCTGAAGAGGCTGGCGCCCTGGCGGCCAGCGGTGGACTTCAGGCGTGCAACAAGGTCGGGCTCGAGTCGAAGTTCCTGCCGCTGCGACGCGAAGGTGCGCACTGCCCCACGTGCACGATCTGTGGGGAGATCGAGTGTCGGCCACGCGTCCGCGTACACGGATTCCCAATATGTCAGGTCGGTTTCGCGGCGGACGGCCGCTGGACCCGCAATCTCGTCTCGGGCGAACTGGATGAAGCTGGGAGCGGCTTCGAGCGCGGCAGGCGCGGCTGAACCACCGACTTGAGTTTGGTACAGCGCAACCAGCTCTTCAATCAAGATGCCAAACGACCAGCCATCGCACACCACATGGTGGGCCACCAGGCCAACCGCCAGATCGTTGTGACCCAGGTCCACCATCACGACCCGGAAAACCCGACCCTGTTGAATGTCCAGGGGCTCCATCACGAGCGAGTGAAGAACCTGCTGGAGGCGTTCCTCCCTCCCGGCCTGGGGCAACGATGAGAGGTCCACTCGCTGCACCTCTGCCGCGGGCGGGCGGGCCAACAACATACCCGTACCCTGAATGTGCAGGTTTAGCGCATCGTGCCGTGCTATCAGGGTCTGGATGGCCGCCAGGATGGCGGTATGGTCGACAGAGCCTCTGATGCGCAAAGCGCGCGCCTCGTTCCAGGCGAGTGTCGCGTCGGCGGCGAGGGGGATCGTATTGGCAACAGCCCGCTGGGCGGAAGTCAGGGGAATCTCGGACACACTGCGCGTCGAGATCTGCTTCGAGTCGAAATCCACGAGGTCACTCCTTGGGCGTTGCCCGCCATCGATGCTGCGGTTGTCCGACCTTGCGGCGTTGGTGGCTTACCCGCTGCACCGCGACGCTCTTCCCGGCAGATAAGTTGTCAGACTAATGCAAAGGAGTAGCATCGGAAACTTGTGTAACAAATCATAACGGCGAAATGTCGCGTTTTTTCTCAATTTCGGGCGGCCTGCGCAACATAACGCACGTGTTGAGGTAGATCAATCATCGCGGCTTGGGCGCGCGCCCAGCCAACGTTTTTGGTGCGGATCATCTCGACATTGTTATCAGTAAGTGGTTCCAAGTCTGTGGACAAATTACATACCTTCTCGTTCTGGACAGGTTTTTGGGGTGCAACGGCAGTGTTCGCGACGGCCATCGTGATGCTGGCGTCCTGTCCGGCTGTCCAGGACGGCCTGCTGTGGCGCCTGGAGCGTCTGCAAAGTTCGCCCACCTTGAGCCAGCGCATTTTTGAACGGCGGCTTGTGGGGCACCATTTGAGCCTGGATGGTAGGGTGCCGCCGGCCTCTACTTTGTTTTTTGGCGACAGCCACATCCAGGCCCTGCCCCTGGGTGGGTTGCCGAGCGCCTACAACTTCGCTATCGGTGGCGAATCGGCGCAGCGGCTGGCGTTGCGGTTGTCTCGATACACCTCGTTGCCCTTGGCGGGTGCCGTTGTCATCGGCACGGGCACCAACGACCTGTTCGAGGGGCGAAGTGTTGCTCAGACCCTCGATGCGTGGGGCGAGATACTTGGGCAGTTGCCCAAGGCCACGAAAGTCGTGTGCGTTGAAATCCCTGTCAACCTCGCCGTTGCCCATGCGGCACGGCATGAAGCCTTCAATCGCCAGCTTGCCCAGTTGTGCCTGCAAAAAGGCCATTCGGTGGTGTCATCGCCCCGGGGTGATGACACCACCGCCAATATCGCCTTCTCTGCGGACGGTGTTCATCTGAATGCTGCGGGTTCCCAGTGGCTGATGGAACGTATTGAAGAACGTGTTTTGAAGAAGGTCCCATGAAAGAGTCCGCGTCACATTCGCATCACCAACCCGCACTCGACTGGCTCCGAGGCCTGGCGGCCCTCGCCGTGGTGATGTTTCACTACTTTTACAAGGGTCCTAAGGAGGGCTGGGTGCAGGAGAACCAGCACCCCATCCTGGAAACAGTGGCCTCTTACGGTTACCTAGGCGTGCATCTGTTTTTCATGATCAGTGGCTACGTGATCATGATGACTGCCCAGAATTCCAGCTTGCGCCGCTTTGTGGCCTCGCGCGTGGCCCGCTTGATTCCCGCTTTCTGGATTTGCATGACCCTGACGGTGATCATCGAACTGCTGGTTCCCTCCTCGCCTTTCAAGCCAGCGTCATGGGCGCAGTACGTGGCCAATTTGACAATGCTGCCCAAGGCCTTTGGTCAGGAGCCCATCGATGGGGCTTACTGGTCGTTGGCGGTAGAGATCAATTTCTATGCCTGGATCGCTTTGATCATTGCAGTCGGGCAACTCAAGCGCATCGAAACCTTCCTGGTCCTCTGGCTAGGCCTTTCTCTTGTGAATTTCCTGCGGCCCATGTACCCGGTCGAGGTTTTCACGAGCGCACATTGGGCGCCCCTGTTCAGTGCCGGCGCGTTTTTCTTCCTGGTTCGCCACTCGGGTTGGACGCCGCTTCGCCGTTTCGGCATGTTCGCTGCCCTGGTACTGGCATGCCTCTATGCATGGCGTGAGACGGGGCCTGTGGCGGATGTCGCGCAGTTGATGAGATTTGGCAAAGGTCCACATCACCTGATCGTGCAAGGCATCATGGTCTTGTACTTCTTGTTGTTCGCCGCGGTCACCATGGGGTGGATCCGCATGGAGAATTCGAAGTGGGGCGACTTGTCCGGCCGGTTGACCTACCCGTTGTACCTGGTCCACCAGAATGCAGGTTATGCGGTGTTGGGCGTCATGACCGCGACCGGTGTGGCGGCCTCGGGGGGAATGACCTTGGTGTCGATCGGTGTCATTGCGCTGGCCCTGCTGGTGGCCTGGCTGGTCAATGTCCATGTTGAGCAGCGCTGGAGCCCCAAAGTTCGACGCTGGATCGCCGGGTGACAATGGGCCAGTAGGGGAGATTCAACCGAGAAACCATGGGAGGATATGTCGTGCACTTTTCGGATTTTCCGCCACAACCTGTCGACCTGGATCTCAAGTCGCCGGTGCTGTTGGTCGTGGTCGATACGGAAGAGGAGTTCAACTGGAGCCTTCCCTTTGACCGAGGATCCGTGGCAACGCGCTCTATTCCCGCGCAGGATCGGGTGCATGAGATCTATGACCGATGGGGCGTGGTGCCGACGTATGTCATGGACTATCCCGTGGCAACGTCGCCCGTTGCAGCGCACTACCTGCGTGCCCTGGTCGATGAAGGAAGGGCAGAATTCGGAACGCATTGCCACCCCTGGGTCACACCGCCGCATGGTGAAGCGGTCACCGTATTCAATTCCTTCCACGGCAACCTGCCCGTGGAGTTGGAGGCCGCGAAAATTCGGGCTTCAACCGATGCCGTTGCCCAGGCATTTGGACAGGCGCCCACTGTGTTCAAGGCGGGGCGATACGGTCTGGGGCCCCACACGATGGATATCCTCAAGGAGCTCGGCTACACGGTTGATTGCAGCTACGTGCCCCACACCAGCTTTTCGCAGGAGGGCGGGCCTAGCTTCTACCGCACGCCGGTGCAACCTTTCTTCACCGACCCCGATCGGGCATTGCTGGAGGTGCCGATGACGGTTGGTGTCTGCGGTGTCCTGGGTGGGGTCGGTCGCCGAATGCCGGCGATCTTCGATCACCCCTTGTCAAGAGCGGGCCACCTTCCCGGCATGGCGAACCGCCTGGGTTTGTTGGAGCGGTTGCGGTTGAGCCCGGAGGGCTTCGATCTCGACAGCCAGATCCGCGTCATGACCGCCTTGTTCAATCAAGGCATCAAGGTGTTCACACTCACGTATCACTCTCCGACGTTGCAGCCCGGGAACACGCCGTACGTGGGCAATCAGGAAGAGTTGACGCAGTTTCTGGCCACCATCGAAGGTGTTCTCTCATTCTTCCGGGATCGGCTCGGGGGTCGATTCTCTACACTGAAGGAGATCGATCGACTGGCGAGATCGCAAGAGGCTTCCCTCGCTTGAAACAAAACGGGCTGAGGTGGTGTGCCTCAGCCCGTCAGGTTTGGTTTTGTGCTTCAAGCCCAGTGGTCAGCGGGGCACGATGGCCCAGTTGGGATCGACGGCAAACGCGGCATCGAGCTTGGGCGTGAGCGCTTTCCAACGCGTGTAGGTGGCGGCGGCATTCGCGACACCGGCGTTGGCCGAAGCCCCCATCATGGCTCGAGAGTTGGCCGCGTAGCAGTCTGCGCAGTCCGGATAGGCTTCCGTGAGGATGGGCATGTTGTTGCAACTCTGGCCCACCGCCGATGGGTAGTTGCGGGCGAACAAGGCGCTCCAGGAGGTGATGAACTTGCCCGCGGTGTCCTTGACGTACCAGTAGTAGCCCGGTGCCTTGGCCGCGCAGAACCCTTCGGACTCCTTGTTGTAGCGGCCCACGGTGAAAGGGCTGATCCAGTCCAGCGCACTCTTGGCCTGGGTTTCGCCGTTTTCCGCCATCAGGCTCAACACAATGGCCATGAAGTCGTTCTGCCAGGGCGCGGCTTGCCCGTCCATGGTCAGCTCGGTGGTCATCGGCCCCAGCGGCGAGGTGGCGGTATTGCCGGCCTTGAAGTAGGTCGCATAGTCCGTCAGGTTGGCAGCGAGCTTCGTCTTGAAGTACGCCTTCATCGCGTGCGTATCGGGCAGCGCTGCCTGCGCCTCCCAGATGGAACGCATCACCCAGGCCTGGCCGCGCAACTGATCCCAGCGCACCAGACCTTGGCCATCCTTGCGGAAGTACGGGTCCACGGCCGCGATGTTCCAGGACGACCAGAACATCATCTCATCGAGGTAGAAGGCATCACCCGAGACGAGATAGGGGATGTAGGCGAACGAGGCCTGGTGCGCCGTGTCGGGCTCCCAGACGGTGGTGCCCGTCGGTTTGGGCAGCGCCGGGCTGGAGGTGCCATACAGCGTGGAAATGGTCGGGTAGGAGTCCAGGCTGACCGGGTGGTCGGTCTTCTCGTCGCGGTAGTGAACGGGCACACCGGCGGCGGCATCCGCATTGGCCATCATGCTCGCGCGGGCCCGGTCGTCCTGCGTGACCAGGTACAGCGCGGTCCAGCGCGGCACCGGGCCGATGTCCCAGCGAGAGCCCGTGGTGGGGAAGTAGGTCTGCAGCATGGCCGGACCCATGGGCGCGGTGTTCGAGGCCGCCAGTGTGCGGGCCTCCTCCGCCAGCACCGATTCGGGCACCTTCAAGCTCAGGTCGTAGTTCCAGGTGGCGCGGCTGGCCAGGAAGTACGGCATGTTGTGGCGCAGGCGCACCTGCGGGTCAGTGCTACCGGTCCACAGCACCTTGTGCCAGCGGGCGTGGTGGTTGTGGGTGAAACGGGGCTGTGTATGAACGACCTGGCCATTCCTGCGCACCGTCAGTTCGTAGGTGATGTTGCCCGGGTTGGCCTTGTAGGTCCAGTTGTTTTCCAGCACCATGTCCGTGCGGATGCGTGCGCCGCCTTCGTACAGGCGGGTGTGCAGCCGGGCCGTGAGGTGCGGGTGCTCGGCATTGGTGGCGCTGTCCTTGAGGGGGGCCACCACGGTGTACTCCGTGGCCACCGCGCCATTGAGCCGCACGCCCTTGCCTTGCGCAATCTGCTGCTTGAGCAGGTCCTGGGGCTTGGCCACCAGGGTCGAGATCAGGGTGCTGCCGTTGTAGACCTTGGCTTCGAGCTCCAGATTCCAGTCCGGGCTGGCGGGAACGGTTTGCGTGGCGGTGCTTTTGGC
>NZ_SCML01000015.1 GCF_005503365.1 Hydrogenophaga sp. 2FB
TGCCTGAAGTGATGTGGTCGGCGCGCCTGCCCCCATCCCCACCTTCCCCCAGCGGGGGAAGGAGCAAATCCGAACCCGTCGCCACAACCGCAGTTTTCGAGGGGGCAGGAGAGACAGTTCAATCCCAGGCCGGCCGGAAGGTGACCCGTCGCGTCGACGTCCCGCCTGTGCCCGACCTAGCCGGCCTCCACCCGCGCACAGTACGCCGCGAAGGCCCGCTGCCACGCGGGCCGAGCCAGGCACCGGTCCCGATACGACAAGAGGCCCGGGTACGGTGCGATCAATCGCTCGTCCTTGATGCCCGACGAGAGCACGTGGGCCATCAGGATGTCGGCGACGGTGAAATCGGGTGTCGCGACGAAGTCGCGGCCCGCGAGCCAGCGCTCCAGGTTCCCCAGCGCCCGATGCACCCAGCCGACCAGGAACTCGCGGTGCTTGCCGCAGCTGCCATCCGCCGTCCAGTCGAGCACCAACAGGCTCATCAGCGGCAGCTCGACCGTGTTCATCGCGGCGAAGCACCAGCGCATCACCTGCGCCCCGCCGGCGCGGTCGTCGGGTATCAGGCGGCCCGATTTTTTTGACAGATAGATGAGGATGGCGGCGGACTCGGACAGCACCAATCCGTCATCGTCGATCGACGGGATCTGTTCGAAGGGGCTGAGCCGGCGGTAGGCTTCGGTGCTGAGGTCGAGTGCGGGGTGGTTCATGCCCACCAGCTCGAACGGCAACTGCATCTCTTCGAGTGCCCACAGCACGCGCAGGTCGCGGGTGTGGCCACGCGCGCCGGCGTTGACTTTCGAAAATCCGTAGAGCTTGAGCATGGTGTCATCCCTTCGTTGAAGCGGCCTTGCCGCGAAGCGTACCGCCTCGCATCATTCTGACCGCTGCTCGGGGTGTCAACACACCGGCCAGCCACCGGCCCCCTCCAACACCTTCAGCTTGTTGCTGTGGTCGCTCGCATGCGCGCCTGCAGCTCCGCTTCGTTCTGCACCAGCGAAGTCTTCGCGGGCAAGGCACCGGGCTCGATCCGCACGCGCTCGATGGTGCCCGTGTAGCGGAATTCGCCGCGCGCTTCCAGCCGCTCCGCGACCGCGAGGCGACGCGACAGCCCCACGTTCAGCCCGCCCGTGATGCGCAACAGCGTCGGCGACAGCTCCACGGCCTCCGTCACGGGAACGCCGTTGAGCACCAGGCGCCCTCGGCCTCTCCGGTCGCCCATGGCCTCGTAGTCGAACGTAAAACGCTGGGGCCCTTCGGACAGCGGGACCGGGGGCAAGGCCTTCGGGTTGAACCACCATTGGTAGACACAGTGCAAGGCCCCCTCCTCGACAAACACCACCAGCCCGCTGAACCGATCCCCGAGCGAAAACACAATGCCCTCGTCGCCGCGTTTCCAGCCGAAGTCCGCATGAATGCGGTAGCTGCGGTCGGCCACCAGCGGCGTGGTCACCATGCCCGGCAAGCCCTGTCCCGCACGGTGGCATTCGCGCGGCAGCAGCATGCGCTCGACTTCGTGCGGCGGCACACCCATGGACCGCGCCTCGGTGCGGTTGTCCAGCGGGTAGACGTAGTTGGCATCCGCGTGCCGCTCGAATTCCGCGATCAGGCGCTGCAACACCTCCGGATGCTGGCTGGCCAGGTCGTGCTGCTCCACGGGGTCGTTCGCCAGGTCGAACAACATCCAGTTGTCAAGATCGATCGCCTTCTGCGGCGGCTGCAACGAAACGATCTTCCAGTCGCCGGAGATGAAGCCCCGGTTCGCCGCGAGTTCGTAGTACTGCTGGCTTCGCTGGGTGGGCGCCTGCGCATCGCGCAGCATGGCGCCGAAGCTGACCCCGTCGAGCGCGCGGGTGCGGTAACCGTTGAACTGCGCCGGCAGTTCGGCGCCGCAAGCCTCCATCACGGTCGGCAGCACGTCGGTCACGTGGATCCACTGGGTGCGCACGGCCCCGCGATCGGGCTCGGCCACACCCTCGGGCCAGTGCAGCACGAAGGGCACGCGGATGCCGCCGTTCATCGTGGTGCGCTTGTAGAGCCGATAAGGCGTGTTCGACACCTGTGTCCATCCCGTCGGATAGGCGAGGTACGTGTCCCGCGCGCCGATGCGGTCTTCCTTCAACAGGCGCTGGTTCAGCGCGTCGTCGTCGCCGATGCCCACGCGTTGTCCCTGCAGGTTCATGACGCCTGTGGGACCGCCCACGGAGTTCGCGCCGTTGTCGGACGTGATCATGATGATGGTGTTGTCCAGTTGGCCCAGGTGCTTCAGGTGCGCCACCAGCTTGCCGATGTTCTGGTCCACGTTGTCCACCAGTGCCGCGTAGACCTCCATGTAACGCGCATGCAGGGCGCGCGACTCGGGCGTGAGTTCGTCCCAGGCCGGGATGCCGGCGTTGCGGCCGATGAACTGCGCGTTCGGCTCCAGCAGGCCGGCGGCGCACTGGCGTTCGAAGCGCGCCTGGCGCACCGCGTCCCAGCCCGCGTCGTAGCGGCCACGGTACTTGCGGATGTCCTCGGATTTGGCCTGCAGGGGCGCGTGCGGCGTCTGGTACGCCAGGTAGAGAAAGAAGGGTTTATCCGGCGACCCCGAGCGGTGGTCGGTAATCCAGTCCAGCGAGCGCTGCGTGTAGTCGTCCGGCGCGAAGTAGTCGGGCGGGTAAACGCCGGCCTGGGCGGGCTGGTTGCCCTCCATCATGTTCTCGGGCTGGAAGTAGCTGGTCTCGGCCGCCTGGAAGCCATAGAAGCGCTCGAAGCCGCGTTGCACCGGCCAGGCGCTGGTGTCACCGCCCGGCACGTTGTTGCGGTCGTAGATGTTGTGCCATTTGCCAGCGGCCATGGTGCTGTAGCCGCGCAGGCGCAGCAGCTCGGCCATGGTGGGCGCATCCAGCGACATCTCGCCCTTGTAGCCCGGGTAGCCCGGGTCGCTGTGCGTGAGCCAGCCGCAGCCCACGCTGTGCGGGTTCTTGCCGGTCAGCAAGGCGGCGCGCGCTGGAGTGCACATGGGCACCGTGGTGTACCGGGAGAAGCGAAGGCCCTGCGCCGCCAGCGCATCGATGTTCGGCGTGTCGATGTCGCCGCCAAAGCAGCCGAAGTCGGAGTAGCCGAGGTCGTCGAGCAGGACCATGACCACGTTCGGTGCACCCTGCGGTGCGCGAACCGGCGCCGGCCAATGGGGCATGGAGTCGGTCAGGGTCTTGCCGATGCGGCCCTGGAAAGCCGGCTTCACGTGGGCTGCGATGCATTCGTTGTCGGACATGGCAAATCTCTTCGAAGGTGATGGAGGGCGTGAACAAGGCGCTGGGCCAACGGCGGCCTCAGGAGCCTTCCTTCAAGCCCAGGCGTTGCACAATGCGCCGCTCGGCGTCCAGGGCAGGCACCAGCCGCTTGCGGAATTCGGCTGGCGATGTCACCAGATCGAGTTCACCGGCGACGCTTTGCAGGAACTTCCGGAAGACCTCGGTGTTCGCGGCCTGCGCGATGCCAGCGGCCAGGCGGTCCACCACGTCGTCCGGTGTGCCGGCCGGCACCATGTACCCGCCCCAGGACTGGAAGTCGTAGGGGGTTCCGAGGGCCTCGGCAACGGTGGGCACGTCGGGCATCAGCGCGACGCGCCTGGCGGGCGTCACGGCCAGGATGCGCAGCTTGCCGGCCTTGAGGTGGGGCACGGCGGCACCCAATACACCGATGGTGAAATCGATCTGGCCGGCCAAGATCGCGTTGATCGACTCCACCGCGCCCTTGAAGGGCACGTGCAGCGCCTGGAAGTCCTTCAGCGCATCTTCCAGATGGGCCACCGCCATGTGGGCCGGCGAGCCCGCACCGGCCGTGCCGAAACTGAGCTTGCCGGGTTGCGCGCGCACGGCGACGACCAGTTCGGCCATGGTCTTGTAGGGCGATGCGGTGCTGACCAGCACGCCGAACGGCGAACCCGACACGCGCACCACGGGCTTCAATTCCTTGAGCAGATCGAACTTCGGATTCATGGCGCTCAGCGTGACCTGGCCCGTGGACACATAAGCCAGGGTGTAGCCATCGGCCGCGCTGGACGTGACGGCGCGCATGCCGATCAGCCCCGAGGCGCCCGGCTTCGCTTCCACGATCACGCTGGTCTTGAGCACCGTGGCGAGCTGCTCGCCCAACACGCGCGTGGTCACGTCGGGTGTGCCGCCGGCCGGATACGGCACGACGATGCGGATGGGCCGGCGAGGCCAATCCGACTGGGCCATGGCCGTGCGGCCAAGCCAGGGGACGGCGACCAGGGCAGCGATGGCGGTGCGGCGGGTGGGATGGGTCATGGTTGTCTCCTTGTGGGCTGTCTGTCTGACGTGCTGTTTCGGATAACCGCTGTCTCAGGCGGGAATGCCTTCGCGCGGCCTGTTCTTCTGCGCGCGGTGGGCCTGCCTGCCCGTGCCCTCGGTGCGGGCGGCATTCAGGATCATGTCGGCGGCCTTTTCGCCGATGGCGATCGAACCCGCGTTCGTGTTGGACGACGGCATCGTCGGCATGATCGACGAATCCACGACGCGCAGGCCTTCGATGCCGTGCACGCGGAGTTCGGCGTCCACCACGGACAGGGGATCGCGGCCCATCTTGCAGGTGCCGATCGGATGCCAGGAAGTCTGGCCACAGGTGCGGATGTAGTCCAGCAATTCCTCGTCGGCGCGAATGTCGATGCCGGGGCGCGTCTCGCGTTTGACCAGGCGCGCCAGCCCAGGCTGCTGCGAGATCGTGCGCGACAGTTTGATCGCACCCAGCATGGTGGCGCGGTCCTCGTCGTGGGTGAGGTAGCGCGGCTCCATCGCCGGATCGGCCAGCGCGTCGGGGCTGGTGGCATGCACCCAGCCGCGCGACGCCGGCCGCAGGTTGAAGAAGCCGATCGCGAAGCCGGGGAAGGTGTCCATGCCGGCGCCCTTGGTGCGCGAATAGCGGTCAGCGCCGCTCAGGTGGTGCATCTGCACCTTCACCATCGGCCGGTCCTGCGTGGCGTCGAAGCGCGCCAACGCGTGCGCGCTCGCCGAGGGCGTGGCCATGACACCGCGCCGCGTCAGCAGATAGCGGGCGCCCATCAGGCCTTGGCGCCACGGGCTCTGCATGATCTCGTTGAGCGTCACGCGCTCGGTGCATTCGAAGGTGATGCGGCCTTGCAGATGGTCGCTGAGGTTTTCGCCCACGCCGGGCAGATCGTGCAGCACCGGCACGCCGAGACCGCGCAGGCGTTCCGCCTGGCCAATGCCCGACAGTTCGAGGATCTGCGGCGACTTGATCGGCCCGGCCGACAGGATCACCTCGGCCCGCGCGTGCGCCGTGCGCTTGACTCCGCGCTGCATGTACTCGACGCCGATCGCGCGGCGCCCTTCGAACAGCAGGCGCGTGGCCTGCGCTTCGGTGCGCAGGTCAAGCCCGGCCGGGCGCGTTTTGCCCAGGTAGCCGCGCGCGGTGCTGCAGCGCTCGCCGCCCTGGGTGCTGAGCTGCAGGTAGGAAACCCCCTCATAACCCCGGCCGTTGTAGTCGACCGCCTTGGGAATGCCGGCCTGCTCGCAGGCCGCGACGAAGGCATCGCCGAGCGAACTCGGGTCGTGCGCCAGGTTCGAGACACCGATGGGGCCGGAGCGCCCGCGCAACGCGTCGTCGCCATCGGCATACGACTCCATGCGCTTGAAATACGGCAGCAGATCGTCATAGCCCCAACCCGCGTTGCCGAGCCCGTCGCGCCAATGGTCGTACTCGCGCGGCTCGCCGCGCACGTAGATCATGCCGTTGACGGAACTCGATCCACCCGGCAGGCGGCCTCGCGGCCAGTAGATGCGCTTGCCGTCCAGCGCGGCCTGGGGTTCGGTTTCGAAGGGCCAGACGTAGTCCGGGTTCAACAGCAGCTTGCCAATGCCCAGCGGCGTGCGCACCCAGAAGTCGTTCTGGCGGGGAGCGCCGGCCTCCAGCAACAGCACGCGCGCACCGGGTTGCGCCGCCAGGCGGTGCGCCACGGTGGCGCCCGAGGAGCCGGCACCGATCACGATGTAGTCGAAGCTTTCCGTGGCGTCCATGTCATGCCCCTTGTTGTGCCAGCCAGGCTTGCAGCGCCTGGGTTTCGAGGCCCATGCGCTCGAACTGGATGTCGGGCATTTCGGTCTGCTCGAAACCTTCTTCCGCGCGCTGCGGCAGTGGCTGCACACGCAGTTCGACAAAGACCGGGCCCTGCATGGCCAACAGCAGGGGGAAGCGCTGCGCCCACTCGGTCGCGTCCTCGATGCTTTCCACGTGCGCATAACCGGCGCTGCGCGCGCCACTGGCGAAATCGAAGTCCGGCGCGGGCGCCCGCAGATTGGCCAGTCCGTTGAACTGCGTGCCGTTGCGCACGACGATGTGCAGCAGGTTGCGCGGCCCGGCCGTGACCACCGACACCAGGCCGCTGAGTTCGAGCAGCAGGCTCGCGTCGCCGTCCATCACGATCACCTTGCGCTGGGGGTGCGACAGCGCAATGCCGGTGCCCAGGCCGGCGGCGCCGCCCATGAGCGGCACCGAGCTGATGCGCGTGGCGCGCGGCGCGCGGATCGTGTCGGCGATCTCCGCATCAAGGCGGTCCAGCACGTTCATCGAACTCATCGTGGCGACGAGGACGCTGTCTTCGGGGCGTTGCTGCGCGACCACTGCGCAGGCTTGCAGGGGGTTCATCATGGTGTCGTCTCCGGGCTCAGTTCCAGGCCATCGGGGTGCCGACCAGCAGCAGCGCGGCGGTACGGCGCTGCTCCGCGGTGGCGTACGCTTCTTCCATCTGCTCGAGATCGTTGGCGCTGTCGACGCGCCAGAACGGCAGGCCCAGCGTCTCCAGCACCGGCTCCAGAATGCGCACCATGGTGCGGCGCGACTGGCGCGGGTCCTGGCCCAGGTTGGCGTATTCGCGGCCGAACTGGCCGACCATGAAGACGAGCGGAACGTGAGCGTCCATGCACACCGCGCGCAAGGTGTTGATGCAGTTGTAGAAGCCCTGGTTCTGCATCACCAGCATCGGTCTGCGGCCTCCGAGCGTGAGGCCCGCGCCGATGGTGATGCACTGGTTCTCGCTGCAGGCGTTCAGCAACCGGATGCCGTCGGTGCCTTGTGCGAGCTGCGCGTGCATGGACAGCTGCACCCAGTCGGGCACCGTGACCACGTGATCGACGCGATTGCGCTGCAGTGCAGCAACGGCAGCGCGGCCGCCGAGAGGGATCTTGACCGGGATCGGGTGGAGGGCTGTCATGTGTATCCTCGTGGTTGTGGTGTGCATCGACTGTAGAAACCTGGCCGACCGCTGTATGTCGGATTCCGGACGCAAAGGAGCAGATCGTGGGTGATCGGAAGGACCTTCCGGAGGCGGCCTGGCATGTCTTGCGCACGGCGCCCTGGCTGGCGGGGTGCGAAGACGCCGTGGTCGATCAACTGGCCGCTGCCAGCTGGCTGGAGAAGGTGCCAGCGGGCACCATCGTCGCCACGCGCGGGCACATCGCGGAGCACCTGATCGTCGTGGCCGAGGGTGCGATCGAGGTCGGCATGACGAACGCGGAGGGCAAACGCCACGTCACGAGCTGGCTCGGCCGCGGGCAGCTTTTCGGCCTCATCCCGGTGCTGGAGAACGGCCCGATGATCCACACCGCCACGACGGTCCGGCCCACGCGCCTGTTGCGGATGACACGCGCGACATTGCTGCAGACGCTGCAAGACCACCCGAGCCTCGCCCTGCGCCTGATCTACCTGGTGTGCCGGCGCGCCCGCGCGCAGTACGAAGCGCTCGCCGCACAGTCCTTGCTCACGCTGCCCATGCGTCTGATGCGGGTGCTCTCGGGACAGCTCCAGGACTACCCCGATGGGCGCATTCAGGCCAAGCAGGCCGACCTGGCCGATGTGCTGGGCGTGACGCGCCAGAGCCTGAACCAGGAACTGCGCAAGCTCGAACGCGAAGGCCTGATCGAGCTGGGCCGCGGCCACATCTGCGTGCTCGATCGCACGGCGCTGGCGCGGGGTGCTGGCGGTGTCGAATGAGTGTGGTCGACCACGGCGACCTCGGCTACGATGGTTGGCTCCGGCCCGCAAGCGGCCATGCAGAAGCGAGGCACCATGGAAAAGATCCAAGCCTATTTCGCGCGCTACGAAGAAGGAGCCAATACCTTCGACCCCGAATTGATGGGTTCTCTCTACATGTCGGAGTTCCTGGCCGGCGACCCGAACGGGGTCTCGTGCGGCAGGAACGATGAGAAGCTTCGGGCTTCCATCGTGCAGCGAAAGGCCTTCTTCGAGCAGATCGGCTTCAGGCGCGCCCAGGTGCTGGGTGTGGACGCAACACCTCTCGATGACAAGTACACGATGGCCAAAGTCCATTGGCAGATGACGTTCGAGAAAGAGCCGGGCCATCCCCTCGACTTCCGGTTCTTCATCACCTACTTTCTGTTCGATGCGGGTGCCGGGCCCAAAGCCGCATTCTGGATTTCGCACGAGGATGAGCAGAAGGTCATGCGGGCAGCCGGTCTCATACCGGAGCCAAACTGACGATCTGGCAGATGGACAGCGATCTGGAACGAGCCCTGGCCTGGGCCGAGTGGACCGGGGCGCACGCGATGCCCCTGTTCGCGGTTGCGCTGCTGGGGTTGTTGGTAGGGGCCGCCGTGGCCGTCGTCAGCGTCAGACGGTACGGCGGGCGCATCGCGAAGGGCCCCTTGCCGCGCACGGTGCTGTTGAGCGTCTGGTTTGTCATCGGGGCGGGCATGTTGATGGCAACGGCCGCCTTGTTCGCCGAGATGATGGAAGCGTTGGACGCGGACGAAGAGATCGGACAGTTTGACGTTCGACTCACCGAGACGCTGTCGCGCGAACTGTCGGTTTCCACGCTGCGCTTCTTCGGCGCGGTGACCCACCTGGGCGATCCCATGCCGCTGACGCTGTTGGTCCTCGCGGTGGCCGCTCTGCTGATCGCACGCCGGCAAACCTCGCTGGCGTTCGCCTGGTCCACGGCGTGCGCGGGTGGCGCCGTGCTCAATCGGGTGCTCAAGCAGATCTTCGAGCGCGTTCGGCCCTTGCACGACCACGGCTTTGCATCGGCAGACGGCTTCAGTTTCCCCAGCGGACACACCTCCGGCTCGGTGGTGGTCTACGGGATGTTGGCCTATTTGTGCGTGCGGCTGCTGCCGTCGCGCTGGCACCTTCCCGGCGCCCTGCTGGCCGCCACCTTGGCCTTCAGCACAGGGTGGAGCCGTGTGTTCCTGCAAGTGCACTGGGCCAGCGACGTCGTCGCCGGATTCGCTGTGGGCTTCGCCTGGTTGACGGTGTGCATGGCGGCGATCGAGATGGCGCGGCGCTATGCGCGCTCCTAGCCGACCAGATGCATCAATCCGGGGCCGACGCCGTGTGCGGGTTGCTCATCGCCGTCCTTCGCGCCACCTCGCGCTTGGCATACGCGGTGGGCGACAGGCCCGACCAACGCCGGAACGCCCGCGCGAACACCTTGTCCGACTCGTAGCCCGCGTCCTGTGCCACCTGCGCCAGCGGCAGGTAGCCGGCCTCCAGTTGTTCCGCCGCCAGCGCCATGCGGTGCCCACCCAGATAGCCCATGGGCGTGTCACCCACCAAGGCCTTGAAGCGGTCGCTGAAGCGCGAGCGCGACATCGCGGCCTCGCGCGCCAGCGCTTCCACCGTCCAGCTGCGCGCGGGTTCGCGGTGCATCGCGGCGATGGCGCGGGCGATGGCGGGATCGGACAGACCGCGCCACCAGTTGGCCTCGGCCGCGCCCGCGCCACGCAACAGGTGCCCGCGCAGGATGTTGATCAACAGCAGCTCGCCCATGCGGCTGGCCGAGAGGCGCCAGCCCGGGCGCTGGTCGAGCGTTTCGGTCACCAGCGACTCCATCGACGCCGCGAGCGTGACCGCCGTGGGCAGTTCGCTCGCGCGCACATGGATCAGCGGTGGCAACACGCTCAACACCGAGTGCCGGCAGTAGGCGGAGAACCACAGCAGCGCGCTGAACATCTCGCAGCCGTCGCCGCCACCACCGTGGCGCAGATCCAGCGGCGCTTCGTCGCGCGCACCAGGCGTGCGCTGCGTGAGCAACTGGGCGAAAGGCACGGTGGGCGCATCGGGTGTGGAGCCCATGCGGTGCGCCGCGCCGAGCGGCATCATCACCAGGTCGCCCGGCTCCACGCGCAACGGCGCGCCGCCACCGGCCGCCTCCACCCACCAGGGCGCGCCGCGCGCCATGCGGATCATGGCGGCGCCCGACACCCCGTTGGAGTGCAAGCCCCAGGGCGATGAGAGGTGGAACCGCGCCGTCACCGCGCGTTCGGCGCGGCAGATGGCGAGGACTTCGCTGAGGACATCCATGGACGAATCGTACCCATTTCGAGCGTCCGGGCGGTTGAGTGCACAGGGCTTGCGCTGAACAATGCGCAGATCGTCAACGCAGGAGCAAACCCATGGGCAGTTTGAAAATCGGTATCGCTGGTGGCGGCGTGGGCGGACTGGCCGCCGCCATCGCCTTGCGAAAGCAAGGCCATGACGTCACCGTGTTCGAGCAGGCCAAGGGCTTCTCGCGCGTGGGGGCGGACATCAACCTCACACCGAACGTGGTGCGCGCCATCGATGGCCTCGGCGCGGGCCAGGCGATTCGCGAACGCGGCGGGCGCCCGACCTTTCGCATCAGCCGCGACTGGGACACGGGCAAGGAAACCTCGCGCCTGGGCATGGGCAACATCGCCGAGGAGCAGTACGGCGCGCCACAGGTCACGATCCACCGCGCCGACATCATCAACGCACTGGCCGAGAACTTTCCGCTCGAGAACATCCAGTTCGACAAGCGCATCGACACGCTCACGCAAAACGGCGACGGCGTGCGCGTGAAGTTCCAGGACGGTGGTGAAGCGACCTTCGACGTGGTGGTGGGGGCCGACGGTATCCACTCGCGCGTGCGCACCGCGCTGTTCGGCGAAGAGCATCCGCGCTTCACCGGCGTGGTGTCCTTCCGCTCCGTGGTGCCCACCGAGCGCGTGCGCAACGTGCCCGAGATCGAAGCCTTCACCAAGTGGTGGGGGCCGAACCCGCAGAGCCAGATCGTCACCTTCCCGCTCAACCAGGGCAAGGACACCTTCATTTTCGCCACCACCGGGCAGGATTCCTGGCACGAAGAATCGTGGACCAGCGAAGGCGACGTGAACGAACTGCGCGGCTTCTACAAAGACTTCCATGCCGATGCACGCGCGCTGCTCGAGGCTTGCGACAGCACCCTCAAGAGCGCTTTGTACGAACGCGACCCGCTGCCGCAATGGTCGGTGGGCACGGTCACGCTGCTGGGCGACGCCAGCCACCCCATGTTGCCCTTCATGGCACAGGGCGCGGGCATGGCGATTGAGGATGCGGTGGTGCTGGGCCGCGCGCTGGCCGGTGTGAGCACCCGCGCGCAAGCCGAAGCCGCGCTGCGCCGCTACGAGAAGACGCGCCAGGAACGCACCGCCAAGATCCAGATCGGCTCGCGCGGCAACCAGTGGATGAAGGGCCAGGGCAACGCCGACTGGGTGTACGGCTACGACGCCTGGAACGAGCCGCTGGCCGCAGCCTGAACACCCCACCGATCACCACATCAACAGGAGACCACCATGACCGCCTTCCACAAGCGCACCTTCACCCTCGGCCTGCTCGGCACGCTGCTCGCAGCCGCCGCGCCCTTCGCGATGGCGCAAGCCTTCCCCGGCAAGCCCATCACCATCGTCGTGCCCTTCCCGCCCGGCGGTGGCCCAGACCTCGCCGCGCGCGTGCTGGCCGAGAAGCTCGCGCCCAAGCTCGGCCAAGCCGTGGTGGTGGACAACCGCCCTGGCGCCGGCGCGCTGCTCGGCGCGGGCATGGTGGCTCGCTCGGCCGCCGACGGCCACACCATCCTGCTCACGCCCAACACCATGGTGATCTCGCCCCACGTGCTGCCGGCCGGCGCGGGCAGCGGCCTGGACGTGCACAAGGACCTGGTGCCGGTGATCTCGCCCGCCACCACGCCAATGGTGCTGGTGGCCAACCCGACCTTGGGCGTGACCACGCTCAAAGCTGCGCTGGACGCGGCGAAGAAGTCGCCCGGCCTGCCCTACGGCAGCCCCGGCAACGGTTCGCCCATGCACTTCGCTGGCGAGATGCTCAAGCGCGCCGCGAACGTCGACCTGATGCACGTGCCCTACCGCGGTGTCGGCCCCTCGATCACGGCAGCGCTCAGCGGCGAAGTCAAGCTGCTGTTTACCGGCCTGGGGGGCGCCGTGCCACACATCAAGAGCGGCAAGCTCGTGCCGCTCGCGCTGACGGAGAAGAAGCGCTCGCCGCTGCTGCCCGACGTGCCCACCGCCACCGAGCAAGGCATTGCAGGCGTTGAGGTCAACGCCTGGTACGGCGTGTTCGTGCCCACGGGCACGCCGGCCGCCGTGGTCACGCGCCTGAACAAGGAGTTCAACGACGCGCTGCAGCTGCCCGACGTGCGCGAGAAGCTTGCCGGCGCCGGCCTGGACATCCTCGGTGGTTCGCCGCAAGTGCTGGCCGATTTCATGAAGGCCGACAACGAGCGCTACGGCAGGCTCGCCAAGGAACTCAACATCAAGGCCGATTGATCTGACGGAGAGCATGGTGATGACCAGCAAGCGCCCCAACTTCCTGCTGTTCATCACCGACCAGCACCGCGCCGACCACCTCGGCTGCTACGGCAACACCGAGGTGCGCACGCCGCACATCGACGCGCTGGCTCAACAAGGCTGCCGCTTCGATCACTTCCACGTCGCCACGCCGATCTGCCAGCCCAACCGGGCCTCGCTCATGACGGGGCGCTTGCCGAGCGTGCACGGCCTGCAGATGAACGGACGTGAGCTCTCGCTGGGCGAGCACACCTTCGTCGAGACGCTGCGCGAAGCCGGCTACCAGACCGGCCTGGTCGGCAAATGCCACCTGCAGAACATCACCACCATTCCAGCGCTCTGGCCCAGGCCCGAGCAGCGACTGCCGCACGATGCGCTGACCGCCTTCCCGGGACGCTACGGCCAGGAAGTGTGGAAACGCTGGGAAGACGACCCGAGCTTCGAGCTGGACCTGCCCTACTACGGCTTTGAACAGGTGCGTCTGACCATCGGCCACGCCGACGAACAGCACGGCCACTGGCGGCGCTGGCTGCGCGAGCAGACGCCCGAGGCCGATCGGCTCATCGGCCCGGACAACGCCATCCCCACGCCCGGCCTGCACCTGGCCGCCCTGCGCCAGGCCTGGCGCACGCGCGTGCCCGAAGAGCTCTACCCCACGGCCTACATCGCCCAGCAGACCGGCGACATGCTGGCGCGCATGGCCAGCGAAGACCGACCCTTCTTCGTGCAGTGCTCGTTCCCCGACCCGCACCACCCCTTCACGCCACCGGGCCGTTACTGGGACATGTTCCGGCCAGAAGACGTGTCGTTGCCGGCCTCGTTCAACGCCGAGCTCATCGACCCGCCGCCCCCCATCGTCTTTCTGCGCGAGCAGCGGCGCGGCAACCCGGCGTTCCGGCCTGGCTACGGCAGCTTCGCCAGCTCGGAGCAGGAAGTGCGCGAAGCGCTGGCGCTGAACCATGGCAGCCTCGCGCACATCGACCACAGCATCGGCCGCGTGATGGACCGGCTGTGCGAACTCGGGCTGGACCAGAACACCGTGGTGATGTTCACCAGCGACCATGGCGACTTGCTGGGCGAGCGCGGCCTGATGTTCAAGGGCGGCCTGCACTACCCGGCCCTCACGCGCGTGCCCTTCATCTGGCGCGATGGCGCGCAAGACAGCGCAACCCGTGTGAGCGACGCCCTGTCACAGACCATCGACATCCCGGCCACCGTGCTCGAACGCGCGGGCCTGCAACCCAGCAACGGCATGCAGGGCGCTTCCCTGCTCCCGGTGATGGCAGGCGACGGTGCCGCCGCTGTGCGCGAGCACCTGCTGATCGAAGAAGAAAGCCAACGCAGCGACTTCGGCATGGACCGGCGCGTGCGCATGCGCACGCTGCGCGACCACCGGTACCGCCTGACGGTGTACGACGGTCAGCCCTGGGGCGAGCTGATCGACCTGCAGGCCGACCCCCTGGAACTGCGCAATCTCTGGGACGATGCGGCCTCTCTGCCATTGCGGCGCGAGCTGATGGAACGCCTGGCGCGGGCCATGCTCTCCACGGCGGACAACAGCCCGTATCCGGGCGCGGCGGCGTAACGGCGTTCAGCGCAACGCGCGAGGCGCCTCATGGCGAGCGCCGCGATCAGCGGCCCGGAAAAGATGTTGGGCAGCGCACCGCCACCTTGCGCTGCAACTTGCAGAAATGCCACCTTTCGAGGGTGGCATTTTTCTTGAGTGCGGCGCTCTCTTAGCGGCAGTCGTTGGGAAGCGTCTGGTTCGACAGCGCGGACGAGATGAAGCGGAGCGAATCCGCACTGGAGGCCATGATCAGCGAGCCGTGATCCTGGCCGGGATATTCCTTGTACTGGATGCGCGCACCCTTGGCGCACAAGGCCCCCATCATCTGCCGCGTCGTGGGTGGCGTAACCGTGGTTTGGTCCTTCTCGGCTTGTGCGATGAACAGCGGCACCTGCAGCTTGAGCTGAGCGGGATCCTGAGCAGCGAAGAACTTCGCCATCTTCTCGAAGTCCGGGCCCTTCTTCAGGTACTGCCCGGGCTGCAGCACAGGCATGCCAAACAAGCCACCAATGCAGGTGGACTTCGCTGCGTCGATCTGGGATTTCATCGCCGGGTTCGTGAGCTTGTCCAGATCGATGCTCGGGTCCGCCACCTTCGCGGCCAACGCCGTGATCGCCACGAAAGGTTGGGCGCCCGCCGATACGGGTTGGCCGTCGGCCACATCGTTCAGGAACTTCAGCACACCGGGCCCGGTGGGGGCGAGCGCAACGGCCGCCTTCAACGGATAGGACGGTGTGCGCTCCTTCATCGAAGCCACCCAGATGGCCGCGCCCCCGCCCTGGCTGTGTCCGGCGGCGATCCATTCGTTGCTCAGCTGGATGGGCAGGGCGTGCGCGGCAGTGACCAGATCGGCCATCGCATAGGCGTTGCTGCGGCCTTCCAGATCGGGTCGCCCTGCGAATGCACCCCAGCCCTCATAGTCGGTGCGCAGCACGGCGTAACCCTGCTTCAACAGCACGTTCTGGAACTCCAGCCGCGATGGTGCTGCCGCCAGGGAAGGTGCGCATTGCGGCGCCACACCGGTGGTGCCCGTGCCCCAGCTCACAACCGGGTAGCCGCCGGCAGGAGGCGGTGTTTTCGGCAGATCGATCAAGCCCTGGACCACGGTGTTCTGGCCCGCGTGCGAGGTGGAGATGTAAGACACCAGCCAGCGCTGCGATGACTCTGAAAGCAGCGACCGGGTTTGCGGTTGCACGTTCACCACGTGGCCGGGAGCCAGTTGGGCGCCTGGAATGGCAGAGGTGCTGGTACACGCAGCGAGGGCGGACAAACCGCCAAGGGAGAGCACCAGAACGTGACGCCGGACAAACATGGATGTTCCTTTCTGTGGAATGGGTGAGCACTGAAAACAGCGTTGTATGTTTTATTGATAAAACAACGGTTCGCATAGGAACCACCCCAATGGTATGGATGGGCGATGAATGCCCAAATGGGGAGATTCCCTGTGCAGAAATTCCAAGGAAGAAACAGGGCCGCTCGCCCGCAAACTCAGGCCGTCGACCTGCGTGCTACACCAGCGTGCGCAGCCAGGCCGCGCAGTCCTGCGAAGCCTGCACCGGCCAGTGCACGGTGATGGTGGTGTCGCCGCGGCGGACTTCCACGCGGATGTCCTGGCCCGTGGCGGCAGACGGGCCGCCCAGCAGGCGCGCCCAGAAGCCTGTGCGCTGTGTGACACGCGCTGGCACGGCTGGCGGTGTGGGTCCGCCCTGCGCCGCTGTCGGCTGCTGTGGCGCCGCCGGGGCAGGCACCTCGACCGGTGGGGCCGTGGGCACTGAAGCCGGCGCCACCACTTCGACGGCGACCCCAGCGGGAGCCGCCACCGAAGCCCCACCCAAACGCGCCGCCGCGTTCACCCCGAACTCATCCCACATGCGATCGGCCTTGGTCTTCATCACCCCCAGACCAAACGTGCCCATGCGCCCGAGCACATCCACCTTGACCTTCATGCGCAGCTCCGTGCCACCACCCTCGCGTTCTTGCAGCCACATCTCGCTGGTCTGCTTGAGCGAGCTGGCCACGGAGGCGTCTTCGCCCGTGCCTTCGGCGCGCAGGTAGCGCGGTTCGTCGCGTTCGACGATGCGGGTCTTGAGCTTGAAGCGCGCACTGATGAAGGCGATCTTCACCTTCATCACGGCGACGTACTCGTCGTCGCTGATCACGTCGATGGATTCCATGCCGGGCACGCAAGCCCCCATGGCGTTCGGGTCGAGCAGCAGGGCCCAGACACGCGCAGGCGGCGCGTCCAGCATCAGGGTTTTTTCAATTTCCACGCATCTTCTCCGCAGCGGTCAGGATGGATTCGACGATCTGGGTGTAGCCGGTGCAGCGGCACAGGTTGCCGTTGAGGCCATGGCGCACTTCTTCTTCGCTGGGCGACGGGTTGTTCGCCAGCATCGCGCACGAGGTCATGAGAAAGCCCGGCGTGCAGTAGCCGCATTGCAGGCCGCCGCATTGCATGAAGCTCTCCTGCAAAGGGTGCAGTGGTTCGCCCTGCGACAGGCCTTCGACGGTGGTGATGGCGCGGCCGTTGTGTTGCACGGCCAGGCTCAGGCAGGACTTCACGACCTGCCCGTCGACCAGCACCGAGCAGGCGCCGCAGATGCCGGTTTCGCAACCGCGTTTGGTGCCGGTGAGGTGCAGGTCGTCGCGCAGAAAGTCGGACAGCAGGCGCCGCGCGGGCACGGTGCTTTGTACGGCCTCGCCGTTGACGGTCAGGGTGATCGGGTGTTGGCTCATGGCTTACTCCTGGGGCAGGCCGAACAGGCCGGCGATGTTGCGTCGGGCGACCACTTGCACCATGTCGCGGCGGAAGTCGGCGTCGCCGCGCGCGTCGGACACGGGTTCGATGTCGGCGGCGACGATGGCCGCGGCTTCGGCCGCCACGTCGGCCGTCACGGTCTTGCCGGCCAGGTAGGCTTCGGCACGCGGCAGGCGCAAGGGGATCGGGGTGGAAGCACCGACGGCGATGCGCGCTTCGGTGCACACCGCGCCCTGGCGCCGTGTGACGAACGCCACGCTAACCAGTGGCCGGTGCTCGGCCGCCGTGCGCAGGAAGCGCGCGTACTGGCCGCTCGCATCGCTCGGCATGGCGGGCACGCGGATCTCGCTGAGCAACTCGTCGGGCTCGAGCGCGGTGGTGTAGTAGTCCACCAGAAATTCGGCCATGGACAAGACACGTTCGCCACGCTGGCTCGCCAGCACCACCTGTGCGTTGAGCGCCATCAAACAACCCGGTGGATCGGTGGACGGATCGGCGTAGCAAAGGTTGCCGCCGATCGTGCCCTGGTTGCGCACCTGCGGGTTGGCCACGCGCGAGGCCATGCTGGCCAACATGGGCCAGCGCTCGCGCACCAGGGGCGAGGCCGCGACTTCGGCGTGCAGCGTGAGCGCGCCGATGCGCAGGCCACCGCGCTCGTCCAATGCGATGCCGCGCAAGGTACCGATCCGGCCCAGCGACACCAGGTGCGAAGGCGTGAGCATGCGCTGGCGCATGCCAAGCATGAGCGCGGTGCCGCCCGCGATGACGCGGCATTCATCGCCCAGGTCGGCCAACATGCGGCTGGCTTCGGCCACGCTCGCGGGTTCGAGGAAATCGAAATCAAGCATGGGTGGTCTCCCGCAGGGCGCGCAGCGCGGCCAGCACTTTCTGCGGCGTGATGGGCAGGTCGGTGATGCGCACGCCCACGGCGTCGTACACCGCATTCGCGATCGCCGGTGCGCCCGGCAGGATGGCGGTTTCGCTCGCACCCTTGGCGCCGTGCGGGCCATTGGGTTCGTTCGATTCGACCAGGCCGCCACGCAGCATGGGCACGGCGTCTGCCGTGGGCATGTTGTAGTCGGCGAAGTTGCCGTTCATGATGCGGCCGCCTTCCACTTGCAGTTGTTCGTAGAGCGTCCAGCCCATGGCCTGCACGGTCGCGCCGTTGGTCTGGCCGTGGACTGCCAGCGGGTTCAGGGCCTTGCCGCAGTCGTCGCTGACGAAGCTGTCGAGCACCGTGACCTGGCCGGTCTGCGTGTCCACTTCCACTTCGACGGCCTGCGCCGCGAACGAATAGGCGGGCGCGATGTTGCCGTAGACGTTGGCGTCGTGCATCTGCGTCTGGGCGTCCCAACTGCCAGAGACCTGGATGCCTTCGCCGCCGTGGCGCCAGATGTGCTGGCGGGCCAGCTCGGCGAGCGTGCGCTTCTGCTGGGGATCGTCGCGCACCTGCACTGCGCCTGCCACGAACTCTAGTTGGTCTGTGGCCACGCCGAGCATCTGCGCGGCCACGGCCAGCAGCTTGTCCTGCGCGGCGCGCGCCGCGACGATGGCCGCGTTGCCCGCTGCCATGGTCACGCGCGAGGCGAGTGTGCCGATGCAGAATGGCGCGGTGTCGGTGTCGGGCGCGAGCACGTGCACATGCGCCAACGGCAGCTGGAGTTCGTGCGCCACGATCTGGCTCAGCATGGTCATCGCGCCCTGCCCCATGTCGCCTTCGCTGGATTGCACCACCACGCGGCCGTCTTCGTTGACCTTGATCACCACGGTGGAGCCGTCCCAGTTGCCGATGGTGCGGTTGCCGCTCACGTGCATGGCCGCGGCCATGCCCACGCCACGCCGCTTCGCGCCGTGTTGCGCAGGCCGTGCGCGCTTCTGTTTCCAGCCAATGGCTTCGGTGCACTGGGCGATGCATTCGAGCAAACCGGTGCTGCCGATCTCCCAACCGTGGATGGACGTTTCGCCGCGCCCGATGGCGTTGCGTTTGTGGATGTCCACCGGGTCGAGCCCGAGCTGCTCGGCCATGGTGTGGATGTGGCTGTTGAGCGCGAACAGCATCTGCGTGCCGCCAAAGCCACGAAACGCCCCGTGCGGCGGCGTGTGGGTGTAGGCCATGGTGGCGTGCGAGCGCACGTTCTTCAGCCGGTGCATGTTGTCGCTGCGCATGGCGCTGACGTGCATGACCTCGGGCGACAGGCCGCAGTAGGCGCCGCAGTCGGCCACGATGCGCACGTCCTTGGCGACGATGAGGCCGTCGCGCGTCATGCCCAGCTTGAGCGTGATGCGCTCGGGCACGCTGGAGCATGCGGCCTGGAAGTCTTCCAGCCGGTTGTTGACGAGGCGCACCGCGCGCCCGGTCTTGAGCGCGAGCAGCCCAGCCACCAGCTGGTTGTCGTCCTCGATGATCTTTCCGCCGAAGCCACCACCCACCGTGGCAGCCACCACGCGCACGCGCGAGACCGGCAACTCCAGCGCCGCGGCCAGGCGCGCGCGGGCCAGGAACACCGACTGCGTCGAGGTCCAGACCTGCAGACGGCCGTCCGGGTCGAGCGATGCCACGCTGGCCATGGGTTCGAGGTAGCCGGGGTACTGCGCGTGCGTGGTGTAAGTGGCCTCAAAGATCAGGTCCGCCTGCGCGAAGCCGTCTTCGATGTTGCCGCGCTCGAATTGAATCTGATGCGCCACGTTGCCGCGCCCGGGGTGCACGCCGGGTGCGTCGTCGTCCAGCGCTTCCTCGGGCGTGAGGATCGCGGGCAGTTCCTCGTACTCGATGTGGATCAGGTCCAGCGCATCGCGCGCGATCTCTTCGGTGGTGGCCGCCACGGCCGCCACCTCTTCGCCCGCGAAGCGCACCACGCCCTCGGCCAGGATGCGGCGCTCTTTCTGGTGCACGCCCCACAACGCGCGCGGCGCGTCGGCGCCGGTGAGGACCGCCTTGACGCCGGGCAAGGCCAACGCGGCCGAGGTGTCCACGCTGACGATGCGCGCGTGCGGATACGGGCTGCGCAGGATCTTGCCGTGCAGCATGCCGGCGACCTTGATGTCGCCCGCGTACACCGCGCGGCCCAGCACCTTGGCGCGCGCGTTGACCTGTGGCGTGTCCCGGCCCAGGGTGGATGCGCTCATGGTCAGTCGGCCTGGATGTTCAGGTCTTTGATCAGCCGGGACAGGCGCGCGTGGTCGTCGGCGTTGATCTTGGCCAGCGCCTCGGGTTTGCCACCCACCGGACGCGAGCCGAAGGTGGCCATCTTCTCGACCACGTCGGGCATGCGCAGGATCTCGTTCAGGTGCTCGTTGAGCAGCTTGACCACGGCCGGCGGCGTGCCCTTGGGCGCGAAGATGCCGTTCCACGCGCCGAGCTTCACGTCCTTGTAGCCCTGCTCGGCCACCGTGCTCAGGTTCGGGATCAGCGGGCTGCGCTCGCCGTCGGTGAGCGCCACGGCCACCAGCTTGCCGCTCTTGAGGTGCTGCTCCACCACGCCCAGCGTGACGTAGCCCATGCTGACGCGGCCGGCGAGCATGTCGGGAATCATCGGGCCCACGCCACGGAACGGCACGTGCTGCACCTGGATGCCCGCCGCGCGGTTGAGCCACTCGGCCACGATGTGCATCGGCGAACCCGCGCCGGGGCTGGCGTAGGTGAGCGGCTTGCCCGCCTTGGCCTGCGCCACCACGTCGGCCACGCTCTTGATGCCGCTGTCCGGGTGCGTCACCAGCAGCACCGACTGCATCGCCGTCAGCGCGACCGGCTCGAAGCCATTGAGCACGTCGTAGGTGGCGTTGGGCGCGAGCTTGAGCACCATGGGTGCGGTGGTGAAGGGGTTGGGCGTGAACAGCAGCGTGTAGCCATCGGGCTTGGCGCGGCTGACGTAGGTGTTGCCCACCGTGCCGCCCGCGCCCGGCTTGTTCTCCACGATCACGGGCTGCTTGAGCCGCTGCGACAGCTTGTCGGCGAACAAGCGCGCCGTGGCGTCGGAATCGCCACCGGGCGGATAGGCCACCACCAGGCTGATGGTTTTGTCCGGGTAGGCCTGGGCGGCAGCGCCACCCGCAAACAAGGCCGTGGCCGCCAAGGCCAGAGCCATCCACTGTCGACGATCCGTTTTCATCCATGCACTCCTGTGAAGGTGATTCATGCCATTGGTGGGGTTTCGGTCCGGTCGGTTGGTGCCGGTACACGGTTTCATATTGGAAACATAGGTTCACAACAGAAACGCATTCATCGTATTCCTTCGTCGTTGACTGATCAACGATGATTTCCCGATTTCTCACAACTTGTTACAATTTTGTTGATCGATCAACGACGAGATCGGGGCGCATCGTCGGCGAACGGGGTGGCTTCCACGAGAATGCCCGCATGCCCGAACACAAGACCGCCAAGACCTCGCCCATCCAGCCGGCCCTGCCCCCGGAACCGGGCCTCGACACCAGCAACCCCTGGACCGATCTGCCGCCCGATGGCGCGGGCCTGGCCGTGCACGACTTCCTGACCACGATGTTCAGCCACACCAGCAATGCGCTGCGGCGTGCCATCACCCTGCCCTACGCCGACCGTTTCCAGCTCACGGTGTCGGAATGGCGCATCCTCTCGGTGCTGGCGCACGCGGGCTCACTGCCGTTTTCGGAACTGGTGGAACTCGCGGCCGCCGACAAGGCGCAGGTCAGCCGCGCACTGCGCCTGCTGGGGGACCGGGGTCTGGTGGAGATGCAGACGCCAGGCCCCAAGGGCCGCAAGGGGCTGATCTGCCTGATGACACAGGCCGGTCAGGCACTGTACGAGGAGATCATGCCGCTGGCACGGCGCAGCCAGGCGGAGATGATCCTCACGCTCAGCCGGGAAGAGCGCAGCACGCTCTACACCGTGCTGGGGAAACTGCGGCGCCAGTGTGGCGCGGGCGCCGCGGACGTTTCGATCGACGCTTAGATATCGAGCACGAGCCGATCGCTCTTGCAGCCCGAGACGCAGACCATCATGGCCTTGTTGGTCGCGCGCTCGGCGTCGGTCAACACCATGTCGCGGTGGTCGGGCACGCCTTCGAGCACGCGCGTTTCGCACGAGCCGCAGATGCCCTCTTCGCAGCTGAACGGCACGTCGGCGTTGATCTCGATCAGGCGCTTGTGCAGCGTGGTGTCGGGTGTCACCTCGAACATCTGGCCGCTGCGGCGCAGCTCGACGGTGAACGAGGTCTTCGCATCTTCCGCGGCCGCGACTTCCACAGCCGTGAAGCGTTCGATGTGCGCGTTCGTGTGGCCGAGCGCGGCGCAGGTCTTCTCGAAGTTGTCGAGCATCACGGCCGGGCCGCAGGCGTAGTAGTGCTCGCTGCCGGTGACGGGCCGCTTGCCCAGCAGCGCGGTCAGGTCCGGCGGGCCGCCCTTCTCGTCGTCGAAGTGCCAGGTGACGGGCACGCCGAGCGCCTCGATTTCGTCGACGAAGGCCGCGCTCTTGCGCGAGCGGGCGAAGTACAGGAACTCGAAGTTCTTGCCCAGGTCCTTCAGGCGGCGCGCCATGCACAGCACCGGCGTCACGCCAATGCCACCGGCCACCAGCACCGAGTGCGTGGCGTCTTCGTGCAAGGCAAAGAGGTTGCGCGGCTCGCTGATGGTGATGCGCATGCCCACGCGCAGCTGCTCGTGCACGCAGCGCGAGCCGCCGCGGCTGGCGCGGTCTTTCAACACGCCCACGACGTAGCGGTGGCGCTCGTGGCTGCTGTTGCACAGCGAGTAGCTGCGCACCATGCCGTTGGGCAGGTGCAGGTCGATGTGGGAGCCGGCGGCGAACGCGGGGAACACCACGTCGGGCGCGGGACGCAGGTCCACGCTGATGATGTCGTCGGCCTCGTAACGCAGTGTGTGGACCCAGGCCTGCAAAGTGTTGATCGTGCTCATCCCGCGATTCTCACACGGGCTTGTCGAGCTGGGCCTTGGCCAGGTTTCTCAGGTGGCGTCGCAGGCGCACGATACCCATGTCGTGCGCGTACAGGTGCTCGCGCTTGTTGGCGTCGGGCTCCATGTTTTCCACGGCCACACGGTCTTGCTCGAGCACGTTCCAGTGGCGCTCTTCCAGGCGGTTCTTGTAGAGGAAGCGCCAGGTGTCGCGCTGCCAGCCGGTCACGCGGCGGCAACGCCAGTGGAAGACACCCGAGGTGCGGTTGCTGATGGGCGTGTAGCTGCCGATGATGGTGAAGTTGCCACCAGGGCCGCCGGTCTTGGGGTACGGAATTTCCAGGCGCATCACGTGGATGCCGGTGTCCATCCATTCGGTCCAGTCGAAGTTCACGCCGCGCTGGCCCTTCTTCTCGAAGCAGAAGCCGTTGGGGATGTCGCGGATCTGGAACTCGGCCTCGCTCGCGCCTTCGCTCATGGTGTGCGACTGCTTGTGCAGGTACACGCCGTGCATCGGGTCCATCACGTTGTCGACCACGTAGCGGTAGTCGCCGCCCCACTCGGTGTAGCAGAGGAAGTTCGACCACTCGGGCGAAGTCAGTTCTTCCGGCAGTTGCAGCGGCGGCGCTTCGTCCAGGATCGGGTTGCTCGCGTTGTAGAGAAAGATCGCGCCGGCGGCTTCGGCGGCGTGGAACATGCGCGCGGGGCGCGAGCCCTCGAGCTTGCAGCCGGGGCTGCCGGGCACGCGGGTGACGGTGCCGTCGCAGCGCACTTCAACGCCGTGGTACGGGCAGGCCAGGCGGTCGCCGAGGTTCACGCCGAGCGAGAGCGGCGCGCCGCGGTGCGGGCAGTGGTCTTCAAGCGCGTGCACCTGGCCGGCCTGGTCGCGCCAGAGCGCGATCTTGTAGCCCAGGCGGCGCAGCGAGATCGGGTCGTTCTTGACGAAACTGGACGGGCAGACCGGGAACCACAGGTCTTTGAGGCCGACTTCGAGGGCGGCGTCGACCGGGTCGAGCTGGACGTTGATGACAGAGGTATCCATGGACGTGTCTCCTGGCGGGTGGGGCTGTGTGTGTGGGGCGCGGTTCAGGCGCCGAGGCGGGCCATTTCCTGCTGGAAGGACGCTTCCGTCCAGCGCTGGCCATTGGGTCCGGAGGGGCCCGCGTCGTTGAGGTAGCCCACGACGCCTGCCAGGTCGTGGATGCCCTGCGCGTAGGCGCGCTCGATCGAGTCGCCCAACAGGCCTTCGTAGGACGTCGGCGGCGCGGTGCGCGTCTGGTGGGTTTCGTTGTACAGATCAGGGGTTCGCATGTCTTGTCTCCTTGATGATCATTCCGTGGGCGGCTTGACCTTGTCGGTCATGAACTTGCCGGTGGGCGCGGCGGCGTTGATCTGGCGGCGCGTATTGCCGTCGATGCCGCCCTTGATGGCCCATTCGGCGAACAGGGTCGGGCCGGGCGTGAATTCGCGCGGCTCCCAGTCGGCGGTGAGCTCGTCTTCGTCGGTGTAGTACTCCACCAGCGCACCCGCGGGGCTTTCGAAATACCAGAACATGGCCGATGAAATCGGGTGGCGGCCGGGGCCGAGTTCGGTGGTCCAGCCGCTGCGCGACATGTGCATGCCGCCGCCCACCACTTCGTGCAGATCGCGCACCGAGAAGGCCACGTGGTTCAGGCCCTTGCGCGGCTCGGGCGGCTGCAGCAGGAACAGATCGTGGTGGCCGCCTTCGGGTGCGCAGCGCAGGAACAGGCCGCGGTTGGGGTAGCTGTCGGAGACGGCGAAATCGAGGTTCTCGGTATAGAACGCGCCGGTGGCCTTGAGGTCGGTCACGAAGAACACCACGTGGCCCACTTCGACCGGCGTGGCGCGGTCGTAGGCCGGGCTACGCTGGTTCACGCGCTTGCGCTCGCTCCAGGTGTTGACGATGGCGCTTTCGATCTTCACGGCGCGTTTTTTCGTGAGCTGCAGGCGCACCGCCAGGCCGTTGGGATCGGTGCAGCCGATGCGGCCGTCGGCATCGACGAAGCCGGGTTGGCTCTGCAGGCGGCTGCGGTACAGCGCCAGGCTCTCGGGCGTGTCCACGCCCCAGACCACTTCGCGCAGCGTCGGGTCGGGCTCGACGCCAGCGGGCAGGCCGGGCTTGTCGGAATGGGCCACGACCACGCGGCAACCGTTGAGCGATTCGAACACCAGCTCTTGAGCGGCCTCGCTCACCAGCGTGAGGCCCCAGTCCAGGAAGAACTGCCGGCAACGCGGCAGATCGGCAGCGCCGTAAGTGATTTGATCAATGCCCAACACGCTCATGCTGTCTTCCTTGAAGTGCCTGGCCTTCGTGTCGGCCAAGCGTTTCTTTAGTAAATCCGTGTTTCCTACTTGAAACGACTTGAATTTTACCGATAATTCTCTCCAGTGGGAAGGGACTCGCAGAGTAATTTGCTCGGCTATGTTCTACACACGTTCGGCGACCCCGCTTTCAGCGGCCTGGACGGCTTCGTCCGCCAGCACTTTTTGTGTGATGTGGAACAACCGTCCATGGAAAAACGGCCAGATCTGCGCGATCCTGGCCTTCAGCGCCTGGCGAACGGGGTCGGCAAACGCGCGCTCCATGGCTTCCACCGAGTCGTAGCACGATTCGAAGGTCATGTACAACCGCGGCCCCTCGTCTTCAATGGACAAAGCCCGCAGCACGCGCACGGACCTGACGCCGGGAAAGTGCTTCATCAGCGGCACCACCTCGTCGGCCACGAAGGCATCAAAGCGATCGACGTCCTCCGGTTTGACAGTCCCTTCGAAACAAGCGGTTCGAACGATCATGGCGCCCGCCTCAGAGACCGAGGCCGCCGAGCGACTTGCCACCGTCCACAAAGAGCGTCTGGCCCGTGATGAAGCTGGTGCGCGGCGACGCGAGGAACGCGATGGCATTGGCGATCTCGCGGGGATCGGCAGGCCGCCCCATGGGCTCCAGCGCGCTGGCAGCCGCATGCTGCTCGGGCGTCATCGCGCGCGTCATGCCGGTGTCGGTAAAGCCCGGAGCGATCGAGTTGACCGCGATCTGTCGTCCGCGAAGGTCCATCGCCATGGCCCGGGTCAGGCCGACCACCGCGGCTTTCGACGCGACGTAATGCGCAAAGCCGGTCCCGCCCAAGGCCGCGCGCGAGGACACCGTCACGACCCTGCCGCCAGGCTTCATCCGCCGCGTGGCTTCCTGCGCGGCGATAAAAACGCCCAGCACATTCACGTCCAGGACGGCGCGAAAGTCCTCGTCGCTGATGTCGTCGAATGGCCGGGATGGGCCAATCCCCGCAGCGCACACCATGACGTCGACGCGAGCCTCCGCGGCGATCAGCGCCGCCACCTTCGGGCGGTCGCACACGTCGACGGCGTGGCCGGCAGCGTCATGCCCTGCCTGCGTGAGTTCCGCGACCAGTGTTTCGACGGGCTGTGCATCGCGATCGATCACCACGACGCGAAACCCGTCCTCGGCCAGCCGCAACGCGGTGGCGCGGCCGATGCCGGAGGCGCCACCGGTGATGAAAGCCGTTTCCTTGCCGGCGGGGGCGGGTGAAGTCTGCATTTTTTTCCTTTCAATACCGAACGCGTTCATGGTCGGCCGACCTTCAGAAGGTCCGCAAGACGCGAGTACCACGCTGCATCCGATTCGCGCAGGCAGGTGTGCGTCAAGAAATGGTCGAGGCCGGGCTCTTCATGCAGCTGGGACAGCCCCGGCTGCCTCGCCAGCAAGGCCGCCATGCGGCGATTCGAATCCACGACCCTGGCGCTATCGAATTCGCCATAACTGAGAACCATCGGGATGGTGTTTCCCACTGTCCAGCACAGCGGACTCATCACGGCATCGTCCGCGACATCCCTCAACACCATGCTGTAAACGCGTTCTTCCAGGCTGCCCGCTGCGGGCTCGGGGTGGTGCAGGTCCATGATGCCGCTCACGGGCAAGCAGGCTCGGATCGCGCTGGGCGGAATCCCGGCCCTGATCGCATCGTCCCGCCGCAAAGCCACCAGCGCGGCCAGGTGCGCGCCGGCGGAATGCCCTGCCAGATAGATGTGGTCGCTGCGACCGCCAAAGTGGGCCGCGTTGGCGATCACATGGCCCGTGACGGCCATGCTGTCTTCAAACGCCGCGGGCAGCCGGTGCGCCGGCGCCAGCCGGTAGTCCGGCGCCACCAGCACCATGCCCAGACCAACGACGGCCTGCGCCATGAAGGCCACGTACTCCTTGTAGCCATTGGTCCACCCTCCTCCGTGCCAGAAGATCAGGATCGGCGCGTCTTGCGCATCGCTCGACCGGTACACGTCGTAGCGCTGGTGCGGATCGGGGCCGTAGGCGCAATCGCGTGTCACGGCTATGCCGGGCGGTAGCGACTGATCGCGTGCCCAGGCCAACACGGTGTCTTCGTAGCGCTGCGCGGCTTCGAAGGGAAGTGCCTCTTGTTTCGGGAGGCGAGAAATGGGGTTCTGTGGATGGCTGTTCACGTGTTTTGCAGGTCAGTCCGCCTTGATGCCGAATTCGCTGACGAGTTTGCCGTAGCGAACATAGTCGGTGGCCACCAGTCTGGCCAGCTTCGCGGAATCGCCGCCCGCTGGCGTGAGCGCAATGACCTCCATGCGCGCGATGACATCGGGCATTTGCAGGATCTCGTTGACGTGCTGGTTGAGCAGCCGAACCAGATCGGCAGGCATGCCCTTGGGGCCCATCAGCGCCTGCCAGGCACCCACCTCGGCCCCTGCAATGCCCTGCTCCGCCAGCGTGGGCACATCCGGCAGGAAGGGCGAGCGCTTCGTGTCCGCAACGGCCAGCGGGATCAGCTTGCCCGATTTGATGTGCGGCGCGGCGGGGCCGAGCGTGGTGTACATCATCGGCACCGCCCCACCCACCATATCGGCGATGGCCGGCATGCTGCCGCGGTAGGGAATCTGCGTGATCTTCACGCCCGTGGCCTTGTTGAACAGTTCACCCAGGATGTGCATGGGCGAACCGTTGCCGGGGCTGGCGTAGCTGGCGATGCTGCCCGCCTTGGCCTTGGCGACCAGGTCCTTGACGGAGGTGGTCCCCGTTGCGGTCGCGGCCACGACGAACAGCGATTGGCTGCCGAGCTGGGCGATGGAGGTCAGGTCGGTGGTCGGGTCGACCGTGCTGCCCGCGCTGCCCGTGAGCACATGCGGCGTGATGGCGACGGTGTTGGGCGCGAGCAGCAAGGTGTGGCCATCCGGACGCGCCTTGGACACGTAGCCCGCCCCGATGGTGCCGGCGGCGCCCGTGCGGTTGTCGACCACGACGGGCTGCCCCAGTCGCGGGCCGAGCTTTTCCGCGATCAGGCGCGCCAGCACGTCGGTGTCGCCGCCCGCGGGATAGCCCACCACGATCGTGATCGGCCTGTTCGGGAAGCTCTGCGCGTGTGCAAGCGATGGCAGCGCCACTGCGGCGACGATGGAAAGAAGGAGGCGGGAAAGTGCCCTGCGGCTGTGATGTGGGGTGGTCATGGTGTGCGGTTCGGAAGAAGAGGAGTGGGAGGGGTCAGGGGGCGCAAGCACTCAGAACGCGTGGCGGATGCCGATGTTGGTGGCCTTGTCTCCCAGCCCTTGTTCGGTGGCGTTGCCGACGCGGTAGAAGCCCGTGGCCGAGCCCGCTGGCGCGTTGTTGTCGGTGCGTGCGATCGAGGCGTAGAGGCTGGTTCGCTTCGACAGCGCATGCGTGTAGCCCAGCGCCAGTTGGTTCGCGTCGTGGTTGGCCGCGGTGCGATCGTTCTTGCGGATGTACGACGCCATGAAACGCCCCGGGCCCACCGGCACGGACACGCCGAGCAGGACGTCGCGCGAATCGGCGTTCACCAGGCCAAACACCGCCGAGCCCTTGTTCACGACATAGTTGAAATGCGCCGTCGCCATGCCGAAGTCGTATTTCGCACCGAGGAAGGTGATCCTGGCCGGCACCGACGCCGCGCTGTTGGCGTTGTGATGGCCCAGCTTGACGTAGACCGGGCCCGACACATAACCGATGGCGCCACCGAACTGGCGCCGGGCGCTGCTGTCGCCGGGCGTTTCGCCCAGGCCGTAGACCACATCGGCCGTCCAGCCGGATTTGGCCACGTAGGCGTAGCGCACCGTGTTGTCCATGCGGTTGTTGCCACCCGCGCCGCCCGCGCTGATCAGGTTGGCGGAGGTGCCGGCCAGGCCTGTACTGAACGCGTCCGTCTCGGCCTGGATGAGGGCGACCGGTGTGTACTGGCGCCCGAGCGACAGGCTGCCGAAGCGGCCCTGCAGGCCCACGAGCGACTGCCGCCCGAACGCGAGACCGCCCTGCCCCAGCGTGCCGGTGTCGGCGTTGAGGCCCATTTCAAGGGTGTAGAACGCGGAGAGCCCGCCGCCGAGGTCTTCCGTGCCGCGAAAGCCCAGCCGCGACCCCGCGGACACGCCGCTGGTGAGCTTGGTGGCGCTTGCGCCATTGGGCCCGCCGCTCTCGTGCACGAGGCCCAGGTCGATCAGACCATAGACCGTGCTGGTGCCCTGCGACCAGGCGGCGCCCGCCACCAGAGCCATTGCGGGAAGAAAGGCGCAGTGTTTGAGTTTCATGGGTTCTTTCAAAAATCAGGTGGGTGAAAGCCCAGCGCCTCGCCGCCCAGGAAACCCCGCGCCCCGTGCCCGCCCTGGGGTGCGATAATTTCCTCGTTTGCGAAAACCTCTGGATTTCATGAAATATACAGATTTCATTAAATCTATTGATTCGTATAAATCTCTATTTACTTCATGAATCAGTTCGTTGTAGAAGACAGCCCCGTGGATGCGGGTTCGCGAACCGAGCGCGCCTACCAGCGCCTGCGACAGGAAATCCTGCTGGGCGAGTTGGCGGCGAACGAGCGTCTGCGTGTCGCCGACCTGGAAGCGCGCTTCCATCTGGGTCTGACGCCGATCCGTGAGGCGCTCGCCCGCCTGGCCAGTGAAGGGCTGGTGTCCATGGAAGCCAACCGCGGCGCCCGTGTGCTGGAGGTTTCGCCCACGGAACTGGCGGATCTGATGAAGACGCGCCGTGAAATCGAACGCCTTTGCCTGAGCGAATCCATCCGCCGCGGCGATTCACGCTGGGAGGCAGACGTCATCGCCGCCTTGCACGTCCTGGGCCGCACGCCATTGCCCGATGGCAGCGACAGCGCCACGAACCTGGAATGGGAGGCGCACCACCGCCGCTTTCATGCGGCACTGGTGAGCGCCTGCGGTTCGGAATGGCTGTTGCGGTTCTGGAACCAGCTGATGGACCATTCGCAGCGCTACCGCAAGGTCCGGCTCAAGGGACAGTTGATGGCGCGCGACGTGCAAGCGGACCACCAGGCGATCCTCGAGGCGGTGCTGCGCAGGGACGCTGACGCAGCGGTCGCCTTGATGGAGCGCCATCTGCTCGACACGGAGAAGGCGGCCCACGCCGCCATGCTGCAGCGCTAGCTGGCGGTCAGGGCTGCGCCTGCCAGCCGCCGTCGGTGGACAGGGCTTCCGGGCGGTGCACGGGCATCAGCCAGCCGTGCTCGCGGCTGGTCTGCGCCGAGATGTCGATGCGCGGAGCCTGGCTGTTCACGCCGCCGAAGATGGTGGCGAAGGAGGCGTCGGCCGCGTCGCGCCCGGTGCCGATGCGCACGAAGCCCATGGGGATCGCGGTGCCCGACGGATCGAAGATGTACCAGCGGTGGCCGATGTACGCCTCCACGTAGGCGTGGAAGTCGGTCGGCCCCAGCGCGGGATCGGCGCCGAAGTCGATCGCGGTGGTGAAGCGCGCGGGGATGTTGAGCGCGCGGCACATCGTGATCATGAGGTGCGCGAAATCGCGGCACACACCCTGGCGGTCTTTCATCGTGTCCAGCGCCGAGGTCATGGAGTTGCTCGCGCCCGACGTGAACGTCACCTGGCTCTGCACCCACTGCTGAATGGCCTGCACGCGGCGGTAGCCCCGGGGCAGGCCGCCGAACAATTCGTTGGCCATGGCGGTCACGCAGTCGGACTGGCAGTAGCGGCTGGGGTAGATGTAGGCCAGCGCCTCGGGCGGCAGTTGGGCCACCGGCGTCTCTTCCACGCTATCGGGGTCGGCCACGTGGTGCGCGATGTCCAGCGTGGCGCGGTAGCGCACCGACAAGGCACCGGGGTCGGCCGTGAGGCGCAAGGTGCGGGTGCGCGTCGCGGCGTCGGTGTGCATCAGCAAGGGCACAGGCTGGCTGACCTGCAATTGCTCCCAACTCACCGTCTGCTGTGGCGAGTACGCGGCCTGCACGTTGAAGATGAAATCGGCGCTGGGTGGCTGGATCTCGTATTGAAGATCGATGGCGAGGTGGATGCGAACCATGGGGATCACCGTGAAGAACGGGTGGACCTGCCTTTCGGCGGGCGGTAACGCGCGAAGCGCGCCGGGTGATCGGTGAACGCCGGAGAAGCGTTGGGGCCATGGTACGCGCACATCCGGGTTGCCGTCGGTGCGCTGCCCCACCAAGCGCTAAGCTCAACGCCATGCGCGCCCTGCTCTCCACCTTCTCCTTGCAAGAGCTGCGCCACCACCCCTGGCGCAACGCCTCGGCGATCGTGGCGGTGTTGCTGGGTGTGGCGCTGGCGTTCGCGGTGCATCTCATCAACGCGTCGGCGCTGGCGGAGTTCTCCAGCGCGGTGAGTTCGGTCAACGGGCAGCCCGATGTGGAACTGCGCGCGCGCCAGGGTGCGCTGGACGATGCTCTGCTCGCGCGCGTGGCCGCGCACCCCGGCGTCGCGCTGGCCAGCCCGGTGCTGGAGCTGCCCTTGCAGGTGATCGCACCCGATGGCAAGCGCCTGGACGTGAGGGCGGTGGGCGTGGACGCGCTGGTGGTGGCCGGGCTCTCGCCTGCGTTGATGCCGGTGACCGATACCGCTGCCGCCGACACCGGCACACGCCGCTTCGACCTCTTTGCGCCCGATGCCGTGTTTCTCAACGCGGCCGCGCAACAGGCCTTCGCCGGGCAGACCTCATTGCCATTGGCGAGTGGCCCACGTTTGCGCGTGGCCGGCCGCGTGAACGCGCCCGGCACGCCACTGCTGGTGATGGACGTGGCCGCCGCGCAAGCGCTGTCGCACCGCGAAGGGGAGCTCAGCCGCATCGACTTGCGCCTGGCGCCCGGCGCGCGCGCGAGCGATGTGCTGGCCACGCTGGAACTGCCCGCGAACGTCATCGCGCAACGGCCCGAGCAATCCGGCGAGCGCGTGAGCAACCTCTCGCGCGCCTACCGCGTCAACCTCACCGTGCTCGCGCTGGTGGCGCTGTTCACCGGCGCCTTCCTGGTGTTCTCGGTGTTGTCGCTGTCGGTGGCGCGGCGGCAGCCGCAGTTCGCGCTGCTGGGCGTGCTCGGTCTGTCCAGCCGCGAGCGCCTGCGCCTGGTGCTGGCCGAGTCGGCCCTGCTCGGCCTGCTGGGCAGCGCGCTCGGCATCGCCTTGGGCACGGGCTTGGCCGCGCTCGCGCTGCGCCTGCTGGGGGGTGACCTGGGTGGGGGCTACTTCTCGGGCGAGACGCCACCGCTGCTGTGGAGCCCATGGGCCGCCGCCGTGTACCTGCTGCTCGGCGTCGCCGCGTCGCTCGTGGGCGGTTGGTGGCCCGCGCGCGCGACCGCGCGCATGGCGCCCGCGCTGGCGCTCAAAGGCCTGGGCGCGCCCGCGCCGCCCGGCGCGCGCCGCCACACGCTGGCGATGGGCCTCGTGTTGCTGGCCGGTGCGCTGGCCTGGGCGCCACCGGTGGCGGGCATTCCACTGGCCGCGTATGTGTCGGTCGGTCTGCTGCTGGTGGGCGGCATCGCGGCGCTGCCGCTGGGTGTGGGCTGGCTGCTCGACCGCATCGCGCCGCGCATCACACGCCGCGCGCTGCCGGTGCTCGCGGTGGAACGCGCGCGCCGCCTGCGCGAAACCGCCGCCGTGGCCACCAGCGGTGTGGTGGCGAGCCTGGCGCTGTCGGTCGCGCTCACGGTCATGGTGGCGAGCTTTCGCGACTCGGTCACGCAATGGCTCGATGCGGTGCTGCCCGCGCAGCTCTATGTGCGCAGCGCGGGTGGCGTGGGCGACCACCACCATTTGCCGCCCGACTTCGTGGCGGCGGTGGCGCAGGTGGATGGCGTGGCGCGCGTGGACACCTTGCGCGCCACACCGCTGCAACTGGACCCGGCGCGCCCTGCCGTGGCGCTGCTCATCCGCCCACTCGATATGAAACCGGGTGGCGCGCTCAGCCTGCCGCTGGTGGGCAATCCCCTGCCCGCGCCCGAGGGCGAGCGCGTGGTGATGGTGTACGTGAGCGAGGCCATGGTGGACCTGTACGGCGCGAGGCCGGGCGGCTGGTTGCCCGCGATGGCACAGGCGTTTGCCGAACCGCCGGTGCGGGGCACGCGCTTCTTCGTGGCCGGCGTGTGGCGCGACTACGCACGCCAGCACGGCAGCGTTGTGATGGACCGCGCCGACTTCGTGCGCCTCACGGGCGACGCGCGGGTGAACGATCTCGCGCTGCACCTGCGCGATGGCGCGGACGAGAACGCGGTGCGCGAGCGCATCCGCGCCGTGGCTGCGCGGCACGGGGCGCAAGACCAGATCGAGTTTGCCTCGGTCGGCCAGATCCGCGCGAACTCGCTGCGCATTTTCGACCGCAGCTTTGCCGTCACCGTGTGGCTGCAGGCGGTGGCAATCGGCATTGGTCTCTTCGGCGTGGCCGCGAGTTTCAGCGCGCAGGTGCTGGCGCGGCGGCGCGAGTTTGGCTTGCTGGCCCACCTGGGCCTCACGCGCGGGCAGATCCTGGGCGTGGTCGCGCTCGAAGGTTTGGCCTGGACGGTGCTCGGCGCGATCGCGGGCCTGGCGCTCGGCCTGGCGGTGAGCCTGGTGCTGGTGCATGTGGTGAACCCACAGAGTTTTCACTGGACGATGGACCTGGTGTTGCCGTGGGCCCGGCTGCTAACGCTGTGCGCCGCGGTGGTGGTGGCCGGCACGCTCACCGCGTGGCTCGCGGGCCAGGCCGCGGCGAGCCGCGATGCCGTGCGCGCGGTGAAGGAGGATTGGTGAACATCGGTAGACGCCCCCTGTTGATCGCATCGGCCGGCGCACTCGCGCTGCCGCTTGCCCATGCGCAACACCGCCCCGGCGATGCGCTGAAACCGCGCGCCCTCGTGTTCCCGCGCGACCACGGCACGCACAACGAGACGCGCACCGAGTGGTGGTACCTCACCGGCCAGGCCCAGGACGCCGCGGGGCGCGATTTCGGCTTCCAGGTCACCTTCTTCCGCAGCCGCGTCGGCGGCACGCAGGACCTGCGCAGCACGCTGGCGGCCAAGCAACTGCTGTTCGCCCACGCGGCCATCACCGACGTGCGGGACAAACGCCTGGTGCACGACCAACGCATCGCCCGCTGGAACGGCGAGCCACCGGCGCAGACCGCGCGCGGCGCGTTCGCGAGCGAGAAGGACACGCACGTGGCCCTGCGCGACTGGTCGCTGCAGCGCCACGCGGACGGCCACTACACCGCGCGCATCAGCACCAACGAATTCGGCATCGACCTGAATACCGTGCCACAACAGGCCTGGCTGCTGCAAGGTGACAACGGCTTCTCGCGCAAGGGGCCAGCCCCCTCGCAAGCCAGCTTCTACGTGAGCCAGCCCCACCTGGCCGTGCAAGGCACGCTGGCCCTTCAAGGCCAGCGTTTTCAGGTGCGCGGGCGTGCATGGCTCGACCACGAATGGAGCGAAGCGATCCTGCACCCCGAGGCGGTGGGCTGGGACTGGATCGGCATGAACCTGCTCGACGGCCACAGCCTCACCGCGTTCCAGTTGCGCCGCAAGGACGGCAGCAAGCTCTGGGCGGGCGGCTCGTTCCGCGCCGCGGGCAGCGCGAAGAGCCCCACCGACCTCTACCGCTTCACCCCCGGCGAGGTCGACTTCAAACCCCAGCGCTGGTGGACCAGCCCGCTCACGCGCGCACGCTACCCGGTGGAATGGGTGATCCGCACGCCGGGCGATTTCTACACGGTGAAGGCGGTGATCGACCCGCAGGAACTCGACAGCCGCTCCAGCACCGGAACGGTGTACTGGGAAGGCCTGTCCGACCTGTTCGACAGCAACGGCAAGGCCGTGGGGCGCGGCTACCTGGAGATGACGGGCTACGTGCAACGGCTGGTGCTGTAGCGCGGCCAATTAGTTACGAACAGCAACTGTGCCCAAGCTTGTGGATAACCGCAGGCACAACTGCGGCAAGCCACGGCCCGTCTGGCTCCGCAGACTTTGCCCAAAAATCAGGCATGGCGAAGCGCAGGCTCAGCGCACGCCGTCCGGCTGCCACTCGCGAAAGTAGCGGATGCGTTCCTCGTGGTCCGGGTGGCTGGCGATGGCGATCGGCAGCGACACGCTGCGTTCGTCGCCATCCGCACCCGTGTCCTTCTCGCCCTCCCCGCCTTTCGCATCCTCTTCCAGCATGCGCTCGAAGAACACCGCCATCGCCGCCGGCGCGATGCCGCTGCGGTGCAGCAAGCGCGCCGCATGCGCATCCGCACGGCGCTCGGCGTCGCGCGAATAGGCCTGCGTGGCCAGGGTGGCGGGCACGGTGGCGAGGAAGCCGCTGGCGTCGCCCAGCACCACGCCCACCATGGCACTCACCAGGCTGGCGCGCACCAGCATGTCCAACCCGTCGCGGTGCTGCACGTGGCCGAGTTCGTGCGCGAGCACGCCCACGATCGCATCGGGCTGGTCGTGCAGCAGCTGCACCAGGTCATCGGTGATGACCATGAAGCCGCCCGGCAAGGCAAAGGCGTTGGCACCGAGCACGGGCGACGCGTGGAAGGCCAGCGTCCATGGCGGCGCGTCGTCTTGCGGGTAGCCGTTCTCCACCACGGTCTTGAAGCGCTGGCGCAGGTCGTCCTGCTGCGCTTGCGGCAAGGCGCTGGGGCGCAGGAACAGGCGATCGAGCTGCTGCAAGCTCTGGCGACCGATGTGGGTGTCGAGCGACTGCGGTATCTGATGCGCCAGCGTCTGGCTCAACCAGGGCACGCCCCAGACCCAGGCCACCGCCAGAAACGCCACCGTGCCGCCCAGCGCCCACAAGGTCGCGCGCCAGCTCTGCATCCAGCCCACCACCGCGCTCTCGCGCTGGCCGCTGGCTTGCCACCAGGCGTCCCATTCGGCGGCGTTGGCATGCTGGATCAACCCACCGTCGGGCAGTTCGGCCTGGCGCTGGCCGTGCGTGCGGCGTTCGGGCCAGCGCACGCGGTTCAGTGGATAGCGCCGCTCGGGGTGGGCTGCATCGTCGTGCACCCGCATGCGCAGCTCCGCGCCTTCGATGCGCAGCGTGACGGCGCGGGCTTTGGGTGAATGGCCGTCAAACCAGTGCGATTCGAGCGCGCCGGATTCGCTCATCACAGGCCCATGTCGATACCGAAGAAGTCACCCGCGGCATCGCCCAGCACGCCCTTGTTCGATTTCTGCGCGCGCGCGAGCCACTCGTCCACCGGGCCCTGCACGTCCAGCGACATGGCTTCGAGCTTCAGGCGCGCGGTGCGCACTTTGGCGAAAGGCCAGTACAGGCCCAGCGTGATCACGATCAACAACCAGTTGACCAGCGTGACGCGGAACAGCGCGCGAAAGCGCAGGCTGCTGTCGAAGTGAATCTTGTGGCTGCGCGTGCCACCCCAGATCAGGTTCTGCATGCGCGCGGTGACATAGGGCATGGTCAGGAGCGGCACCAGCAGGTAGATCACCGCCAGCGCTGCCGTGATCAGCAAAGGCGCGAGCGCCCCGCCCAACAGGAACAGTGGCGCGATCAGCACCACGCCCGCCAACACCCCCACGGCGATGCTCAGGCCCAAGGTCTTCAGGAACAACAGGTAGAAGCTGCCTGCGCCCACTTTCAAGGCCGTGCGCTCCTGCGCAAAAGCGTAGCCGCCATGCTGGTAGCGCTTCATCCGGGCAAACAACCACGGCAACAAGGCCATGAAAGCCAACGTGACCAAGCCCACCACCTGCATGCTGCGCTGCGCCGCTTCGCGCGCCATTTTTTCGCCCTCTTCCATCTCGGGCAGGAACAGCACGAACACCAGGGCTGGCAAGAAAAACGGCAGCATGCTCAGGTAGGCCGACTTGAGATCACCCACGAAGGACAGACGCACGCCGCGCCAGCTCGTGTTGCGCAGACGGAACTGCAGCGACGCGCGCCACAGCGCGGGCCACAGCGCCGCGAACACCGCCAGCGCGATCCAGGTCAGGCCGGGCTGGAAGTTCGACACGGCCCAGTACGCCACACCGAGCAGGAGCACCAGCAGGTAACCACGGAACATCTTCCACGGGTCGGCGTGAAAGCCCAAAGGATCGCCGCCCACCAGCGTGTTGTTCTGGAAGTAGGCGATGCGGCGCGCACGCGCAAAGGGCACGTAGAGCGTGAACGTCACCAGCGTGAGCAGGAGGTTCACGATCCAGATGCGGAAATACTCGCTGCCCGAGCCGGTGAACCGGATATCGAGCGATTGCATCGGCCGGGACGCGTCCGTGCCTGGCAGCACCTCGGTGGGTGCGAAATCGTCTTGTTGTGCCATCCTCTGCCCTTGAAGTGATTGATTTCGGGCGCATCCTAGCACCGCGCCCCGCACGTTCGGGGTCGCCCATCGGACCTCCATCGGAACCACCATGCCACAACCCTTCGCCGCCGAACGCCCCAAGGCCACCACGCCCACCTCGCTCGGTGGCCTCGTCCCATTCATGCGGCCGTACCGGACCCAGATCGGGCTGGCCATGCTGTTCCTGGTGCTCGCAGCGGTCGCCACGCTGTTGTTTCCCGTCGCGCTGCGGGGACTGATCGATGGCGGTCTCGTCGCGAGCGACCGCAGTGCGCAGGCCATGGGCTTGCGCGGCCACTTCCTCGAACTCTTCGCCGTGGCGGTGGCGCTCGGTCTGTTTTCCGCGGCGCGCTTCTACCTCGTGAGCTGGCTGGGCGAGCGCATCACCGCCGACCTGCGCACCGCCGTCTACAGCCACGTGCTGCGACAAAGTCCGCAGTTCTTCGAGACCACGCAAACGGGCGAAGTGCTCTCGCGCCTGACCACCGACACCACGCTGGTGCAGACCGTGGTGGGCTCGTCGCTCTCCATGGGCCTGCGCAACGCGGTGATGGGCATCGGCGCGCTGATCATGCTGGTGTGGACCAACCCCTACGTGATGCTGCAGGTGCTGCTGATCATCCTGCTGGTGGTGCTGCCCAGCATGTGGTTCGGCCGGCGCGTGCGCAAGCTCTCCCGCGCCAGCCAGGACCGCGTGGCCGACTCCAGCGCGATCGCGGCCGAAGTACTCAACGCCATCCCGATCGTGCAGAGCTACACCGCCGAAGACCGCGAAGCATCGCGCTTTCGCGGCTCGACCGAGAGCGCCTTCGTCACCGCGATCCGCCGCACCAAGGCACGCGCCGGCATGGTGGCCTTCATCATCATCACCACGGCCGCGCTGCTGCTCTGGGGCCTGTACCAGGGCACGCAAGCGGTGCTGGCGGGCACCATCACACCGGGCCACCTGGGGCAGACCGTGGTCTACATCATCATCCTCGCGGGTGCCGTGGGCGTGCTGGGCGAGGTGTACGGCGATCTGCTGCGCGCCGCGGGTGCGAGCGAACGGTTGATGGAGCTGCTGGCCAGCGAATCGCCGGTGCAATCACCTGCGGTTCCGCAGCAGGCCCCGTCGCCACAGGGCGGCAGCGCGCTGGCGTTTGATGGCGTCACCTTCCACTATCCCTCGCGCCCCGCGCAAGCCGCGCTCAGCGGTTTCACGCTGGACGTGCAACCGGGGAAAACCGTGGCGCTCGTCGGCCCCAGCGGCGCGGGCAAGACGACCGTGTTCGGTTTGCTGCTGCGCTACTACGACCCGGCGCAAGGCAGCATCCGGCTCGATGGCGTGCCCATCCACCAGCTGGACCTGCACGCGCTGCGCCAACGCATCGGCATCGTGCCGCAGGACCCGGTGATCTTCTCCAGCAGCGCCTTGGAAAACATCCGCTACGGCAAGCCCGACGCCAGCGACGCCGAGGTGCGCGCCGCCGCCGCCGCGGCCTTCGCGGACGAGTTCATCGAAAAACTGCCCGAGGGCTACGACACCTTCCTGGGCGAACGCGGCGTGCGCCTGTCGGGCGGCCAGCGCCAGCGCATCGCCATTGCGCGCGCCATGCTCAAGAACCCACCCCTGCTGCTGCTCGACGAAGCCACCAGCGCGCTGGACGCGCAGAGCGAACGCATGGTGCAGGCGGCGCTGGAATCGGCCATGAAAGACCGCACGACGCTGGTGATCGCCCACCGCCTGGCCACCGTGCAAAAGGCCGACCTGATCGTGGTGCTGGACCACGGGCGGCTGGTGGAGCAAGGCACGCACGCCGAGCTGGTGGCGCATGGCGGCGTGTACGCGGGGTTGGCGGCGCTGCAGTTCAACGCCTGACGCGCGGCGTCAGGCGAGCTGGCGCAGCTCCCGCAACGCGACCGACACCGGCGCCAGATCGGGCGCCTGGTTGGCGATGCTCTCGTGCATGGCGTTGACGCGTTCAATCGCCTTGGCGTGGCGCTCCTGCCATGAGGTCAGCTCCTGCTGGCTGCTCAGCAGCGACAACACCAGTTGCCCGGCGATGGAGTACACGTCGTCGCGCGCGCTGGCACGGGCCTGGGTCTGCCACAGCGAGTCGGTCGGCAGCTTGCCGATGTGCTGGCGCCAGCGGTCCAGGCCGAGCGTGCTCTCGATCGCGAAATAGGTCCGCGCGGCCTGCTCCAGCGTGCTGCCGGCCTTGGCCGCCACATCGACCAAGTCCAGCACCGGGTACAGGTGGTCGAGCACGGTCAGGTCGTCGGCCAGCTGGGCATCCACACCCGCCTGCACCAGGCGGGCGCTGGCCACCTTCCATTGCTCGCGGGCGGTGGCGGGCAGCCATTGCTCGACGTGCTGGCGCAGCGTGCGGGCCGCCGGGCGGTACTTGGCGATCAGCGTGGGCAGGTCGCCCTGGCCGCGCTGGCGCAGCATCCAGCGGCTGGCGCGCTGGGCGATGGCGGCCAGCTGGGTGAGCAGGCTCAGCTGCAGTTCGGTCGTGACCTTGTTGTCCAGCGCGTCGATCTGATCCCAGATCGGTTCGAGTGCAAACACCTCGCGCGCCAGGGTGTAGGCGCTGACCACCTCGGCCGCGGTGCACAAGGCCTCGTTGGCCAGGAAGTTGACGAAGGTGGCGCCGACGCGGTTGGCCACGGTGTTGGTCATGAAGGTGGCGATGATCTCGCGCTTGAGTGGATGCCGCGCGATGAAGTCGCCATGGCGTTCGCCCAGCACCACCGGGAAATACATCTTGAGCACGCGCGCGTAGAACGGGTCGTCGGGCAGCTCGCTGCCGCACAACTCGTCGAACAGGTTCATCTTGGCGTAGGCCAGCAGCACGGCGTTTTCGGGGCGCGTCAGGCCCCGCCCGTCGCGCTTGCGCTTGCCCAGTTCTTCATCGCTCGGCAGAAACTCGATGGCGCGCTTGAGCAGGCCGATGTGTTCGAGCCGGCGCATCAGGTTCTGCTGCCCGTCGAGCAGGTAGACGGGCCGGGTGGCGGCCAGTTCGATCTGCTGCGTCTGGTAGTAGTTGTCCTGCAACACGAGATGGCCGACCTCGTCGGTCATGCTGGCGAGCAGGTCGTTGCGGCTCTCCAGCGTGAGCCCACCGGCTTCCTGCACCGCACCCAGCAGGATCTTGATGTTGACCTCGTGGTCGGAGCAGTCCACGCCGGCCGAGTTGTCGATGGCGTCGGTGTAGATCAGGCCGCCGGCCTGGGCGAACTCGATGCGGCCGTTCTGCGTGCAGCCCAGGTTGCCGCCTTCGCCGAACACTTTGCAGCGCAGCTCGTTGCCGTTGACGCGGAAGGCATCGCCCGCCTTGTCACCCACCTGGGCGTGGCTCTCGAAGCTGGCTTTCACGTAGGTGCCGATGCCGCCGTTGTAGACCAGATCCACCGGTGCCTTGAGGATGGCGTTGAGCAGCTCGTTGGGCGCCATCTCAGTGGCCTCGGTGCCGATGACGGCGCGCGCCTGTGCACTCAACGGGATCGACTTCGCGCTGCGCGGGAAGACGCCACCGCCTTCGCTGATGAGGCCCTTGTCGTAGTCGGCCCAGCTGGAGCGAGGCAGCTTGAACAACCGCTCGCGCTCGGCGTAGCTGGCCGCGAGATCGGAGGGGTTGGGGTCGATGAAGATGTGGCGGTGGTCAAAGGCCAGCACCAGCCGGATCTGGGTGGACAGCAGCATGCCATTGCCGAACACGTCGCCCGACATGTCGCCGATGCCGGCCACGTTGAAGGGCTGGGTTTGCGTGTCCACGCCCAGGCCGCGGAAATGGCGCTTGACCGATTCCCAGGCGCCGCGCGCGGTGATGCCCATCTTCTTGTGGTCGTAGCCGACCGAGCCGCCCGACGCGAACGCGTCGCCCAACCAGAAGCCGTAGGTCGCGCTCACGCTGTTGGCGATGTCGCTGAACGTCGCCGTGCCCTTGTCGGCGGCGACCACCAGATAGGGGTCGTCCTCATCGTGGCGCACCACGTCAGGGGGCGGCACCACCGCGCCCTTGACCAGGTTGTCGGTGATGTCGAGCAGACCCGACAGGAAGGTCTTGTAGCAGGCCACGCCTTCGGCCAGATAGGCTTCGCGCTCGCTCGCGGGCGGGGCCTTCTTCAGCACGAAGCCCCCCTTGGAGCCCACGGGCACGATCACCGTGTTCTTCACCATCTGCGCCTTGACCAGGCCGAGGATTTCGGTGCGGAAATCCTCGCGCCGGTCCGACCAGCGCAGGCCCCCGCGCGCGACCTTGCCACCGCGCAGGTGCAGGCCCTCGAAGCGGGGCGAATAGACCCAGATCTCGAACAGGGGTTTGGGCTCGGGCACGTTGGGGATGTCGCGCGGGCTGAGCTTGAAGCTCATGTAGTCCTTGCCGCGCTGGTAGACATTGGTGCGCAGCGTGGCCTGGATGGTGCTGAGGAACTGGCGCAGCACGCGGTCTTCTTCCAGGCTGGCCACGTCCGCCAGCAGGGCTTCCAGCGCGCGCACCTTGGCTTGCGTGCGTTCGCTGCGTCCGTCGGCCTGCGCCGGATCGAAGCGGACCGCGAACAGCTCGGCCAGGCCCTGCGCGATGGCCGGGTTCTTGTTGAGGGTGTCTTCGATGTAGCTCTGGCTGAAGGCGAAACCCAGTTGCTTGAAGTAGCGCACATAGGCGCGCAGCACGGCAATGGCGCGGGCATCCAGCTCGGTGGACAGCACCAGGCGGTTGAGCGCGTCGATCTCCATCTCCTGGCGCCAGACGGCCTGGAACAGCTCCTCGAAGCGGAACTTGAGGCGGTCGACGTCCAGCGACTGGGCAAACTGCAGGCCCCAGTCGTGCAGCCAGTAGCCCGGTGCGGCCAGGTGGTAGGGATGCTCGTCGAGCACCCGCGCGCCCATGGACTCCATCACGGGCATCGCGTCCGACAGCGTGATCTTCTGTGTGGCGTAGGTCTTGAAACGCACCTGCCCGTCGCGCTGGTACAGCTTGAGCGCCAGCGGCTGCTGTTCGCTCAGGCCGTTGAGGACGGCCGCATCGCTGGCGGCGGTGTCGGCGTCGAAGTCCTCGCGGTAGGCGGTCGGGAACGCCGCCACCAGGGCTTCCAGGCCGCCGGCACTGCGGCCGTTCTGCGCCAGCAGCACGGCGTTCACGCCGTCGACCCAGCGCTTGCAGGCCTGGGCCACCCGGGCTTCGAGCTGGACCAGATCCACCTGCGCGGGCAGCTTGTCCTTGGCGCGCACGATGTAGTGGATGCGCGCGAGCGCGCTGTCGGTGAGCATGGGCGTGAACTCGATCGACGCGGCGTCGAACGCCTCGGTGAACATGGCCCCGAGTTTCACGCGCAACTCGGTGGTGTACACCTCGCGCGGCACATACACCAGCAGGGAGACCAGGCTGCCGTAGGCACCGCGGCGCATGAACAGGCGCACGCGCTGGCGCTCCTGCAGGCGCAGGATGCCCATGGCGTGCTGCTCCAGGGTGGCCGCATCGATTTGCAGCATCTCGTCGCGCGGGTAATTCTCCAGGATCGCCTGCAAGGCCTTGTGGGCGTGGCTGCCCTTGACCACGCCGGCATTGGCCATGACCCGCGCCACGTGCTGGCGCACCACCGGGATCTGCTCGACCGAAGCGGCATAGGCCGCCGAGGTGTACAGCCCCAGGAACCGGCTCTCCCCCACCAGCTTGCCGGCCGCATCCAGCCGCTTGACGCTGATGGCGTCGAGCCACGCGGGGCGGTGCACGGTGGAGCGGCTCATGGCCTTGGTGGACAGCACCAGATCGGGGTTGGCCACGAAGACATCCGCGGGCTGGACCGGCAGGGCCTGGGCCCCCGGGGCCTTGAGCATGCCCAGTGCCGTGCCAGGCAGGGGCACCAGCACATCGCCCCGGAGTTCGTAGTCTTCGGCGGCCAGGAAGGTGAAGTGGCCTTGTTCGAGCCAGGTCAGAAAGGCCTTGGCTTCGTCGGCGACGGACGCGTCCAGCGCGGTGAAGCTGGCGTTGAGCACCTGCACGCGCGACAGCATGGCGCGCCAGTCATGCACGGCCAGGCGCACATCCTGCAAGGTGTCTTCAATGGCCTTGCACAGCGCCACGCCCTCGGGGTCGGACGCGAGCCGGTCGCACTCGACCAGCATGCACGAGACCACCTGGCCCTCGCTGGTGCCTGGTTTCGCCGCGTCGGTGATCTGGGCCACATGGCCCGCCGCATCGCGCGTGACGCGCAGCAGGGGGTGGACGATCCAGTGCAGGGTGCGCCCGCTGCGGTTGACCGCCATGCCCACCGAGTCCACCAGGAAAGGCATATCCGGGTGCACGATCTGCAGCACATGCGTGCCACTTTCCTTGGCCAGCTTCCTGGGCAGCTCCAGGATCTGCACCCGCACCTCGCCCACCGTCGACGCGCTCAGCAGGGCCTGGTGCGCGGCGGCCATGGTCTTGAGCAAGGCGGGGTCGCGGCTGCGCATTTCCTCGGGGTCGGCGGCGGCGAAATACAGGTCCTGAAAACTGGGGTTCATGATCGGCATCCGGTCAAATGGGGTCGTTGGGGGGGGAGGATGTGCGCGATTCTAGGATCGCTCCACGCACCCGAACGGCCCCAGACAAGGATTGCATGGACCCATGCCATGCCGTCATGCGTAACGTGCATGATGCGCCCCCAGGCCGCACCCGGCCACAAAAAAACCCCGCGCGGCGGGGTTTTGCAAGGGATGCGGCGGACCCTATTGCAGGGTTTCCTTGATCGCCGGCAGCATCGGCAGGGCAATGACTTCAACGCCCTCTTCCATCAACTCCAGCGCCTCCTGCGGGCTTGCCTGGCCGCGGATCTGCCGGTGTTCGACCTCGCCGTGGTGCATGGCGCGCGCCTCGTCGGCAAAACGTTCGCCCACGTCTTCCGTGTTCGCCATCACTTCGCGCAAGGCTTTCAGGATGCGCGCCTGCATCGCCGCGATCTCCGGCTTGCCACCGTGGTTGCTCATGGCCACCGCGTGGCTCTCGGACGGTGCGGCGGGCGGCTTGGCGTCCTGATGGCTCGCCCGCAGATTCAACCGCGGCGCGGAGAGCATCTTCTGAATGTGTGCATCGCCGCACAACGGGCACGACACGAGGCCGCGCTCCATCTGGCTCGCGAAGTCGTCTTCGGAGCCGAACCAGCCTTCAAAGTCGTGCTGCTGCGCGCATTGCAGGTTGAGAACCTTCATGCCGTGGATTTTCCAGCATCCACCGCGTCATGGGCTGCGGTCCATTCCAGAGACCACTCCCCTTGCAGGACGTTGTGCAGCCACATCGAACCGATCAAGGTCTTGCTGTCGATCACCTCGCCGTTGAAGCACCAGGCCTTCAACTCGGCCGGCGTGGCGCTGAACACGTCGAGGAATTCACCGTCGTCGAGGCGGCGCGCGCCCAGCGTGAGGCCGCGCGCGAACCAGATATCGATGACTTCGTCGGAATAGGCGATGGTGGGTGCGAGCCGGCCGGCAAACGCCCACTCACGCGCGCTGTAACCCGTTTCTTCGAGCAGCTCACGCTGCGCGCAGGCCAGGCTGCCCTCGCCCGCGTCAAGCTTGCCCGCGGGAAACTCGATCATCACGGCCTGCATGGGGTGGCGGAACTGCCGTTCCAGCACCACGCGGCCGTCGTCCAGCAGGCCGATCACCATCACCGCGCCGGGATGCAGCACGTATTCGCGCGTCGCTTCGGCTTCGTTGGGCAGGCGCACGGTGTCGCGCACCACGTGCAGGAAATTGCCGCGCAGCAACTCGGTGCGCGACAGCGTGGTTTCTCGCAGGTGGCGGTCGTCCTGGTTCATCCGCGGTGCCGGTACAGGTAGCGGTAAACAAAACCCGGGAAGGCCAGCGTGAGGAAGAGCGCGCCGGTGGTGGCGTAGAACTCCCAGCCTTGCGGGGCGATCTGCCCGGCGCGCTGCTCCAGCGCCAAACCGAGCGCGCCGACCAGGAAGTACAACACCACCAGCTCCCCCACGCGCATCCACAAGGTCTTCTTCGGCGCGCGACGCGGCACGACGGCGAACCAGCGCTCGTTGACGAAGGGAAGGTTGGCGGCGATGAAGGCGGCGATCAACACCAGCCAGACGGAAAGGGTATGGGTCATGGAACGGTGTGTGAGCCGGCGGCCACCGGCAAGTTCACCGGCAACCGCAAGTCTCTGGCCTTCAGGCGAACAATTGCGCCACAGCCTGGGCGCACAAGGTCATGAGACCACCCGGCACGATGCCCAGCACCAGCACCAGCGCGCCGTTGAGGGTGAGCACCGAGCGCGCGTCCAGGCCGGCTTCGATCTCGGCCGTCTGGGTGGGTGCGTCGAAGTACATGACCTTGACGACGCGCAGGTAGTAGAAAGCGCCGATCAGCGACATGACCACCGCGAAGACGGCCAGGCCCACGTAGAACGCGCCGCTCGACGCCAGCAGCGCCTGCAGCACCGACAGCTTGGCGTAGAAGCCCACCAGCGGCGGCACGCCGGCCAGCGAGAACATGCAGACCGCCATCACGCCGGCGTACAGCGGGCTGCGCTGGTTCAAGCCGGCGAGGTCGGTGATGTTCTCCGACTCGAAGCCGTTGCGCGAGAGCAGCAGGATCACGCCGAAGGTGCCCAGCGTGGTCAGCACGTAGGTGATGACGTAGAACATGGACGAGCCGTAGGCGTTGGCCATGTTGCCCGCATCGCCCTGCACCACGCCCGCCAGCAAGCCCAGCAGCATGAAGCCCATCTGCGAGATGGTGGAGAACGCGAGCATGCGTTTGATGTTGGTCTGCGCGATGGCGGCCAGGTTGCCGATCAGCAGCGACATGACGGACAACACGGCCAGCATCTGCTGCCAGTCCACGGCGAGTGGCAACAGGCCTTCGACCAGCAGCCGGATCACGATGGCGAAAGCGGCCAGCTTGGGCGCGCCACCGATGACGAGCGTGATGGCGGTGGGGGCACCGTGGTACACGTCGGGCACCCACATGTGGAAGGGCACGACACCGAGCTTGAACGCCAGGCCGGCGACCACGAACACGAGACCCAGCGTGAGCACCTGGGCCGAGCCCTTGAGCGTGGCCTCGCCACCGGCGATAGCCTTCAACACCTCGGTCACGTCGAGCGAGCCGGTCGCGCCGTACACCATGGACAGGCCGTAGAGCAGGAAACCGCTGGCCAGCGCACCGAGCACGAAGTACTTCATGGCCGCTTCGGTGGCTTGCACGTTGTCCCGGCGCAGCGCCACCAGGGCGTAGCTGGAAAGCGTGAGCAGTTCCAGGCCGAGGTAGATCACCAGGAAGTTGTGGCCCGAGATCATGACGAACATGCCCAGCAACGCGAACATGCCCAGCGTGAACAGTTCGCCACCGCGCAGCATGTCGCGCTGGCCGGAATAACCACGGCCGTACACCAGGGTGACCATCATGGCGATCGACGCGAAGCACTTGAGCCAGTTGCCCATGGGGTCGCTGACGATCATGCCGCCAAAGCCCACCACGGTGCTGCCCGATGCCGCCGCCATGCCTTGCAGCACGGCGATGACCGCGAGGGTGAGCAGCGTCAGACCGTAGGTGGCGCCACGCAGCGGCGTCTTCACGCCCAGGTCCACCAGCGCGATCACGCAGGCCATCGTCAGCAGAAGAATTTCTGGGTAGGCCGCGACCCAGCTGAGCTTGTCAATCATGATGTGAGCGTTCTCTTGTGTAGCGTGCCCGGGAGGCTCAGTTCAGTTTGGAGATGGCGACGTGGCGCAGCAGCTCGGCCACGGACGCGTCCATCACATCGGTGAAGGGCTTGGGATAGACACCCATGTAGAGCACGGCCAGCGCCAGCACACCCAGCACGAGGAATTCGCGCTTGTTGATGTCGGTCAGCGCCTTGACGTTGTCGTTGCCCACGCTGCCCAGGTAGACGCGCTTGTACATCCACAGCGAGTAGGCGGCGCCGAAGATCAGGGCCGACGCGGCCATCAGGCCGATCCAGAAGTTGGCCTTGACGGCGGCGATGATCACCATCCACTCGCCCACGAAACCGGCTGTGGCGGGCAGGCCGCAATTGGCCATGGTGAACAGCAGCGCGAAGGCGGCGAAATTGGGCATGGTGTTGACCACACCGCCGTAGTCGGCGATTTCGCGCGAGTGCACGCGGTCGTACAACACGCCGATGCAGAGGAACATGGCGGCCGAGACGAAGCCGTGGGCGATCATCTGCACGATCGCACCGGACACGCCGAGGTCGCTGAAGATGAAGAAGCCGAGCGTGACGAAACCCATGTGCGCCACCGACGAGTAAGCCACCAGTTTCTTCATGTCCTGCTGGACCATCGCCACCAGGCCGACGTAGATCACGGCGATGATGGAGAGCGCGATCATCAGCCAGGCCCATTCATGGGACGCGTCGGGCAGGATGGGCAGCGAGAAGCGCAGGAAGCCGTAGGCGCCCAGCTTGAGCATGATGGCCGCCAGCACGGCGGAGCCGCCGGTGGGCGCTTCCACGTGCACGTCGGGCAACCAGGTGTGCACCGGCCACATCGGCACCTTCACGGCGAAGGCGGCGAACAAGGCGAAGAACAGCAGCGTTTGCGCGGTGCCACCGAGCGGCAGCTTGTACCAGTCGGCCAGTGCGAAGCTGCCGCCGGACTGCGTGTACAGGTAGATCAGCGCGATCAGCATGAGCAGCGAGCCCAGCAGCGTGTAGAGGAAGAACTTGAACGCCGCGTAGATCTTGTTCGGGCCGCCCCAGATGCCGATGATCAGGTACATCGGGATCAGCGTGGCTTCGAAGAACACGTAGAACAGCATCGCGTCCTGCGCGCTGAAGACGCCGATCATCAGACCCGAGAGAATCAGGAACGCGGCCATGTACTGGTTCACGCGCGAGGTGATCGACTCCCAGCTCGCCACGATCACCACCACGTTGATGAACGCGGTCAGCAGGATCAGCCAGAGCGAGATGCCGTCCACGCCGAGGTGGTAGTTGACGTTGAAGCGTTCGATCCAGACGCCCTTCTCGACAAACTGCATCGCCGCGGTGCCGAGCTCGAAGCCCGTGTACAGCGGCACCGTCACGGCCAGGCTGACAATGGCGCCGATCAGCGCGATCCAACGCACCACATGCGCCTGATCGTCGCGGCCCAGGGCCAGCAGCACGACGCCAAAAAAGATCGGCGTCCAGATTGCAAGGCTCAGCAAACCCATCTTGTTATCCCTCTTCTTATTTGGCGAGCCAGACGAAGTACGTCATGAACAGCAGCACGCCCACGATCATCATGAGCGCGTAGTGGTACAGGTAGCCGGTCTGCGCACGGCGCACCACCGACGACACCGCGCCCACGATCTTCCAGCTGGCGTTGACCACGCCGCCTTCGATCACGCCGCGGTCGCCGCCCTTCCACAGGCCCACGCCCAGACCGCGCGCGGCCTTGGCCAGCACGTTCTCGTTGAACCAGTCCATGTAGTACTTGTTCTCCAGCACCACCACGATCGGGCGCAACGCGCGGGCGATGGCGGCGGGCACGGCCGGGTTGATCAGGTACATGTACCAGGCGAGCACCGCACCGGCCAGGGCCAGATACAGCGGCGCCGTCTTCAGGGCATGCAGCGCCATGGCCAGCGGGCCGTGGAACTCTTCGGCGAACCTGGCGACGGCGGGGTGGGCCGCCGAGTTGATGGTGATCGCGTCCTTGAAGAACTCACCGAACAGCATGGGCTCGATGGTCATGTAGCCGATCACCACCGAGGGAATCGCCAGCAGGAGCAGCGGCACTGTCACCACCCAGGGCGACTCGTGCGGCTTGCCGTCACCATGCCCGTGGCCATGGTCCTCGTGCGCGTGGTCGTCGTGGTGGTCATCGTGGTGCGCGTCCGGGTTCTGGTCGTAGCGCTCCTTGCCGTGGAACACCAGGAAGTAGAGGCGGAACGAATAGAACGAGGTGACGAACACACCGGCGAGCACCGCGAAGTGCGCGAAGCCAGCGGCGGGCAGCGTGCTGAAGTGCACCGCCTCGATGATGCTGTCCTTGGAATAGAAGCCGGAGAACAGCGGCGTGCCGATCAGCGCCAGCGTACCCAGCAGCGAGGTGATCCAGGTGATGGGCATGTACTTGCGCACGGCGCCCATCCAGCGGATGTCCTGGTTGTGGTGCAGGCCCATGATGACCGAGCCGGCCGCGAGGAACAGCAGGGCCTTGAAGAAGGCGTGGGTCATGAGGTGGAACACCGCCACCGAGTAGGCCGACGCGCCCAGCGCCACCGTCATGTAGCCCAGCTGCGAGAGCGTGGAGTACGCGACCACGCGCTTGATGTCGTTCTGGATGATGCCCAGGAAGCCCATGAACAGCGCGGTGATGGCGCCGATGATGAGGATGAAGTTGAGCGCGGTGTCCGACAGCTCGAACAGCGGCGACATGCGCGCGACCATGAAGATGCCGGCCGTCACCATGGTGGCGGCGTGGATCAGCGCAGAGATTGGCGTGGGGCCTTCCATGGAGTCGGGCAGCCAGACGTGCAGCGGGAACTGTGCGCTCTTGCCCATGGCGCCGATGAACAGGCAGATGCAGATCACGGTGATCAGCAGCCAGTCGGTGCCGGGGAAGCCCAGCGCGCCGAGTTCAGGCGCCTTGGCGAACACCTCGGTGTAGTTCATGGTGCCGGCATAGGCCACGATCAGGCCGATGCCGAGGATGAAGCCGAAGTCGCCCACGCGGTTGACCAGGAAGGCCTTCATGTTGGCGAAGATCGCCGTGGGCTTGTTGAACCAGAAACCGATCAGCAGGTACGACACCAGGCCCACCGCTTCCCAGCCGAAGAACAGCTGCAGCAGGTTGTTGCTCATGACCAGCATGAGCATGGAGAAGGTGAACAGCGAGATGTAGGCGAAGAAGCGGTTGTAGCCGTCGTCTTCTTCCATGTAGCCGATGGTGTAGACGTGCACCATGAGCGAGACGAAGGTGACCACCACCATCATCATCGCGGTGAGGCCGTCGACCAGGAAACCGATCTCCATCTTCAGCCCGCCCACCACCATCCAGGTGTAGAGGGTTTCGTTGAAGCGCGCACCGTCCATGGCCACGCTCTTGAGCGTCATGGCCGAGAGGATGAAGGCGATCAACACGCCCAGGATGGTGAAGGTGTGCGAGGTGCGGCGGCCGATCACGTTGCCGCCGAAGGTCGTGCCCAGAATGCCGGCGATCAACGAACCGACCAGAGGGGCCAGCGGGACGGCGAGCAAGGTGCTTGCAGAGAGGGTGGTGCTCATGGGGTTCTTGCCTGAGTTCTCGTGTGGGTGGCCCTGGCCTCAACCCTTGAGGGTGTTGAGTTCTTCGACGCTGATCGACGACTTGTTGCGGAACAGCAGCACCAGAATGGCCAGACCGATCGCCGATTCGGCGGCGGCCACGGTCAGGATGAAAAACACGAAGATCTGGCCGTGCATGTCGCCCAGATAGTGCGAGAACGCCACGAAGTTCATGTTGACGGCCAGCAGCATCAGCTCGATGGCCATGAGCAACACGATGAGGTTCTTGCGGTTGAGAAAAATGCCCACGACCGAGATCGCAAACAGGATCGCGCCGACGGCGAGGAAATGGCCCAGGGTCAGGTTCATGGCTTCTGGCCCTCCGGGGCGGCGGCCGCTTCCACAATGGGCGCGGCTTTCTGCGTGGCGTTCATCGGCAGCACCACCAGACGGTCCTTGGCGCGCACGTGCACTTGCAGGTTGGGGTTGATGGCCTTGCTGTCCTTGCGTTGGCGCAGGGTCAACGCGATGGCGGTGATCATCGCCACCAGCAGGATCACACCCGCCACCTGAATGGGGTACAGGTACTCGGTGTAGAGCAACACACCCAGCTCGCGGGTGTTGGAGTAGTTGGCGGCCTTGGCGGCCACTTCAGGGCTGGCCGAGATGGACGGGAAACCGGCCCACAGCACGGCAATGAGCTCGGCGGCCACGAAGACGCCGAGCACCGTGGCCATCGGGAAATGTTTCCAGAAGCCCTGGCGCACGGTGTCCAGGTTGATGTCGAGCATCATCACGACAAACAGGAACAGCACCATCACGGCGCCCAGGTACACCAGCACCAGCGTGATGCCCAGGAACTCGGCCTTGAGCAGCAGCCACAGTGCGGCCGCTTGCGAGAACGCCAGCATGAGGAACAACACGGCGTGCACCGGGTTGCGCGCGGTGATCACGCGGTAGCCGGCAAACAGCAGCACCGCGGAGAAGAGGTAAAAAAAGCCGGTCTGGTAGTCCATGGCGTCTTGGTTCTTGTGTCGTCTGGTCAGGCCGAATCGGTTCGGCGTGGATCAGCGATAGGGGGCGTCAGCGGCCCGGGCGGCGGCAATTTCGGATTCGTAGCGGTCGCCCACGGCCAGCAGCATTTCCTTGGTGAAGTACAGGTCACCGCGCTTCTCGCCGTGGTACTCCAGGACATGCGTCTCGACGATGGAATCCACCGGGCAGCTCTCTTCGCAGAAGCCGCAGAAGATGCACTTGGTCAGGTCGATGTCGTAACGCGTGGTGCGGCGCGAACCGTCGTCGCGCACCTCGGACTCGATGGTGATCGCCAAGGCCGGGCACACGGCTTCGCAGAGCTTGCAGGCAATGCAACGCTCTTCGCCGTTTTCATAGCGGCGCAGCGCGTGCAGGCCACGGAAGCGCGGCGACAGTGGTGTTTTTTCCTCGGGGAACTGCACCGTGATCTTGCGCTTGAAAGCGTAGCGGCCGGTCAGGGCCATGCCCTTGAACAGCTCCACCAGCAGAAAGCTGTTGAAGAAGTCGCGGAAGGAGAAAGGCGCAACGGCCGTGGTGGTGGACATGGTCAATCGCCCTGCTTATTTCCAGATGTTCCAAGGTGTCTGCATGAACGCACCCACGAGGAGCAGCCAGATCAACGTGACAGGAATGAAAATCTTCCAGCCCAGACGCATGATCTGGTCGTAGCGGAAGCGTGGAAAGGTGGCGCGGATCCAGATGAACATGGACACCACGACACAGGTCTTGATGCCGAGCCAGATCCAGCCCGGGATGAAGTCCAGCGCGCCGATCGGCGAGAGCCAGCCACCCAGGAACATCAGCACGGCCAGTACCGACACCAGCCACATGCTGGCGTACTCGGCCAGGAAGAAGATGGCAAAGCCCATGCCCGAGTACTCGACCATGTGGCCCGCGACGATTTCCGCCTCGCCTTCCACCACGTCGAACGGGTGGCGGTTGGTTTCGGCCACGCCGGAGATCAGGTAGACGAAGAAGATGGGCAGCAGCGGCAGCCAGTTCCACGACAGGAAACCCAGACCCATGTTGGCGCCCATGCCGCGCGATTGCGAGGCCACGATTTCGCCCAGGTGCAGGCTGCCGGCGGTCATGACGACCACGAGGAAGCAGAAGCCAATGGCAATTTCGTAGCTCACCATCTGCGCCGAGGCGCGCAGCGCGCCCAGGAAGGCGTACTTCGAGTTGGACGCCCAGCCCGCGATGATCACGCCATACACCTCGATCGAGGTGATGGCCAGCACCACCAGCAGGCCCGCGTTCACGTTGGCGATGATCGCCTCCGGACCAAACGGGATCGCGACCCACGCGGCCAGTGCCGGCATGATGGCCATCACCGGGCCCAGGCGGAACAAACCATTGCTCGCGGCGCTGGGGCGGATCAGTTCCTTGGTCAGCAGCTTGAGCGCGTCGGCGATCGGCTGCAGCAGGCCCATGGGGCCCACGCGGTTGGGACCGTGGCGCACCTGGATCCAGCCCAGCAGCTTGCGCTCCCACAGCGTGAGGTAGGCCACCAGGCCCATCAGCGGCGCGAGCACGGCCACGATCTTGATCAGGTTCCAGATGACGGGCCAGGCGCCGGTCGACCACCAGGTGGCGTTGATCAGGCCCAGGCCGCCGTTGTACATCGCATCGATCACGCTGCGGCTCCTTCCACGGCTTGAGCGCTCATCCGCGCGTCGGCGGTGAGTTGCAGGGCGGTCGAGCGGCGCACCAGGCCGTCGAGCTGGTAGATGGAGGCGACGCACGGCGCGGCGGTGGCCGGGCTCATGTCGATCGCCGCAGTGCTGGCGTTCGACAGGCGGGCGGCATCGACCACATCACCACTGGCGACACCCGGCAGCGCGGCGGACAGCACGGCTTGCGACGAATCGGCGTCGAAGCCCGGCAGGGCCAGCAGGTTGCCCAGCACGCGCAGAACCTTCCAAGCCGGACGCGTATCGCCCAGCGGACGCACGACGGCGTGGAAACTTTGCAGGCGGCCTTCGGCGTTCACGAAGGAACCCGAGGTTTCGGTGAACGGTGCGATGGGCAGCAGCACGTCGCTGATGTCCAGGTTGGTCTTGAACGGGCTGAGCGTGACCACCATGCCAGCAGAAGCCAAGCCTTGTGCACCGGCTGCGGTGTCCTGCGCGGGTTCGGTGTTCAGCAGGATCGCGGCGCGCAGTTGGCCACCGAGCATCTGGCTGGCGTTCAGACCGCCCTGCCCTGGCACGGCGTTCACCAGTTGCGCGCCCACGGTGTTGGCCGCTTCGGTCAGGTAGCCGACGGTGGCGCCGGTCTGTTGCGCGATCCAGTTGGCCAGCGCGAGCAGGCTCGACGCCTTGGCGTGGTGCGCCGCGGCGTTGCCCAGCAGGATGGCCTTGTGCTCGCCACCCAGCAACGACTTGGCCACCGCGCGGTGCGCGTCCGTGGCGTCGCCACTCACAGGTGCGGCAGCGCCGGTTTCGGCACCGATGGCAGCGGCGATGCCCGCCAGGGCCGAGACCCATTCAGCGCTGTCGGCCAGCACGGTGTTCTTCACCGGCATGGCCCAGTCTTGCGCCACGGCGTTGAGCACGTTGACCTGGGCGCCCTTGCGTTGCGCCTGGCGGATGCGCTGCGCGAACAGCGGATGGTCCTTGCGCAGGTTCGAGCCGATGACCAGCACGCGTTGCAGCATGGAGAGCGAAGCGATCGGCAACCCGAGCCAACGAGCAGCACCGCTGGATGCGGCGTTGGCAAAGTCGGCGTGGCGCAGGCGCGCATCGATGTTCTGGCTGCCCAGACCCCGCACCAGCGCGCCGGCCAACGCGAGTTCTTCGAGCGTGCTGTGCGGGCTGGCGAGCACGCCAATGCCGGCGGCGCCGTTCTCGGTCTTGACCTGCTTCAGGCCATTGGCCACGTATTCGAGCGCGGTCTGCCAATCCACCGTGTGCCACTCGCCGCCCTGCTTGAGCATGGGCGCGGTCAGGCGCTCTTCGCTGTTGACGGCTTCGTACGAGAAGCGGTCGCGGTCGGCGATCCAGCATTCGTTGACGGCTTCGTTCTCCAGCGGCACCACGCGCATGACCTTGTGGTTCTTCACCTGAACGATCAGGTTGGCCCCGGTCGAATCGTGCGGGCTCACGCTCTTGCGGCGCGAGAGTTCCCAGGTGCGGGCGCTGTAGCGGAACGGCTTGCTGGTGAGCGCGCCGACCGGGCAGATGTCGATCATGTTGCCCGACAGCTCGGAGTCCACCGTGTCGCCGAGGAAGGTTTCGATCTCGGCGTGTTCACCGCGGTGCGACATGCCCAGCTCCATCACGCCGGCCACTTCCTGGCCAAAGCGCACGCAGCGGGTGCAATGGATGCAGCGGCTCATCTCTTCCATCGAGATCAGCGGGCCCACGTCCTTGTGGAACACCACACGCTTTTCTTCTTCGTAGCGCGAACCGGAGCCACCGTAGCCCACGGCCAGATCTTGCAGCTGGCACTCGCCGCCCTGGTCGCAGATCGGGCAGTCCAGCGGGTGGTTGATGAGCAGGAACTCCATCACCGACTGCTGGGCCTTGATCGCCTTGTCGCTCTTGGTGCGCACGATCATGCCCTGCGTCACCGGCGTGGCGCAGGCGGGCATGGGCTTGGGCGCCTTCTCCACGTCGACCAGGCACATGCGGCAGTTGGCCGCGATGGACAGTTTCTTGTGATAGCAGAAGTGCGGGATGTAGGTGCCTGCCTTTTCGGCCGCATGCATCACCATGCTGCCCGGGGGCACTTCCACCTTCTTGCCGTCGAGTTCGATTTCAACCATGGGGTTTTCTTCTCTGGAGCCTTAAGCAGCCTTGGCGGGCGACTGAGCGGCCGCGATCTTGGCCTCGAACTCATGCCGGAAGTGTTTGATCATGGCGCGCACCGGCATGGCCGCTGCGTCGCCCAGGGCGCAGATGGTGCGGCCCATGATGTTCTCGGCCACGTTGTCGAGCAGCGCCATGTCGGCGGGTTTGCCCAGGCCGCGGTCGATGCGGTCGACCACGCGCCAGAGCCAGCCCGTGCCTTCGCGGCACGGCGTGCACTGGCCGCAGGATTCGTGCATGTAGAAGTAGGACAGGCGCTTGAGCGACTCGACCATGTCGCGCGAATCGTCCATCACGATGACGGCGCCCGAGCCCAGCATGGAGCCGGCCTTGGCGATGGAGTCGTAGTCCATCGTGCACTCCATCATGATGTGAGCAGGCAGCACCGGTGCCGACGAGCCACCGGGGATCACCGCCTTGAGCGTGCGGCCCTTGCGCACACCACCGGCGAGTTCCAGCAGCTTGCTGAAGGGGGTGCCCAGCGGCACTTCGTAGTTGCCCGGCATTTCGACGTCGCCCGACACCGAATAGATCTTGGTGCCGCCGTTGTTCGGCTTGCCGCAGGCGAGATACGCCGCGCCGCCGTTGCGGATGATCCAGGGCACCGCGGCAAAGGTCTCGGTGTTGTTGATCGTGGTCGGCTTGCCGTACAGGCCAAAGCTGGCCGGGAACGGCGGCTTGAAGCGCGGCTGGCCCTTCTTGCCTTCGAGCGATTCGAGCAGCGCGGTTTCTTCGCCGCAGATGTAGGCGCCAAAACCGTGGGCCGCATGCAACTGGAAGTTGAAGCCGCTGCCCATGATGCCGTCGCCGAGGAAGCCCGCGGCACGCGCTTCTTCCAGCGCGGCTTCGAAGCGGTCGTAGGCTTCGAAGATCTCGCCGTGGATGTAGTTGTAGCCCACGCTGATGCCCATGGCGTACGCCGCGATCGCCATGCCTTCGATGACGATGTGCGGGTTGTACATCAGGATGTCGCGGTCCTTGCAGGTGCCGGGCTCGCCTTCGTCCGAGTTGCACACCAGGTACTTCTGACCCGGGAACTGGCGCGGCATGAAGCTCCACTTCAGGCCGGTCGGGAAGCCTGCACCGCCACGGCCGCGCAGCGCCGATTCCTTCAGCGTGGCGATGACCTGGTCCTGCGTCATGCCCGCCACAGGCGGATCGCCCGCGGGTGGCGCGCCGTCCTGGCCCAGCACCTTGCGCAGGGCCTGGTAGCCACCACGCGCGACGTAGTCCTTGAGCGACCAGTTGTTGCCATCGAGACCCGCGTAAATCTGCGGCTCGATGTGGCGACCGTGGAAGCAGGTCTGCACGCCGGTGGCGCGGAACTGCGAGAGGATCTGCTCGGCGTTCATGCTTGTCCTTCCGATGCCTGCACCGATGATTTGAGGCCATCGACCAGCTGGTCCAGCTTCTCATTGCTCATGAAGCTGCACATGTGGCGGTCGTTGACCAGCATCACGGGCGAATCGGCGCAGGCGCCCAGGCATTCGCTCTGCTGCAGCGTGAACAGGCCATCGGCCGTGGTCTCGCCCATGGCGATGCCCAGCTTGTGCTCCAGGTGGTGCAAGGCCTTGTTGCCGTCGCGCAGTTGGCACGGCAGGTTGGTGCAGACGTTGAGCTTGAACTTGCCCACCGGCCGCTGGTTGTACATGTTGTAGAAGGTCGTGACCTCGTGCACAGCGATCGGTTCGACACGCAGGTAGGCGGCCAGCGCCACCTCGGCTTCGGGGCTCACGTAGCCCTCTTCCTGCTGGATGATGGCCAGGCAGGCCATCACCGCGGAAATGCGCTGCTCGTCAGGGTACTTGGCGGCCTCGCGGTCGAAGCGCCGAATCGTGGCCTCTTTGAAGGACTCGGGCGTGACGGTGCTCATCGGTCGATCTCTCCGAAAACGATGTCCATGGTGCCGATGATGGCGACCGCATCGGCCAGCATGTGACCGCGCGCCATTTCGTCCATGGTGGCGAGGTGCGCAAAACCGGGCGCGCGAATCTTCAGGCGGTAGGGCTTGTTGGCGCCGTCGCTGACGAGGTAAATGCCGAACTCGCCCTTGGGGTGTTCGACTGCCGCGTAGGCCTCGCCTTCGGGCACGTGGAAGCCTTCGGTGAAGAGCTTGAAGTGGTGGATCAGCTCTTCCATGTTGGCCTTCATGGCCTCACGGGCGGGTGCAGCCACCTTGTGGTTATCGGTGATCACCGGGCCGGGGTTGGCGCGCAGCCACTTCACGCACTGCTCGATGATGCGGTTGGACTGCTTCATCTCTTCCATGCGGACGAGGTAGCGGTCGTAGCAGTCGCCGGTCTTGCCCACCGGGATGTCGAAATCCATCTGGCCGTACACGTCGTACGGCTGTTTCTTGCGCAAGTCCCAGGCGATGCCGGAGCCGCGCAGCATCGGGCCGGTCATGCCCAGGTTGAGGGCACGCTCGGGCGTGACCACGCCAATACCAACGGTGCGCTGTTTCCAGATGCGGTTGTCGGTCAGCAGCGTGTGGTACTCGGCCAGGTAGGTCGGGAAGCGCTTGGTGAAGTCGTCGATGAAGTCGAGCAGCGAACCCTGGCGGTTCGTGTTCATCTCGGCCATCGCGCGCGCGTTGCGGATCTTGCTGTGCTTGTACTGCGGCATGCTGTCCGGCAGGTCGCGGTAGACACCACCCGGACGGAAGTAGGCCGCGTGCATGCGCGCGCCGGAAACAGCCTCGTACATGTCGAACAGGTCTTCGCGTTCGCGGAACGCGTAGATGAGGATGGTCGAGCTGCCGCAGTCGTTGCCGTGCGAACCCAGCCACATCAGGTGGTTCAGCAGGCGCGTGATCTCGCTGAACATCACGCGGATGTACTGCGCGCGAATCGGCACCTCGATGCCCAGCAGCTTTTCAATGGCCAGGCAGTAGGCGTGCTCGTTGCACATCATCGACACGTAATCGAGCCGGTCCATGTAGGGCAGCGACTGGATGTAGGTCTTGTGCTCGGCCAGCTTTTCGGTGGCGCGGTGCAGCAGCCCGATGTGCGGGTCGGCGCGTTGCACGACCTCGCCGTCGAGTTCCAGCACGAGGCGCAGCACGCCGTGCGCGGCCGGGTGCTGCGGGCCGAAGTTCAGGGTGTAGTTCTTGATCTCTGCCATGACGATTCACACAACGGGCCGAGGCCTCAGTGCAGGCCCCCGTAGTTGTCTTCGCGGATGATGCGCGGCGTGATTTCGCGCGGCTCGATGGTCACCGGTTCGTAGATCACGCGCTGGCGCTCGGCGTCGTAGCGCATCTCGACGTGGCCCGACAGCGGGAAGTCCTTGCGGAACGGGTGGCCGATGAAGCCGTAGTCGGTCAGGATGCGGCGCAGATCGTCGTGGCCTTCGAACACGATGCCGTACAGGTCGAACGCCTCGCGCTCGAACCAGTTGGCACCAGCCCACACCGAGGTGACCGACGCGAGCACTGGGAAGTCGTCCTCGTCGCAGAACACGCGCACGCGCACACGGTGGTTGTGGGTGATCGAAAGCAGGTGCGACACGGCAGCGAAACGCTGGCCTTCCCAGCGGCCGTCACCGTAGGTCTGGTAGTCCATGCCGCAGAGATCGATGAGCTGTTCGAAGCGGGCCTGCGGCGCATCGCGCAAGGTTTGCATGACGGCCAGATAGTCGGCCGCCTTCACGGTCAGCGTGACCTCTTCGCGCACCACCAGGATCGACTGAGCCTTCTCACCCAGCAAGCCTTCGAGCGTGGTTTTCAACGCCTCGGGCTCGACGGCGTGGGGAGTCATGGCGGTGTCGGTCATGAACGTGGTTCTTTCTGAGCCAATAACGTGCGAGCGGGCGCCGCCCTCAGGCCCGCGCGATGGTTTGGGTGCGGCGGATCTTCTGCTGCAGCTGGATGATTCCGTAGAGCAACGCCTCGGCCGTGGGTGGGCAACCGGGCACATACACGTCTACCGGCACGATGCGGTCGCAACCGCGCACCACCGAATAGCTGTAGTGGTAGTAGCCACCGCCGTTGGCGCACGAACCCATGGAGAGCACCCAGCGCGGCTCGGCCATCTGGTCGTACACCTTGCGCAGGGCGGGCGCCATCTTGTTGCACAGCGTGCCGGCCACGATCATCAGGTCGGACTGGCGCGGGCTGGCGCGGAACACTTCGGAGCCGAAGCGGCCGATGTCGTAACGCGCGGCGGCCGCATGCATCATCTCGACCGCGCAGCAGGCCAGGCCGAAGGTCATGGGCCAGAGCGACCCGGTCTTGGCCCAGTTCACCACCGAGTCGTAGCTGGTGGTGACGAAACCTTCTTTGAAAACGCCTTCAATCATGTAGCACTCCGGTGCGCGCGCCCGCGTGTGTGGAAATCACTCCCAATCCAATGCGCCTTTTTTCCACTCGTAGGCAAAACCCACGGTGAGGATGGCCAGGAACACCACGCCCGCAATGAAGCCGGTGACGCCGATGTCGCTGAAAGCGACGGCCCAGGGAATGAGAAATGCGATTTCGAGGTCGAAAAGAATGAAGAGGATGGCGACCAGGTAATAGCGCACATCGAACTTCATGCGGGCATCTTCGAAAGCTTCGAAGCCGCATTCGTAAGGCGAGTTCTTCTCAGCGTCAGGAAGATTGGGACCCAGGATATAGCCCAATACCTGCGGGATGATCCCAACAGCAATACCCACCAAAATAAACAAGAGAACGGGGAGGTATTGTTCGAGACTCATCGTGGGTAACTTCCGCTGACACGGCGTGGGGCCGTGTTGTCCAATGATTGGTGCCGACGGCGAGACTCGAACTCGCACAGCTTTCGCCACTACCCCCTCAAGATAGCGTGTCTACCAATTTCACCACGTCGGCTAAGTCTGCATTGATGGGCTCGCGAGGAATGGTGCGAGCCTTGCTGACAACCCATAGAGTTTACCCTGAAACACTCACCATTTCGGGGCGACGCTTTGGTTTTTCCGAAGGAATCGGTCGGGCTGTCATTGCGTCAGAAAAGGCCCGCTCGGCACCGTGTCCGAGCGGATCGCGAATTCGCGAACTAGTGGCTTACTTCGCCGGAATCTGGGCCGCGCCGGAGCCGGTGGCGGCTTCGCCACCAGGAACCGCTGCGGGCGCCGAGGAAGCTGGTGCAGGCGCTGTGGTCGTGCCCGGAATCTGCTGTGCGGGTTGCGTCGGCACAGCAGCACCTTCCAGCACGCTGCCCGCGCTCGGTGCCACCGTGCGCAGGTTGCCAAAGTAGGCCAGGCCCAGTGTGCAGGCCAGGAACACCGCGGCCAGCACGGCGGTGGTGCGGGACAGGAAGTTCGCACCGCCCGATGCACCGAACAGGCTGGCCGAACCAGCGCCACCACCAAAGGCCGCGCCCGCGTCGGCGCCCTTGCCGTGCTGCATGAGGATCAGGCCGATCATGCCCAGCGCGGCCAGGATCTGGACGACCTGCAGGATGGTCAACAAAACGTTCATTCTTTTCTCCGGGAGTTCGGTTGTTGTCGCGCCACCCAGGACGCGAACAGGGATTAAGGGGCCGAGGCCACGATCTGAAGGAAGTCGGGCGCCTTGAGCGACGCGCCGCCAATGAGGCCGCCGTCGATATCGGGCTGGGCCAGCAGGCTGACGGCGTTGGCCGCGTTCATGCTGCCGCCGTACAGGATGTGGACACGCCCGGCGTTCTGCGTCGCGGCCGAGATTTGCGCGCGCAACACGGCATGCACCTGCTGCGCCTGTTCGGGCGTGGCGGTCTTGCCGGTGCCGATCGCCCAGACCGGTTCGTAAGCCACCACGATTTCTGTGATGCAGTGGCCACAGAGATGGACCACGGCAGCCAGCTGGCGCTTGACGACTTCTTCGGTGTGGCCGGCTTCGCGTTCGGCCAGCGTTTCGCCCACACAGACGATGGGCGTGATGCCCTTCGCCAATGCGGCCTTCGCCTTCTCCGCCACCAAGGCATCGGTTTCGCCGTGGTACTGGCGGCGCTCGGAGTGGCCCACGATGGCGTAGCGGCAACCGAAGTCGCGCAGCATCGCCGCCGACACCTCACCGGTGTAGGCGCCCTGCTCCTGGTTCGACACGTCCTGCGCACCCCAGGCGACCGGGCTGCCTTGCAGCAAGGTGCCCAGCTGTGCGAGGTACGGTGCCGGCGCGCACAGCGCCATGTCCGCCTTGGGCGACTGCCCGTCGAGGCCATCGAGCATGGCCTTGACCAACGCCTCGTTGGCGGCCAGCGAGCCGTTCATCTTCCAGTTGCCTGCGATCAGTTTTCTCATGGCTGTTTTTTCTTCAACCTGTTCAAGCCCAGCTCAGCACGAGCTTGCCGACGTGCTGGTTGGACTCCATCAGCGTGTGCGCTGCGGCGGCCTGAGCAGCCGGGAAGACCTGGTGGATCACCGGCTTGATGCGCCCATCGACCAACAACGGCCAGACGTTCGCACGCAATGCCGCGGCGATGGCGGCCTTGAACGACACCGGACGTGGGCGCAGCGTGGAGCCCGTGATGGTCAGGCGGCGGCGCAACACCAGGCCGGCGTTGAACTCGGCCTTCGTGCCGCCCTGCACCGCGATGATCACCAATCGGCCGTCTTCGGCCAGGCATTCGATCTCTCGCGCCGCATAAGAGCCCGCCACCATGTCAAGAATGACGTCCACGCCCTTCTTGCCCGTGAGTTCGGCCACCGCGGTGACGAAATCCTGGGTCTTGTAGTTGATGGCGTGGTCGGCACCCAGCTTCAGGCAGGCCGCGCACTTGTCGTCGCTGCCGGCGGTGGCGATCACGCGCGCGCCCAGGGCCTTGGCCATCTGGATCGCGGTCACGCCGATGCCACTGGTACCGCCTTGCACCAGCAAGGTTTCGCCCGCCTGCAAACGCCCGCGGTCGAACACGTTGCTCCAGACGGTGAAGAAGGTTTCGGGGAGCGAAGCGGCCGCAATGTCGTCCAGCCCATCGGGCACTGGCAGACATTGCGCGGCAGGCGCCACGCACCACTGCGCGTAGCCACCACCCGCGACCAACGCGCACACACGGTCACCGGTCTTCAGTCCCGCGGCGGCCATGGCCACCGCATCGCCCGACTCGATCACCCCCGCCACTTCGAGGCCGGGAATGTCGGACGCGCCGGGCGGCACCGGGTAGTTGCCGGTGCGCTGCAGCACGTCGGGGCGGTTCACGCCCGATGCGCTCACGCGGATCAAGACCTCGCCCGCACCCGCGACCGGCACCGGGCGTTCGCCCAGACGCAGGACATCGGGTGCGCCGAACGCGCTGATTTCAACGGCTTGCATGACCGGCACCACCGCTTGCGATCAGGACTGAGGTTGCTGCTGCGGCTGCTCGCCGTTGTTGCGCTCGGCCAGTGCCTTCATGGACAGCTTGACGCGGCCCTTTTCGTCGGTCTCGAGCACCTTCACGCGCACAACCTGGCCTTCGGTCAGGTAGTCGGTGACCTTCTCGACACGTTCGTGGGCGATCTGGCTGATGTGCAGCAGGCCATCCTTGCCAGGCAGCAGATTGATCAGCGCACCGAAGTCGAGGATCTTGGTGACCGGGCCTTCGTAGATCTTGCCCACTTCCACTTCGGCGGTGATCTGCTCGATGCGGCGCTTGGCTTCGTCGGCCTTGGCCGAGTCGGTCGAGGCGATGGTGATGGTGCCGTCTTCGTCGATGTTGATCTGCGTGCCGGTTTCTTCGGTCAGCGCGCGGATGACGGAGCCGCCCTTGCCGATCACGTCGCGGATCTTCTCGGGGTTGATCTTCATGGTGAAGAGCTTGGGCGCGAAATTGGACACTTCGGTCTTGGCTTCGCCCATGGCGTCCTGCATCTTGCCCAGAATGTGCATGCGGGCTTCCTTGGCCTGGGCCAGCGCGACCTGCATGATTTCCTTGGTGATGCCCTGGATCTTGATGTCCATCTGCAGCGCCGAGATGCCGTTGGTGGTACCGGCCACCTTGAAGTCCATGTCGCCCAGGTGATCTTCGTCACCCAGGATGTCGGTCAGCACGGCGAAGCGGTTGCCGTCCTTGATCAGACCCATGGCGATACCGGCCACGTGCGCCTTCATGGGCACGCCAGCGTCCATCAACGCCAGGCAGCCACCGCAAACGGAAGCCATCGACGACGAGCCGTTGGACTCGGTGATTTCGGACACCACGCGCATGGTGTAAGGGAAGTCTTCCTTGCTCGGCAGCGCGGCGATCAGCGCGCGCTTGGCCAGGCGGCCGTGGCCGATTTCGCGGCGCTTGGGCGTGCCGAAGCGGCCGGCTTCGCCAGTGGCGAAGGGAGGCATGTTGTAGTGCAGCATGAAGCGGTCTTCGAACTCGCCGGCCAGCGCGTCGATGCGCTGCGCATCGCGGTCGGTGCCGAGCGTGGCCACGACGAGCGCCTGGGTTTCACCGCGGGTGAACAGGGCCGAGCCGTGGGTGCGGGGCAGCACGCCGTTGCGGATTTCGATGGCGCGCACGGTGCGCGTGTCGCGACCGTCGATGCGGGGTTCGCCAGCCAGAATCTGGCCGCGCACGATCTTGGCTTCGATTTCGAACAGCAGGGCTTCGATGGCCACGCTGTCGAAGTCCACGCCTTCGGCCTTCAAGGCGGCGAACACGTCGGCATAGGCGGTGCGGCAAGCCTGGGTGCGGGCTTGCTTGTTGCGGATCTGGTACGCGGCTTCGAGCTTGGCCTTGGCCAGGCCGTCGATCTTGGCGATCAGGGGCTCGTCCTTGGCGGGCGCTTGCCAGTCCCAGGCGGGCTTGCCGGCGTCGCGCACCAGCTCGTTGATCGCGGCAATCGCGATGTTGCCCTGCTCATGGCCGAACACCACCGCGCCGAGCATGATTTCTTCGGACAGCTGGTCGGCTTCGGACTCCACCATCAACACAGCGCCTTCGGTGCCTGCGACCACGAGGTCAAGCTGGCTGCCCTTCAACTGGGTCTGGCCCGGGTTGAGAACATATTCACCGTTCACGTAACCCACGCGGGCGGCGCCGATGGGGCCATTGAACGGGATGCCGCTGATGGACAGCGCGGCAGAGGTGGCGATCATCGCGGCGATGTCGGCCTGCACTTCAGGGTTCAGACTCACGACGTGCACGATCACTTGCACTTCGTTGTAGAAGCCTTCAGGGAACAGCGGGCGGATCGGGCGGTCGATCAGGCGGCAGGTCAGCGTTTCGAGTTCGCTCGGGCGGCCTTCGCGCTTGAAGAAGCTGCCGGGAATCTTGCCAGCGGCGTACGACTTCTCGGTGTAGTCAACCGTCAGGGGGAAAAAGTCCTGACCGGCCTTGGCTTCGGTTTTGGCGACCACGGTGGCGAGCACCACGGTGTCGTCGATGTTGACCAGCACAGCGCCAGTGGCCTGGCGGGCCATTTCGCCGGTTTCCATCGTGACCGTGTGGGGGCCCCACTGGAAGGTCTTGGTGACTTTGTTGAACATGCTCATGGTGTTTCTCCGTTAAACGCCCCCCGTCTTTGACGGGTGGCTCAACGTGCAGCATCGCTGCACAAAACCCGGAGGCTCAACCCAGAACACGATGCCATTCCAGAAAGACTGTGGGCGCACAACCCGTCTGGAATGACACAGCTTCGCTCTGTTGTCGGGACTCCGGAATCAAAAAAGGCGCGCGACAAGCAAAAAACGCCCGAGCCAGCGAACCAACTCAGGCGTTTCGTGTGTCACAGCCGTGCCAATTACTTGCGCAGGCCCAGTTTCTGGATCAGGGCCAGGTAACGCTCGGCGTCCTTGGACTTGAGGTAGTCGAGCAGCTTGCGACGGCGGCTCACCATGCGCAGCAGACCGCGACGGCCATGGTGGTCCTTGGCGTGGGTCTTGAAGTGGGGGGTGAGTTCGTTGATGCGGGCGGTCAGCAGTGCGACTTGCACTTCAGGGCTGCCGGTGTCGTTGGCGGCGCGGGCGTTGGCCGCGACCACTTCGGCTTTGATGGATGAGGCGATCATTGAGGTTTCCTTGGCCAGTTGTCTGGCGTTACGTGCGTCCCGTCGCAGCGAATTGGAAGAGCTTCCAGCCGCAGCGGGCGTGAATTTGCCGCCTGTGAAGACAGCAACCGACGATTATAGACGGGTTTGACCGCCCGACGGCCGGGCCTGAAGCCACCCGCTCAGGCGCTCGACGCCCTGCCCCAGCCGGCGGGTGTCGCGGCTGGCGAAGCACCAGCGCAACCACCCTGCCGCCTCCGGGCTGAAGGCGCTGCCCGGGGCCAGGCCCAGGCCGGCTTCGCGCACCAGGCGCTTGGCCACCGCCAGGCAGTCATCCTGGCCATCGAGGCGAAAGAAGGCGTACATGCCGCCGAAGGGCTCGGCGAGTGTGACGCCGGGCAATGCGCGCAGCAGAGGCACCAGGGTGTCGCGGCAGTGCCGCAGGTGGTTCACCAACGCGGGCGTGACTTCGCCACCGCGCTGGAGCGCCACCGTGGCGGCGCGCTGCACGAACACCGGCGCGCACGAGGTGTTGTATTCGATCAGCTTGCCGATGGCGTCGGTGAGCGCGGGCGGCAGCACCAGCCAGCCCAGGCGCCATCCCGTCATGAGAAAGCTCTTGGAGAAGCTGTGGGCGACGATGACGCGGTCGTCCGGTTCGGCCACATCCAGAAAGCTGGGCGCGGCGCCGTTGGCCGTGTCGCTCGCGAAATAGAGGCGTTCGTAGACCTCGTCGGCCAGGATCCAGGTGCCGGTGCGGCGGCAATGGTCGAGGATGGTTCGCTGCTCGGCGGCGCTGAGCGTCCAGCCGGTGGGGTTGTTCGGCGCGTTGACGACCAGCATGCGCGTGGCCGGTGTGATGGCGGCCAGCAAGGCGTTCATGTCCAGCACCCAGGCGCCGGCGCGCGCGCCATCGGTCTGCACGCGCAAAGGCACACGGGTCACTTTCGCGCCCATGATGAGCGACTGCGCCGCCAGGTTGGGCCAGGCCGGCGTGACCACCACCACCTCGTCACCCGACTCCACCAGCGTCTGCGCCGCCAGCATCAGGCCGTTGACGCCGCCCGAGGTGACCGCGAGCCGGTCAAACCAGTGGGACGCGGTGCGGGCGGGGTGCAGGCCTTCGGTGTACGTGGCGATCGACTCGCGCAGTTCATGCAGGCCGAGGTTGTGCGCGTAGAAGGTTTCACCGGCCTGGAGCGAGGCCACGGCCGCGTCGCGGATGAAGGCGGGGGTGACTTCATCGCTCTCGCCGAACCAGAACTTCAGCACATCGTCCCGGCCCAGGCCTTCGTTGGCCACTTCGCGGATGCGCGAGGCCTCCAGCTGTTCCACGACACGTCTCATCGGCCCACGCTCCCGCACATTCAAGGTCGCTGCATGGTACAGGTGTGGGGTTGTTCGGCCTGCTGAGGGGTCAGGTTGCGGATCACGCGAAAGCCGTAACCCGAGCCTTCAACGTCGAACTTCACGCCGGGCGCGCCCTGCTTGTCCATCACGGCCACCGCCAGCGATTGCTGGAACTGGTGGTCACCAGCGCGCATGCGGGCGCGCTGGCCGGCCAGCGTCACGTCCGCCTTTTCCAGCTGGGCCGCGATGGTGGCGGCGTTGATCGGACCGCCCGCCGCGCCCGCGCGTTCGATGGCCTGGGCCAGCGACTCGATCATGAGTTGCATGCGCATGTGCACGTAGTCATCGGCCGGGCTGGGGAAGCGCTCGCGGAACGATTTGTAGAACGCCTCGGACTCGGGCGTGGGCACGTTGGGGAACCAGTCGGCCACGGCGATCACCTTGCCGATGCCGGCGTCGCCCATGGCGGCGGGCGCGCCGAGCGCATTGCCGTAGAAGGTGTAGAAGCTGCCCTCGAAGCCGCTTTCGCGCGCGGCCTTCACCAGCAGCGTGAGGTCGTTGCCCCAGTTGCCGGTGAGCACGGCTTGCGCGCCGCTGGCCTTGATCTTGGCGGCGTAGGGCATGAAGTCTTTCACGCGCGCCATGGGGTGCAGTTCGTCGCCGACGATCTTCACGTCGGGGCGTTGCGCGGCAATCTGGCTGCGCGCCTCGCGCAGCACGGCCTGGCCGAAGCTGTAGTCCTGCCCGATCAGGTAGATGTTCTTGAGTTGCTTGTCGTCTCGCAGCACGCTCATGAGCGCGCTCATGCGCATGTCGGCGTGGGCGTCGAAGCGGAAGTGCCAGTAGCTGCAGCGCTCGTTGGTGAGGATGGGGTCCACCGCCGAGTAGTTGAGGAACAGCATCTGGCGCGACGTGTTGCGCTCGTTGTGTTTGTTGATGGCGTCGATCAGCGCGCTGGCCGCGGCCGAAGAATTGCCCTGCGTGACGATGCTGATGTCGCGGTCGATCACCGAACGCAGCACCGAGAGCGCCTCTTCCGTCTGGCCCTTGCTGTCGAAGCGCTCGATCACCAGGGGTCGGTTTCCGCCCAGCGAGGCCGGCAGCTTCACACCGCCGCGGGCGTTGACCCGCTCGGTCGCCCAGACCAGGTTGCGGAACACGGCTTCGCCGGTGTTGGCGATGGGGCCGGAGAGGCCTTCGATCATGCCGATGCGGATGGGTGCACCGGTGGCGGGCGCGGGCGCCTGGGCCAGGGACACGGCGGTGGTCAGCGTGCCGACCAGGGCGGCGGCGAGCGCGCGGCGGCGCGGGGAAAACAGGGTGTCGAACAGGTGTTTCATGGGGAAGCGGGTTTCGGTTGCGGGCCTTATTTGTCGCTCACGCGACAGGATGCCGAAGTCTAATTCATAATTATGGAACCCGGCATGCCCTCCATCGGACCGTCAAGGGCCTTGCCGGACGGCCGATGGCGCTCGAGCCATGCATCGATCAAGGCGTTCAGGAAAAGTCCTCTTCCATGAAAACCCCCGCACCGCGCTGGCCCGAAGCCACTTGCTGCGACTCGTCGGCGCGCAGTTGCACGCGCCGGATCTTGCCGGAGATGGTCTTGGGCAACTCCGTCACGAACTCGATCCGGCGAATGCGCTTGTACGGCGCCAGGTGCTGCCGCGAGAAGGCAAAAATGTCGCGCGCCAGATCGGGCCCGGCCTGCGCGCCCTGGCGCAGGATCAGGTAGGCCTTGGGCACGGCCAGGCGCACCGGGTCGGGGCTGGGCACCACGGCCACTTCCATCACCGCCTCGTGCTCCATCAGCGCGCTCTCCAGCTCGAACGGGCTGATGCGGTAGTCCGAGGCCTTGAACACGTCGTCGCTGCGGCCCACGAAAGTGATGTATCCCTCGTCGTCGCGTTGGGCGATGTCACCGGTGTGGTAGTGCCCGTCGCGCATGGCGTCGCTGTTCTGCGACTCGCTGCCCTGGTAACCCAGCATCAGGCCGATTGGACGCTGCGCCAGCGGCAGCGACACCTCGCCTTCGCTCGCGGGCTGCCCGTCCACGTCCAGCAGCTCGATGCGATAACCCGGCAAGGGCCGTCCCATCGAGCCGGGCTTGAGCGGCTGGCCCGGTGGGTTGCCGATCTGGGCGGTGGTTTCGGTCTGGCCGTAGCCGTCGCGCAAGCCCAGGCCCCAGGCGGCCTGGACCTGTTCGATGATCTCGGGATTGAGCGGTTCGCCCGCGCCGATCACCTCGCGCAGGCTCAGGCGTTCGCGGCATGCCGCCAGGTCTTCCTGGATCAACATGCGCCACACCGTGGGTGGCGCGCACAGGCTGGTCACGCGATGGCGCTCCAGCACCGAGAGCAGCCCTGGCGCATCGAAGCGCGCGTAGTTGTAGATGAAGATGCAGGCACCCGCGTTCCACGGCGCGAAGAAGCAGCTCCAGGCGTGCTTGGCCCAGCCGGGCGACGAGATGTTCAGGTGCACGTCACCGGGCAGCAGGCCGATCCAGTACATGGTGGACAAGTGCCCCACCGGGTAGCTCTGGTGCGAATGCAGCACCAGCTTGGGCTTGGACGTGGTGCCCGAGGTGAAATAGAGCAACAGCGGATCGGTGGCGCGCGTGGGGCCGTCGGGCGTGAAGGCGATGGGCGCGCTGGCGGCGTCTTCGAAACGCTGCCAGCCCTCGACGAGGTCGCCCACGCTGATGCGCGTGTAGTCGCCCTCCAACCCTTCGAACTTGCCGGCGTGCGCGCTGCCCACCACCACGTGGCGCACCTCACCGCGGTCGAGGCGGTCGCGCAGGTCCTGCGCGGTGAGCAAGGCGGTGGCGGGAATCACCACCGCGCCAAGTTTCATGGCGGCCAGCATCACCTCCCACAGTGGCAGCTCGTTGCCCAGCATGAGCAGGATGCGTTCGCCGCGGCGCACGCCCAGCGCGCGCAGGTGGTTGGCCACTTGTGATGAGCGCTCCGCCATCTGCGCGAAGGAACGTTTCACCTCGCTGCCGTCGTCGCCCACGATGTGCAAGGCAGGGGCGTCGTTGCCGCGCGCCATCGCGTCGAAGTGGTCCAGCGCCCAGTTGAACTCGTCCAGCACGGGCCACTGGAAGTCGCGGTACGCGCGGTCGTAGTCCAGGCGGTGCTGTTGCAGAAAGTCGCGGGCGGCCAGGAAGGAAGCGGTGGAAGCGTTCATGGGTCGGTGGTGCAACAGAGGGTTGAGAAACGTATCTAGCGCAGATCGGACAGCGGCCAGCGCGGCTTGACGTCGAAGCGGTAGTCGACCTCACCGGCCTCATCGGCAGACGCCAGCCCGGCCTGCGCGCGCATGCCGCCCGCGAGCGCGATCATGGCGCCGTTGTCGGTGCACAGGTGCAGCTCGGGGTAGTGCACGCGCACACCCGCCTTGGCACAGGCTTCGCCGAGTTGCGCGCGCAGCAGCGCGTTGGCCCCCACGCCGCCGGCCACCACGAGGCGGCGCAGGCCGCTCTGGCGCACCGCCGTCATCGACTTCTTCACCAGCACTTCGACGATGGCCGCCTGCACGCTGGCGGCCACGTCGGCTTTCTGCTGTGCGCTCAGCGGGTCGGCCAGGTGTGGCAGGGCCGGACCATCGGGATGCGCGTGGGCCAGGCGCTTCACCTGCGTGAGCACCGCCGTCTTCAGGCCGGCAAAGGAGAAGTCCAGGTCGCCGCTGTGCAGCAAGGGACGCGGGAACTTGTAGGCCAAGGGGTCGCCCTGCTGCGCCAGGCGCGAGAGCGCCGGACCGCCGGGGTACGGCAAGCCGAGCAGCTTGGCCGATTTGTCGAACGCCTCGCCGGCCGCGTCGTCGATGGTTTCACCCAGCAATTCGTAGCGGCCCACGCCGTCCACCCGCATGAGCTGGCTGTGCCCACCGGACACGAGCAGTGCCACGAAGGGGAACTCGGGCGGGTCGGCGCTCAGGAACGGCGACAGCAAATGGCCTTCGAGGTGGTGCACGCCGATCACCGGCTTGCCCAAGGCGAAGCCGAGCGCACAGGCCACGCCCGAGCCCACCAGCAGCGCGCCCGCCAGACCCGGCCCGCGTGTGTAGGCCACGGCGTCCACGGCCGAGAGCGGCAGGCCGGCTTGCGCCAGCACGGCGTCGGTCAGGGGCAGCACGCGGCGGATGTGGTCGCGGCTGGCGAGTTCGGGCACCACGCCGCCATAGGCCTGGTGCATCTCGATCTGGCTGTGCAAGGCATGCCCCAACAGGCGGGGTGTGGCGCTACCGCTGGCGTCGACCAGGGCCACGCCGGTTTCGTCGCAGGACGACTCGATTCCCAATATCAGCATGCGGGAAGTGTACGGGCGGCATGTTTGTTGCTCAGTCCCCAGGGACATGCCTTGCCTTCCCCACGAACCCATGAAATCGGGCCTGAACTTCCTCGTTGCCGCCAAGCGCTGTGAAATTGCCGAGCTGCAGCAGCTCGCGCTCACGAGCGCGCTGGTGAACGTCACCGGCCGGCTCATCCATGGGCTGCAGCGCGAACGGGGGTTGTCCAACCTGCTCATCGGCTCGCAGGGAGGGCGCTTCGCGGAGATGCGCGCGCACCAGATCGAGGAATGCCGCCAGATCGAGGGCGAGTTGCGCGCGTGTTTCGACAGCCTGGACACGGCGTCGGCCCGCGTGGGCCACGGCGCGCGCCTGTTCAGCCGCATCGCCTACGTGCTGCATGGGCTGGATGCGCTGGACGGTTTGCGCGAGCACGTGGCCTCGCTGCAGTGGAACACCCGCCAGGCCACCGACGCGTACGTGCGGCTGGTGGCCGGCCTGCTGGCGGTGGTGTTCGAGGCCGCCGACAGCGCCAGCGACCCGGAGATTTCCCGCCTGCTGGTGGCGCGCTTCAACTTCATGCAGGGCAAGGAGTTCGCCGGCCAGGAGCGCGCCGTGGGCTCGGCACTGTTCGCCTCGGGCCGTGCCGACACGGGCGAGCAGCAACGCCTGCTGCACCTGATCGAATCGCAGGAGCGCTGCCTGCAGGTGTTCACCGAGTTCGCGAATCCGCGCGTGGTGGATTTCTGGGCCGTCAGCCAGGCCAGCACCACCCTCGCCGAACTCGAGCGCATGCGGCGCGTGCTCTGCACCGCGGCGCAGGGCGTGCCGCTCAACGCGCAGCTCAGCCAGGCCTGGTTCGACTGCTGCAGCCAGCGCATCGACCGCATGAAGTCGGTGGAGGACCGGCTCGCGCTCGACCTGCTGCGCGCCTGCGAAGACAAGACCACCGCCGCGCGTGCCGAACTGGCGTCGTACCAGGCGCTCCAGGCCACGCCCGCGCAGGAGGTCGACGCGCTGTCCTTCTTCCACGACGTGCCCGCAAACTTCGGCGTCAGCCCGCCCAGCTACGGCCTGCAGCTGGACCGCCCTGTCCTGGAGCTGGTGCAGGAGCAGTCGCGCCGCCTGCAAACCATGAGCGATGAACTCGACACCGTGCGCGCCAGCCTGAACGAGCGCAAGGTGATCGAACGCGCCAAGGGCCTGCTGATGGCGCACCGCCAGTTGCGCGAGGAAGAGGCGCACAAGACCATGCGCCAGATGGCGATGAACCAGAACCGCCGCCTGATCGAAGTGGCCGAGGCGGTGCTGGCCATGGCCGAGGTGCTCCCCGAACGGCCGCGCTGAAGCCACGCCCGGTGCTGCGGTGCACAAATACCGTGCCACCCTCGCCCACCGCACCAATTTGAAGCCCGTCGAGCGCCGCCCCGTGGCGATCGCCTCCCCTTGAAGCGGCGGTTTCCCTTTGAAATCAATCCACAGTGGGATAACCCGCAGGTTGGCACGGCAACTGCTTTAGAGAAGGCAACGAAAGCCGGGCCAATGGCGGCAAGGCTTTCCACAGTCTTCCCAGACACAGGACAACGGCGTCCATTTCCCGCCCTGCGCAGCGCAGGCATGGAAATGGGCGCCGTTGTGTTTTGGGGCTTCGATTTTTTTCATCAGCAAGGAGTTGGTCATGAACGCAGTCACCCCCACCCCAGCCGCCAGCGCCACGCCGCTCACGGACTCGCGCCGCGAGTTCATCAAGAAGGGCAGCGCGATCGGCACGGCCGCCCTCTTCTCCACGCTGGGCCACCACGGCGTCTGGGCCGCCGGCTCCGATGCGCCGGAGAAAACCGAAGTCAAGATCGGCTTCATTCCGCTGACCGACTGCGCCAGCGTGGTGATGGCCGCCGAACTCGGCCTGGACAAGAAGCACGGCGTGAAGATCGTGCCGACCAAGGAAGCGAGCTGGGCCGGTGTGCGCGACAAACTCGTCAACGGCGAGCTGGACATGGCCCATGTGCTCTACGGCCTGATCTACGGTCTGCAGCTCGGCACCGCCGGCCCGAAGAAAGACATGGCCGTGCTGATGAACCTGAACCACAACGGCCAGGCCATCACGCTGTCGAAGAAGCTGGCGGACAAGGGCGCGGTGGACGGCCCGTCGCTGGCCAAGCTGATGGCCAGCGAGAAGCGCGAATACACCTTCGCCCAGACCTTCCCCACCGGCACGCACGCGATGTGGCTCTACTACTGGCTCGCCGCCGCGGGCATCGACCCGTTCAAGGACGCGCGCGCCATCGTGGTGCCGCCGCCGCAGATGGTGGCCAACATGCGCGTGGGCAACATGGACGGCTTCTGCGTCGGCGAGCCCTGGAACCACCGCGCCATCATGGACGGCATCGGCATCACTGCCAACACCACGCAGGACATCTGGAAGGACCACCCCGAGAAGGTGCTCGGCACCACGGCCGAGTTCGTGCAGAAGAACCCGAACACCGCGCGCGCCGTGACCGCCGCGATTCTGGAAGCCGGCAAGTGGATCGACGCCGGTCTGCAGAACAAGAACAAGATGGCCGAGACGATCGCGCAGCGCTCGTACGTGAACACCGGCGTGGACGCGATCAACCAGCGCATCCTGGGCCGCTACCAGAACGGCCTGGGCAAGACCTGGGACGACCCCAACCACATGAAGTTCTACAACGACGGCGCGGTGAACTACCCGTACCTGAGCGACGGCATGTGGTTTCTCACGCAGCACAAGCGCTGGGGCCTGTTGAAGTCGCACCCCGACTACCTGGCCGTGGCCAAGCAGGTCAACCGCATCGACATCTACAAGGAAGCCGCGTCCGCCAGCAAGACGCCGCTGCCCAAGTCGGACATGCGCAGCGCCAAGTTCATCGACGGCGTGGTGTGGGACGGCAAGGACCCCGCCAAGTACGCCGACGGTTTCAAGACCCGGGCCGCGTGAGCGCCCTCACAACGGAGCATCACCATGGTCAGTGCCGTATTCCACTCTCCTCTTGAGGCGATGGCGCCCGCCCCCGCGGCGGCGGTGTCGCAAACCCGGTTCGCGACGGCCGCCATCGCCGCCGCCGCGCACCCTGCAACCGAGGCGCCACGCCAGGCCGCAGCGCCCTCACCCTGGCGCGAGCGCTTGTCGGGCTTCTTCCGCGCCGTGCTGCCGCCCGTGCTCGGGCTGGCCTTCCTGGTGATCGTGTGGTCGCTCGTGGCCGGCACGGGCGACAGCGGCATCCCCACGCCGCTGGCCACCTGGACACAAGCCGTCAGCGTGTTCTCCGACCCGTTCTACCAGGCCGGTCCGAACGACCAGGGCGTGGGCTGGAACGTGCTCATGTCGCTGCAGCGCGTGGCGGTCGGCTTCGGTCTGGCCGCGCTCGTGGGCATTCCGGCGGGCTTTGCCATCGGCCGCTTCGAGTTCCTCAGCCGCATGTTCAACCCGCTCATCAGCCTGCTGCGCCCGGTGTCGCCGCTGGCCTGGCTGCCGATCGGCCTGCTGGTGTTCAAGGGTGCGAACCCCGCCGCCATCTGGACCATCTTCATCTGCTCGATCTGGCCCATGATCATCAACACCGCCGTGGGCGTGCAGCGCGTGCCGCAGGACTACATGAACGTGGCGCGTGTGCTCAACCTGAGCGAATGGAAGATCTTCACCAAGATCCTCTTTCCGGCCGTTCTGCCCTACCTGCTCACCGGCGTGCGCCTGGCCGTGGGCACGGCCTGGCTGGTGATCGTGGCTGCCGAAATGCTGACCGGTGGCGTGGGCATCGGCTTCTGGATCTGGGACGAGTGGAACAACCTGAATGTCGCCAGCATCATCATCGCGATCTTCGTGATCGGCATCGTCGGTTTGCTGCTCGAGTTCGGCCTGATCAAGCTGGCCACGCTGTTCACATACGAAGAGGTGAAGTCATGAACGACGCATCCAAATACATCGAGATCCAGAACGTCGAACAAACCTTCAAGACCCGCAAGGGCAATTTTCCCGCGCTGCGCGACATCCACCTGACCGTGGCCAAGGGCGAGTTCGTCACGCTCATCGGCCACTCGGGCTGCGGCAAGTCCACGCTGCTCAACCTCATTGCCGGCCTCACCACGCCCACCAATGGCGTGCTGCTCTGCGCCAACAAGGAAATCAACGGCCCCGGCCCCGAGCGCGCGGTGGTGTTCCAGAACCACTCGCTGCTGCCGTGGTTGACGTGCTTCGAGAACGTCCACCTCGCGGTCGAGCGCGTGTTCGGCGGCAGCGAAAACAAGGCCCAACTCAAGGCCCGCACCGACGCCGCGCTGGCGCTGGTCGGCCTCACGCCTGCCGCACAGAAACGCCCCGGCGAAATCTCCGGCGGCATGAAACAACGCGTGGGCATTGCGCGCGCGCTGTCGATGGAGCCCAAGGTGCTGCTGATGGACGAGCCCTTCGGCGCACTCGACGCCCTCACCCGCGCCAAGCTGCAGGACGAGTTGCTGGAGATCGTGGCGCGCACACAGAGCACGGTGGTGATGGTCACGCACGATGTGGACGAGGCCGTGCTGCTGAGCGACCGCATCGTGATGCTCACCAACGGCCCGGCCGCCACCATCGGCGAGGTGCTCACGGTGGACCTGCCACGCCCGCGCCACCGCGTCGAACTGGCCGACAGCCCGGCGTACCAGCAGTGCCGCAAGCAAGTGATCGACTTCCTCTACACCCGCCAAGCGCACGTGGAAAAGGCGGCCTGAGCCCCAAAACGGCGCATGCACCCGCCCTTTCACGGGCATGGAATTTGCGAGAAGAACGGCAAGGCTAACGACGGCCTTTTTCCTTGCATCGGGTTGCCGGTTCCGGCCGCCCGATGCCCCATGCACCGCAACCGGCCATGCGCCGGTCCTACCGGCATGGGCCATCCGTTCCCCACTCCCCTTCTCACAAAGGTTCACGCCATGGCGGGTTTCCGATCGTTCCTGAAAGCAGGCCACAGCCCCACCCTGCTGGCCTCGTTCGTCTACTTCACCTATTGCTGCGGCGTCTGGGTCACCAACGGGGCCATGGCGCCCTTCATCAAGGATTCGCTCAACCTGAGCCCGGCCCAGCTCGGCGTGATGCTCTCGGTGCCGATCTTCGCCGGCGCGCTCATGCGGTTTCCGCTGGGCGTGCTGGCGCAGTACATCGGCCGCAAGAACGCCACGCTGGTGGAAATGAGTGGCATCGCGATCGCGCTGCTGTTCGGTTATTTCTTCGTCGACACCTTTAACGACCTGCTGGCCATGGGCGTGCTGCTGGGCATCGCGGGCGCGAGCTTCGGCGTGGCCCTCTCGCTCGGCTCGGGCTCCTTTCCCGCGCGCTACAAGGGCCTGGCCATGGGCCTGGTGGGTGCGGGCAATGTGGGCACCTCGCTCTCGGCCCTGTTCGCGCCGCAACTGGCGCAGGCCTACGGATGGCAATCGGTGTACGGCATCGCCGCCGTCGGGCTGCTGCTGCCGGTGGTGGTCATGATCGTCTTCGCGCGCGAGCCCGACGACGTGGACAAACACGCGGGCCTGCGCGACCACGCCGCCTGCCTGTTCGAGAAGGACGGCTGGGCCTTCAGCGCCATCTACGCCATCACCTTCGGCGGCTTCATCGGCCTCACCACCTTCCTGCCGAGCTACTACTACGACCAGTTCGGCGTGAGCAAGGTGCAGGCCGGCCAGCTCACCATGCTGGCGGCGTTCATGGGCGCTGCGCTGCGCATCTTCGGTGGCTGGATCTCCGACCACTGGGGCGGCATCAACACGCTGACCGCCGTGCTCGTGGTCATCTCGGTCACGCTGCTGGCCTGCGGCCTGGCGGGCGGTTCTCTGGTGGTCACCACGCTGCTGCTGATGCTGTGTTTCGCCGCGCTGGGCGCGGGCAATGGCGCGCTGTTCCAGCTGGTGCCGCTGCGCTGGCCGCTCACCACGGCCGTGGCCGGCTCCATGATCGGCGAGATCGGCGCCCTCGGCGGCGGCCTGGTGCCCAACGCGATGGGCCTGTCGCGGCAGTACACCGGCACCTACTTCTGGGGCTTCGCGCTGTTCGCGGTGCTCGCCTTGTGTGCGCTGGGGATGATGCGGTTCATGCAGATCCGGTGGACACGCACTTGGGCTGAGAAGGGTGGTCGGGCGCGCACCGCTTGAGTGCGTGCATCGATTACGTCGGCAGAAACAACAACCAGTAGATCAACAGCACATTGAACAGCACGCTCAAGCCCAGCAGCAGCTTCCACACCATCGTCGGGTCGCGCTGCAGCAGGGCTGACGCGGGCGGCACGGTCAATGGCCGCGACGCGCCGCGCTCCAGCGCCAGCAGAAATTCTTCGGCCGTCTCGAAGCGCTGCGACTGCTCGCGCGCCACGGCCTTCTGCACCACGTGGTCGAGCCAGATCGGTACCTCGGGGTTGTGGCGACTGGGCGGTGTTGGGTCGCGGTAGTAGCGCCCCACCTGGTAGGGCAGCACCTCGCCATAGGGCAGGCGCGCGGCGAGCAACTGGTAGAGCGTGACGCCCAGCGCGAACAGGTCGCTCCGGGCGTCGGGCAGTTGCTGGGCTTCCGCGTCACCCCACTGCTCCGGGTTCACATAGCTCGGCGTGCCCGCGTGCAGGCGGCGCATGCTCTCGGGTTCGCGCCCACTCAGGGCCACGCCGAGATCGAGCACGCGCAGCACGCCATCGTCGCCCTGGTGCAGGTTGGCCGGCTTGATGTCGCGGTGGATCACGCCCTGGCGGTGCATGCGGCCGAGCACGCGCAGGGTCTGCATGGCGATCTGCACCGCCTGGCCGGGCGCGAAGCGCTGCGAGCGGTCCAGCATCTGCTGCAAGGTCTCGCCACCGTGCCAGTCGTACAGGAGGTAATAGGCGCTGCGCGGCTGGCGCGTGGGCAGGCTGTGGTGCAGGCCCACCAGGTTGTCGGCCGCGCGCGAGGACTGCATGCGCCGCGACAACCAGGCCTCGTGCGCGAGCATCGCGCGCTCGCCGGGGTCGTGGGCTCGCGCCGGGTGCAACGTCTTGAGCGCATACAAGGTCTGCGTGGCCGGGTCGCGCACCTGGTAGAGCAGGTTGATGCCGTTGTCGGCCACGGGCGCGGTGACCACGAAACCGTCGAGCTGGTCGCCCACCTTCAGGCGCGGCGCCATCGGCAGCGCCTCGGCCAGGCGGCTGGCGTCTTCCCAGTTGGGGTCGAGCAGGCCGCGCACGCGCACCACCATGGCGGTGAGGTTGTCGTCGCTGCCCGCGGCCAGCGCGGCCTCCACCAGGCGTTCGCAAGCGTCCTGCGTGGACACCGACAGATCGGCGCAGGCGCTCAGGCGGCGTTCGAGCAGCTTGCCGTGCACGCCATCGGTGAGCAGCACGAAGGTGTCGCCCACCTGCAGGTCGCCCTGCACGTAGTCGACCACGAGGTGGTCTTCCAACCCCACGGCGCGCAGCAGCTGGTGCTGCATGTCGGGGTGGTTGACCACGTGGTCGTGCGTGAGCCGCAGCGTCTGGCCTTCGCGCAACAGGTAACAACGCGAATCGCCCACGTGCGCCAGCGTGTACGACTGGCCGCGCAGCACCAATGCGGTGAGCGTGGTCAGGCCCATGGCCGGCTGGCGGCTGCGGTTGAGGCCGCTGAGCCAGGCGTTCTGCGCGCCGATGATGCGGTCCAGCGCGACGGTGGTGTCCCAGGTTTCGGGCGTGCTGTGGTAGTCGCGCACCAAACTGGTCACCGTGGTCTGGGCGGCTTCTCGCCCCATGCCGCCGGTGCTCACGCCGTCGGCGATGGCCACGATGGAGCCCATGTCTTCCTGCCCCCCGGGCGGCAACATGGCCGCGCAGAAGTCTTCGTTGTGTTCCTTGCGGCCCGCCTGGCAGGCGAATCCGATGTCGATGTCAAAAGCCATGCACCACCCAAGCAAGAACGGGGCCCAACTTGGTGCAGCGCACCTTCTTAGCCCATCAGCATCTGCATGCTGCGCTCGTAATGCGCTGAAAGCCGTTCGAAACCTTCGAGCAGGTTTTCGCTGGCGCTGGCCAGGCCCTCCAGCCGCAACAACCGGTCGCGCCCGGCGGGCCGCTGGATGTGCGTGGCACCGGCCACCAGCAACTCCCATTCGCGCGCCGCGGTGTCGAGCGTGTGGCGGATCTCGGGCGTGGACAGGGGCAGGCCGTTGAGCAGCGCCAGGCCCGATTCGAACTCGCGCTGCGCCAGGGTCATCGCGGCCTCGCCGCTGGGCGTGGACGGCTCCAGCAGCGCCATCAGCGCACCCTTGGCGAAACGCTGCGACAGCATGCGCTGGCGCCCCGCGATGTTGAGCACCTTCAGGGGTGGCGCCGCGCCTGCGCTCTCCAGGCCCGAGGTCAGGCGCTCGGCCTCCTGCAGCAGGCGTTCGGCCAGCGCGTCCACCGTGGCGAGTTGTCCGGGAGCCGGCTTGCCCTTGAGCGCCGGCTTCAGGCGCTGCCAGGTGGCCACCACCTGGGCCAACAGGTCGCCGAAGGTCGCGGCCGAGAGGGTCTTGTCGAGCAGGGCGATGTTCGCGTCGACGCGCTGGATCGACGCGTCGAGCAAGGCGTCCTGTGCTCGGGCCTGCACCTCGGCCAGGCGCAGCAGGTAAAGCTTGACCAGGCGCTGCGACAGCATGCGCAACTGCCCGGCCCGGTTCACCCCTTCAGCGAAGCGCGCCGACTGGATGATGTGCTCCGACACCTGGCCCAGGCGCTGGTTGCTGTGCATGGAGGCGGTGCGCAGGATCTGGAAGGCCTCGTCGTCGGTGAGCTGCCGCGCGCGCATGAGGATGCCCTTGGCGCGCTCCACCGACTTGCGTTCCTCGAAGCGCTGGGACACGTCGCGCAACTGCTCCTGCAGCGCCTGCCCTTGCTTGTGGCGCGCCTGCGCCAGGTGAATGAGCGGGCGCAGCCGCTGCGCGCCATAACCCTGGACCACGTAGGCGTGGATGCCCGCGCCCACGGCCTGCTCGATGTGGGCCGCATCGCTGTCCTGGGTGAACACGATCACCGGGCAAGGGGCGGTGTCGGCCAGGGCCTGGGTGGCCTTGAACAGCACGTCATCGGGCGCGGACACCTCGCCGATCACCACATCTGGTGCATGGCGCACGGCGGCCTGCACCAGTTTGCTGCAGTCGTCCTCCTGCGCGAGCACCTCGATGCCGATGGCCTGGAGGTCTTGTGCGAGCGGCAGCGCCGCTGCGGCGCCGCGGCGAAATACCAGCGCAGTTGTCATAAGAATCAAGAACTTGAGAGAGAAAGAGGCCGGGGTGGACACCCGGTTCGCAGCACGTGCCGTGCCAGCACAAGGCCACGCCGAACCGTGGCATTCGCAGGGGTTTCGATGATATGGCACACGTTTTGCATTGGCCTATGCAGACGTGACGAAGCGTCCAACCCCGACCGCAGTGTCGCGGGACTGTGCACAACGACGTGCGCAGCGAAACAACGGCCCGCCGTGCGGCGCGCCACTGCCCGGCCCCTGGCCGGCCAACATGCACACCCCCAGCCTTTTCAGGTGCCCCTGCACGAGCGCGTCCGCGCGCACAGGGAACTGGCGCGGTGTGTGCATCCGAACAGATCAAGCGAATCACAAACTGGATGGAGTAGCCACGATGAAGAAGTCAAGACTGGTGATGGTGGGCAACGGCATGGCCGGTGTGCGCACGCTCGAAGAGCTGCTCAAGATCGCGCCCGATCTCTACGACATCACGGTGTTCGGCAGCGAGCCGCACCCGAACTACAACCGCATCCTGCTCTCGCCGGTGCTCGCCGGCGAGCAGACCCTGGAAGAGATCGTGCTCAACGACTGGGCCTGGTACCAGGAGAACGGCATCACGCTGCACGCGGGCAAGACCGTGACCGAGGTGGACCGCATCAAACGCGTGGTGCGCGCCAGCGACGGCAATGGCGGTGTGATCGAAGCGCCGTACGACCGCCTCATCATGGCCACCGGCTCCAACCCCTTCATGCTGCCGATCCCGGGCAAGGACCTGCAAGGCGTGCTGGCCTACCGCGACATCGCCGACACACAGGCCATGATCGACGCGGCCACGCAGTACAAGCACGCGGTGGTCATCGGCGGCGGCCTGCTGGGCCTGGAAGCGGCCAACGGCTTGATGAAGCGCGGCATGACGGTGAGCGTGGTGCACGTCGCGCCCTGGCTCATGGAACGCCAGCTCGACGACGTGGCCGGCAAGCTGCTGCAGCAGTCGCTGGAACAGCGCGGCATGCAGTTCCTGATCGGCGCGCAGACGCAGGAACTGGTCGGCAACGAAGCCGGCCGCGTGAAAGCGATCCGCTTCAAGGACGGCACCGAGGTACTCGCCGACCTGGTGGTGATGGCCGTGGGCATCCGCCCCAACACCACACTGGCCGAGGCCATGCGCCTGCACGTGCACAAGGGCATCGTGGTCAGCGACACACTGCAGACCGTGACCGATCCGCGCATCTACGCGGTGGGCGAGTGCGCGGCGCACCGCGGCATTGCCTACGGCCTGGTCGCGCCGCTGTTCGAGCAGGGCAAGGTGCTGGCCACGCACCTGGCGGAGTTCGGCATCGGCCGCTACAGCGGCTCGCTCACCTCGACCAAGCTCAAGGTCACGGGCATCGACCTCTTCAGCGCCGGCAACTTCATGGGCGGCGACAACACCGAAGAAATCGTGATGAGCGACCCCTCGGGCGGCGTCTACAAGAAACTGGTGATCGAGGGCGACAAGCTGGTGGGCGCCTGCCTGTATGGCGACACCGTGGACGGCAGCTGGTACTTCAAGCTGCTGCGCGACGGCCGCAGCGTGAGCGACATCCGCGACAAGCTGATGTTCGGCGAATCCAACATCGGCGACGTGGGCCACCAGGGCCAGAGCAAGGCCTCGGCCATGGCCGACAGCGACGAGGTGTGCGGCTGCAACGGCGTGACCAAGGGCGCGATCTGCAAAGCCATCAAGGACAAAGGCCTGTTCACGCTGGAGGAAGTGCGCAAGCAGACCAAAGCCAGCGCGAGCTGCGGTTCGTGCACCGGTCTGGTCGAGCAGATCCTGATGTTCACCGCCGGCGGCGACTACTCCGCCACGCCCAAGCTCAAGGCCATGTGCGGCTGCACCGACCACGGCCACCAGGCGGTGCGCGACGCCATCCGCGACAGCAAGTACACGAACACGAGCGCGGTGTTCGACGGCATGGGCTGGCGCACACCCAATGGCTGTGCCACCTGCCGCCCCGCCGTCAACTACTACCTCATCAGCACCTGGCCGAAAGAAGCCAAGGACGATCCGCAAAGCCGCTTCATCAACGAGCGCATGCACGCCAACATCCAGAAGGACGGCACCTACAGCGTGATCCCGCGCATGTGGGGCGGCGAGACCACCGCCGACGAACTGCGCCGCATCGCCGACGCTGTGGACAAGTACAAGATCCCGACCGTGAAGGTCACGGGCGGCCAGCGCATCGACTTGCTGGGCGTGAAGAAGGAAGACCTGCAGGCGGTGTGGAACGACATCGGCATGCCCAGCGGCCACGCGTACGCCAAGGCGCTGCGCACCGTGAAGACCTGCGTGGGCAGCGAGTGGTGCCGCATGGGCACGCAGGACAGCACGCAGATGGGCAAGGACCTGGAGCGCGCCATGTGGCGCATGTACGCCCCGCACAAGGTGAAGTTCGCCGTGAGCGGCTGCCCGCGCAACTGCGCCGAGGCCGGCATCAAGGACGTCGGCATCATCGGCGTGGACTCGGGATGGGAGATGTACGTGGCCGGCAACGGCGGCATCAAGACCGAGGTGGCGCACTTCTTCACCAAGCTCAAGACCGCCGAGGAAGTGATGGAGTACACCGGCGCCTTCATGCAGCTCTACCGCCTGGAAGGCTGGTACCTGGAGCGCACGGTGCACTACGTGAACCGCGTGGGCCTGGACTACGTGAAGAAAAAAATCCTGGACGACCACGAAGGCCGCAAAGCGCTGTGGGCGCAACTGCAATTCGCGCTCGACGGCGAACCCGACCCGTGGTTCGAGCACCAGAAAGCGGCGGTGGACACCCGCCAGTTCATTCCGATCAAAGCCGTTTCACTGGAAGGGAGCGCAGCATGAGCACGTGGATTCCGATTGCCCGCGTCGACGACATCCCCGTGCTCGGTTCGCGCTGCGTGCAGCGCGAACACGGGCTGGACGTGGCCGTGTTTCGCAACAGCCAGGACGAGGTGTTCGCCCTGCTCGACCGCTGCCCGCACAAGGGTGGACCGCTGAGCCAGGGCATCGTTTTCGGCACCCACGTGGCCTGCCCGCTGCACAACTGGACCATCGGCCTGGACAGCGGTTGCGCGAAGGAGCCCGACGAAGGCTGCACGCCGCGCTTCGCGGTGAAGGTGGAAGACGGTGTGGTGCACCTGGATGCGGGCGAACTCGCCACGCATGCAACAGATCTGACGCGCCCCATCGCCGGTCCCGCCCGACGCACCACCGCAGCATGACCCCCATCACCACCCGCTCGACCTGCCCCTACTGCGGCGTGGGCTGCGGCGTGCTGATCGAGAGCAAGGGCAGCCAGATCACCGCCGTGCGCGGCGACCCGCAGCACCCGGCCAATTTCGGCAAGCTCTGCACCAAGGGCCAGACCCTGCACCTCACGGCCACGCCCGCCATCGCCCAACAGGCGCGCCTGCTGCAGCCCCTGCAGCGCTTGCAGCGCGGCGCACCGGCCCAACCCGTGAAGTGGGACGCCGCGCTGGACCTCGCCACCGAGCGCTTCGCCGCGGTGATCGACCAACACGGCCCCGACGCCGTCGGCTTCTACATCAGCGGCCAGTTGCTGACCGAGGACTACTACGTCTTCAACAAGCTGGCCAAGGGCCTGATCGGCACCAACAACATCGACACCAACTCGCGCCTGTGCATGAGCAGCGCGGTGGCCGGCTACAAGCTCACGCTCGGCGCCGACGCGCCGCCCACCTGCTACGACGACGTGAACCACGCGCAGTGCCTGTTCTTCGTCGGCAGCAACGCGGCCTTCGCGCACCCGGTGCTGTTCCGCCGCATCGAAGAAGCCAAGAAGAACAACCCGGCGATGAAGGTCATCGTGGCCGACCCGCGCCGCACCGACACCGCCGGTTTCGCCGACCTGTACCTGCCACTGCAACCGGGCAGCGACGTGATGCTGTTCCACGGCTTGCTGCACATCATGTTGTGGGAAGGCTGGGTCGACCAGGCCTACATCGCCGCGCACACCACTGGCTTCGACGCGCTCAAGACGCTGGTGCGCGAATGCACGCCCGAGCACGTGGCGCAGGTCTGCGGCCTGCCGCGCGAAGACCTGTTCACCGCCGCGAAGTGGTTCGCGCAATCGCCCACCACGCTCAGCCTCTACTGCCAGGGCCTGAACCAGAGCAGCAGCGGTACGGCGAAGAACGCCACGCTGATCAACCTGCACCTGGCCACCGGCCAGATCGGCAAGCCCGGCGCCGGCCCCTTCAGCCTCACCGGTCAGCCCAACGCCATGGGCGGGCGCGAGGTCGGCGGCCTGTCCAACCTGCTGAGCGCGCACCGCGACCTGGCCAACCCGCAGCACCGCGCCGAAGTCGCCGCGTTGTGGGGCGTGCCTTCCGTGCCCGAGAAGCCGGGCAAGAGCGCGGTGGAGATGTTCCAGGCCGCCGCCGATGGCGAGATCAAGGCGCTGTGGATCGCCTGCACCAACCCGGCCCAGTCCATGCCCGACCAGGCCACCGTGCGCCGCGCTTTGCAACGCGCCGAGTTCGTCGTGGTGCAAGAGGCCTACGCGACCGCCGCCACCTGCGACTACGCCGACCTGCTGCTGCCCGCCACCACCTGGGGCGAGAAGGATGGCACCGTCACCAACAGCGAGCGCCGCATCAGCCGCGTGCGGCCCGCCGTGCCCGCGCCGGGTCAGGCAAGGCACGACTGGGCCATCGTGGTCGACTTCGCGCAGCGGTTGGAAGCGCGGCTGCGTCCTGGCCAGCCCACGCTGTTCCCCTACCCCGACGCCGAATCCATCTGGAACGAACACCGCGAATCCACGCGCGGGCGCGACCTGGACATCACCGGCCTGAGCTACGCCATGCTCCAGCATCAAGGCCCGCAGCAATGGCCCATCCAGGCTGGCGAGGCCCAGGGCAAGGAACGCCTCTATGAAGACGGTGTCTTCCCCACCCCGGACGGCAAGGCCCGCTTCGCCGCCCTGCCCTTCGTGCCCCTGGCCGAGCCACGCGAATCGCGTTACCCGTTCTCGCTCACCACCGGCCGCCTGCGCGACCAGTGGCACGGCATGACGCGCACCGGCACGCTCGGCCGCCTGTTCGGCCACGTCGCCGAACCGTCGGTGCAGTTGCACCCGCAGGACATGGAGCGCCGAGGCCTGAAAGACGGCGACCTGGTGCACATCACCAGCAAGCGCGGCTCCATCCTGGTGCCGGCACAAGGCTCCGGCGAGATCGGCCTGTCGCAGGCCTTCATCGCCATGCACTGGGGCGCGGAATACCTGAGTGGCCTCAGCAGCACCGGCGAACCGATCGCCGGCGTGAACGCGCTCACCACCTCGGCCTACTGCCCGACCTCGAAACAACCCGAGCTCAAACACGCGGCGGTGAAGGTGCTCAAGGCCGAACTGCCCTGGACGCTGCTGGCCGTGGCCTGGCTGCCCGAAAACAGGGCGCTGGCCGCGCGAGAGGGCCTGCGCGCGTTGATGGCACAGTTTCCGTTTGCCTCCTGCGTGCCGTTCTCCAACGGTGTGCCCCTGGCCGATGCCCCGGGCCGTGAGCGCCACGGCGTGCTGTTCCGCGCCGCCGCGCACGACGCGCCCGAGCCCGCGCTGATCGAACGCGTCGAAGCGCTGCTGGGCCTCAACACGCCCGACGTGCTGCGCTACGCCGACAAACGCCTGGGCCAGCGCCGCACCGCGCGCCTGGTGCGCGAAGGCGAATCCACCCGGCTCGACGCCTTCGTGCTCGCGGGCGACACGCGCGCCGAGGTCTGGATCAAGCCCCTGCTGCAAGACGAACTGCCCGCCGCCGCGTACGGCCGCCTGCTGCTCATGCCCGGCGCCAAAGCCCCCGTGGCCATCGCTGCCAAGGGCCGCCAGGTATGCACCTGCTTCAACGTCACCGACGACGCGATCCGCGCCGAGCTGAAGACCTGTGCGGGCAGCGGCGAGCAACGCCTGGCCGCGCTGCAAACCAGCCTGAAGTGCGGCACCAACTGCGGCTCCTGCGTGCCCGAGCTCAAGCGGCTGGTGCGCGAGACCGCGCCCGCCGCGCAGGCCGCGCAGGCCGCCTGAGCACGGTATCTGCATATAACGCGAAGTCATCAAACTTGCCCGACAATCGCGCGCCATGGGGATCAGCCAATACATCAAGGAAATCGGTCGCGGCAAAGACGGCGCGCGTTCGCTCTCGCGCGAACAGGCCACGGACCTGCTCGGCCAGGTGCTCGACGGCACCGTGACCGACCTGGAAGTGGGCGGGTTCTGCCTGGCCATGCGCATCAAGGGCGAAACGCCCGAAGAGATGGCCGGCTTCCTCGACGCCACGCACGCGCGCCTGCACAAGCTGCCCGACAACGGCCTCACCACCGTGGTGCTGCCCAGCTACAACGGCGCGCGCAAGCTGCCCGTGCTCACGCCGCTGCTCGCACTGCTGCTCGCACAGCGCGGCGCGGCGGTGCTGGTGCACGGCACCGCCACCGAGAACAAACGCGTGTTCTCGTCCCAGGTGTTCGAAGCACTGGGCGTGCACCCTTCTCGCGAAGCGCCCTCGCTGCGCGCGGGCGAGCTGGCCTTCGTGCCCACCGAGGTGTTGAGCCCCGGCCTCAAACGCCTGCTCGACGTGCGCCGCGCGGTCGGCCTGCGCAACCCCGCGCACAGCCTGGTGAAACTCATGAACCCCTGCGCGGGCGCGGCCTTCACCGTCGGCAGCTACACGCACCCCGAATACGCCAGCTCCATGGCCGCCACCTGGTCGCTCACCGGCGCGCACGCGCTGCTGCTGCGCGGCACCGAAGGCGAACCCGTCGCCGACGCGCGCCGCACGCCGCGCATGGAGGTGTTCCGCGACGGCGCGCGCACCGAGGTGCAGGCGCAGCAGGACGGCCCCCTGGCCAAACTGCCGTCCCTGCCCGCCGTGGACGCCGCGTCCACCGCCGCCTACATCCGCGCCGTGCTCGACGGCGCGCAGCCCATCCCCAACCCCATCGCGCAGCAGGTGGAACACATCTTGCGAGCCACGGTGCACCATGAACACCCCAACCCACATGCCCTCGTCGTCTGAATTCCAGCCCGGCACCGTGACCCTGGTGGGCGCAGGTCCCGGCGACCCGGACCTGCTCACGCTCAAGGCGGTGAAAGCCATCGCCGCCGCGACGGTGCTGCTGGTCGACGACCTCGTGAACGAAGAGGTGCTCGCACACGCCTCACCGAAAGCGCGCATCGTGCATGTGGGCAAGCGCGGCGGCTGCAAGAGCACGCCGCAGGCCTTCATCGAAAAGCTCATGGTGATGGCCGCGAACGAAGGCGAGACCGTGGTGCGCCTCAAGGGCGGTGATCCGTTCATCTTTGGCCGTGGTGGTGAAGAGGTGGAACACCTGCAGGCCGCCGGCATCCACGTGCAGGTGGTCAATGGCATCACCTCGGGCCTGGCGGCCGTGACCTCGCTCGGCGTGCCGCTGACACACCGCGAGCATGCCCATGGCGTGGTGTTCGTCACCGGCCACGCCAAGCCCGGTTCCGCCGGCACGGACTGGCGCGCCCTGGCCGCCACCGCGCGCGACGCCAAGCTCACGCTGGTGATCTACATGGGTGTGAGCGGCGTGAAGCGCATCCAGGGTGAACTGCTGACCGGCCTGCCCGCCGCCACACCCGTGGCGGTGGTGCAGCGCGCCAGCCTGCCGAACCAGCGCCACGCCGTCACCACGCTCGGCGAGCTAAGTGCCTCGGTGGCGCGCGACGGCCTGGCCAGCCCCTCGGTGATCGTGGTGGGCGACGTGATCAGCGGCGTGGCCGCCGCCGCGTCCCACGTGCCAGCGCAGGTGCGCGCAGCCTGAGCAGATCGCTACACGCCCCTCGCGCGCGGACAGCGCGGATGGCCGGTTCGCGCCAGCACAACCACCTCTTCGGTACCGCCGTCAACAGCCCAGGCTATGGCCGGAGCGCTATGGCGGGCTGGGCGACTACGTGCCCAACGGCTTCCTGAAGCAGGTGGCGTTCCCTTTCACCTGGAAAGGCTGAGGGACGATGGCGCGCGGTGGCTACACTGCGCGCCATGCAAACTTTTGATGCCGTCGTCATCGGCGCAGGCGCGGCCGGCCTTTTCTGTGCCGGGATCGCGGGCCAACGCGGCTTGTCCGTTCTGATTCTCGACCACAGCGACAAGGTCGCCGAGAAGATCCGCATCTCGGGCGGTGGCCGCGCCAACTTCACCAACCGCGACCTCGACCCGCAGGCGCCGCACAAGCACTTCCTGAGTGCCAACCCGCACTTCTGCCGCTCGGCGCTCTCGCGCTACACCCCCACCGACTTCATGGGTCTGGTGCAGCGGCACGGCATCGCCTTCCATGAGAAACACAAGGGCCAGCTGTTCTGCGACCACTCGGCCGACGACCTGATCCAGATGCTGCTGCGCGAGTGCGACGCAGGCGGCGTGCAACGCTGGCAACCTTGCGGCGTGAAGGCGATCCGTCAGGACGGCGATGGCCTGTACGAACTCGAAACCGACCGCGGCACCGTGCGCAGCCGCACCGTGGTGATCGCCACCGGCGGCCTGTCCATCCCCAAGATCGGTGCAAGCGACTTCGGCTACCGCATCGCCAAACAGTTCGGGCTGCGGCTGGTGGAGCAGCGCCCCGGGCTGGTGCCCCTCACGTTCGACGGCGACGGCTGGGCGCCCTACGCCGCCCTGTCGGGACTGGCGCTGCCGGTGCGCATCGAAACCGGGGAGAAGAAAGGTCGCATGACTTTTCTGGAAGACCTGCTGTTCACCCACCGGGGCCTTTCCGGCCCGGCCGTGCTGCAGATTTCGAGCTACTGGCGCGAAGGTACGTCCATCCGCCTGAACCTCGCCCCCGACACCGATCTGCCCACCGCCCTGGCGCGCGCCAAGGCGACGTCGCGCAAGCTGCTGGCCAACGAGCTGGCCACGCTCGTGCCCAACCGCCTGGCCGAAGCCTGGGTGCAGCAAGACGCCGACTGGCAGCGCCCGGTGGCCGACACCACCGACAAGGCCCTGGCACGGCTGGCCGAGCGCCTGTCGCGCTGGGACATCGCCCCTACCGGCTCCGAGGGCTACCGCAAGGCCGAGGTCACGCTGGGCGGGGTGGACACGCGCGACCTGTCGTCGCAGACCCTGGAATCGAAGCAACCGGGCCTGTACTTCATCGGCGAAGTGGTCGACGTGACCGGCTGGCTGGGCGGCTACAACTTCCAATGGGCCTGGGCCAGCGCCCACGCCTGTGCGCAGGCGCTGCCCGCGGCTTGAGCGGCGGTGCTCAGCCGCCCACCACCTCATCCCAGCGCGCGCTCCCTAGCCAGTCCCGCATGGCCAGCGCCCCGGGTGGCGTGATCGTGAGCGCGCGCGTACCCTGACTCCGCATCAGCCAGCCACGCTCCAGGCAGTGGCCACAGATCAGCGCACCCAGCCGACCGGCCAGGTGCATGCGCCGCTCGCTCCAGTCCAGGCAGGGCCGGCAGTGCGGACGACGGCCTGCGCCCTCCGCCGTCGCCGCGCCGGCATCCAGCCCCAGACGCTGCAATGCCTCCGGCGCCTGGTCGGTCACGTGACCCGAGGCCTCTTCACCCTCGAACACCACCGCCCCCGCGTCCAGCAGATGGTTGGTGATCGCCACGCCGAGCCGCCCCGCCAGGTGGTCGTAGCAGGTGCGCGCGGTGCGCAACGCCGCATCGCGCGGGCCCACCAGCACGCGCCGCGGTTCGGGCGGTGCGGCCAGTTGCATCAAGCCTTCGAGCACACGCGCCACCTCGGGTGAGGCCAGGCAGTGGTACCGATGGCGACCCTGGCGCTCCACCCGCAGCAACGTGGCCTCCACCAGCAAACCCAGGTGCCGGCTGGCGGTGGCAGGCGACACACGGGCCGCGTCGGCCAGTTCGCGGGCGGTGAGCGCACGCCCGTCCATCAGCGCCAGCAGCATGGACGTGCGGGCCGGCTCGCCGACCAGCGCGGCCACATGGGCAATGCGGTTGGTGTTCATGGACCCAGTGTGCAGCAAGCCGCTGCCGCCACGCTTCGCTGCGGGGCGAAGCATGGCGCGCGCCACGCCCGGCTTGCCTGGTGTGGCGACCCGGCTATAATCCTTGGCTTTGCTGGCAAACCCCCGTCGGCCAATACTAGTTAATGACGGGACATTTTGCGGAAACGACGCGCGGGCCCGATCTTCCCGTTCATCCTCTTTCCGCGCATTCTGGATATTTCTCTCCAATGACGACCATCCGTGTAAAAGACAACGAACCCTTTGACGTCGCCCTGCGCCGTTTCAAGCGCACCATCGAAAAGCTCGGCCTGCTGACCGATCTGCGCGCCCGCGAGTTCTACGAAAAGCCGACCGCCGAGCGCAAGCGCAAGAAGGCCGCCGCCGTCAAGCGCCACTACAAGCGTGTGCGTTCGATGCAGCTGCCCAAGAAGCTGTACTGAGTACCGCAGCCACCGGGCCCGCCCGGTTGCAAAGAAGCCCGCTGGAGGACGCTCAGGCGGGCTTTTTTATTGCCATTTTTCCGCCCAACCACAGGAGCCTCACATGAGCCTGAAAGAGCAGATCATCGAAGACATGAAAGCCGCCATGCGCGCCAAGGACAGCGAGCGCCTGGGCACCATCCGCCTGTTGACCGCTGCCATGAAGCAAAAGGAAGTGGACGAGCGCGTGGAGCTGGACGACGCCATGGTTGTCGCCATCGTGGACAAGCTGGTCAAGCAGCGCAAGGACAGCATCGAAGCCTTTACCAAAGCCGATCGCCAGGACCTGGTGGACAAGGAAGCGGCCGAGATGGTCGTGCTGCAGGGCTACCTGCCCGCGCGCCTCTCCGCCGATGAGGTGGCTGCCGAGGTCAAGGCCATCGTCACCGAACTGGGCGCCAAGGGCCCGGGCGACATGGGCAAGGTCATGGGCGCGGTGAAAGCCCGCCTGGCCGGCAAGGCCGACATGGGCCAGGTTTCCGCCGCGGTCAAAGCCGCTTTGGCTGGCTAGCTCCCGGCGATCTTCATTCGGTTGATCAGAATCGAGCCCGTGGTCTTCGCGCCGTAGTTGTAGGCGTCGGCGCCCACGGCCTCGATGCCCAGCAGCATGTCCTTGAGGTTGCCGGCGATGGTGATCTCGTGCACCGGGAAGGCGATCTCGCCGTTTTCCACCCAGAAACCCGACGCGCCGCGCGAGTAGTCGCCCGTCACGTAGTTCACGCCCTGGCCCATGAGTTCGGTGACGAACAGGCCGCGCCCGAGCTTCTTGAGCATGGCGCGCAGGTCGTCGCCCGGTTGCGTGAGCCGGCTGGTCAGCGTGAGGTTGTGCGAACCACCCGCATTGCCCGTGGTGCGCATGCCGAGCTTGCGCGCCGAGTACGTGGAGAGAAAGTAGCCCTGCACACGCCCGGCCGAGAGCACCTTGCGCTTCGCCGTGCGCACACCCTCGTCGTCAAACGGTGAACTCCCCTTGCCGTTGCGCACGTGCGGGTCTTCCAGGATGTCCAGGTGCTTGGCCATCACGCGCTTGCCCAGGCTGTCGTGCAGGAAGGTGGTGTTGCGGTAGAGCGCGCCGCCGCTGGTGGCCTGCACGTAGCTGCCCAGAATGCCGGCGGCCAGGGGCGACTCGAACAGCACCGGGCATTCGGTGGTGGCGATCTTGCGGCCGTTCAGGCGCGCCAGCGTGCGTTCCGCGGCATAGCGGCCCACGGCTTCCGGCGTGGCCAGATCGCCGGGCGCTCGCATGGAGCTGTACCAGTAGTCGCGCTGCATGTTCGCACCCTTGCCCGCGATGGGCGCCACCGACAGGCTGTGGCGCGAGCTGGCATAGCCACCGCTGAAGATGCCGGGTTTGCCGCGCTCGCCGCCGCGCAGGTGGGCGGTGAAGAAATGCGATTGCTGCGCCGACACGCCAGCGCCTTCGCTGTTGTTGATCTTCTTGCTGGTGGCGAACGCCGCGGCCTCGCAGGCCAGGGCGATGCGCGCGGCCTCTTCCGAGTCAAGCGACCAGGGGTGGAACAGGTCGAGATCGGGGTAGCTGTCGGCCACATCGGCGACGTCGGGCAGGCCGGCCACCGGGTCTTCGGCGGTGAAGCGCGCGATGTCGTAGGCGGCCTGCACCGTCTGTCGCACGGCGGCGGCCGAGAAATCGGAGGTGGACGCGTTGCCGCGCTTCTGCCCCAGGTAGACCGTGACGCCCAGAGACTTGTCGCGGTTGCGCTCGACGTTTTCCAGCTCGCCCTTGCGCACCGAAACGCTCAAGCCGGCGCCCTCGGACACCTCGGCCGCCGCGTCAACCGCGCCGAGCTGCCTGGCATGCGCAAGCGCCAGATCGACCAGTTCCTCGAACTGGCTGCGGGCGTACTGGAAACCGGAAAGGGGGGAGCGGGAGGATGCCACGGGGGCTTGAGAGGGGTTTTTCATGTCGACGGCTATGATACTTGCCGCCCCTCCCGGCCACTGCCGTTCGCGCAGAAGCCCATTCAACACTCTTCATGTCCCGCAAACCCACCAAAGGCTATTTCGTCCGTGGCCAGTTCGTCGCCCTCGGCAGCGAGCTCGACCAGGAACTCAAGCGCGAGCTCAAGGGCTCCGCCGAGATGAGCAAGACCGACCTCAAGAAGGAAAGCGATCGGCTGCAAGCGCTGGGCGAAAACCTGCTCACGCTGCGCTCGGACCTGATGCAGAAACTCGGCCTGTCGGAAAAGCTGGTGGACGCCGTGGCCGAGGCCAAGCGCATCACCAACTTCGAAGGCCGCCGCCGCCAGATGCAGTTCATCGGCAAGCTCATGCGCAAACTCGACGAAGAAACGGTCGCCGCCGTGGAAGCGGCGCTCGACGAGCAGAGCAAGGGCTCCGCGAAGGGCACGCTGTCGCTGCACATGGCCGAACAATGGCGCGACCGCCTGATCGCCGACGACGACGCCCTGACCGCCTGGATGCAGATGGACCCGCAAAGCGACGTGCAGCACCTGCGCGCGCTGATCCGCCAGGCGCGCAAGGACGCCCAAGCCACGCAGGCGCAGGAGCGCCCGGGCGAGGCGGTGCGCCACGGCAAGGCCTACCGCGAGATTTTCCAGACCGTCAAGGCCGCACTGAACCAGGGTGCGGACGATGACGGCGACGACATGCCCGCTGACGACGACCAGCCATGAGCGCAGTGCCTGGCCTTTCCCAAGCAAGCTCGCACCGCAGCCCGCCGGGCGAGGTACTCCAGTGAGCAACACCACCATCACCGCCGACCCGGTGCGCATCGGCATCGTGTCGATCAGCGACCGTGCCAGCAGCGGGGTGTACGAAGACAAGGGCCTGCCCGCGCTGCAGGACTGGCTCACGCGCGCGCTGCAAAACCCCATCACCTTCGAGCCGCGCCTGATCCCCGACGAAACGGAGCGCATCAGCGCCACGCTGATCGAACTGGTGGACGCCGGCTGCTCGCTCGTGCTCACCACCGGCGGCACCGGCCCCGCCCTGCGCGACGTGACGCCCGAGGCCACGCTGGCCGTGGCCCACAAGGAAATGCCGGGTTTTGGCGAACAGATGCGCCAGATCGGCCTGGCCTTCGTGCCCACCGCCATCCTCTCGCGCCAGGTGGCCGTGGTGAGGGACAAGAGCCTGATCATCAACCTGCCCGGCCAACCCAAGGCGATTGCCGAAACGCTCGAAGGCCTGAAGAATGCCGATGGCACGCAGCGCGTCAACGGCATTTTTGCGGCCGTGCCGTATTGCATCGATCTGATCGGTGGCCCGTATCTCGAAACGCACGACGCGGTCTGCAAGGCCTTCCGCCCCAAGTCCGCCGTGCGCCCTGCCCGCTAACCTTTTCACGCGACCTGACATGAAGATCACCAAAGACACCATCGTCACCCTCACTTTCCGCGCCGTCGATGCCAAGGGCAAGGTGCTCGAAGACGGCAAGGAGCCGCGCGCCTACCTGCACGGCGGTTATGGCAACACGCTGCCGGGCGTGGAAATGGCCCTGGAAGGCCAGGAAAAGGGCTTCAACACGACGATCAAGCTGCTGCCTTCGCTGGCCTTTGGCGAGCGCGACGAGAGCCTGGTGACCAGCATTTCAAAGAAGGACTTCCCGCCCGGCGTGAAGGTGGGCGGCCAGCTCGAAGGCCACGACGAGAAGGGCAACCGCCAGATCTTCACCGTCACCAAGATCAAGGGCGACACGGTGATGCTCGACGGCAACCACCCACTGGCGGGTGAGGACATCACGTTCACCTTGAACGTGATCGATGTGAAGGCGGCTTCGCCGGAAGAGATTTCGCACGGTCACGCCCACGGCGCGCACGGCCACCACCACTGAGCATCGGCCCGTGGGGAGGGTCTACTTCCCCACCAGCTGGTTGAGCTTTTCTTTCTCGAAGCACTCTTCGCGCGCCGCGTCCTGCGGCACGCAATCGCTCGTCTTCGCTTCGGCCAGGGTTGCGATGGCCTGCCAGAGCAGCGCGATCTGGTGCTCCTGCCCGGCCGCGTTGTCGATCAGGCCGCGCATGGCCTGTGACAGCGGGTCGTCTTCCTGCGTGATGCCGTAGGCATTGAACTTCTGCCCCTGCTCGGCCACGTCGGCGCTCTCGCCGGTCTTGCTGAGGATGATGCGGGCGGGAATGCCCACCGCGGTCGCACCCGCCGGCACCGGCTTGATCACCACCGCGTTGCTGCCGATCTTGGCGCCATCGCCCACCAGAAAGCCGCCCAGCACCTTGGCGCCGGCGCTCACCACCACATCCTTGCCCAGCGTCGGGTGGCGCTTGGTGCCTTTGTAGAGCGAGGTGCCGCCCAGCGTCACGCCCTGGTAGATGGTGCAGCCGTCGCCGATCTCGGCGGTTTCGCCCACCACCACGCCCATGGCATGGTCGAAGAATACGCGCTCGCCGAGCTGGGCGCCCGGGTGGATCTCGATGCCGGTGAACCAGCGCGAGATGTGCGAGATGAAGCGCCCCAGCCACTTGAAGCCATGGGTCCAGCACCAATGGGCCGGCCGGTGCAGCCAGACGGCATGCAGGCCCGGGTAGCAGGTGATGACTTCCCAGGTGCTGCGCGCCGCGGGGTCGCGGTCGAGCACGCACTGGATGTCGGAACGGATGCGGTCAAACATATGGCGGCAGTCTATCGCTTCGCCTTGTCGGCGATCTGCAGCATGGCCTTGGCGACACCTCGCAGAATGTGGACTTCCTCATCACTCGGCGCGGCCCGGTTGAAAAGCTGGTTGAGGCGCGGCATGAGCTTCTTGGGCGCGGCAGGGTCGAGAAAGTCCACCGCCACCAGCGCCTGTTCCAGGTGGTCGAGCATGCCGGACAGGGCCTTGGCATCGGCCTGCGACCGCTCGGCCTCCACCGCGGACACCGGCGCGTCGAAGCCACCGAGCGCCTGGCGCCAGTCGTAGGCGATCAACTGCACGGCGGCAGCCAGGTTGAGCGACCCGAAGTTGGGCGCGGTCGGGATGCTGAGCGCGACGTGGCAGCGGTACACGTCTTCGTTGCGCATGCCAAAACGCTCGGAGCCGAACAGAAAGGCCACGCCCTGCGGTGGCGGCCCGCTGGCGCCGAACAGGGTGGCGAAATGCGCGCGTGGCGCGCGCGTGGGGGGGCCGAAGTCGCGCGGGGTCATGGCGGTGGCGCAGAGGTGGCTCATGCCGTCGAGCGCTTCGTCGAGTGTGTCGACGATCCGCGCCTTGGCCAGCACGTCGTTGGCGCCGCTGGCGCGCTGGATCGTTTCCTCGCGGCGCAGCACATTGGCCCAACGCGGCTGCACCAGCACGAGGTCGTCAAAACCCATGACTTTCATGGCGCGGGCGACGCCGCCTACATTGCCGGCGTGGCTGGTCTGGATCAGGACAAAACGGGTGCGCATGCGAGAAGGGGTCGGGACGGTAAAATCCCGGGTATTGTCGCCGCCCGCATTGCCGGGTTGCGCTCCACCTGCTCATCCACTGTCGCGCGCTCTGCCCCAGAGCACGCCGAGGTTCACAATTCATGTCGTCCACACTCCACCCCATGCTCAACGTGGCCATCAAGGCCGCACGCACCGCTGGCACCCTCATCAACCGCGCCGCGCTGGACGTGGAGTCGGTCCGGGTCTCGGTCAAACAGACCAACGATTTCGTGACCGAGGTCGACCAGGCCGCCGAGGCCGCAATCATCGACACCCTGCTCACCGCCTACCCCGATCACGCGATCTGGGCCGAAGAATCGGGCAAGCGCCCGGGCAAACATGGCGGCGCCGACCACACCTGGATCATCGACCCGCTGGACGGCACCACCAACTTCATTCACGGCTTCCCGGTCTACTGCGTGAGCATCGCGCTCATGGTGGGCAACCGCATCGAACAGGCCGTGGTCTACGACCCCTCCCGCAACGACCTCTTCTGCGCCACGCGCGGGCGCGGCGCCTACATGAACGACCGCCGCGTCCGTGTGGCCAAGCGCACCACGCTGCGCGACTGCCTGATCTCCACCGGCTTCCCGTTCCGCCCGGGCGACTCGTTCCAGACCTACCTGCAGATGTTCGGTGACGTGATGCCGCGCGTGGCCGGCGTGCGCCGCCCCGGCTCGGCCGCGCTCGACCTGGCCTACGTGGCCGCGGGCTTCACCGACGGTTTCTTCGAAATGGGCCTCTCGCCCTGGGACGTCGCCGCCGGCGCGCTGCTGGTGACCGAGGCGGGCGGTTTGATCGGCAACTTCACGGGCGAAGCCGACTTCCTGGAGCAGAAGGAATGCCTGGCCGCCAACCCGAAGATCTACGGCCAGCTGGTGGGCCTGACGGGCAAATACAGCAAATTCGCCAGCGCGGGCGACAAGGCCGCGGTGCGCCAGGCCCGCGCCTCGGCGGTCGCAGCGGCGGCTCCCGCGCAAGCACCGTCCGCGCCGGACGGTGCCGCACCCGCCAGCGAAGACGCACCGTTCTGAATGGCCGCGGCGGGCTCAGCCTCTCAGGCCCGCGGCAAACGCAGCCAGAACGTGGCGCCCTCGCCCGGCCACGATTCGGCCCAGACGCGGCCCCCATGGCGCTCGACGATGCGCGCCACGATCGCCAACCCCACCCCCATGCCGGGCACGCTGCTGCCGGTGTGCAGGCGCTGAAACAGGCCAAACAGTTTGTCGGCGTGCGCCATGTCGAAACCCATGCCGTTGTCGCGCACGAAGTAAACGCACTGTTCCGCGTCATAACCCACCACCAGCTCGGGCTGCGCGAGGTGGCTGGAGTACTTGAGGGCGTTGTCCATCAGGTTGGCGAACACCTGGCGCAACAGGGTGGCGTCGCCCAGTGCGAACGGCATGGTGTCGATGCGGATGCGCGCGTGCGGGGCCTGTGAGGCCAGCGCGTCGGCCACGGAATGCGCGAGGGCGCCCATGTCGACCGGCACTGCATCGAGGTCCACCCGCACCACGCGCAACAGCTCGAGCATGTCGGTGATCATCTGGCCCATGTTGCGCGAGGAGCGTGCGATGCGCTCGAACATGTCGCGCCCGTTCGGGCTCAGGCGATCGGCCTCTTCTTCCAGCACGATGGCGGCGAAGCCGTTCACCGAGCGCAGCGGCGAGCGCAGGTCGTGCGCAATGGAGTACGAGATGGCCTCCATGTCGCGCATCGAGCGTTCCAGCTCGGCGGTGCGCGCGGTCACGCGCTGCTCCAGGCTGGCGTTGAGCGCTCTCACCTGCTCCTGCGCGGCCACGCGCTCGGTGATGTCCAGGTGCGTGCCCGACATGAACAGGCCCCGGCCTTGCGCATCGCGCTTGTGCACCCGCCCGCGGGTGTTGACCCAGACCCAGTGCCCCGACTTGTGGCGCATGCGGATGTCGCATTCGTAATAGGGCAGCGCGCCGCTCAGGTGGCGGTCGCGGATGGCATCGGCCATCTTGAGATCGTCGGGGTGAACCAGCGCCTCCCAAGTCTCGGCGCGCATGGGTGCCAACTCGCTCAGGGTGTAACCCAGCATTTCGGCCCAGCGGGCGTTCACCGTCAATGCGTTGTCGACCAGGTTGTTTTCCCAGATGCCGGGCCGCGTGGCTTCGAGCACCCAGGCCAGGCGCTGCCGTTCCTCGCGCAACGCTTCCTGCGCCTGCATGTAGGAGCTCACGTCGGAGAAGGTGCGCACCAGGCCGCCGCCGGGCAGCGAACGGGTGCGCATTTCCAGCGTGCGGCCGTCCTGCGTCTTGCGCCAGTATTTTTCGGGCGACGGCACCGTTTGCACGCCGTGCAACACGTGGCTGTGCGCCACCGGGTCGACCCAGGCCAGGCCCGGGCCGAAATCGCCGCGTTCGGTCTGGAATCGCAGCACCTGGTCCGTCGTGGGCTGCCCCTGCAGCAAGGCCTCGGGGAGGTCCAGCATTTCGAGCAGGCGGCGGTTGTAGGCCGTGATGTGGTTGTTCTCGTCCACCCGGCACAGTCCCTGGTCGATGCTGTCCAGCGTGGCCTGCAGGTCCAGGCTTTTTTCGGTCAGAAGCGCGCTGGTGACCTCCAGTTGCTCGCGGGTGCGGCGGCGCTCCATGTGGCCGCGCCAGGCCATCACCAGCTGGCGCACGGCGCCCAGGAGCGGTTGCAGGAATTCGATGTCTTCTTCGCTGTAGCCACCGGGCTGGTTGGCCAGGCCGACCATGGCCACAAGCCGGTCGCCCACTGCCAGCGGCACGCCGAGGAAGGCGCTCATGTGCGGATGCCCGCCGGGCAGGCCGCCGGCTTTGGGGTGGTGCGCGGGATCGTTGGCGATCACCGGTTGGCCGGTCAGCATCGCGTGCCCGAACAGCGTGTGGAGGCTGCGAAAAGCCATGCCCGACGCGGCCTGGCTCGCGTACATCAGCCGCGAGGCCTCGTCCCAGGCGATGTTGGTGATCGCGCTGGTGCGCAGGTAGGGCTTGCCGTCGTCCCCGTAGAGCACCTCGCCGACGAAACCGAACGCGCTGCCGGTGACGGACAGGAACGCCTGCAGCAGCCCTTCGAAGGCCTTGCGCTTGTCGTCGGCCTCGATGTAGTCGGTCTGGGCCGCGCGCACCGCTTCCAGCATGCGGTGCTGGCGTTCGAGCTTTTGTGCGGCCAGCCGGCTGGCCGTCACGTCGGTGGAGAAGCCGTGCCAGACCACCGAGCCGTCGGCCTCGCGCTGTGGCACGGCCTCCACCTGGTGCCAGCGCACACCGGCCTGGGGCAGGCATACCCGGTAGATCTGGCGCCAGGCGGTGAGGTGCCGCGCCGATGCGTTCAAGGAGGCGATTACCTCGGCGCGGTCGTCGGGGTGCACGCGGTCGAACAGGATGCTGGCGTCGTGCTCCAGTTCCTGCGGCGCGATTTCCAGCATGGTGCGCGCGACGTTGTTCACATAGGTGATCGCGCTCGTGCCATCGGGCCGCAGGCGGGCTTCGTACATCATGCCGGGCACACGGGCGGCGATGTTCTGCAGCAGCTTGAACTGTTCGGCCAGCCGCTCGCTGGCTTCGCGCTCGGCGGTGATGTCCTGCACCACACCGAAGTCGGTCTGGGGGTTGCCGGCCACGGTGGTCTGGCCGATGCGGGTGCGCAAGCGGCGCTGTTGCCCGTCCGGTGTTTGCCAGCGGTACTCGACCTCGCGGCCATCCATGGCCGCGCGGGCTTCCAGCCACGCTGGAAAGTCATCCGGGTGGATGCCGGCGCGCCCGGCTGCGCGGTTGATCGTCGGGCTGGCCTGCAGGCCGGTGATCTCGTACATGCCGGGCGACCAGATCACGTCCTGTTCGTTTTCGGCGTTGGTCCAGTGGCCCACGCGGGCCATCCGCTCGATCGCCGCGTGCAGTTCCACCTGTTGCTGCAAACGCAGGTTGGCTTCGCGCAGCGCCTGCTCGCTGCGCGCCCGGGCGGCATCGGCCTCGAATTCCGTGGTGGCCTCGGTCAGGTAGATCAGCACCGCGGGCTCGTCGTCCACCGTCAGCACGGTGGCGTTCAGGCGCACGCGGTGTGCCACGCCATCGCGCAGGCGCAGGTATTGCACCTCGTCGGCCGGCGGCCCCTCGTTCAGGTAGCGCGCGCGGGCCTCGGCGCTGGGCCAGTGCCCGATCTCCACCGTCGTGCGGCCGATCACGTCCTCGCGGCGCAAGCCGGTGAGCCGCTGCCAGGCGTCGTTGACGGCGAGCAGGCGGCCATCGCACAGCCGCGTGACGGTGGCCGCCAGGGGCGCGGCCATGAACAGGGTGTCGAAGGGCAAGCCCACCGCCGCGCTCGGCAACGCGGGTATCGCTGCGTCCTTCTTGGAGGACTCCGGTCCGGGAGCTGCTGCGGCCATGCGGTATGCGGTTGGGAGTGGGGAAACTGCAGTGCATTGTGCCGGACTGTCCAGGCGACGCACGTTCCTCCAAAATAGGGCGGCCCGAACGGCCATTTCAACGCAAAGGAGCGCCCGCTGAAACCCACTTCGCTGCGCCAGCAACTCACGCTCGCGGCGCTGCTCACGACCTTCCTGGCGATCCTGCTGAGCGCCGGCGCGCTGCTCACCTACGAGTACAGCCTGTACCGCAACGCGGGTGTGGCCGACATGCGCGCCCAGGCCGACCTGATCGCCCGCTCCACCGCCACCGCGGTGGAATCGAGGGATGCCAAGGCGGCCTGGGAGGTCCTGTACCTGCTGCGCAAACAACCCCGCATCCGCGCGGCGGCGGTGTATGGCGCCGACGGCGCGCTGCTGGCGTTTCACACCCCCACGCCCGATGCCTTGCCCTCGCGCATCGCGCCCGATGCGCCCACCTGGGGGCCGAGCTTCAGCGGCTCCACGCTGGAGATGACCCATGCCATCGAACGCGATGGCCAACGCCTGGGTGTGCTGTACCTGAAGGCGGAACACGGTGTGTGGGACCGGTTCGCGGACTTCGCGCTGATCGTGCTCGCGGTCAGCGCGGTGAGCCTGGCCGCGTCGTTCTACCTCTTCGTTCACCTGCAACGCCGCCTCTCCGTGCCGCTGGAGAAGATGACCGAGGTGGCGCGCGAGGTGATCGGCAGCCACAACTGGGCGCTGCGGGCGCCGGCCACCCACTACAAGGACGTGGGCCTGCTCGTCGACGCGTTCAACCGCATGCTGTCCGAATGCGAGACGCGAACCAGCGAACTCGAGCGCGAGATGGTGACGCGCCAGGGCGTCGAACACGAGCTGCGCAAGGCCGATCGGCAAAAGGACGAATTCCTCGCCACGCTCGCGCACGAGCTGCGCAACCCGCTCTCGCCCATGACCAGCGCCGTGGCCTTGCTGCAGATGCCGGCGGCCACGCCCCAGGCGCGCGACAAGGCGCTGGCGGTACTCGAGCGCCAGCTCAAGCACATGGTGCGGCTGATCAACGATCTGCTGGACGCCTCGCGCGTGGCCACCGGCAAGCTCTCGCTCAACCTGGAGACGGTGGACATCGGCGAACTGCTGAGCGCCGCCGCGCAGGGGGCGCAAGAGCTCGCCAGCCACCAGGGCCTGCAACTGGCGCTGCACGCGCCGGACGAGGCGCTGTACGTGCAAGGCGACACCATCCGCCTGACGCAGGTGTTTGCCAACCTGCTGAGCAACGCCTGCCGCTACACCTTGCAAGGCGGGCGTGTGGACATCGGGCTCAGCGCCGAAGAAGGCTGGGTGAAGGTGGCCGTCGTCGACACCGGCATCGGCGTGGAGCCCGGCATGCAGGAGCGCATCTTCGACCTGTTCGAGCAGGTGGACAAGACGCTGCAGCGCGGCAACACCGGCCTGGGCGTGGGCCTGACCCTGTCGCGCCAGATCATCCAGTTGCACCAGGGCATGCTGTCCATGCACAGCGAGGGCTTGAACCGCGGTTCGAGCTTCACGGTGCGCCTGCCGCGCGTGAGCGGCCCCGCGCCAGCCGCCGGCGAGCATGCCGCGCTGGAATCCGTGCAGCCTCCACGTTCACTGCGCATTCTGGTCGCGGACGACAACGTCGATCTGACCGAGAGCTTCGCGGAAATCCTGTCTTCAAAAGGCCATCGGGTGACCGTGGTTCACGATGGCGAAGCGGCCGTGCGCCACGCGCGCGAGAACCCGCCCCACATCGCCCTGCTCGACATCGGCATGCCCAAGCTCGACGGCTACCAGGTCGCGCGCCAGTTGCGGGCCGACCCGCTCACGCAGGGCATTCACCTGGTGGCGATCACCGGCTGGGGCCAGGCGACCGACCGGGAAGCCGCGCGCATGGCCGGGTTCGACCACCACCTGCTCAAACCGGTCGGCCCGGAGGAACTCGTCCGTGTGCTGGATGGGCTGCACTCGGACTTTCAGACCTCCCATCCGGGCGATCTGCCCGATCACTGAAGGTCAGCGGTCTGCGCCGGGGTGTGGCGCCGCCGCCGCCCCACCGCCTCGATCTTGAGCATCTGCCTGTACTTGGTGACCGTGCGCCGCGCCACCGTCAGGCCTTGCCGTGCGAGTTGGCGCGTGATCTCGGCATCGGACAGAGGTTGCTCGTGCGACTCGGCCTCGATGATGTCCTGCACCAGCCCGCGGATGGCGGTGCCCGAGCACACCTTGCCATTGGCGCTCACCATGGCGCGCGAGAAGAAGTGCTTGAGCTCGTACACGCCGGTCGGCGTGGCCATGTACTTGTTGTTCGTCACGCGCGACACGGTGGATTCGTGGATGCCCACTTCGTCCGCGATCTCGCGCAAACCCAGGGGTTTCATCGCCATCGGGCCGTACTCGAAGAAGTGGCGCTGGCGGCGCACGATCGCCTGGGCCACATCGAGGATGGTGGAGAAGCGCTGCTCGACGTTGCGTTGCGTCCAGCGCGCCTCCTGCAGGTGCGCGCCCATCTCGGCGTTCTCGGCGCAGCGGTGGCGCTGGAACAGCTTCGCATAGACCTCGTTGACGCGCACCCGGGGCACGATCGCGGCGTTGAGCTGCACCTGCCAGTCGCCGCGGTCCTTGCGCACGATCACGTCGGGCACGATGTAGTTCACCCGAGGCGGACTCAGGCGCCAGCCCGGCCGCGGGTCCAGGCGGCGGATGCGGTCGCACACCCCCTCGACCTCGGCGGGCGAATGGCCGAGCGCGCGGGCCAGCGCCAGCATGTCGCGCGCGGCGAGATCGCCCAGGTGGTCCTTCACGATCGCGCGAGCCATCTCGCGCATGTGAGGGCATTCGATCTGCGGGAGCTGCAGCGCGAGGCATTCCGCCACGTCCCGGGCGCCCACCCCCGCCGGGTCGAGCGACTGCACCAGCTTCAGCGCGATCTGCATCTCGGCCAAGGCCGCTTCGGGCTTTGCCCCGGCCACCGCCAGCAGCTCGTTGAGCGGCGTGCGCAGGTACCCATCGTCGTCCAGCGACTCCACCACCACGCGCGCCAAGGCGAGGTCGCGCTCCGACAGGGTCAGGGTGTTGAGTTGGGCATGCAGGTGCATGCTCAGCGAGATGTCGGCCTCCATGAAGTCCAGCGCCGACACATCGCCTTCGTGCGCGGGCCGCGCGGGCGCGAAGCTGTCGGCCAGCCACAGGTCGCGATCGGTTTCATTCGCGCGTTCGGCCACGTCCTCCATCGCATCCCGGGCTGTTCGTTCAGGCAAATCGGGTCCGTCCTGCGGATCGTCGATCACCGCGTCCTGCGCATCGTCGCGCTCATCGCCATCGTCGCGCTCTTCGGCCTCCAGAAACGGGTTTCGGCCCAGCACATCGCGCACCACGGTGCCGAAGTCCAGGGAAGACATCTGCAACAGGCGCACGGCGTGCTGCAAGCGGGGTGAAAGTGTCTGGCTGTGGCGCTGGTCCGCGCGAACGTCCATCTGCATCATGTGACTTCCTCCTGGGTCCGGTTTTTCGGCTGCGGCACACCCGGCGGCGTCCGCACGGCGCAGGCACGCAACCACCGTGCCGCTGGGGCGACGCCGTAACAGATTCGAACAAATGGCCGCGCTCAGGGGCGTCACACGCCACCTGCCCGCGTGAGCGCGACACATGCGCCCACACGTTTCACAAAATGGCACAGGTCTTGGAAGCACGCGCCCTGAGTTGCGGCAAAAAATGCCGACAGGTGCGCCGGGTTCGCTCAGGGTTCGTCGGACACGGCCGAGGCATTCGGATTCGCTTCATCGTCCTCGCGCTGGAACAGATTGGCGATGGCCAGCAACAGGATCGCGGCAACCAGCGCCACCAGCAGCGCACCCAGGTTGAGCACGCCTTGACCCGTCGGTCCGACGCCGATCAGCGGCGGGATGAGCCAGCCACCCAGGGCCGCGCCCACCATGCCCACGCAGACGTTCAACGCATGGCCCCGGGGGCCGATCGGATGCATGATCGCGCTGGTCATCCAGCCGACGACGCCGCCCACCAACAACCAGACGAACACGTCCACCATGATTCCTGCTCCTTGGTTGGGGATCAAAACCGCTGACGGACTGCGTTGGCAAACACCGTGCCCGCAGGGCTCGGACACGGGCACGGCAACTGCCCTGCATCCACATCCCGCTGCGTGCGGCGGGTGATCGCTTTCAACCCATGCAGGAGAACCCCCATGAAATCCGTGAAAGATGTGATGACCCGCGGCGTGAGAACCCTCTCCCCGCAGGACTCGATGGTGCTCGCCGCGCAGGCCATGGAGGAACTCGACATCGGTGCGCTGCCGGTGTGCGACGGCACGCGCATCGTCGGCATGGTGACCGACCGCGACATCGTGCTGCGCGGCGTGGCGCAGGAACTCTCGCTCAAACGCACCCATCTGAAAGACGTGATGAGCACGGCGGTGGAGTGCGTGTTCGAAGACGAGGCGCTGGAGACCGTGACCGCGCGCATGCAGCAGTTGCAGATCCGCCGCTTGCCGGTGCTCGACCGCGAGAACCGCCTGGTCGGCATCCTGTCGCTCGGTGACCTCGCCGCCAAGGGCGACGTGGACCAGGCCGGCGCGGCACTGGCCGACATTTCCGAACCCGCGCGCCCCACCCGCAGCGCCCAGTCGCACGCCAGCGGCCCGGCGGGCGGCGGGGAGACCCGCAGCCCATGATCGTTCGCGTGCTGCGCGCCACGGTGGTCAACTTCTTCGAAGATGGCGCACCGAGCATGGGCGCCGCCCTGGCGTTCTACACGCTGTTCTCGATCGCGCCGGTTTTGCTGATCGTGATTTCCGTGGCCGGCCTGCTGTTTGGCGAAGCCGCGGCGCGCGGTGAAATCTTCGCGCAACTCACGCAGCTGGTGGGAACCGACAGCGCCGTCACCATCAACAGCCTGGTCGAAAAGGCCAACCAGCCCAGCGCCGGCATCGTCGGCACACTGGTGGGCCTCGGCACCCTCTTTATCGGCGCGACCACGGTCTTCGCGGAATTGCGCAACGCCATGGACCGCATCTGGCGCACGCAGGACCTGCCACCGCGCCACAGCGGCATCGTGGAGCTGCTGCGCTCGCGCCTGATGTCGTTCGGGCTGGTGCTGGCCATCGGCTTCCTGCTCATGGTGTCGCTGGTGCTCAGCGCCGCGCTGGCCGCACTCAGCAAATGGGCCGCGCCCTGGCTGGGTGAGTTGGCGGTGGTCGCCAGCGCGGTGGACTTCGCCTTGAGCCTGGCCTTTCTCAGCGTGCTCTTCGCCATGATCTTCAAATGGATGCCGCGCGTGAAACTGGCCTGGGCCGACGTGTGGATCGGCGCGGCCATCACCGCCGTGCTGCTCACCGTGGGCAAGGCGCTCATCGGCACCTACATCGGCCGCAGTGGCGTGGCGTCGGTGTTCGGCGCCGCGTCGTCGCTGGTGATCTTTCTGCTCTGGGTGTATTACTCCGCGCAGGTGTTCCTGCTCGGCGCGGAGTTCACGCGCGCATTCGCGCAGCGCCACGAGGCGCCGCGCGCGCGCTGAACATCAACCCTTGTGGTCGCGCGAAGCATCCTGCTCGGCCTCGCGCTGCTTGTGCGCCGCACGCCCCAGGCGGCGCAACCACACCAGCACCAGCAGGATGAACACGGTGGCCAGCACGGCCGTGCCCGTGAGGCCCATGCCCGCCGCCAGCCCGACCGCGGCCGTGGCCCAGATGCTGGCCGCGGTGGTCAGGCCGTGGATGCGGCCCTCTTCCTGGTCCTTGAGCACGGCGCCCGCGCCGAGAAAACCGATGCCCGACACAAGGCCCTGCACCACGCGGCTGAGCTGCTCGTCGTTCATGCCCGACTCCAGCGGGATCAGCACGAACAGCGCCGCGCCGAGCGCCACCAGCATGTGGGTGCGCAAGCCGGCCTCGGCGTCGCGCCGCTCGCGGTCCCAACCGATGGCCGCGCCCAGCAGCAGGGCTTCACCCATGCGCCAGGTGGTGCGGGTGATGCGTTCCACCTCCGCGAAGTCGCCGAACTCGGCCTGCACGGTGGCCCAGATGGTCTGCAACACGGACATGGCATCACCTTTCGGTTGTGGCGCGCGAACGCGGCAGGCCATTGTCCCCATGCCAGCGCGCGATGCAAGCCAGCAACTCGTGCGCGTCCGCCGGCTTGGCGACGTGCACGGTGTGACGCCTGCCCCTTGACCGGTGGGGCATCGGGGTCAGAACCGGTGCATGTAGCCGATGCTGGTGGTGTCCACCTCGTGCTTGCCCGTGCCGACAAAGCGCAGGTCGTAGCGGTTCCACTCCACGACGATGGAGGAACGCGGGCTCAGGTCGAAGCCGATACCGGCGCCATACGAGCCTTCCCAGCCACTCTCCTTGCCGGTGGCGAGGCCCGAGAGCGGGCTGGCCGTGACCTTGGTGCGGCTGTAAAAACCGCCCACCTTGCCGTACAGGTGCACCACGCCCAGGGGCACGCGGCCCACCAGACTCAGGTTGAGGCCGTGCGCTTCGGTTCTGCCACCGCCGCGGTCCATGCGGCCCAGGTTGACGTAGCCCAGCTCCGCGCCGAAATAGCGGTTGAACATGCCACCCGTGTACAGGTTCACGGCGTTGCCTTTGCTGTCGCAGCCAAAGCCGCCGACACAGGCAAGGTCGTAGTCCGATTGCCCGAGGTTGATGCCGACATAGCCGTGCGAGGTGTACGGAATGACCGAAAAATTGCCCTCGCCAGGTGCGTAGGCGCGCCGCTGTGCCGTGGTGGTGGTGGTCGTGCTTTGGGCCACGGTGGTGGTGGCCGGCAGATCGGTGCGCAGCGTCTCCGATTGGGCGGAGACCGAGCAGGCCACAGCCATGGCCATCGCGGCCAGGGGCCATGTCTTGAAATGGTGAATGGAACGGTTCATGTCGGGTCCTCGTTGGTTGGAGAAGCACTGCGCCAAAAATGGAATGCAGCAACCCGACAAGGGCAAGCGGGGTGCCAAAGCGCCGCCGTGGACGGGTTCGCAGCGCAAGCGGCATTGCGGTAAAAGTTGCCGCAGCACGGGCGGATTTCGTGCGCAAGCGGGTGCTATGCCACGGGCAAAACGGGGGGTGTGGCGGGTACGCCAAATGCCGCATCTTCAGTGTCGGACGCGACGGGCTTTCGTATTGATGTCCGCCGAGCCGGCGTCCTGTTCAACCCTTGAAGGAACGCCATGAAAGACACACACACCATCAACACCCTGAACAAACTCATCGAAACCTGCAAGGACGGCGAGTACGGCTTCAAGGCCTGCTCCGACCATGCGGTGGATCCGCAGATCAAGCAGCTGTTCGATGCCCGCTCTCAAGATTGCAAAAGGGCTGCGGCCGAGTTGCAGACCCTCGTGGTGCAACGCGGTGGCAAGCCTGAAGACAGTGGCACAGCCGCCGGTTCGATGCACCGGGGATGGGTCGCCGTCAAGGGCACGCTGGCGGGCTACAGCGACCTGGCGATGCTCGAAGAAACCGAGCGCGGCGAGGATTCGGCCCTCAAGGCCTACCGCGAGGCGCTGAAGGAAGACCTGCCGATCGAGGTTCGCAGCATCGTTGAAGCGCAACAACAAGGCGTGAAACGCAACCACGACCAGATCCGCGCGCTGCGCGACCAGCACAAGGCCGCTGTCACACACTGAACGTGCTTCCTCCCCATCGGCCCGCACCATGCGGGCCTTTTTTTGGGGCCATCCGCGGCCGTCAGTCCTTCCTCGGATGCTCGGCCGCGAACTCGGCGTCGCTGTGGCCATCGCCCACCGGATCGGCGCTTTCGTCTTCGGGCGCAGGCGGCTGCACCGGCGTGGCGGCGCCATCGGGACACAACAAGGCACAGGGGCGCGAATGGCCTGAGGCCTCGCCGTCGGTGGCGCGAGCGTCCTCAGCAGGGGCGCCTTCCAGCACGCACGGTTTCTTGTCGGTCATGGAAAGCCTCCTTGGGCCGTCAGCGCGAGATGCGCGCGATCAGCGCGCCGGCGGCCAGCGCGACCACGATCGAGGTCAGAGGGTGCTCGCGCACGGTACCGCGCAAGCTCGTGGTCCATTCGTCGCCGAGTTCGCGCGCGCGGTGCAACTGGTCGTGCATGGACTCGTTGGCGTGGGCCACGGTCGACTCCAGCTTCTGCACCGCGGGCGTGGCCTTGTCGGCCACGCGGTCGACCGTTTCGTGCAAACCTTGCGCCACCCGTGAGACCAGTGCGCTGCCGTCTGCCGATGTGTTGTCGCGGTGGGCGTTGGCATCGTGCATCGGACCGGATGCCGAGGGATGGATGCTGCTCGTGTGTGACATGGGGTGCTCCTGGCGAAGTGAAAACAACGGCCTGCACACTGGCGCTCGCCAGATGCAGACCTGCCTCCTCCCATCCGGCAAATGGCGTGCCTTGTCACACGCGCCGGCTCACACCTTGTCGTCGGCCGCGTACTGCTTGAGGCGGTTGTACAAGGTCTTCAGGCTGATGCCCAAGGCCGCCGCGGTGCGCTCTTTCTGCCGCCCGTAGTGCTTGAGCGTGGCCAGAATGAGCGTCTGCTCCGCCTCGGCCAGCGAGATGCCCAGCGGCAGCAACACCGAGCCATTGGGCTCGCCCTGCTGCAGGGCCATCTCCGCGCGCGGTTCGCTCGCCGGCGCGGGGGCGGGGCCGCTCGCCCTCGGTGCCAGCGCGCCGGGCGCGCCTTCGGCCCGCTGCGGCAGCCACTGCGCGTCGATGGTGTCGCCCGGCGCCATGACGTAGGCGCGCTGCACGGCGTTGCGCAGTTCGCGCACGTTGCCGGGCCAGTCGTAGGCCACGAGTTGCTCCAGCGCCTCGGGCAGGAACCGCTTTTCGCGCCCTTCCTGCTCCCCCATGAGCCGCAGGAAACGCTCCGCCAGCAGAGGCACATCGGCCAGACGATCGCGCAGCGGCGGCAGGTCGATCGGGAACACGTTGAGCCGGTACATCAGGTCCACGCGCAGGTGCCCTTCGGCCACCGCCTGCATCGGCGAGCGGTTGGTCGCCGCGATGATGCGCACGTCGGTCTCCTGGCTTTGCGTGGCCCCCACACGCAGAAAGCGCCCGGTCTCCAGCACGCGCAGCAGCTTGACCTGCAGGTCCAGCGGCATCTCGGTGATCTCGTCGAGAAACAGGGTGCCGCCCGCCGCGCGCTCGAAGAAGCCCTGGTGCTGGCGGTCCGCACCGGTGAAGCTGCCCTTTTCGTGGCCGAAGATTTCGCTCTCGATCAGGTTGGGCGAGATGGCGCCGCAGTTGACGCCGAGAAACGGCATCTTGCGCCGGCGGCTGAGGTCGTGGATGGTCTGCGCCACCACCTCCTTGCCGGTGCCGCTCTCACCGGTGATGAACACGGTCACGCCCGAACCCGCCACGCGCGTGATCTGCTCGTACACGCGCTGCATGATGGGCGTGCGCCCCCACAACTGGCCAAAACTGCCGGTGGTGGCGACGTTCGCGGTGAGGTCGGCCGCTTCGGCCTTGAGCACCGCGGGTTTGGTGGCGCGCGAAAGCACCCCCTGCAGGTGCTTCAGGTTGATGGGCTTGACGAGGTAGTCCACCGCGCCCAGGCGCAGCGCCAGGATGGAGGTTTCCAGGCTGGCGTGCCCGGTGATGAGCACCACCTCGGCGTTGGCCAGCAGTTCGGGGTCGGCGAACAGATCCATGCCGCTGCCATCGGGCAGGCGCAAGTCCAGCAGCACCAGGTCGGGTGCCTGCAGGGCGAGCTGCTTGCGCGCTTCGCGCAGCGAGTGGGCGGATGCCACCGTCAACCCCTGCATCGCGATCAGCTCGCTGAGCATCGCGGCAGAGTCGACGTCGTCATCCACGATCAGGACATGGGTCATTGCTGGCGTTCTCCGCGCCGCGCGTGCACCAGGGTCAGGCACTGCCTCGGCCCGTGAAACCGAGGCGCTCAAGGGATCACCGTCCCGGGTTTGTGTTGCGCGGCGCTTTGCATGATGCCATCTTTTGCCATCTCTCCCGGGGGTAACAGCGGATGAACGCGGTCGTCGCGCTCAATGGATCGAAACGATCGGTTTCGGGTCGCGCGGCGGGTCGCCCGCGGGCGGCGTTTGTTCGTCGGGAACGTCCGGTTCCTTGATGTCCGGTGGCAACTCGGTCGGTGTTTCAGGTGGTGCGCTGGGTGGCGGCGGGGGCGGTTGTGGCG
>NZ_SCML01000016.1 GCF_005503365.1 Hydrogenophaga sp. 2FB
CCAGAAATCAGGGGCGGGTGGGCAAGGCGAGCAAACAATCGACCAGCATGTGCGCGGCCTCGCCCAGGCGTGGGCCGGGGCGCGAGAGCAGGTCCATGCGCTCGGCATCGAGCTGGCAGACCTGCCGCTGGCGCAGCGCCTGCATGCCGGCCCAGCCGGGGCGGTCGGTCACGGTCGAGAGCGTGGTCTGGGGGCCGAGGATCAGATCGGGCGCGCGGCGCACCACCATCTCGGGGTTGACGCGGGGAAACAGGGGGCCGTCGCCCGCGTGCACGACGATGTTGTTCAGCCCGAGCCGCGCGACGGTTTCGCCGATGAAGCTCTTGTCGCTCGCCGCGGTGGGACCGATGCCGACCTCGACATACACGGTGCGCCCGCGCAGCGCGGCGGGCACGCGGCGTGCGGCGGCGTCCAGTTCGCGGTCGATGCGCTGCACCAGTTCGGCCGCGCGCGCCTGCTCGCCCAACGACTGGCCGAGCGCGAGCAGCATGCGCTTCAGGTCGGCGTGCGTGCGCGCGTCGAACACCTGCACCGGCACGCCCAGTTGCGTCAGGCGCTCGCCCGCGCGGCTGCGCGGACCAAGCAGCACCATGTCGGGTTTCAACGCCACGATGCTTTCGATCTGCGCGTCCTGCAGGCCACCGACCTTGGGCAGCCTGGCCACGTTGCCGGGCCAGCTCGAATAGCGGTCGGTGCCGACCAGTTCGGCGCAATGCCCGAGCGCGCACACGGCTTCGGTGAGCGAGGGCGAGAGCGTGACGATGCGGTGTTGCGCCAGCGCGGGCGCGATGTTGAGACCGCCGAGCAGCCCGAGCGCCAAAGGCCGAACCCAGGGATACCGCGGAACCGGCTCCGCCGGGCCGCAGGTATCGCCCCCTTGAGGGGGGACACGCGAAGCGTGGCGGGGGTGCAGCCAGGCTTTCATCAGTCTTCAATGCCTCGTTGCGCGGGGACGCCGGCTTTGAAGTGGTGCTTGACCAGCGTCATCTCGGTCACGGTGTCGGCCAGGTCGATCAGCTCGGCCGGCGCGCCGCGCCCGGTCAGCACCACATGCACTTGCGGCGGGCGCTCGCGCAAGCAGGTCAACACCGCCTCCAAGGGCACCCAGCCATAGCGCACCGGGTACATGATTTCGTCGAGCACGATCATGAAGTGTTCGCCCGCGCGGATGCTGGCCTCGGCCTTGGCCCAGCCCTCCAGCGCCAACCGGGCCGAGTGCTCCAGATCGCGGCTCTTCCAGCTGAAGCCGTCGCCCAGGCCTTCGATGGGAATGCCCAGTTGCTCGAACAAGCGGTGCTCACCAAAGCGCGCCGACGGCACCTTCATGAACTGGTAGACCTTCACCGACTTGCCGCGGCCATGAGCGCGCAAGGCCAGGCCGAACGCGGCCGTACTCTTGCCCTTGCCGGTGCCGGTGTTCACGAGCACGAGGCCGCGCCGCTCGCCCTGGGGCTTGGGGGTGTCGCGCAAGACAGGGGGTTCTTCGATCTGCATGGTTAGAGCTCCAGTAATAGAGAGGTCAGCGGGGCAGCGCGACCCACTGGTCGCCCAGCGGGTGGATCGCGATGCGGTGGTCAAAAACCTGTTCGAGGGCCTGGTGGGTCGCGGGGTCGTTGCAACCACCCTGGTGGTGCACACGGCCATCGGCCATCACCACCATCTGGTCGGCGTGCAGCGCCATGCCGATTTCGTGCAGCACGCTCACCACCGTCTTGCCGTGCGCCACGAGGTCGCGCACCAGCAACAGCCAGTCGGCCTGGTGCGGTGGGTCGAGGTTGGCCAGCGGTTCGTCCATCAGCATCACGTCGGCCTGCACCGCGAGCAGGCGCGCGAGCAGCACGCGCTGGCGCTCGCCGCCCGAGAGCGCGCCGAGCGGCCGTTCGCGCCAGTCCCAGGCCTGGGTGGCGCGCAACGATTGCTCCACCGCGATGCGGTCGGCCTCGGACGGCGGCGCGAGCCAGGCCTGGTGCGGCAAGCGGCCGAGCATGGCCACGTCCCACACGCTGAGGTCGTCCGCGCCCTGCTCGCCCTGCCCCAGCCAGGCCAGGCAGCGCGCGCGTTCGCGGCCGCGCCATTGCGCCAGCGGGCGCGCGAGCAGTTGCACCTCGCCGCTGTGTGGCAGCAGGCCAGCGAGCGCTTTCAGCAGGGTCGACTTGCCCGCGCCGTTGGGCCCGACCACGCTGGTCCAGCGCGCGGCGGGCAGCACCACGTCGACGCCATGCAGCACGGGCGTGCCGCCCAGCGCCACGCCGATGCCCGTGGCTTGCAGCGCCGCGGGCATTCGCAATCCCTCCGTGCTGCGCACTGCGGTGCAAGCGCCTTCGGGCGGCCGTGCGGCGCTCATAACCCACCCCCCGGCCGGCGCCGACGGTGCATCAACCACAACAGATAGCTGCCGCCGAGCACGGCGGTGAGTACACCCACCGGCAGTTCCTGCGGCGCGATGATCCAGCGCGCGAGCACATCGGCGGCCATCAGCAGCAAGCCACCCATCAAGGCGCTCAACACGATCAACCGCCCGTGCGTGGTCTTCACGATGGAACGCACCAGGTGCGGCGAGGCCAGGCCCACGAAAGCGATCAAGCCGGTCTGCGCCACGGCCGCGCCGGTCGCCAGCGCCAGCACCGCCACCAGCACCGCGCGCACCACGGCGAGCGGCAGGCCCAGGCTGACGGCGGTGGCTTCGCCCAGGGCCAGGCCGTCGAGCACACGCCCGAACGACGCCGCCACCAGCAGCGAGGCCAGCAGCATGGCGGCCATCACGCCGCACGACGCCCAACCCACGAAACCGGTGCTGCCCAGCATGAAGCCCTGCATGGCCTGCAAGGTGTCGGGCGAGGCGATGGTGACGAGATCGCGGCCCGCGCCGAGCACCACGCCCACGATCACGCCGGCCAGCAACAGGCGCAGCGTGTGCTGCACGCCCTTGGCCAGCGCCAGCGTGAGCACCACGCCAATGACCGCGCCCGCAAACGCCGCGCCGGTCAGGCCCAGGCGCACCAGCCACTGCGTGGCGAAGGGTGTGGTGCCGAACAGGGCCAGCGCCAAGGCCACGCCGAGCGCCGCGCCCGAGGCGCTTCCAAGCAAATACGGATCGGCCAGCGGGTTGCGGAACAAGCCTTGTGCCACCGCGCCGGCCAGGCCGAGCAGGCCGCCGGCCACCCAGGCGCCCAGCGTGCGCGGCAGCCGAATGTCCCACAGGATCTGCCAGGCCACGGGGTCGTGCTGCGCGTGCAGCACGCTGTCGAAACCGGTGCTGCCCACGCCCACACCCAGCAGCAACAAGGCCGCCGTGGCGATCAACAAGGCACTGCCGAGCCAGAGGCTGTGGCGCGCTCCGCTCATCGCAAACCCTTCTCGGTGATGCAGCGCGCCATGATGCGCGCGGCCTCGGCCATGCGCGGGCCGGGGCGCACCAGCACGTCGGATTCGTCGGCCGTGAACACACACAGGCGCTTCTCGCGCAGCGCGCGGATGCCACGCCAGCCCGGCCGCAGTTCAAGGCCCTGCACGTTGCGCGAGCCGACCATGATCAGGTCGGGGTTGGCGCGCACCACGTACTCGGGGTTGATGCGCGGAAACGGCCCGAGCGCCGGCGCCACGATGTTCTTCACACCCAGACGCGCCATCATCTCGCCGATGAAGGAGCCCGTGCCGGCCGCGTAACCTCCGGCGCTCACCTCGTAATACACCCGCAAGGAACGCGCGCCGGGCGGCAAGGACTGCGCCACCGCCGACACGCCGGCGTCGATGGCGCGCCAGATGCGCTGTGCATCGGGCACCTCGAGCAACTGGCCAAGCTTGCCCATGACGCGCTGCGCGTCGGCCGAACTCCTGGGCTCCATCGCCAGCACCTTCACGCCCAGCGACTCCAGCCGCGCCACGCCGCGCGACGAGGTGGCCATGAGCACCACATCGGGCTTCAAGGCCACGATGGCTTCGATGTTGGGGTCGATGCCGCCACCGGTCTGCGGCAAGGTGCGCACGAAAGCGGGGTGGTTCGAATACCGGTCCACGCCCACGAGCCGCTCGCACTGGCCCAGCTCGCACACCGTTTCGGTCAGCGACGGCAGCAGCGACACGATGCGCTGCGGCGATTGCGCCAGCGTCACGGTCACGCCGCGGTCGTCGGTGATTTGCACGCCGGCCGCGTGCAGCGTGCCGGTGCAGGCCAGCAGTCCGATCCACAGCCACCTGGCTGCTGCGTTTTTCATGTCGCCTCTTTCAATGTGAGCGGCAGCCCCGCCGCCATCAGCGTGACGCGCGCGCAAGCGGCCACCACAGCCTGGTTCAATCTGCCGAGCTCGTCCACGAAGGCGCGCGTTTCGCGCCCCAGGGGGATCACGCCCAGGCCAATCTCGTTGCCCACCAGCACGACCGGGCCGCGCGCGCTGGCGATGGCCTGGCACAGCGCCTGGGTCGGCTCGGTGGCATCGGCCGCCGCGCCCTCGGCGGGCATCAACAGATTCGTCAGCCACAACGTGAGGCAGTCCACCACCACCAGCGTCTGCGGCGCGCCGTGTTCGTTCAGCGCTTCGGCCAGGGCGATCGGCTCTTCCACCGTGGCCATGCCGGGCACGCGCTCGGCGCGGTCGCGCTGGTGGCGCGCGATGCGCTCGCGCATTTCCTCGTCCCAGGCCTGGCCGGTGGCGATCATCACCGCGCGGTGGTGCGTGGAAGCATCCACCCACTGGCGCGCCAGCATTTCCGCGCGGCGCGACTTGCCACTGCGCTGGCCGCCGAGGATGAATTCGCTGCGGGCGATGGTGTCAGCCATGCGCTTGCATCCAGTTCGTGACGATGCGGTGCATCTGATCAACGCCGTCGGTGAGCGAAGCCGGGCCGGGCTGCAGGATGTCGGCCGACTTGATTTCGAACAGTTGGCCGGTCTTCACCGCGTTCACGTGCTGCCAGCCTTCGCGCGCGGCCACCTTCTCGGGCCGGAAATGTTTGCCGCACCAGGAGCCGATGACGATGTCCGGGTTGCGCCGCACGATCTCGGCACCGTCGGCAATGATGCGGTCCTTGCCCATCGGCATGGCGGCAAGTTCGGGAAACACGTCGTCGCCACCGGCGATGCCCAGCAGCTCGGACACCCAGCGGATGCCACTGATGTGTGGCTCGTCCCACTCTTCGAAGAACACGCGCGGGCGGCGCTTGCCGCTGGCCTGCAGGGCCGCCACCGACGCGCGGATGCCGTCCAGCCGCAAGCGCGTGGCGTCGATCCAGGCCAGCCCCTCGTCGGCGCAACCCACAATGGCCGCCACCTGGTACAGCATGGACAGGATCTCGTCCACGCTGCGCTGGTTGAACACGGTGACCTGCACGCCGGCACGGATCAGCAACGCCGCGATGTCGGCCTGCAGGTCGGAGAAGCCGAACACGCAGTCGGGCTTCAACGCCAGGATCTTGTCGATCTTCGCGCTCAGGAACGCGCTGACCTTGGGCTTCTCCTCGCGCGCACGGCGCGGGCGCACCGTGTAGCCCGAAATGCCGACGATGCGACTCTCCTGTCCGAGCAGATACAGCCACTCGGTGGTTTCTTCGGTCAGGCAGACGACGCGCTGCGGGCCCAGGTTCATGTTCATGCAGAGCCTCCTGGCAAGAAAAGCGACGCGGTGGCCGCCGGGCTGGACGCAAACCAGGCGTGGAAATAGCTGGCCTGCACCGCGCCCACGCGGTACACGGCTTCGCCCGCCGCGCCGCGCGGCGACTCGGTGTGGCGAACCGGCTCGAGCGCGGACTCGCAGCGCGAGTAATGAAAGGTGTGTCCACGCAACGCACCGTCCGGCAGCGAGAGCTGCTGCGGCCCGAGCGCGGCCAGGCGTTTCTGCATGACCACCTGGCCGGGCAACAGGCCCCAGGTGGCCACGGCATCGCCGTCGCTGGACACGAGGGCATCGAACAGCGGCATCATGCCGCCGCATTCGGCCCACACCGGACGGCCCGCCTGCACGTGGGCGCGCAGGCTGTCGCGCGTGCGGGAACCCGCGGCCAGCGTGGCGGCGTGCAGCTCGGGATAACCACCGGGCAACCACACCGCGTCGCACGGCGGCAGCGGTTCGTCGGCCAGGGGCGAGAAGAAAACCAGCTCGGCGCCGAGCGCGCGCAGCACGTCGAGGTTGGCCGGGTAGATGAAACAGAAGGCGGTGTCGCGCGCGATGGCGACGGTCTTGCCTTTGAGCAAGGGCGCCTCGGTGGACGGCTGGTCTGGCGCCTCGAAACCCACCGACCAGCGGGCCAGCGCCGCGCCGTCCATCTGGCCCAGAGGCGTGGTGGCGAGGGCGTCGGCGGCGGCATCGAGCCGGGCCAGGGCGTCGGGCAATTCGGCGGCCACCGTCAAACCCAGGTGGCGTTCCGGCAGCGAAAACGCGGCATCGCGCAGGACCGCGCCGAGCCAGGTGGAGGGCTCGTCGACCAACCCGTCCCTCAGCATCTGCGCGTGCCGTTCGCCCGCCACGCGGTTGGCCAACACACCGGCCCAGCGCAGGCCCGCCCGGTAGTGCTGCAGGCCAAAGGCCAGCGCACCGAACGTCCCCGCCATGGCCGAGGCATCGATCACCGCGAGCACCGGCAGACCAAAGCGCTGCGCCAGATCGGCCGCGCTGGGTTGGCCATCGAACAGCCCCATCACCCCTTCGACCACGATCAGATCGGCCTCGCGGGCGGCGTCGTGCAGGCGCGCACGCGCATCGTCTTCACCCGTCATCCACAGATCGAGGTTGTGCACCGGGTGCCCGGTGGCCAGGGCCAGCCAGTGCGGGTCCAGAAAATCCGGCCCGCACTTGAACGCCCGCACCCGCCGACCGGCGCGCGCGTGCAGGCGCGCCAAGGCCGCGGCCACGGTGGTCTTGCCCTGGCCCGAGGCCGGGGCTGCCACCAGAATGGCCGCGCAATGCCGGGTCACTTCCGTGGCGCCCAGTTGAGCGTGACGAAGGCCGCGCGGCCCGGCTGGTTGTAGCCGTACGCGGTTTCGTAGAACTTGTCGCCCACGTTGTTCAGGCGCAGGGCCAGCGACCAGTCCTTGTTCAGGGCGTAGCGCGCATGCAGGTCCACCGTGCCGAAGCCGGGCAGGCGCCGCGCGTTGGCCGCGTCGTCGAAGCGCTCGGACACGAGTTGCACCGACGTGCCCCAGGTCCAGGCGCCGATCTTGTGGTCCAGGCTGGCGGACAGCACCTCGTCGGCGCGGCGCTGCAGCTTGCGCTGGTTCATTTCGTTGCGCGCGTCCAGGAGTTCGAGGTTGGTGTACCAGCTCCACGCGCCCGCCGAACCGGTGTAGGTCAGCGACCAGCCCTCCATGCGGGCGCGGGGCACGTTGGCCACCACGGGCTGGCGGGTAATGAAGCCGCGCACGCGGTTGTCGAAGCGCGTGAGCTTGACCTCGTGCAAACCTTGCGAGTACGTCAGCCCCGCTTCGCGGTTCTTGCCGCGCTCGGGCTGGGTGCTCGGATTGCCCACAAAGAAAGGCGACACGTAGTACAGCGTGTTGAACGACGGCATCTTGAACGAGGTGCCGTAGGCCACGTGCGGCCGCCAGTTGGGCGTGATCTGAAAACCGTAGCTGGCGAAACCGGTGGTGGCACCGCCGAACTGCGAGTTCTCGTCGCGCCGCAGATTGGCCTGCCAGAGGTGCTTGCCGGCCTGGCCGGTCAGGCCGACGAAGGCTGCATCGGTCGTGCGCGAGCGCACCGCATAGGCCTGCGTGCCCGACACCGCTTCCTTGATCGACTCCGCACCCACGAGCAGATTGCCGATGGCGGTGTTCCAGTCGTGCTGCAAGGTGATCTGCGTTTGCGCGGTGTTGAACACGTCGGGCCGCACCGTGGAGCCATAGGTGTCGCCCTGGTCATCGCTGCGCGACACGCGCAACTGCGTGCGCGAATCGGCCGACCACTTGCGCTCCAGACCCCAGCCCGCCACGCGGGTGGTGCTTTCAATGCGCGTGTTGAACGCGCCCGGCCCCTGGTCGAACTGGCTGGTGCCGTCGGCCTGGGTGAAGTTGACGTCGGTGGTCCAGCCCGGCGCGATCGCCCAGCGCAGCGAGGCCGAGAGGCTGTCCTGGTCGAAGCCGTCCTTGTCGGGGTTGTGGCTGGCACCGATGCGCCGGCTGGTCGACGAGAAGCCGTCCTCGCGCAGCGAACCGACGCTCAGGTTATAGGTAAAGCTGTCGTTGCCGCCACTCAGGCCAGCAGTGACCTCGTGGTGGCCAAAACTGCCCACGGTCGCACTGGCCTGCGGATGGAAACCCTTCGTACCGCGCTTGGTGAAAATCTGCACCACACCGCCCACCGCGTCGCTGCCGTACAGCGCCGACGCCGGCCCCTTGAGCACCTCGATACGGTCGATCGCGCTCAGCGGAATGTTGTCCCAGTTCGCCGAACCGGCGGTGCTGGAGCCATAACGCACGCCGTCGATCAGCAACAGCACGTGGCGGGTTTCGGTGCCGCGCACGAACAGGCCCGACTGTTTGCCACGGCCGCCGTTGGCGGACATTTGCAGGCCCGCGCGGCGCGACAGCACCTCGGACAAGGAACGGGCCGTGGATTGCTCGATGACCTCCGCATCGATCACGACGACGTCGCTCAGCACCTCGTCGGTGCGGGTTTCGACCCGTGTGGCGGTGACCACGGTTTCCTTGAGGGTGGCCTCCGAAGCGGACTGGGCGTGGACGACGGACGTGCCAAAGCACGCCAGCATCGCCAGCGGAATTGCGGCCAGTGGGGCGCGCAGGTTGCGGTTTTTCATGGTGAGAGAACAAGCGACAAAGCCCTCACCGTCTTCCCCGACGGTGCTTGGGCGTCACGGCGGCGCGGCCGTTGTTGTCGGACGCACCACCACCTTGTTGGCCGGTATCCGGGCTGACAGAACCACCTTCATCGCCTTCCCAGTCAACGCCTGTGCGTCGTCCAGTGGCTGCGGGATGAAAGTTGAGGGTGCCATGAGCACCCTCGTCTGCTTACCGTTGCGGGGGCAGCGCAGGTTAGGTCTGTCCAGGGATGGACGGGACCCTCCTGCTTCCCGTTGAACTGCGGCATGTGAACCACACCGCGAGCACCAACACTGCGCATTCTAAGCCGCGGCGCGCTGGGGCAACCCTACAATGCAAAAACAGCAAGTCCCAACCATGGCCGACCCAAAGCACCTTGACCAGATCACCGAACGCGTGGAGCGGCTGTTGCTGCGCCACGAGGAACTGCAACGCACCAACAGCTTGCTGGTGGACCAGGTGCAGGCCCTGCAGGCCGAACGCGATTCGCTCAAATCCCGTTTGATGGCCGCGCGTGCGCGCATCGATGCGCTGCTCGAACGCCTGCCACCCGACGTGGCGCAGGCCCTCAACGAAACCCGCAAGGAGCGCTCATGAGCGCCTCGCAGGACAGCCCCAAGACAGCTCGCACCGCAGCGCGTAGCACGGAGGTATTCCCATGAGCAAGCCCGGCAGCAAACAGATCGAAGTGCAGATCATGGGTCAGAGCTACCTGCTCTCGTGCCCACCCGGCGGCGAAGCCTCGCTGCTCGATGCGGTCGAACGCGTCGACACCGCGATGTGCCGCATCCGTGACGCCGGCAAAGTGAAGGCGCGCGACCGCATCGCCGTGCTGGCCTCGCTCAACCTCGCGTTCGAACTCTCGCAAAAAGAGGCCGAGAGTTTTCAGGCTTCGTCGTTCGCACAGGCCGAGAACAGCGCCTTCGCCGACGCGGGCTTTGACGCCGAGCCGCTGGACCCCCAAACGCAGGCCCGCGTGGAAGACCTCATGCGCCGTCTCGATCAGACCCTGGACAAGGACGGTCGACTGCTCTGAGTCGCCGCCCGTCATCGCGCGAACTTTATCGACCGATGGCACGCTCGTCCCACGAGCAGCGCCTACAATTCAAACCGTCTGCAGTGCGCGCCGGGCTTTATATTTCCTTGAACCAATGCTCATAGAGCCCGGGCTTGGTACATTGCGTGGCTGGTGCGAGCGTCTCGCGTCAGACGAACCCGAAGCCACGCTGCCCTCGCCCACCTGAACCCCGGTTCAGGATGCCGGTCCGGCGGCACTTGCAGACACCCTTTTTCTCATGCCCCTTGATCCCCTGTTGATCGCAGAGTTGGCCGCGCTCGGCCTCGGTACCGGTTTCCTGGCCGGCTTGTTGGGCATCGGTGGGGGCATGTTGATGGTGCCCTTCATCACCTTCATCCTCACGCAGCGCGGCGTCGACGCCGACCTCGCGGTCAAGATGGCCATCGCCACGTCGATGGCCACCATCATCTTCACCTCCATCTCCAGCGTCCGCGCACACCACAAGCGCGGCGCCGTGCGTTGGGACATCGTCAAGGGCCTGGCCCCCGGCATCGTGCTCGGTTCGGCCATCGCCAGCCTGGGCTTCTTCGCCCTGCTCAAGGGTTCGTGGCTGGCCTTCGTCTTCGCCGGCTTCGTCAGCTTCTCGGCCACGCAGATGCTGATCGACAAGAAGCCCAAGCCCACGCGCACCCTCCCCGGCACGCCAGGCCTGGTGGGCGCGGGCAGCGTCATCGGCATGTTGTCGGGCCTGGTCGGTGCGGGTGGCGGTTTCGTCAGCGTGCCCTTCATGACCTGGTGCAACGTGACCATCCACAACGCCGTGGCCACCAGCGCCGCGCTGGGTTTTCCGATCGCGCTGGCCAACGCCGTCGGCTACGTGATCGCGGGCCAGAGCCTGCAGAACCTGCCGGCGGGTTCGTTCGGCTACCTCTACCTGCCCGCGTTGCTGGTCATCGCGAGCATGAGCGTGTTGATGGCGCCGCTGGGTGTGAAGGCCGCGCACGCGCTGCCGGTGAAGTCGCTCAAGCGCGTGTTCGCGAGCCTGCTGTACATGCTCGCGGCGTACATGCTCTACAAGGGCTTGACCGCCTGAGGACGCGCCTCTGAGCCACCCGTGTGAGAGGAAGTGTTGTTTTCCTCTACAAAAACCGGTGTTCCCCCTGTGCAAACCTTGAAAAAAATGCATTGCCCTCCTTGGATTGCGCAGGCAACTCTATTAGCATGCGAGACACCAGCGAGAGAGCGCGTTCTCCACTGGCGATTCGTCAACTTCTAGAAGGAAATCAATCATGGCAACTGCGAAAAAAGCGCCCGCTAAAAAAGCGGCACCGGCGAAGAAGGCCGCGGCTCCTGCAAAGAAGGCCGCACCGGCCAAGAAGGCAGCAGCTCCGGCGAAGAAGGCCGCTCCTGCCAAGAAGGCAGCAGCTCCTGCGAAAAAGGCCGCACCGGCCAAGAAGGCAGCAGCTCCGGCGAAGAAGGCAGCGCCTGCCAAGAAGCGCACCCCCAATGCCGCGTTCATGAAAGCGCTGACCCCCAGCGCCGCTCTGGCCGCCATCGTGGGCGCCGCTCCGCTGCCACGCACCGAAGTCACCAAGAAGATCTGGGACTACATCAAGAAGAACAAGCTGCAGGACTCGGTCAACCGCCGCATGATCAACGCCGACGCCAAGCTGAAGGAAATCTTCAAGAAGGCACAAGCGTCCATGTTCGAGATGACCAAGCTGGTCAACGCGCACCTGAAGTGATCCTGCTGTCCGCGCCCCTCGCGGGTGCGGCAAGGATGACGAAGCAAGGCCGACGCAAGTCGGCCTTGCCGCTTTTGCGCTCGGCAACTCAGGGTTTTTCACACATGTGAGAAACTGCAACAACCTCCGACCCATCCCTGGCATGTCCGTCAACCCGCACCCGAGCACCCTCACAGCCCCTGCCGGCGAGGGGAACCTGTCGGCAACGCTCTCGCTGCCACAGCAGCGGCACAAGGTGGTGCTGGTGGTCGATCTGGTCGAGTCGGTTCGGCTGATGGCGGCCAACGAGGCCGCGGTGGTGAACCAGTGGCGCGGCTTTGTGCACCACGCCGTGTCCGAGGTTTTGCCCGCGCACCACGGCCGCCTGGTCAAGAGTCTGGGCGATGGCCTGCTCGTCGAGTTCGACCGATCCACCGACGCCGTGCAGGCCGCGCTGGCGCTGCACAACTACTTCATCCCGCTCAACAAGACGCTGCCCGCCGCGCAACAGCTGCACCTGCGCGCCGGGCTGAACGCCACGAACCTGTATGTGGACGAGAACGACGTGTACGGCCAGGGCGTGAACCTGGCCGCGCGCGTGGCCGACCTCGCGTCACCCGGCGAAACCATCGTCACCGCCAGCGTCTTCGACGGCATCGTGATCGGCATCGATGCCGAGGTGGAAGACCGCGGCGAGAGCTACCTCAAGCACTGGCCCGAGCCGGTGCGCACCTGGCAGGTGTACCCCGTCTCCAGCAGCTCGGCCGCGGCGCGCGCGCGCGTGCCCGAGGGCGCCGCCACCGACTTCCGGCCGGCCATTGCCATCGTCCCGTTCGAGACCCGCAGTCATGCGGCCGAACAGTTCGTCATCGGCGAACTCATCGCCGACGGCGTGATCGCCCAACTCTCGCGCAGCCAGAACCTGCGCGTGATCTCGCGCCTGTCGACCACCGCGTTCCGCGGCCGCAAGAGCAGCACGGAGCAGATCGGCCAGCACCTGGAAGCCAACTTCGTGCTCGGCGGCAGCTACGTCACCTATGGCGACAAGGTCGTCATCATGGCCGAGCTTTCCGACCGCAAGCGCGGCGAGGTGATCTGGGCCGAGCGCATCACGGGCGACACCCGCGACCTGCTGGAAGCGCAGAGCAGCCTGCTCGATACGCTCAGCAGCGCCTGCGCCCACGCCCTGCTCCACGACGTGGTGCAGCGCACCCTGGTAGTGCCCGTGCCGCAGCTGGACAGCAACGCGTTGATGCTCGGCGGCATCACCCTCATGCACCGCTCCACGCCGCGTGACCTGCAACGCAGCCTGCAACTGCTCGAGGCCGTCGTGGAACGCCACAAGCGCGTGGCCACGCCGTGGGCGTGGTTGGCCAAGTGGCACATCTTGCAAGTGGTGCAAGGTCTGTCGAATGAGCCCGCGCGCGACTTCCAGCGCGCCATCGACACCGCCGACCGCGCGCTCGACCTCGAACCCAACAGCTCGCTGGCCATGGCCATCAAGGGCCATGCGCTGTGCCACCTCGGGAACGATGTGGAAGCCTCGCACCGCTTGCTGCAGGAAGCCACACAGAGCAACCCGAACGACCCCATGGCCTGGCTGTACAACAGCGTGTGGTCGCAGATGTGGGGCACGCCAGAGGACTCCATTGCGGAGGCGGAAAACGCCTTGCACCTGTCGCCGCTCGACCCGCAGAAATACTACTTTGAGATGATGTTGGCCAACAGCTACCTGGCACAGGGCCGCCTGGAACAAGCCATCGAGATGTGCCACTCCTCGCTGAAGAAGAACCGCTATCACCTCCCCACGATTCGGGCGCTGCTCATCTGCCAGTACGAAATCGGTGAGCAGGCTGAAGCGCACAAAACGTTCGAATTGATGCGGACACTTCAGCCCGATCTGACGGTGGCCAAATACCTTGCGTCCGGAAGTCAGAGTGCCGTGCGACAACGAGGCGCCAAGGCCTTTGCGGCCCTCGGACTGCCGAATCACTAAACCCAAGAGGAGTATTCAACATGAGCGGTGGAGTCAGTGGTGGTGTTAGTGGTGGTGTTAGCGGTGGTGTTAGCGGTGGTGTTAGCGGCGGCGTCAGTGGTGGTGTGAGCGGGGGTGTCGCGAACACCCTGGTGAACGCCGATGCCCTCATCCTCAGCCGAGCCGCCATCGTCGGCCCCTTCAACGGCGCCGTGCTGCACGCGAACGAACCGGGCTTCGACAAACCCGCCAACCTCGCCCTGTGGAGCGACGGGCCGCGGGTCGAAGCCTGCTTCACCGAACTCGTGGAAGGCCTGCTGTTCAAGACCCACAACGGCAGCAAGCAGGCCATGCTGGAGTTCGCCAACCTGCAGGCGGCCAACATCCAGCGCAAGACCCTGATCCGCATGCGCGCGCCCACCAAGGCGCAGTTCAAGAAGCAACTCGATCTGGTCGCGGCCTACGCCGATCTGCGCGCGGACCGCGGGATCGAAATCACAGCGCAGATGACGCCACCGGTGGAGTTCTGGTCGTCAGTGGTCGGGCTGCAGCCGCACCGCCACAAGAAGACGCTGCAGCTCATGGAGCTGGTGTTTTCGCTGTGCGTGCATGTGGAGATGCGCTTCAAGCAGATCTTCGCCAGCATCCGGCCGATGGTGTTCTCGCCGCAGATCCAGCCCATGATTCCCACGCCCGGCCACGGCAGCTGGCCCAGCGGCCACGCCACCGAGGCCTTTGCCGTGGCGACGCTGCTGGAGGCGTTGTTGAACGCGGCACCGGGCGCAGGCACTCCACCCAACGGCACCGAAAGCCGCGAGCAATTGCAGCGACTGGCCGCGCGCATTGCCACCAACCGCGTGGTCGCCGGTGTGCACTACCCGGTGGACAGCGCGGCCGGGCGTTTGCTCGGCACGGCGCTCGCGGAGTTCCTGGTGGCCCGCGCCACCGGCACCCGCGTGCACGAGCGCGGCTTCGATGGCCGCCTGTTCGAGGGCCCGCACGGTGAACCGCTCGACTTCAGTCTGAACCAGTCGATGGACCAGACCAGTGGCAACGCCTACACCCGCTCGGCCGGCACCACCGCCGTGGGCAATGCGCCGCTGCTGGCCTGGCTGTGGGGGGAAGCGCTCAAGGAGTGGGCATGAGCGCAGCGGGCTGGTCACCGCTGCCCACCGGCGCGTTCACCGGCATTCACTGGCAAGCGCCCGGCGCCATCGACGGTGAAGACCCCTACCTGATCTGGGCTGAGGCCAACCACTTCGCGGGCTACCACTGCAAACACGGCAAGCCCTTGCCCAAGTGGCTGCCGATCGTCATCGAGCTGACCGAACACGCGGATGTGCCCGCACTCGTCGCGGCCTCTTCCACCGCCTGGCTGCAGATTCCCCGCGTTTACCTCAACGTGCCCGGCCTGCGCTTTTGCAGCGCGCGCGTGAAGCGCCGCTTCTTCGACAAGCTGCGCAGCGACGCGCACCTGCGCGGCCTCATCCAGCGCTTCGAACTGGGACTGCCGGTGGGCCACCACACGCATGCGCTGGTCGACCCGTGCACGCCCGACAGCCCGCCCACGCCCGCCCAGGGATTGCTCTCCGGCAAGGTGCTGGGCCTGATCGATGGCGGCCTGGCCTTTGCCAACGACCAGCTCCTGAACCGTTTCGGCCTGGCGCGCGTGAAGCACTTCTGGCGGCAGGACGACACCGTCAACGGCAACTGGCCGGGCAACCAGCCACACCACTGCGTTCCGCTGGACCCGGCCCGCGCCGGCCCGACGCCGCACGACATGGGCTACGGCCACGAACTCTCGGCCGCCCGGATCGACGCGGCCATGATGGTCTTTTCGCGCCACGGGCATGTGGACGAAGACGCACTCTACGAACACCTGCAGCTCTGGGACCTGACCCGCCCGGTCAACCACGGCACGCACGTCATGAGCCAGGCCTGTGGCAAAGGCACCCTGCTCCACCCCATGGACGACGAGGCCAGCCGCTGCGATCTGGTGGCCGTGCAACTCGACTGGTCAAACGTGCTCGACACCTCGGGCGGCGCCATGAACGTGAGCGTGCTCGACGGGCTCATGTACATCCTCGCGCGTTGCGCGCCGGGCGCCCAGGTGGTGGTGAACATCAGCTGGGGCACCCTGGCAGGCCCGCACGACGGCACCTCGGTGCTCGAAGCGGCGATGGACCAGTTGATCGCGCTCTACGCGGGCAACCTGCACATCACCGTGCCCGCCGGCAACGCCTACCAGAGCCGCACCCACGCCAACGCCACGCTGCCCCCCGGCGAGTCCGTGGCGCTGCACTGGCGCGTGCAGCCCGACGACCGCACCGAGAGCTACCTGGAAATCTGGCTGCCCGATGGTGCGCAAAGCGTGCAGATCGGCATCACGCCACCAGGCCATGCACAACCGCTGCCCGCCATGCCGATGGACCATGGCGGCTTGTGGAACAACGCGCACGGCGCGCCCTTGTGTGGCCTGATCTACCCCACCAGCACCGCCTTGGGACACCACGGCACCTGCGCCCTGCTCGCCATCGCCCCCACCTTCAGCCGCGATGCCACAACCGCCACGACCTTGGCCGGCTCGTGGACGGTCACGCTGACCAACACCGGCACCTCCGCCACGCTGTTCGACGCGTACATCGAACGCGACGACGTGGCCATTGGCCAGAACACGGGTGCCAAACAGTCGTACCTGGAAGACCGGCGCTACGACACCAGCGGCAACATCGGCTCCTTCGTGGACCATGCGAGCGACCCGACACCGATCCGGCGCAGCGGCACCTTCAACAGCCTGTCCACCGGACAGCGCACCGTGAGCGTGGGTGGCACCCGCGAGCACGCGTCGCCCAGCGGGCATTTCGCGCTGTACTCGCCGCGCAAACCCGACCCGGACGCTGGTCGACCGCAGCGCCCCGGTGTGCGCAAGGCCCCTCAAACCTTGAAGCCCTGTGACGACAACCCGGCCCTGAGGGGTGTGCTGGGTGCGGGCAGCCGCAGTGGCAGTGTGGTGCGGCTGGCGGGCACCAGCACGGCCGCGCCGGTGGAGGCGCGCGCCATCCTCAACAGCCTTTAGCGGATGGAAAATCTATCGCAATGTCCCAGCAACGGACTTGACTTGGTCTCTCAGCCACCGGCATGAGGACGATGTGTGCGAGCGTTCGTGCCACAACTGGTAGTACGCCAACTTGGGCAGGTGGATGGGGCAATCAACAACTGCCAACGGCAATGCCTCTGTAAATCGGCGGCAGAATTGAAGCCCCGTTGTCAGGACGAGCTGGCTTGAGGCGACCATCTGAGGCATCAGGTTGAAATGAGCGCATCGCGCTGCAATGTTGCGTTGCAGGCCGAGCGATTGGAGTTGCTCGTCGATCACGTTGCGCGCGCCAAGATGCGTCGGCGTATTGGTGATGTGTTGGGCATTGAGCCAGCTCTTTGTCGTCCATCCACTTTGTATTGCGGGGTGTGAACGGGAGACCAGGCATACGATCTCGTCTGTAAACAGGCTGCCGATGTACAGCTCACCGGGTGGTTTCACCCAATTCCCCACGACCACATCCAGGCCACCTTCAGCGAGCCGCTCCGAATAGTCAGAATCCGCGGACAACGGATGGATATCTATACGGCAACAGGGTGCCAGTCGCTTGATTTTTGACACCAGCAGCGGCAGGAAAACGGGGTCGAGCGAATCCGTGGCGGCGAGATGGAACGTGCGCTCCGTGGTCTGTGGGTCAAAGCCCAGAGCGGTGGAAAAAAGTGTTTCGGTGGCCTGCAGGATGCCCGCGATGGGCTCGATCATGCGCATACCGGCATCGGTGGGGATCATGAGGTGGCCAGCCCGCACCAGGAGCGGGTCGCCAGACAAGTGGCGCAGCCGCTTCAGGACGACGGAGACCGCGGGTTGGTGCATTCCCAGGCGCAGCGCCGCTTTGGACACGCTGCGTTCCATGAGCAAGGTGTGCAGCACACGTATCGTGTGGAGATCCAGATTGGAGAGGAGCGATGGGGCTCTCATACCGATCCATGCCTTGCGGCAGAAGGCCAGCTCAATAGAGGACCACCCCACGAGTCGACTCGCCGCGCTTCATCCGGTCGAAGCCTTTGTTGATGTCGGCCAGCGGCATCGTGTGGGTGATGAGATCGTCGATGTTGATCTTGCCTTCCATGTAGATGCCTTCGGGGTCCGCGCCCGAGAGCGCGTAGTAGTCGGTGTGGCAGATGCCGGTGGCCTTGATCTCCACCAGCACTTCGCCGAACTTGGGACCTTGCAGGTCCACGGTTTCGGTGGTGAGGGGTTGGCCTGCTGTCCAGGCCACGGCGGCTTGCGTCTTCATTTGGTGTTCTCCAGCGCAGAGGGGGTCACGGTGGCCGGCAAGCTTCTTGGGCTTTCCGCGGCGATGCTGTCCCACGTCGATCGCAGCCATCGCGCGATTGCCACGTTCTGGTCGAACAGGGAGTACTTCGCGTTCTCGCCATAGTCGGCCATGTCGATCATGTCCGCCGTGAGATACCGCAACGGGCTGCCGGGTGTGTCGCGGTGGTGGCGAAACATCCGACGCACAATTTCTTTGGCGGGCTCCACGCGGTAGGCATGCCATTGGGAATGCCATTCACCGGGATGTGGCCTGACGAAGGGGTACTGGCAAGGCCGCCCGTAGGATCCGCCGGCATAGCTGTTGTTGTCCTTGATCGCCCAGATGTTCTTCGGACCGGCGGGTGACACCGGTCGAACCTGGAGCCAATGAACCGTGTTCGTCGCGATCCAGCGATCGAGCACATTCCCGTCCTGGTATGGGTCGATGATCAATGCACCGCTTTCCACGTCGTCGCGGATGCCGATGATGTCCTGCTCTTCAGGGTTGTCCAGCTTGATCAAGACATGGCTGTGGTCGAGAACGAACTTGAAAGGTATGCCTTCCTGTCGGATTCTTTCCGCGATCGGCTCGATGCGCCGAGGGTCTTCTGACCACATGTAGATGTGATTTTCAAAGCCGATCTCGATGCCGATGCGTTCGCCCAGCTCATGCGCCAGCAGGTAGAAGTCGACAATTTCGTCGTCCGTCACAACGGTGCCGCGATCGTGGCGGATGTGGAGCATGACGTCGTGGAACTCGGCGCCACCTTCCATGCTGACGCGAAGGTTCTTCTCCAGCAATTTCTCGTCCTTGCCGGCGGTGTACCACCACAGCCCGGTCCGGATCGGTATGCCGTGGCGCTGAGACGCTTCCAGGTACTCCCGTTCCTCGCCGGGTTGTGGCATGCGGTCGAAGTGGTCAAAGACACCCGCCGCCTTCACCATCCGGAACTGCTCGTCCACCGACGTGGGTGTGCCTTCTACGTGCACGACACCTCGGCCGTTGCAACCCAGAGAGAAGGGGAATTTCATGGGATGGCTACTGTGCGTCGTATTCGTCATGTCGTCGTCTCCGTGGCGCCGAGGGTCATGGCAGGGCTTTGCACCAGGCGTTTGTCGATTGCGTTCGTTTGAAGTGCTTTCACGAAAGCATCCTTGCCATCCAGGGCGGCCAGCGACAGTTCACGCATCCACTTGCGGTACTGGTTAGACACCTTGTCGGTGACCAGTGAAACCTCGTCCATCGTGATCTCCGCCGGTGTCTGCGATTCGATGATGGGCTGATCCTCCAGCAGCACTTGCTTCTGGAAGGCGAGATGCGCGTTGTCGGGGTCATCGTCCTTCTGCGCACGACTGACGATCAGGAAATTCCGGCAGTGGCTCTCATCGATGGGGCTGGCCGTGGTCCAGAGCGTGAAGGTCGTGCCGTCGCGGTACAGGCTGATCACCAGGTTGATCGAGTAAGGCATTGAGCAACGGTAGGTGAAGGAGCCCAGCGGCGAGTTCTCAGGAAGTTTGTCCTGCATTTCCGGGGGCGGCTCGATGGCGAAGCGCATTTCGCCGTCAACCCGATCCACAGAAGGAACAGGTGGCCTGTCGAAGCCTGGGTCGTACAACGTCCCCGGGTGCACGAAGGCGAAATGAGAGAGATCGGTGAAGTTCTCCCAGCGCCGCTCCGGCGCCGTGTTCCACACATAGGAAGGAACGACCACGTTGCGCATCTCGGGCTTGTCCCACTCGCTGAAGTAGGGGATCTCCGTGCATTGCCACGAGCTGTCCAGGCGAACCCAGACCAGGTCGTAGCGCATTTCGCATTCGTAGGCAGGGCTGCGGGCCTTGCGCGGAATGGGCTGTTCAGGGCACGCGGGAATGTGCACCGTCCGGCCACTCGCGTCGTAGCGCCAGCCGTGGTAGTTGCATCGCAACTGATCGCCTTCGACCGCCCCCCTGGACAGCGCCGCGGATCGGTGCGCACACCGGTCCTGCATCACGGCGATCTTGCCGGCGAGGTTCGCAACCACCAGCTTTTCGCCGAGCAGCGTGACCGCGAGCGGACCTCGGCCTGAAGGATTTGCCTGCTCCAGCTCCTCACGGGTGCACACCGGATGCCAGAAGTGGCGGAGAAAACTGCGGTCTTCGATCAAGGGCTTGCTCATGATGTCTCCTGGTTGTTGTATGAAATTCGGCGCGCGTCGTCGGGTGGCCATGCATTTCGTCCGATGGACTACCGGTCCAGGACGAGCACGGGTGTATGGGATCGAGAAACGCAGGGAAGGATGTGCGTGTTGCTCAAACGCTCCGCGTTGCTCAGGTAGGCGTCTCGGTGGTCCGGCGTACCTTCCAGGACCCGGGTCAGGCATGTCCCGCACACCCCCTGCTCGCAGGAGGTGTCCAGGTCGATGCCGGCCCGGGCCATCGCGCCCACGATCGTCTCGCCCACATGGACGTCGCAGCGCATGCCGGTTTTGTGCATGACGACGGTGAAGGGACGCTCCGGCCTCGCCAGCGCGCTGTCGTCCGCCTGGAAGCGCTCGAAGTGCAGGTGTTCTGTCGGCCACCGATGCGCCGCGATGTCTTCCACGGCTGCCATGAAAGCACCAGGACCACAGCAGTACGCGTGGGCATCGGAGCCCGGTGGCTGAAGCACCTCTTCGAGCACCTTTCGGGTTTGCGCACCATCCAGGCCCGCATGGATGTGAAGGCGCCCTTCCAGGCGCGCGGTCTCAAGCCGATCCAGGAAAGCGACGTGCGATGGCCCGCGCACAAAATAGTGCAGCTCGTACGCCTTTTCCAGAAGGCTCAGCTTCTGCATCATCGCCAGCAGCGGCGTGATGCCAATGCCGCCTGCCAGCAGCAAATGAGACGAGCCCTCTCGCGCGAGAGGAAAGTGGTTGTGTGTGGAACCCAACACGATGCGGCCACCGACCTGCAACGCATGCAGGTGCCTGGACCCCCCGCGCGATAACGTCTCCTTCTTGACACCGAACACATAGGCATCGGTCTCGTCCGGCGCGTTGCATAGCGAGTAATGCCTTGTGAGTGTTGGCAATCCGGCGCGTTGGAGGATGAATTCAACATGTGCCCCTGGTTCGGTGCGATCCAGTGGCAGGCCATCTTCGGGTACAAGCTCGAAGCCGAAAACTCCTTCAGCGGTTTCCCACTTGCGGCGTACTACAAACGGTCTGCGTTTCACGGACAACTCCATCCAATTCAAATCTGAGTTCCTCGGAACCCGTTGAGGCATCGCTTTGACGGTCAGAATATCGATCCACCACCATCCATGAAAGCGCATGCGCTAGACAGCCCGTTTCATTTCTGGAACAGCCCAGGCGATTTGTTGGCGTACTGTCAGCGGGTGATTTGACGAAGAACAAAACCCAAGACGACATCGCGTGCTTGGGACAACGGCCAAGGACACCCCATGAACATGGATCTGAAGTTGATCGAGGCTTTCGCACTCATCATGCGGATGGGAAGCCTCACAAAAGCCGAGGCACAGTCCGGCATATCGAAGGCCACGCTCAGCCGACATATCCAGCGGCTGGAAGAGCAGCTCGGCGTCCAGTTGCTTGTGCACTCTCCGCGCAAGATCCTGCCCACGGATGCGGGCCGCGCGTTTCAAGTGCACTGCGATACCTTGCTCGCAGAGGTGAACGCACGGATTGAAGCCGCGAGCACCGAAGTTCAGGAGATCGGCAGCGGTGGGAAGGGGCGGCTGTGCATTCTGTCGGACAACCAGTTCGTCACCACGTTCGTCTCTCAGGTTACCCGCCTGTATCTGGAGCGGTTTCCAAACATCGAGTGCGAGTTGCACATTGGCGGCCGTGCCGACTCGCCACACCTGGATGAGGTGGATTGTTACGTCTGTGCCGAAGCGCCCGACATTCCGAATCTGGTCGGCAAACTGGTGGGGCGCCTGAGCTATGGCCTCTACGCCAGCCCCGCGTACATACGCCGAGCGGGCATGCCATCGTCTCCGACACAGCTTGTAGACCATGCCTCCATTCGACTGCGCGAAAGCGATTCGGCTTCAACGTCGATGCTGCATTCGGAGAATTCGTCCCATCCCTATACGGCCCGATCGGCGATGAAGACCAACGACTATTGGGTCATGAAGACGTTCTGCATCGATGGCCTGGGCATCGCGCTGATGCCCGATTTTTTTGCGCGCCCGGAAGTGGCGCACGGCAGCCTGGTGCCCGTCCTTCCACAGTGGAAGCCCGAGCGGCGCCGCGTGTACTGCGTCTATCAGAAGCAGCGGTACATGGGCAAGAAGCTGCGGGCATTCATCGACTTGCTCAACAAGAGCATCGAGGACATTGACAAGTTCAACAGCTACGTGACCCTAGTCCGCTCCAATGCTTGATCTTCACGTGGCCATTCCAGCGCGGTTCGGCCCCTACTGACGAGGGAACCGGCTCGAGACACCTTGAACGTAGTAGTTCATGCGCTGCAGCGCGTCGTCGGTCATTCGAGTCCCTGGCTTCTGTCGCTCCTGACCGTCCTGGTCAACGACGGGGCCGTCAAACGGGTGCAGCTTTCCCGTGGCGATCGCCTCCGTCGCACGGGCAACCTCTTGTCGCACGGACGGCGGAACCTCCGGGCCGAAGGGCGCCAGTTTCACGACGCCTTCCTTGACGCCGAGCCAGTCGTTGGTGGGCTTCCAGGTCCCCGCCAGCGCGCGCTTGGCAATGTCGGTGTAGTAGGGGCCCCATTCGTGCACCGTGGCGGTCAGGGACTTCTTCGGCGCGAACTTCGACATATCCGAGTGGTAGCCGATCGAATGCACGCCCCGCGAATCGGCCGCCTGTACCACGGCCACCGAGTTCGTGTGGTGCGTCACGACATCCACCCCCAGATTGATGAGGCTGATGGCCGCATCGCGCTCTTTCGGCGGATCAAACCACGCATTGATCATCACGACCTTGACTTCGGCCTTGGGATTGACGCTGCGCATACCCCGCGCAAAAGCGTTCACGCCCTGAACCACCTCTGGAATTGGAATGGCGGCAACGTAGCCGGCCACACCGCTCTTGCTCATTCGCCCGGCGACGATGCCCGCCAGGTAACGGCCTTCGTAGAAACGGGCGTTGTAGCTACCCGCATTGCCACTTTGTTTGTAACCCGTGGCGTTCATGAACGACACGCCCGGGTTGTCGCGCGCGACCCGCAAGGTGGGTTCCATATAGTCGAACCCCACCGTGAAGATCAACTTCGTGCCATCACCAATCATGGACTGCATCACCTGCGCAGCATCTTGACCGTTGACCGACTCCACTTTCACCGAGGTGACCTTGCCTGCCAGTGCTTTTTCCATTTCCAGGCGGCCCGTATCGTGTTGATAGGTCCAACCCGCATTGCCCACGGGATCGAAGTAAATGAAGCCGGCCTTCAACGGCTGCTGCGCCAGGGCTGCGGCTGGCACCGTTAGCACGAAGGCTGCAGTCGAAAAGAATCTCTGTACAACGTGATTCACGGTTCGCTCCTTGCGATGATGTCGGCATTAAAAGTTCTCCTGCCAGGCACAATTTATCGGGGCGGCGCTTGCGGTGAAAGCCGTGGCGCGAGACGGCGCGTTTCATTTCTGGAACAGCGGAAGTCATGTGAGGGAACCAGATGCAAGTCGGATGAACCGCGGTGGTTGGCATGCTGCTGCCACACCTGGCGCAAAAGGCGTTCTCGCTGAGCGAGCGTTGATCGCGCTTCACCACTTCGCGGGCAAGTCCTTGCACAGCACGATCCAGCGCTCCCGCACATCGATGTAGCCACCCCGCTCCAGGTCCTTGAGCAGGCGGCTCACCATTTCGCGCGAACAGGCCAGGTGCTGCGCGATCTGCTGGTGCGTCACGCGCTCCTTCAAGGCGCGCTCGCCGCTGGCATCGGGGTTGCCCGCCATGCTGTTGAGCAGGTTCACCAGGCGGCCATAGACGTCGATCAAGGCCACACTGCGCGCGCTGTTCGTGGCCAAGCGCGCGCGGCGGATCAGACGGGCCATGAGCTCCAGCGCGAATTCCGGATGGTCGGCGATATAGCCGAGCAGCGTGGCGCGCGTGACCACCGAGCAGGTGGCGTTTTGGGCCGCCTCCACGTTGGCCGAACGCGGCCCGCCATCGAGCGACATTTCTCCCACGTACTCCAGCGGGCCATACAGCCCCAGGGTCAGTTCGCGCCCCTCGCTGTCCGACACGAACGCGCGCAAACGCCCCTGCATGACGATGTAGAGCGTGTCGCCGGTGTCGCCTTCCTGAATCAGCAATGCGCCGCGCCGGTACCGGCGCAACACCCCAAGGGCCGCGAGGGCTTCAATGTGGTGGGTCTGGGGGGAATCGACGAAGGGCGCAGCTGAGGCGGGCATCCATGCTCACGGGTGGGAAAACTCCGTGGCATTGTGCGACATCGGCGCAATGATGCGCAAGGCGGGCACCACCGGGGGCAGGCTGTTGACCCGTTGCAGCAGGCTGCGGATGCTGGACGCACCGGCTTTGACGCGCAGTGTCTTGATCTGGCTGCGCACGGTCGACTCGGCCACGCCATGCAGGCGCGCGATCTCGCCGATCGGCAACCCCCGGCATAGATGCACGAGCACCGACTCTTCGCTGCGGCTCAGGTTGAGCGAGCGGGAAAACATGCGCACCGCGAGGTTGTCGCAGCTGCTCTGGCGCGACATCAACACCAGCACGGAAGGCGCATCGGCTTCCAGCGGGTGGCTCAGCGGGGTGAAGGCGAGTGAAAGTTCTCTGTCGTCCACATGCATCATCACCAGCTTGCGCTGGCCGCGGAACGACGATTCGATGGCTTCCTGGATCTGCTCCGTGAACGCGGTGCGGCTGCCCAGCAGGCAGTTGCCGATCGATCGGACGATGCAGCCCCTGGCCAGTTCGTGGCGCGCCAGATGGTTCGCATGCAGGATGCCGCCTTGCGGATCGATGATCAACATGCCGTAGTCGATCTCGTCGAACACCCGCATGAGGTGCGGTCGCCCGATGCCGGCACGCACGCCGGTGCTGTCCATCTGCGCCGCGCCACTGTTCCAACCCGACTCTGCTGTCTGCAACATCGCTCACTCCTATCAACGGATGAGCCAGTCTAGGCAGCACAGCCCTGGGCAGGGTGTGCGCGGGTGCCGTGAGCTTTGTGACTTATTTACAGGACCGCGCGCTGCGCCGCCTGCCGGATCGCGCCGAGCGTGCCCCGGGTGGTGATCACATCCACGTCGAGCAGCACCTCGATCACGCTGCCCGTGGGCGCAGCCAGCGCGCGCCGCAGCGCGGGCTCGAACTCGGCCGTGTGCGTGATGCGCTCGGCGGCGTAACCGTAGGCGCGGGCCAGGGCGCAGAAGTCCGGGTTGGCCAAACCCGAACCGCTCACGTGCGCCGGGTACTCGCGTTCCTGGTGCATGCGGATGGTGCCGAAGCTGCCGTTGTTGAGCAGCAGCACGATGCTCTTCGCACCGTGCTGCACGGCGGTGGCCAGTTCCTGCCCGTTCATGAGGAAGTCGCCGTCGCCGGCAATGGTGAACGCGGTGCGCCCGGTGAGGATGGCCGCGCCAATGCCCGCCGGCACGCCATAGCCCATGGCGCCATTGGTGGGCGCGAGCTGCGTCTTGCAACCCTTGGCCAGGCCGTGGTAGCGGTAGAAGCGGTGCAGCCAGCTCGCGAAATTGCCCGCGCCGTTGGTGAGCACGGCATCGGCCGGCAGGTGCTTCTGCAGCGTGTGGATGAGCGCGGGCATGTCAATGGTGCCGGGCAACTGGATGCCGCCGTTGGCGACATCCACATTGGCCTCGTAGTCCGCATGACACGCCTGGGCCCAACCGCTCCACGCCACGGTGGGCGGCGCCGTGAGCACCTCCAGGCTGCGCGCGGCCGCGTTCATGGTCGCGTTGATCGCCAGCGTGGGCTGGTACACGCGGCCGAGCTCTTCGGCGCTGCTGTGGATGTGCACCAGCTTCTGCGCCGGCACCGGCGCTTCGACCAGGGTGTAGCCGCTCGTGGTGGACTCGCCCAGGCGCGGACCGATGGCGATGAGCAGGTCGCTCTCGCGCACGCGCCGCGCCAGGGCGGGGTTGATGCCCAGCCCCACGTCGCCGGCGTACAGCGGGTGGTGGTTGTCAAAACAGTCCTGGAAGCGAAACGCGTTGGCCACCGGCAGTTGCCAGTTCTCGGCGAAGCGCTGCAGCGCGGCGGCGGACTGCGGTGTCCAGCCACCGCCGCCCGCGATCACCAATGGGCGCTCGCTGGCCAGCAAGAGCGTGCGCAATTCGCGCAACGCGCCCGGGTCGCTCCAGGCCTGCACCGGTTCCACGCGCGGCAGCGGCTCGGCGTCTACCACCTGCGTGAGCATGTCTTCGGGCAGCACCAGCACCACCGGACCGGGGCGGCCGTTCATCGCGGTGGCGAAGGCGCGTGCCACGTACTCGGGGATGCGGCGGGCATCGTCGATGCGCTCCACGCGCTTGGCCATGCCTTTGGTGGACGGGCCGAAAAACACGGCATAGTCCAGCTCCTGAAACGCTTCGCGGTCGCGCGCGTCGCTGGCCACGTCGCCCACGAAGAGCACCATCGGCGTAGAGTCCTGGAACGCCGTGTGCAGGCCGATGGAGGCATTGGTGGCCCCCGGCCCGCGCGTCACGAAGCACACGCCGGGGCGCCCGGTGAGCTTGCCCTGGGCTTCGGCCATGAAGGCGGCACCGCCCTCCTGGCGGTTGGTCACGAAACGGATGCGTTCGGCGTGCGCATGAAAGCCGTCGAGCACCGCGAGGTAACTTTCGCCGGGAACGCCAAAGGCGTGCGTCACGCCTTGGGCGATCAGGCATTGCACAAGCAGGTGGCCGGCAATCTGGGGCATGCGATTGACTTTATTAACTTATTGGTGAATTATTCCGACATGAGCAGCACACCCACACCGATCGCAGAAGAGCGTCTGCGCGACGCCGATCGATCGCAGAATACCATTCTGAATGCGGCGCGCGACGAGTTCGCGGAGCATGGTCTTGGCGGCGCGCGCATGGACCGCATCGCCGAGCGCTCGGGCCTGAACAAGCGCCTGATCTACTACTACTTCGAGGACAAGGAAAAGCTGTTCCAGGCCGTGCTGGAGCAGGTGTACCACCACATCCGCGAAGAAGAACGCAAGCTCAACCTGCAGCACCTCAAGCCGGCCACCGCGCTGCGCCGGCTGGTGGAATTCACCTGGAACTATTACCTGGAACATCCCGAGTTCCTCACCCTGCTCAACAGCGCCAACCTGCACCGCGCGCGGCATCTGCAGCAGTCGGAGCGGGCGCGCCAGCTCAACTCGCCGCTGATCGCCATGCTGAGCGACGTGGTGGAGCGCGGCCGCGCCGAGGGCACCTTCCGCAGCGGCATCGATCCGCTGCAGCTCTACGTGTCGATCGCCGGGCTGTCGTACTTCTACCTCTCGAACAACCACACGCTCTCGGCGATCTTCGGCCGCGATCTCATGACCCCCAAGGCGCACAGCGAACGCCTCTCGCACATGTGCGATGTGATCCTAGGGTATGTACTGACCAGCTGAGGGAAATTGCGGGTTGACGGTGGATGGAGCGGTTTCTATTATTAACCGCTCGGTGAATTAATACCCAGGAGACATCTCATGAAGACCGTTCCCGTCCGCCAACTTCTCGTCACCGCGGCGCTCGCGGTGGTTTCGGTCAGCGCCATGGCGCAATGGAAGCCTGACCGCCCCATCACCTTGATCGTGCCCTGGGCGCCGGGCGGCTCCACCGACCAGGTCTCGCGCGTCACCGCCGCCGAGCTGGAGAAGCACCTCGGCCAGAAAATCGTGGTGATGAACCAGCCCGGCGCTTCGGGTTCGGTGGGCACCAAGAACGCGATGGCCGCACCGGCCGACGGCTACACCTGGACCGCGGGCGGCGCCAAGGACCTGGGCACCTACAAGGTGCTGGGCATGCTCGACACCTCGGCCAGCGACTGGAACCTGTACCTGAACGTGGCGCACATCGCCGTGGTCGGCGTCAATGCCGACACCCCCTACAAGACCATGGCCGAACTGCTCGCGGCCATGAAGGCCAAGCCGAACTCGGTGTCGGTGGCCACGGCCGGTGTGAACTCCAGCGGCCACTCGGCCATCGAGGCGATCGCGCGCGCGGCCGGCGTCACCTACAAGCACGTCACGTACGACGGTGGCGCGCCCGCCGCGGTGGCCGCCGCCTCCGGCGAAACGCAGGTGACGACGCAGCTCGCCGCCGAGCAGACCGACATGATCCGCGCCAAGAAGATCCGCCCGCTGGCGGTGGTGGGCGACAAGTCCATGGAGATCGAAGGCTTCGGCACGATCCCGCCACTGTCGCAGTTCATCCCCGGCTTCAAGGACCCGATCAACTACTTCGGCATCTTCGTGCCCAAGGCCGCGCCACCCGAAGTGGCCGCCACGCTCAACAAGATCTGGGCCACCGAAATGGTCAAGAGCGAGGCCCTCAAGAAGTATGCGGTGTCGCGCGGCGCGATCTTCGCCCCGATGTCGGGTGACGAAGCGCAGAAGGCCGTGTTCCCTGCCATACAGTCGTACGCCTGGACGCAACAGGCCGCCGGCAAGGCCAAGGTGTCGCCCGATACCGTCGGCATCCCGAAACCCTGAACGCCGCACACGAAAGACCACATGACCGAGGGTGGAAAAACCGCCCGCTCCGATCTCTGGGGCGGTGCGGGCTGGGTGGTGTTGGGCCTGGTGATCGTGCTGGGCGCGCTGCGCATGGACCGCTTCGAATCCATGGGCGCGCAGCTCTACACCATGCCGGGCTTCGTGCCGGGTTTGATCGGCGGGTTCGTCGCGTTGCTCGGCCTCGTGCTGATGCTGCGCGGCTGGTTGCGGCAACGCGCCGAGGAACCCGCGAAGGACGCGCCACCGATCGAGCCGCTGCTGAACCGACGCATCGTCATCACGACGCTGCTTTCGCTGCTGTACGCGGGCCTGTTGCTCGGACGCGCGCCGTTCTGGCTCGTCACCGCCCTCTTCGTCGCCGCCTTTGTCGCCCTCTTCGCACCGGCAGAACACACGCCAGCGCGGCGCCTGATCGTGTCGGTGGCGGCCGGTGTGCTCACCTCGGCCGTCGTCACGCTCGTCTTCGAGCAAATCTTCCTCGTCCGTCTCCCCTAGGCCAGCACCATGTTTGACGGATTGATCCTGTTCGGCGAATCGATCGCGCGCTTCAGCTCGCCCGAGACGATCGCCTATGCCCTGTTGGCCTCGCTGGTGGGCGTGGTGATGGGCGCCCTGCCCGGCCTCACCGCCACGATGTCGCTGGCGCTGATGACCACGCTCACGCTCAAGCTGCCGCCCAGCCAGGCGCTGCTGATCCTGATCTGCACCTACGTGGGCTCGATCTACGGCGGTTCGCGCTCGGCCATCCTGCTCAACATCCCCGGCACGCCCGCCTCGGCCGCGTCCTGCCTCGACGGCTACGCACTCGCGCGCCAGGGCATGGCCGGCCGCGCCATGGGCATTGCCACCACCGGCTCGGTGATGGGCACGCTCATCGGCATGTTCTTTCTTGCCACGCTCACACCGGTGCTCGGTGGCCTGGCGCTGAAGTTCGGCGCCTATGAGTTCTTCTGGCTCGCCCTGTTCGGCGTCATCATCGCCGGCACGCTCACGGGCGACGACCCGCTCAAGGGCTGGATCGCCGGCATCGCGGGCCTGTTCGTGGCCACCATCGGCCAGGAGCCACAGTACGGCTACGAGCGTTTCGCCTTCGGCGTGCGCGATCTCGCCGGCGGCCTTCAACTGGTGCCTGCGCTGGTGGGCGCGTTCGGCTTCGCCGAGCTGCTCACTGCGATGCGCGAGCGCCAGGCGCCGGTGAAGATCAGCCCCTTCGACACCGTCATCCCCAAGGTGCGCGACGTGCTGCAGTACTGGCGCACCATCCTGCGCTCGGGCCTCATCGGCACCGGCGTGGGCATCGTGCCGGGTGTGGGCGAAGACGTGGCGGCCTGGTCGTCCTACGCGGCGGCCAAGCGCGCGAGCAAGGAAAAAGAGAAGTTCGGCAAAGGCTCGATCGAAGGTTTGATGGCCGCCGAGACCGGTGACAACGCCTGCGTGCCGGGTGCCGTCATCCCGGTGCTCACGCTGGCCATTCCCGGCTCGGCGCCCGCCGCCGTGTTGATGGCCGCGATGATCATCCACGGCGTCAAGCCCGGCCCGCTGATCATGGTGGAGAACCCCTCGTTCGTGTACGACGTGGTGGCCATGATGCTGTTCGCCACCATCGGCATCCTCATCTTCGGCCTGGTGCTCACCAAGGCGCTGGTGCAGGTGCTGCGCGTGCCGCAACACCTGATCGTGCCCATCGTCTTCGTGCTCTGCGCGGTGGGCAGCTTCGCCATCGCCGGCCGCCTGTTCGACGTGTACGTGATGCTGGCTTTCGGCCTGATCGGTTTCTTCCTGCGCCACTACGGTTACCCCATGGCGCCGCTGGTGCTGGGCATCGTGCTCGGCGACCTGATGGAGAAGAATCTGCGCCGCGCGCTCATCCTGTCCGACGGCGATCTCTCGCCGTTCTTCACGCGGCCCATTGCCGGCACCGTGGCGGCCTTGATCTTCGGCACCATTGCCTGGAAGCTCTGGTCGCTCTACGTACGCCGCCGCACCACACCCCGGGCCGTGGCATGAAGCTGTCGCTGTGCAATGAGGTGCTGCAACCCATGCCACTGGCCGCGCAGTGCGAGGCCGCCGCGCGCATGGGCTATGACGCCTTGGAGATCGCGCCCTTCACGCTGACCGACGACCCCACCACGCTCGACGCGGCCACCGCGCGCCAGGTGCGCGACACGGTCCACGCACATGGCTTGCAGGTCTCCAGCCTGCACTGGCTGCTGGTGAAACCCGAGGGCTTGTCGCTCGTCAGCGACGACACCGCCCTGCGCCGCCGCACGATCGATCTGCTGCGCCGCCTGATCGACTTCGCCGCCGCCTGCGATGCGCGCGTGCTCGTGCACGGCTCGCCCAAACAGCGCTCGCCGCTGCCGGGCCAGAGCCAGGCCGACGCCACCGCGCGCCTCGAAGCCGCGCTGGCCGAACTCGCGCCGCACGCGGCCGCGGCCGGCGTCGTCTACTGCCTCGAACCGCTCGGGCCTCTTGAAACCAATGTCATCAACACCGTGGCCGAGGCCGCTGCGATGGTGGACCGCATCGGGTCGCCGGCCCTGCGCACCATGCTCGACGTGAGCGCGGCGTCGCAAAGCGAACGCCAGCCGGTGCACGAGGTGCTGCGCAACTTCCTTGCCAGCGGCCACATCGCGCATGTGCAGGTGAACGACAGGAACCGCCGTGGCCCCGGGCAAGGCGACACCGACCAACGCCCGGTGCTGCAGGTGCTCAAGGACATGGACTACCGCGGCTGGGTCGCGGTCGAACCCTTTGACTACGTGCCCGACGGCCCCGGCTGCGCCGAAGCCTCGCTGCAACACATCCGCGAACTCTGGAGAACCCTCACATGACCCCCGTGACCCTGCGCATCCGCGAAGTGCGGCTTTTTGAGCGCCACGTCACCCTGCGCCTGCCCTTCCGTTTCGGCGCGGCCACCGTCACGCAATGCCCGCAGGCCTTCGTGCAGGTGCATGCCGAAGTCGATGGCAAAGTGGTCGAAGGCGCGAGCGCCGAACTGATGGTGCCCAAGTGGTTCGACAAATCACCCGGCCTCACGCACGAACAGAACTTCGAGCAACTGCGCGAGGCGCTGCGCAACGCGCGGGGCGCCCTGCGCGCCACGTCCGATGCGCTGAGCCCGCACGCCCACTCGCAAACCGCCGGCGAAGACGCGATCGCCGTGTCGACGGCGCGTGGCCTGCCCCGCCTGGTGGCGCAGTTCGGCACGGCCCTGCTCGACAAGGCGGTGGCCGACGCGGCCTTGCGCGCCGCGGGCCTGCCGTGGGTGGAGGGTCTGCGCGCCGGTGTGCTGGGCGACCCTTGGAGCACGCAACTGCCCTTGGCCCGCCCCGACAGCGTGGTGCTGCGCCACACGGTCGGCCTGGCCGACCGCCTCACCGACGACGAGCCCGGCAACGATCCACAAGACGGCTTGCCCGCGACCCTGGCGTCCGCGATCCGCCACTACGGCCTGCACCATTTCAAGCTCAAGCTGAGCGGCCAGATCGACGCCGATATCGAACGGCTCACGCGCATCGGCGAGGTGCTGCAACGCGCGGCGGGCGACTATCGCGTCACGCTCGACGGCAACGAAACCTTCACCGACGCCACCAGCCTCGGCCGCTTCTGGCACACGCTGCGCACCACGCCAGCACTGGCCGACATGTTGCAGCGCACGCTGCTGCTCGAACAGCCGCTGGCGCGCGCGGTGGCGCTGCGCGAATCCATCGCATCGCTCGGCATCGAAGTGCCGGTGATCCTGGACGAATCCGACGACCACGCCAGCGCGCTCGACGAAGGTCTGGCTCTGGGCTACAACGGCATCTCCAGCAAGGCCTGCAAGGGCATCTACCGCTCGCTGCGCAACGCCCACCGCATCGCGCAAGACCCGCGGCTGCTGCTCTCGGGCGAAGACCTGACCTGCCAGGCGGGGTTGGCGGTGCAGCAGGACACGCTGCTCGCGGCCAGCCTGGGCGTCACGCACATCGAGCGCAACGGGCATCACTATGTCGATGGCTTCGGCACCGCGCCGGCGGGAGAGGCCGAGGCCTTCGCGGCGGCGCACCCGGGCTTCTACAGCACCGGCGCGGGCCGCCCCCACCTGGCCGTTCGCGATGGGCAGTTGGACCTCACTGCCTTGCACGTACCGGGTTTCGCGACGGCTTCGATGCCGCAGTGGCGTAGCTTGCAGGCGATCGGCTGAGGCCGACCAACTGGCCTAGGGTCACCGGGTTCTGAAAGAGCCTTCCCATAGAGCGAAGGACTGTGAATCCGCAGGTCCCTGGTTCGAGTCCAGGTCGGGGAGCCAGAAAGCCAGACTTTGGCTTGCGGCCGTATGCAGGCGCCTGTGATCGCCCGCTTTGGCGCAGCCCGTTTAGGACTTCAAGTCAGCCGGCGAGCGACGCGTCCCAACCCTACTTCCTTCTCTGCGGGTAGATCGTCTCGCCGTGTTTGAGCATGTCGACAAAAGCCTCGATCTTCTTCTGGCGTCCTGCCGCTGTCTTCATGTTGTGGACGCGAAAGGCGAGCGCAAAGCGGTTCTGCTCGCTGAGGCTCGTGAGCATCTTCCTGGCCTCGGGCTCGGCGTCGATCGCCGCCTGGAGATCGCCAGGGATCTTCATCTCCTTGCCGCTGCCATAGGCGCGGTCCCAGCGACCGTCCGCCTTGGCCGCGTCCACTTCCTCGAGCCCGTGCTCAGTCATCCGGCCTTCTTGGATCAGCCGGGCCACGTTGCCGACGTTGATCTTGCTCCACACACTTTTGCTGCGCCGTCGCGTATAGCGCTGCAGATAACTCTTGTCATCCAATCCCTTTCGCAGGCCATCGATCCAGCCCCAGCAAAGCGCCACGTCGATGGCTTGTTTCGGCGTCACTGAAGCCTGTCCCGAACTCACCTTATGGATCTTGATCCAGACCTCGTCCTCTTTGTCGTGATGCCGGGCGAGCCAGTCGTAGAAGCTCTGTTCGTCGACGAACTCGTGGACGCTCTTGGGGTCGACTGGTACTGATGCCATTGGACGGGCTCTCCCTCACTCTCTGACTTTACTGATCGCTGCGGCCGCCTGGCTTCACTGGGCTCCGCGACACTGCCGCGACGGAACCGAATTCTCTGTAGCCCCCTATTGCGGCACAAGCCCCGCAGCCTTCACCAGTTCCGCATGCAGCGCGATCTCCTGTGCGATGGTTTGCTGGAGTTGCTCGGGGGTGGTGGGCGCCAGGTCCATGCCTATCTCATGCAGTTGCTTCTTCACGTCCTCGCTCTGCAGGATGGCGTGCACCTGGCGGTTCAGCTGGTCCACGAGGGGGCGCGGCGTGCCTGCCGGAGCCAGTAGGGCGATCCAGGTCTGCATGACCATGTTCGGGATGCCTGCTTCGCGCATCGTGGGCACGTCGGCGATCAGCGCCGAGCGCTTGTCGCTCATCAGCGCCAGCGCTGTCAGCTTGCCGGTCTTGAGGTACGGCAGCGCCTCGGGCAGGGGCGCGAACAGCAGGTCAACGTTGCCACCCAGCAGGTCGTTGATGGCCAGCGCGCCGCCCTTGTAAGCCACATGGGTCATGCGCACCTGCGCCCGCGTCTCGAACATCAGCGCGGCCAGGTGTTGCGGGCTGCCGTCGCCCGAACTGGCGTAGTTCAGACGACCGGGATTGGCCTTGGCTGCGGCCAGAAGAGCCCCTGCGTTGGAGAACTTCTGCTTGTCCCTGACCACCAGCACCATGGACTGGTTGGCCAGCTTGGTGATGGGTGCGAAATCGGCCTGCGGGTCGTAAGGCATCTCTTTGAAGATGCTCTTGTTGGTGGTCAGGAACGAGGCGGGTGAAGCCATCAGTGTGTAGCCGTCCGGCGCGGCCTTGGCCACCACCGGCAGGCCGATGCGGCCGGAGGCACCGGCCCGGTTGTCCACCACGAAGGGCTGGCCGGTGACGGCGGCCAGCTTCTGGCCGACCAGGCGCGCGATGATGTCCACCCCGCCACCGGCAGGCAGCGCCACAATGAGTTTCACAGGATGGTCGGGATAGGTGCCCTGCGCGCCGGCGGGCACCACCGCGGCCAGCAGGCCCAGCGCGCACGTCAGGAGGGAAATTCTGCGTCGAGTGTTCATGGGTAACTCCGGTGGTAGGTCAGGAAGGAATGGATTCGCCATGGCTGGCCGCGTGGGAAACATCGGACAGCAGGCGGTCCAGCCGCAGGCGGGTGATGGCGGCAATTTCGCCGAGTGTGGTGGTTAGCTCGGTGGCACGGTCGTGTTCCAGGCGCTGCTCGAAGGCTTGCAGGGCCGACTCCCGCGTATGGCGGCGGATGCAGAGGATGAACGGGAAGCCGAAGCGCGTACGGTAGGCCCGGTTGAGCGCGTTCCAGCGCTCTGCCTCGTGCGTATCCAGCCGCGCCAGCGAAAGCGTGCCCTGCTCTGCAACAGACGCATCGGTCATCGTGCCCCGGCGGGCGTCTTCACCGGCCAGCTCCGGGTGTCCGGCATAGAAGGCGATGCGAGCGGGCTCGTCCCGCCCGGCCACCACCTCCACCATCGCCGTGTGTAGCGCTTCGACGGTCGCAAAAGGGCGCAGGCCTACGACGCCGCGTGCCACCCAGGGCGCATGCTCCCAGATCTCGGCCAGGGCGGCGCAAAAGACCTCGGGTGCGCAGGTATTGAGGTGCTCCAGGCTCGATCGTGTTGTCATGGAACGGATCGTAGGGACGCAAATCATTGCCGTCCATCACCATTTTTGCAGGGCTTCATACGCAAAATCAGTACACTCCACCTGCACTTCCCCCCTCCCACCCATGCGCCATTCGCTCGTTCCCGCCGGACTGCGCTACGCCGACCAGGTTGCGCGCTCGGGCTCCATTCAGAAGGCCGCGCGCGAACTCCACGTGGCGGCTTCAGCCATCAACCGGCAGATCCTGCATCTGGAGGAAGAACTCGGCGTGCCCTTGTTCGAGCGGTTGCCGCGCGGCATGCGGTTGACGCCCTCGGGCGACGCACTCATCACGCTGGCGCGCCACTGGCGGCAGGACGAACGTGGCGTGGTCGCCGAGATCCGGCGCATCCAGGGCGTCCACCAGGGCCATGTATCGCTGGTGGCCATGGACAGCCATGCCACCAGCGTCATGCCCGCCCTGGTGCGGGATCTGGGCGAGCAGCATCCGCTGGTCAGCCTGTCCATCACGCTGGCCACCCCCGACGATGCCGAGGTTGCCCTGCTGACCGGCCAGGCCGACCTGGCGGCCATCTTCAACCTGAAACCGCGCCGGGAGTTGCTGGTGCTCTGGAAAAGCGCGCTACCCCTGGGCTGCGTGGTGGCGCCCGGACACCCGCTGGCGCAGCGCGAGACGGTGAGTTTCCAGGAGGCCACGGCTCACCCGGTCGCGCTGCAGAGCAAGGCGCTGACGATCCGGCGCTATCTCGAGGCGCAGTACAACTGGCTGTTCAAGGAGCCCCGCCGCTATACCGAGACCAACTCACTGCAGCTGGTCAAACAGCTTGCGCTCGGCGGCGACCATGTGGTGTTCACGTCCGAGCTGGACGTGGCGCAGGAACTGGCCACCGGGCAGCTGGTCTTCATCCCAATCCGGGACCGGGGGGCCGAACCACAGGAGATCAGCGTGGCCGTGGATGCAACCAAGCCGCTCGGACCGATCGTGAAGCTGGTGTCCGAGCGGCTCATCGCAGCGGTGCAGGACTGCCTTGCTGCAGCACGTGAACAAGGTGCACGCGCAGTCTGACAACGATGCTCCTGAGGGCACGCAATCAAACGAGGATCGGATGTAACTTGGGCTGCGCTATCCGGATGAACTCGGGTTCTGTCGCCTGGTTCGTAGGGTGAGCCACGTTCTGGGAGCCTGCGGCACAGGGTTCACCAAGGATCACCCAGACATCCACGTCTGCTCAAGATTGGTTCGACGTGCTCCACCTACTCCTACGGGATGGACTGACGGCGGAGATGTCGCGGGCTTCGTCGCTTGCCTCGCGCTGTCGCTCGTGCGCCGTTCGGTCCAAAATGCGCCTCTAGGACAAAGCGTCACCACCAGGAGGCTCCCACATGCGACTGAACGTCAATGGCCAGGTTCACGATCTGGATGTCGAGCCCGAGATGCCGCTCTTGTGGGTGCTGCGTGACGAGCTCCGGATCACCGGGCCGAAGTACGGTTGCGGCATCGCCATGTGTGGCGCCTGCACCGTGCACATCAACGGCGCGGCCGTGCGCTCCTGCTCCGTTCCCGTGGGCCAAGTCCAGGGCAACGTCACCACCATCGAGGGGCTCGGCAAACCCGACGCGCTGCATGCCGTCCAGCGCGCCTGGGTCGAGCACCAGGTGGCGCAATGCGGCTACTGCCAGTCCGGTCAGATCATGTCGGCCGCCGCCTTGCTCGCGTCCAATCCGACGCCCACCGATGCGCAGATCGACGAGGCGATGTCGGGCAACCTCTGCCGCTGCGGCACCTACCCGCGCATCCGCGAAGCGGTGAAGGCCTCGGCCAAGGCGTTGAAGGGAGGTGCAGCATGAGCAAGCTCGCCAACGCCACGCGCCGCACCTTCCTGATCGCCTCGGTGGCGGTGGCGGGTGGTGTGGTCTTTGGTACCTACCTGGTGCGGCGAACACCGGCCAACCCCTTGCTCAACGGACGGGGCGATGGCCAGACCGTGTTCAACCCCTGGGTGAAGATCGACGCCAACGGCATCACGCTGATCGCACCGCACACCGACCTCGGCCAAGGCGTGCGCTCGGTGCAAGCCGCGTTCATCGCGGAGGAACTCGATCTGGCCTGGGGCCAGTTCACCGTCGAACCTGGTCCCCCCAGCGCGGCCTACTACAACACCGCCCTGGCCGAAGAACAGGTGCCCTTCATGTCGACCGACACGAGCACCTCGGCCCAGGCACTGCGGGCGACGATGGGCGCCCTGTTCAAGGTGATGGGCATGCAGCTCACCGGTGGATCGAGCACCGTGCCCGACAGCTTCGTCAAACTGCGCCAGGCCGGCGCGGTGGCGCGCGAAACGCTCAAGGCAGCGGCGTCGAAGCAAAGCGGCATCCCGGTGGATCAGCTCAAGACCGAGAACGGCGCGGTGGTGTTGCCCGATGGCAAGCGCCTGGCCTACACCGAGCTGGCGGCCCTCGCCGGCACCTTGGAGCCGGTGCAGAAAGTGCCGCTGCGCGACCCTTCGCAGTGGCGCCTGCTCGGCAAGCCCATGCCGAGGCTGGACATCGTCCCCAAGTCCACCGGCACTTTGACCTTCGGCATCGACCTGCGCATGGAGGGCATGCTGCACGCCACCGTCAAAGTGAATCCGCGCCAGGGCGGCAAGCTCAACAGCTTTGATGCGAAGGCCGCCTCGACCATGCGCGGGGTCAAGAAGATCGTGCCGGTCACCAACGGCGTGGCGGTGATCGCCGACAACACCTGGCGCGCGTTCCAGGCGGCCAACGCCATCCAGTTCGATTGGGGGCCGGCCCCCTACCCGCCCGAACAGGCCGAGCATTGGAGCGCGGTGGCGGCGTCCTTCGTGGCGGACCGGCTGGACAAGGAGTGGCGCAACGACGGTGATGTGGACGCGGCACTCGGCGCCGCGGCCATCACCGCGGAGTACCGCGCGCCCTACCTGGCCCATGCGCCGATGGAGCCGATCTCCGCCGTGGCCCAGGTGCGCGACGAGCGCGTGGACATCTGGGTCAGCAGCCAGGTGCCGCGCTTCGCGCAAGAGAAGGTCGCCAAGCTCACCGGCGTGCCCGTGGAACAGGTGCACCTGCACAACCAGTACTGCGGCGGCAGCTTCGGCCATCGGCTCGAATGCGAAAACATCACGCTCGCGGCCGAGGTCGCGAAGCAGATGCCCGGCGTGCCGATCAAGCTCACCTTCAGCCGCGAAGAAGATTTCGCGCACGACTTCCCGCGCCAGATCACCATGAGCCGCGCGCGCGGCAGCACGAAGAACGGCCAGGTCGACGCGTACGCGCTGGACATTGCCTCGGTGTCGTCCAGCGCCTCGCAGATGAAGCGCCTGGGGCAATCGGTGCCCGGACCGGACCGCCAGATCGCCGCCGGCGCCTGGAACCTGCCCTACGCGCTGCCGCACTTCCGCATGCGCGCCTACCGGGTGCCCGAACTCGCGCCCACCAGTTCCTGGCGTTCCGTGGGCGCGTCGAGCGCGGGTTTTTTTGCCGATGGTTTTCTGGACGAGCTGATCCATTCGGCAGGCGCGGACCCGCTGCTGGAGCGCCTGCGCCTCATGCAGGACCCGGTGGCGCGCCAGGTGCTCGAAGCCGTGGGCCAGATGTCGAACTGGAAAGGCGCGCGGCTGGGCGAAGGGCGCGGGCGCGGCGTGGCCTTCGTCGAATCGTTCGGCGTGCCTTGCGCCCAGGTGATCGAGGTGACGAACACGCCCAAGGGCATTCGCATCGACAAGGTGTGGGTGGCGCTGGACGTGGGCAAGGTCGTCGACCCCATCAACTTCGACAACCAGGTCAAGGGTGCCGTGGTCTGGGGTTTGGGGCACGCGATGAACTGCGAAGTGACCTACGCCGACGGCAAGGCGCAGCAGACCAATTTCCACGCGTACCAGGGCATGCGGCTGTACCAATGCCCCGAGATCACCGTGCAAGGACTGGAGCACGCGGCCAAGGTGCGCGGCGCGGGCGAGCCCCCGGTGCCGCCGGCCGCACCGGCGCTGGCCAACGCGATCTTCGCGGCCACCGGCAAGCGCTTGCGCGAGATGCCGTTCAGCAAGCACATCGATTTCGTCTGAGGAAGGGCAGAACGGCTGCGCGGCAGGGATGCCGTAATCTCGCGGATTGCACCTCCCTTGCGCATCCATGAAGAACTCCCGTCGCACCTCGCCCTGGTTGCAGCAGACCGTGCTGCTGTCCTCCCCCCCGGACCGCACCGACGGCCCGCCCAACCTGCTGCAGCAGCTCGAGCCCGCCACCCGAGCCAGCGTGCTCGCGCTGGGCCAGACGCGCCACTACCAGCCGGGCGAACAGCTGTTCCGCCAGGGTGACCTGCACGACGGCATCCACCTCATCGAAGCCGGGATGATCAAGTCGTTCTACGTGTCCGAAGATGGGCGTGAACTCACCTTGGGCTACTGGAGCGAAGGGCACTATGTCGGGGCGCCCCAGGTGTTCGGCGGCGGCCGGCATGCCTGGACGTCGGTGGCCATGGCAAAGGCGCGCTGCCTGTGGCTGCCCGGCCCGCAACTGCGGGCGCTGAGCGAACGGCACGGCGACCTTGCGCTGGCACTGGTGGACGTTCTGGTGCACAAGACCCAGTGTTATTGCGCCTTGCTGCAGCTCCTGGCCACGCACTCCATGCGGGTGCGGCTGGCACGGCTACTGGTCATGCTGGCCTCGCGCGCCGGGCACGCGGGCGTCATCGACCTCAGCCACGCCGAGCTGGCCGGCATGATTGGATCGACCCGGCAATGGGTCTCGATATCGCTGTCCCGTCTGGAAGACGCCCGCATCCTGCAGCGCCTGCCGAACGGCACCTACCTGGTGCAAGACGAAGCCGCCTTGCGTGCGGTGCGCTAGCCCGCCGATGCAACGGCCCCGCAATTAGTTGCTTGTCCGCGCAGCGGGCAATGCGGACACTGAACTCGACCGGCACATCCGCCGGGCCTATCCGGAGAGTTCATCATGTTCAACCGCCCGGCGTGCTCCGCCAAGCCCGTGTTCCTTCCCGCGCTGTTCGCGCTCTCCGTCACCGTGGCCTTGGGCGCCACGCCGGCGCTCGCGCAGGCCCAGGAGTACCCCTCCAGGCCCCTGTCCATCGTCGTGCCCTATCCACCGGGGAGCGCGAGCGACTTCGTGGCGCGCCTGTTCCAGCCCAGGCTGGGTGAGGTGTTCAAGCAGGGCGTGATCGTTGAAAACCGCCCGGGCGCATCGACCAACATCGGCACCGAACACGTCGCCCGCGCCGCGCCCGACGGCTACACCGTACTGCTCCAGGCGCCCAACATCGCCACCAACGAATTCGCCTTCACCAGCCTGCGCTGGAAGCGGGAGGATTTCGCGCCGGTGGGCCAGCTGGTCCGCTATTCCAACGTGCTGGTGGTCGGGCCCAGCGCCCAGGTGCGCGACTTCAAGCAGTTGGTCGCGGCCGGCAGCAAGACCTCGGCGTTCAACTATGGATCGGCCGGCACGGGCTCGCTGTCGAACCTTGGCGTGGAGATGCTCAAGAGCCACTCCGGCATGGCCATGCAGCACATCACCTACCCCGGCCCCGCGCCCATGATCAACAGCCTGCTCGGCGGCCATATCCAGTACGGCGCCACCAACCCCGCCAACTTCATGGCCCACGCCAAGGACCCGACGAAGAAGGTCGCGCCCCTGGTTGTCCTGGGTTCCCAACGCGACTCCACGATCCCGAACGTGCCCACGCTGGCGGACTTCGGCATCCAGGGCATCGAGGCCTACGGTTGGTTCGGTGTTCTGGTGCCGGCGAAGACGCCGCCCGCCGTGGTGGCGCGCTTGCACACGGAGTTCATGAAGGTGCTTGCCCTGCCGGAGGTGGCGGCGCGGCTCAGGGCCGAGTACATCGAGCCCCTGGGCTCCACGCCGGAGGAGTTCGGGCGCTTCATTGCGGCGGAAAACCGCAAATGGGGCGATGCCTTCCGTGCCGCCGGCATCAAACCCGAATGAGGACGTGAACACCATGACCGTTTCCCTGCGCTTCGATGCCCTGCGCCAGGCCTACACCAGCGGCGCCCTCACCCCGATGGAGGTGGCCGCAAGGGTGTTGGCGCTCATCCAGCAGCGAGGCGACGACCACGTGTGGACCGCCCTCGCCTCCCCCGAGGCCATCGCCGCGCGCGCCCACGCGCTGGCCGCTCGCCTGGGCGAGATTGACCTGTTGCCGCTCTACGGCCTGCCCTTCGGTGTGAAGGACAACGTAGACGTGGCCGGCATGCCGACCGCTTGTGGTTGCCCGGGTTTTTCGCGCATGGCCGAGCACAGCGCCGTGGCGGTGCAGAAAGCGTTGGACGCGGGCGCCATCTTCATCGGTAAACAATCGCTGGACCAGTTCGCCACCGGGTTGAACGGCACCCGCGCACTGGGCGGACACTGCCTGAACACCTTCGACCCCGCCATCATCCCCGGCGGCTCTAGCACGGGTTCGGGTGTGGCGGTGGCCGCCGGGCTGGTGAGCTTTTCACTCGGCTCGGACACGGGTGGCTCGGGCCGCATTCCCGCCGCGATGAACAACATCGTTGGCCTGCGCCCCAGTGTTGGCCTCGTGAGCAGCCGGGGCATGGTCTACAACAACCGCCTGTTCGACTGCGTGCCCGTGTTTGCACCCACGGTGGCAGAGGCCCGCACCGTGCTGCGGGCCATCGCCGGCCACGACGCGGACGATCCCATTGGCCGGATGACACCCGGTGAGCCCTGGTCGCTCGACGCCCGGTTCCCCGCGCAGTTCCGCTTCGCGGTGCCGGATCGCCTGGAATTCTTCGGCGACGCCGAGTCCGAACGCTGCTTCGCGCAAGCCATGCGGCATCTCGAGGAACTGGGCGGCACGGCGGTGCGCATGCCGTTCGCGGCGTTTCGCGAGGCAGGGAACCTGGTCTTCGAGAGCGCCCTCGTGGCCGAGCGGGCGGCCAGCTACGGCGAGGTGCTGGACACGCATCCCGATGAACTGGTGCCCGAGGTCGCCGCCATCCTGCAACGCGCCCGTGGCTACAGCGCCGTGGACGGCTTCCAGGCCCAGTACCGGCTGGGCGCGCTGCGCCGCCTGGTGCGCAACCAGCTGGAAGGTGTCGACGTGTTGGTCACGCCCACCGTGCCGCGCCCCTTCACCGTGAAGGAGATGCTGGCCGAGCCGCTGGTGCTCAACAACCAGGTCGGCTTCTACACCTACGGCGTCGGGCCGCTGGACCTCTGCGCACTCGCGGTGCCCGCCACGCTGCGCGCGGACGGCCTGCCCTTCGGCATCTCGTTGATCGGCCGGGCGGGTGAAGACGGGCGCCTGCTCGCCCTGGGCGAACGCTTCCAGGCGCACGTGCAATTGCGACCCGGTATCGAGGCACTGGCATGACACCGCGCAAGACCTGGGTGTGGCGCGAGACGGTGCACCGCGATGGCCCAACGCCCGCCGCGCGGCCAGTAACGCGCGTGGCCGTTGCCGTGGCCATCGCCAACCCCTGCGTCGGCACGCAAGCCAGCGATCTGTCGGTGCTGGAGGCGCTGGGCCCCCAACTGGCCGAACGCTACCTGCCGGAAGCCATCGCCCTGCTGCCCGGCCCTGCGGTGGCCTACGGCAAGGCCGCCATCGTCGGCACGCTGGGCGAGGTCGAACACGCCGCCGCGGTGCTGCATCCGCGCCTGGGCAAGCCCATGCGGGCGCTGATCGGTGGCGGTGCCGCGCTCATCCCGTCGACGGCCAAGGTCGCGGCCATGGGGGCGCGCATCGACGTGCCCTTGAGCCACAAGGACGACGCCTGGCACTTCGACGAACTGGACACGCTCACGCTGGGTTTCGAGGACGCGCCGCGCGCCGACGAAATCCTGGTCATCCTCGTCCTGAGCGATGGCGGCCGGCCCGCGCCGCGCATCGATGCGGGCCGCACCGCCATCTGACATTGATTGAAAACGCAAGCAGACCATGAAAACCTACATCCAGAACGGCACCGTCATCGCCTGGCGCAACGGGCGGCACCAGGTCATCCCCAATGGCGTGGTGGTGATCGAGAACGACCTCATCGTGGAGGTGGGCGCGGCCGCGTCCCACCCGCCCGGCCCGGGCGACCAGCAACTGGATGCGCGCGGTCGCATCGTGGCGCCGGGCTTCGTCAACACCCACCTGCACACCACCGACACGCTGTTCACCAAGGGCTACCTGGAAGAGTCCACCAACGTCAGCAACCAGGCGACCGAAACCAACTACGGGACGCTGTACAAGACACTGCCGGCCGTGCGCCATGCCTGCGATCCGCAAGCGCAAGTGATCGCCGCCGAATGCGCCTTCGCCGAGCTGGCGCGCACCGGCTCCACGACCGTGGTCGAGATGGGCTACGACTACGAAGTCGGCGGTGACGGCGACATCGCCATCACGCAGCAGGTGGCCGAAACCGCCATGCGGATCGGCCTGCGCTGCTGGTCGGCGCCGCGCTTTCGCGCCATGCACTACGGCCACGCGCCGGGCGGCAAGGTCTGGTACGAGCCCTATCCCGAAAACGGCCGCCAGCGCTTTCGCGACTGCGTCGACTTCTGCATCGGCTGGGACGGCAAGTTCGACGGCCGGCTGCACACCATGCTCGCGCCAGGGCAGATCGACACCTGCGACGCCGACATGCTGCGCGAGACCCGGCGCGTGGCGGACGCGCACCAGCTCCCGATCCACGTGCACGCCGGCCAGTCGCCGAGCGAATACGCCCGCATCCGTGCGGAACACGGCATGTCCACCGTGGCGTTCATGCAGAGCACGGGCATGCTGGGCCCCGACTGCTTCATCGGCCACGGCCAGATCATGACGGCCGACGGCGACATGGACTCGCTCGACGCCAACGAAGTGGCCGCGCTGCGCGACTCGCAAACCACGGTGGTCCACCTGCCCTGGGTCAAGGCCCGGCGCGGTGGCGTGATCAACTCCATCCACAAGTACCGCAAGCTCGGCATCCGCCAGTCCCTGGGCACCGACACCTTTCCGTTCGACATGTTCAACGACATGCGCATGGCGGCCACGGTCTGTCGCATCGTGGAGCATTCGGCGGACGTGGCCAGCTCGCTCGATGTGTTCACCATGGCCACGGTGGGCGGCGCCGACGGCCTCGGTCGCCCCGATCTGGGCCGCCTCGCGGCGGGTTGCAAGGCCGACATCGTGTTCGTGCGCACCGACACCTTCAAGGCCGCGCCGAGCTACGACCCCTTCATGTTCCTGGTGCTGTCGGCCACGGGCGACGATGTGGAGCGCGTGATGGTGGACGGCAAAACCATCGTGGAGAACGGCCGCGTGCTCGCGGTCGACATGCCCACAGCGGTGGCGCGCTTGAACGAAGCCGCCGAGCGCGTGCGCCGCAACGTGGTGCTCTGACGGCGTGACCCACGCAGAACTGCTGGCCGCCGCGGCCATCCTCGCTGGGGCGGGTTTCGCGCACGGGCTGTTCGGCTTTGGCTTCGCCATGATGGCCACGCCGTTGCTCGCGCTGTTCCTCGACTACCGGCTCGCCGTGGCGCTCGCGGCGTTTCCCCTGCTCGCCATGGCGCTGGGCTGGCTGGCGGTGCACGTGCGCTCGCGCGCGGCGCTGGCCAGCCAGACACGGCTGCTGCCCGGCATCGCCATCGGCGCGGGTGCCGGCACTTTGATGCAGATGAGCCTGCCCGAGGTGATCTCCATCACCTTGCTGGCCCTGCTCCTGAGCGCCAGCCTGGCGGTGCCATGGCTGACGCAACGCGCAGCGGCCCTTCGTGTGGCATCGGTGCGGGGCGCTGCCCCGGGCTTCGGCGTGCTGGCGGGCATGACGGAGTCGGCACTCAACGTGGGCGCCCCCTTCATGCTGCTCTATGGCTCGCTGGCGCGCCTGAGCCGCTTCGAGCAGTTGCTGGCGCTCAACGTCTGCTTCGCGCTGGGCAAAGGCATACAGCTCGCGCTCACCGCCCTGACATGGCCCGCGGCGGCCGGTGGCTGGCCACTGCTGGCGTGCACCACCGCCAGTCTGGCGGCGTACGCGGCGGGAAACCACCTCGCCGGCCGCTTCGACGAGGAACGGTTCCGCCGTCTGCTGCGCAACTTCATCGTGTGCATGGTGGCGGGCCTGCTGGTGCGCGCCGCCGTGCTCGCGTGAACACCGCTAGAACGGCGCCGACCCTGCTTCAGGAAGCGGCGGCTGCCGAACATTGAGGAGCAGCGCCACCGACGCGGCCAGTCCGCAGAAGGCCGCGAGTTCCGCAGCGCCGCGCACGCCGAAGCGCGCCGTGATGGCGTTGAAGGTTCCGTCGCCCACCGCATGCCGCGTGTGCAGCTCGTCCACGAAGCGCCAGGCTTCGAGCAGTTCGGGGGCCGTGCCGGCCGGTGGTGTGTCGCCGCGTCCGAGCGCGTCGATCAATGGCGCCGCGATGCCGGCCTTGCGCGCCTTGCCCGCGTGGTTGATCCACTGGTAACGGCAACGGTGCACCCGCGCCAGGTACAGGAACACAAGCTCACCCACATGCGCGGGCAGCGCGCCCACCCAGAGGGCGCGCGACCAGGCGTCGTACGCACGGGCCGCATCGGGCGCATGCAGCATCAGGCTGGCAGGGCCGGGCAACATGCCGCGCGTGCCCACGATCTCATCGTGGGCGTCCAGCTCGGCGGCCGACATGGCCTCGCGGGCGCGCGGGGGAAACCGGTCGCGCGGTGTCGGGTGCATCGTGCGCGTGCTCACGCTGGCTTGATGTTGCCGGCCTTGATCACCTCGGTCCACTTGGCAATTTCGCTGTCGATGCGCGCCTTGAACGCCTCGGCGGAGCTGCCCACCGGCAGAAAGCCCAGCTCTGACAAGCGCGCGCGAAGGGGGCCGGACTGCACGGCGCCACTGGCGGCCTGAGACAGCTTCTGCAGCACGGCCGCGGGCGTGCGTGCCGGCGCGATCATGCCGAAGAGCGGCGTGGTGTCCACCGCGGGCAGACCCAGTTCCGCGAAGGTGGGCAATTGCGGCAGTTGAGCGGATTTCGCGGTAACGGCCAGCGCCACCACAGTGCCGGCGCGAATGTGTTCCACCATGGTCGGCACCGTCGTGAAGCCGCACTGGATGTGGCCGCCGATCAAGTCGTTGAGCACGGTGGAACCACCTCGGTAGGCCGCGTGGTTGATGTCGATGCCGGCCGCGCGGCGCAACTGCTCGCCCGCCAGGTGCGGTGCACTGCCCACGCCGGCCGAGCCATAGGCCAGGCGGCCCGGCTGGGCCTTGGCCAGTTCGATGAACGCCTTGAGGTCTTTGACCCCCACGGAGCTGTGCGCGATGAGCACCAGCGGCGCCGTGGCCATGAGCGAGACGGGCGCGAAGTCGCGCCGCGTGTCGTAGGGCAGCGCGCTGCCGAAGAGCCCGGGGTTGATGACGAACGCGGTGTCGATGAAGCCCAGTGTCTGCCCGTCCGGCGTGGCCGAGGCGACGGCCTTGGTGCCGATCTGCGTGCCGCCGCCGCCGCGGTTCTCGACGATGAAGGAGGCACCGATAGGCCCTTCGAGCGCCTGGCTCAGCAGCCGGGCCAGGTTGTCGGTGGCGGCGCCCGGGGCGTAGGGCACGATCACTTTGACCGGGCCGCTCGGATAACTTTGCGCGCGCGCGGTGCCGGCCAGCGGCGTGAGGCACACGGCGGCAGCCGATGCCAGCAGATGGCGTCGATGGAGGTTTGGCATGGGATGTCTCCTGAAGAAATGGAACGACCGGGTCAGGCGCTGACGAAAGCACTGGCGAGCAGCTCGGGCTCCGGGTCCGCACCCAGCCCGGGACGGTCGTTGAGCTGAAAGCCACCGCGAACGAAGGGGATCGAATCGGCATAGGGAACGTGGCCGAGCGAGCAGAACAGCCGCTCCACCGCCACGGGCTGCGCCTGCGCGGCCAGCACATGCAAGGTGGCGAGGAAGCCCGGCCCGAAGAAGGCCGACTGCGGCGCCAGCTGCACGGGCGTTCCCGCGCACTGTTGCGACAGTTGCCAAAGTGCCGTGATGCCGCCGGCCTTGAGCGCGCTGGGCTGCAGATAGTCCACCAGCTGGCGGCGGGCCATCTCGGCGAGCTCGAAGCGGCTGCTGGCGTTCTCACCCGCCGCCAGCGGTATGCGCGTCGATTCGCGCAGGCGCGCGAGTGTGCTCAGATCTTCGGGCGGCCAGATCGGTTCTTCGATCCAGTGCAGGTCGAGCGGCTCGTACGCCGCCACTTCGCGCTGCACCTCGTCGGCGGTCCAGGCGCAATTGGTGTCGAGCATCAGTGGCACGTCCGCACCCATGACCTCGCGCGCCGCGGCCGTTGCCGCCACGCTGCGCTCGTGCAGCTTGACCTGCCCGTAGCCTGCTTCGAGGCTGTTGCCCACATTGCGCTTTACCCGATCGATGTCGCCGTAGTACTGCAGCAGAGAGGCGTAGGCCGGAATGAACGTGCGCCGCGCGCCGCCCAGCAGCGCGTACACCGGCAGGCCTTGCAACTTGCCGCGCAGATCCCACAGCGCAATGTCGACGCCGCTGATCGCGTGGGCCACGAGACCGGAGCGGCCCATGTTGTGCAGGCTGCGGTCGAGCGCGGCGACGATCTTCTCGTCTTGCGGGTCGAGGCCGAGCAAGAGCGGCTCGATGCGCGAGCGCACGAAGGACACCAGTGCCTCGGGGTCGGGCGCATACGCCTCGCCCCAGCCGATCAGGCCGTTGTCCAGCTCGATCCGGACCAGGCCGCTGTCGAGCGTGGTGCGCGGCTTGCCCGCGAACAGGGGCGGCGGCGCGCCGTGGTCGAAAGGCAGGCGCAGCTTGAGCGTGCTTACGCGACGGATTGAGGCCAAGGCGCCCTCCCTCGCGAAGAGACCTGCTCTTCGGCAGAGTCTGCGGCGAGCGCAAAGTCGTACAGCCGCTGCGGGTTGTCCACCAGAATTTGCTGGCGCTCCGCCACCGTGGTCCAGTTGGCGAAGATGTCCAGTTGCGCGCCGTCGTCCACCGGATGGAATGGCTCTTCGCCCACCAGCTCGCGAAGCCTGCCGGGCCAGGGCCCGGTGTGCGGCCAGTCGGTGCCCCACAGCATGTGCTCGGGGCAGGCGTCGATCAAGGCGCGCGCCAACCAGCGGCCATCGTGTCCGTCCGTGTGCTCGACGAGGCGGTAAGGCGCCGAGAGCTTCACCCACACCCGCCCTTCGGCCACGAGCGCGAGCAGCGCGTCCAGCCCGGGCTGCTGCGCGCCCAGCGCCGGGTCGGCCAGGCCGAAATGGTCCACCACCAGCGGCACGGGCAACTGGCGGATGGTGTCCTGCAGCGCGGCGATCACGGGCAGCGTGGTGTAGGTCTGCACATGCCCGTTCATGGTGGCCGCCTGGCCTGCGCAGGCGCGCATGCGCGCCGCAGCCAACGCCGGGTCGGTCTGCCCGTAGGACTGCAGATTCACCCGCAGCCCACGCACGCCGGCCGCGTGCAGCGAACCGAGCAAGGCGTTCGAGGCGTCGGGCGCCACCACGGCCACTGCACGCGCCTGGCGCCCCAGGCGGCGCAATTCAACCAGCGCGTCGACGACGCCGCTGTTGTCGGTGCCTTGCGGGCTGGCCTGGATGACGACGACGCGCTCGATGCCGATGCGATCGTGCATCGCCAGCAGATCTGCCACGCTCGCGATGCCAGGCGAGAAGGACCGATCCGCCGCCAGCGGATAGCGCTCTCTGGGGCCGAAGACATGCACGTGGCAATCGCAAGCACCCGCAGGCACTTCGAAGCCGGGCCGGCGGTGCCAGGCGCCCAGCACGGGAGCCGCGCCCGGTTGCGACGGGGCCGCCGCGAAAACATAGGGTTTCATGAATAAGGTGCGGTCGCTCACTCGGCCTTGATGTCCGCGTCCTGGATCAGCTTGCTCCACTTCGCGTATTCGGCTTTCATGAAGGTGTTGAACTGGGCTGGCGTGCTGTTGTCGGCGAGCACGAAGCCCTGCCCGCGCAGCTTGTCCTTCACCTCGGGCAGCGCGACGATGCGGCGCACTTCCATATTGAGTTTGTCGATCACGGCAGCCGGCGTTCCCGCTGGCGCGACGATGCCCAGCCAGGTGCCGATTTCAAAACCCGGCACGCCCGACTCGGCCACCGTCGGCAGGCCCTCGGCCACGTCGACCCGCGTCGCGCTGGTCACGGCGATGCCGCGCAGCCGGCCCGAACGCACATGCGGCATGGCGGCCGACGCGTTGGCGAACATCATGGGCAAACGGCCGGCAATGATCTCTGTCATGGACGCCTGTTCGCCGGGGAAGGGAATGCTCATCAGCCTGGTGCCCGTCATCGCGCCGAACAAGGCGCCGGCCATGTAGGGCGACGTGCCCACGCCGCCGTTCCCGTAGTCCAGAGCACCCGGTTTGGACTTGGCCAGCGCGATGATCTCGGGCACGGTGTTGGCCTGCAGCGCCGGACCGGCGACCAGCACCAGCGGCGCGTTGCCGAGCAGCACCACGCCGCTGAAATCCTTTTGCCCGTCGTAGGCCTTGCTCTTGTTGATCAGCGGCGAGACCGCGATGCCGGTCTGGCTGGTCAACAGCAGCGTATAGCCGTCGGGCGCCGACTTGGCCACATGCTCGGTGGCAATCATCGAGGCAGCGCCGTTGCGGTTCTCGACCACGAGCGACTGGCCCAGGTTCATGTGCTGCGACAGGATGCGGGCCACGTTGTCTGGCCCGCCGCCGGGTGGCGCGCCCACCACCAGGCGGATCGGCCGCGCCGGATAGCTGCCCTGCGCCAAGGCGCTCAGGCTGGTGGTGGCCAGCAGTCCCAGTGCCACAAAACCAGCGCCCATGAGGCGCAGGCCGAGTCGTGATGCCATCGCAATATCTCCTGATGTTGTAATGCGCCGAAAGCGCTTTCGCATGTCGCCGCCGCAGTGTCGACGCCGTTCGGCCCGTCGGTCAAATTGATCTTTCGCCTGATTCCATATGAAAAGCAGCATGAAGCAGCGCGAGATGCAGCTCCTTTGGGAAGTGCACCGCACGGGTTCGGTCACGCTCGCGGCCGAACACGTCGCCATGTCGCAGCCCGCGGCCAGCGCGCTCTTGCGCGATCTGGAAGAGCGCCTGGGGTTTGCCATCTTCCAGCGCGAGAAAAGGCGCCTGCGTTTCACCCTCAAGGGCGCAGCCTTGTTGCCCGACATCGCCAACGCACTCGCCGCGCTCGACAGCCTGAGCCGGCTCACCGATTCGCTGCGTGCAGACGCACCGCAGCGCCTGGTCATCGGCTGCGTGGCGTCGGCTGCGGCCACCTTGCTGCCGCCCGCCTTGCGCCGCTTGCGTGAATCGGTGCCGGGCATGGCGATATCGGTGCGCACCGCCATGTCGGTGGAGATCGAACGCCAGGTGAGCGAGTCGCGCATCGACTTTGGTCTGGTCGTGCGCGACCCTTCACCGCCCGGTCCCGGGCAGCTGCACGTGGCGGCGCTCTCGCTCTGCTGCGTGGTGCCGGCCGGTCACCGCCTGGCGCGCCGCAAGGCGCTCGACTTGACCGACATTCAGGGCCTGCCCTATGTGTCGCTGGGGCGGCAGTTCACCGTGGGTTCTGCCACGGTGCGTCTGCTGGAAGGCGCGGGGCTTTCGTACGCGCCGACGGTGGAGGTCATGCACTACTCGACCGCCTGCGCCTTCGTGCGCGACGGATGGGGCGTGGCCATTCTCGATTCGCTGAGCCGGCAGTACGCGCCCGACTTCGGCCTGGTGAGTGTGCCCATCCGACAGTCGCCGCAGATGGCGCTGGAACTGCTGTGGTCGCCGCTGAACAGCCGCAGTGCGATGGCGAATGACCTGGCGTTGTTCCTGTCGACGCCTTGACGGAAACGCCGCGCAGGCGCCTCACTCCCCCACCAGCGCCACCACCGGGTCCAGCCGCGCTGCCGAACGCGCCGGCATCCAGCCGAACACCACCCCCGTCACCACGGCAAAGGCGAACGCGCCCAGGATCGCGGCGATCGAGAACACCACCGCCACACCCGACAGCACGAGCGCCGTGCCAATGACCAGGCTGACGAGCACCCCCGCCACGCCGCCGAGCACCGTCATCAACGCCGACTCGGCCAGGAACTGCCGCTGGATGTCGGCCCTTCGCGCCCCCACCGCCATGCGAATGCCGATCTCGCGCGTGCGCTCGCGCACCGTCATGAGCATCACGTTCATCACGCCAATGCCACCCACCACCAGCGACACCGCAGCGACCAGGCCGAGCATCACCGAGAGGCTGCGGCGTGTGGCCGACTCCGCCTGCAGGCGTGCGGCGGCGTTGCCGATGGCGAAGTCCTCGCGCCCGCCGTGCCGCGCGGTCAACAGGCGGCGCACCGCCGCTTCGGCGGGCACCACGTCGGCCGGGGACGCGGCTTCGAGCACCACGTAGTCGGGTTGCGTCATGGCCTGGTACACGCGGGCGCGGCCGCTGCGGTAGGGGATGAAGACCATCTGGTCGTAGTCCTGGGCGCCCGAGTCGGCGCCGCGTTCGGCCATCACACCCACCACCTCGAATGGGGAGCTGCCGATGAGCAGTTGTTTGCCCAATGGGTGCGGGTCGTCCGCAAAGAAGTGTTCGCGCGCCTTGTGCCCCAGCACCACCAGGGGCGCCAGGTCGCGGTCTTCGGCCTCGCTGTAGTAGCGGCCCTGCGCCACCTTCCAATGGTGCACGGCCGGCATCTCCTGGTTCGCGGCGAACACGTAGACCTCGCGGTCGACGCTGCCGCGCCGCACCGTGACCTCGTTGCCGATCACGGGCATCACCCGGCGTATCGATGGCAGCTCGGCCACGGCCTCCAGGTCTTCCGGGGTCAGCTCGCCGCGCGGTCCACCGGTGGCGGGGGCGCTGCTGCCCATGTACATGATCGCGGTGCCCAGGGTGCCCATCTGCTCGATCACGCGCCGGCGCGCGCCCTCGCCCACCGCCAGCATCACGATGACCGACGCCACGCCAATGACGATGCCCAGCAGCGTGAGGCTGGTGCGCACGCGGCTCGCCCGCATGCCACGCCATGACGAGCGCAGGCTCTCGGTCAGGCCTGCGGTGTTGCTGGCGGTCCGGTGAAGGGCGGCCGGCCTCATGTGCGCGTGGTGCGGCGCGGCGATCGCGGTGTTCTCGTCCACCCCATTGCCCGAGTCGGCGACGACATGGCCATCGTGGATCTGGACCACACGCTGCGCCTGTGCCGCGACATCGCGGTCGTGCGTGATGAGGATCACCGTGTGCCCGGCGGCCGCCAGCTCGCGCAACAAGGCCAGCACCTCGGCGCCGCTCTTGCTGTCGAGCGCACCGGTGGGCTCATCCGCCAGGATGATGCGCCCGCCGTTCATGAGCGCCCGCGCGATGGACACACGTTGCTGCTGCCCACCCGAGAGCTGGTGCGGCCGGTAGTCCTGGCGCGCCTGCAGGCCCAGCCGTTCCAGCAATTGCAAGGCGCGTTCGGTGCGCTGCGCCGCGGGCATGCCGGCGTAGAGGGCGGGCATCTCGACGTTCTCGCGCACCGACTCGCGCGTGATGAGGTGGTAACCCTGGAACACGAAGCCGAAGGTGTCGCGGCGCAGCGCGGCGAGGCGGTCGGCATCGAAGCCGGCCACGTCCTCGCCCTCGAAAAGGTACGCGCCCGAGCTGGGCCGGTCCAGACACCCGAGCAGGTTCATCAAGGTGGACTTGCCCGAGCCCGACGCGCCCACCAACGCCACGAACTCGCCCGCTTCAATCTTGAGCGAGACGCCGTGCAGCACCTCCACCGCCGGCTGCGCGCCACCGCCGTAGTGCTTGCGCACGTGCCGCAGCTCGATCAGCGGCACCGCCTCCGGTGGCGTCACCACGTGAGCCACGCCGGCATGCCACCGAGGCGGGTTTCGCCGGTGATCAACCGCTCGCCCTCTTCCAGCCCCTCGACCACCTCGGCCAGGTGGCGGCTGCGCAGGCCGACGCGCAACGCGCGTGTTTCGGCGTGTCCATCGGCACGCAGCACGCGGGCGCGGTACCACCCGGGCCGGTCCTCGTCGGCCTGGATCGCGGACAGCGGCACGGCGATGGCGCGCGCCGCACGCCCGGCAATGAAAGCCACCTGCGCGGTCATGTTGGGCATGAGTTCGCCATCGGGGTTGGCCACGTCGAACAGCACGGTGTAGGTCACGGCCTTGGTGGCAGGCGCTGGTGCGGCGCCGCCGGTGGCCTGCGGGTCGCGCACCGGCGGCGCGGGCAGCACCTGGCGCACCGTGCCGGCCCATTGGCGTTCGTCGGCCTGCGCGCCCAGCGTGGTGAACGTGGCGGCCATGCCGGGCCGCACGCGGCGCACGTCGGCTTCGGACACCTCGGTCCAGACCGTCATCGTGCCCAGATCGGCCACGCGCAGCAGGCGCGGTGTCTGGTAGGTCGCGTTGAGCGTCTGGCCTTCGATCGCTTCGAGCGAGATCAGCGTGCCGGCCATGGGCGCGTAGATGCGCGTGTAGCCCAGGCGCGCTTCGTCGGCGCGCTGGTTGGCGCGGGTCTGCGCGATCTGCGCCTCGAGCTGCGCGATCTTTGCCACCGCCGAATCGAAACCGGCCTCGGCCACGTTCAGGTCTTCCTCACGCGTCGCGCCAATGGGTGCCAACGCGCGCTGCCGCGCCAGCTGGCGCGCCGCCAGCGTGTGCTGCGCGCGCTGGTCCGCGAGCTGGGCCTGCAGGCTGGCCAGCGCGGCGCGACCGGCATCGACCGTGGCCTGCTGCACGCTGGGATCGATCTCCACCAGCAACTGCCCACGGGTGACCGCATCGCCCACGCCCGCGTGCAGCCGCTTGATCTCGCCGGAGACCTGCGCGCCCACGTCGACATAGCGCAACGGGTGCAAGGTGCCAATGGCGGTGACCGTGACCTCCACGTCGCGGCGTGTCACCGGTTCGCTCGCATAGTCGATGCGCTCGCGCATGCCCCAGGCGAGCACGGCGACCAGCGCGGCCAGCAGCAACAAGCCGCCCACCGCGCGCAAGGCGAAGGGGCGCGAAATCCATCGACGTGTCATGTGTTCGTGAAACCCATCAGAAGATCGCGGCGACCAGCGCGATCAGGCCCCAGGCGGCGCCCGGAACGGCCACGGCTGCGGCCGTGCGTGGCCATGCGTGCCACAGGCCCGCCGTGAGCAGCGCACCCGCGCTGAGGCAGCCCAGCCACACGACCCAGCCCACGCCCGAGCCCCAGGCGAGCAGACTGGCCGACAGCGCCGCCACCAGCAACGCGGCACCGGCGATGCGCAGTTGCGCGCGCTGGCCTACCGAGGGCTCGCGCCCGCCAAAAACCTGCCCATGGTGGCGGTCCATGGCAAGGCACAGGGCCGCCATGCCGGCGTACGCGAGCACCACCCCGCAGAGCGTGCCGTACCGCGCGCTCACTGGACTACCCTCCGTGCTGCGCTCACGCCGCCTCCTCCACCGATGCGCGGCGTGCGCGCGTCGCGCCACGCGAGGGCGAGGTGCAGCGGCGGTGGCAGACGCACGCGGCACAGGCCGCCAGCGCACCGAAGGCCAGCGCGATCAGTTCGACACCCGCGCTCTCCCCGTCACCGCGCACCAGTTGCGCCAGCACCTGGTCACCCGTCGCCAGCAGGTTGAGCACCGGCAACAGCAGGCACAGCGCGGCGAGTGCGCCAAGCTGCTCGACCCACGCGCGCGCCGGTGCGCGCCACAACGCGTGCACCAGCGACAGCATCCACACCGCGAAGAACACGCGGATCTCCCAGCCGGCGCGCGCCTCGATCGACAGCGGCACGAGGCGGTTGGCCCAAAGGTACGCCGCGCAGGCCAGGGCCAGCCCGGCGATGGCCGCGATGTTGAGCCCTTCGATGGCGCGGTAGACCTGCGGTGTGCGCGCGCCGAATTCGCCCAGCGACCGGGTGCGGCGCTTGACCATGAACAGCACCGCGCCCGTGCCCATCATCGCGGTGCCGGCCAGCCCACAGAGAAAGAAAAACCACTTGACCACCCAACCGCCCATGCCCGCCATGTGCAGGTTGCCCATCACCTCGCTGAGGAAGCTCGGTCCGCCGTCTTGCGCGCCCCCCGGGTGGCGCACACGCAGCACCTCGCCGGACGGCAGGAACTCGACCATGCCGCTGGCGGCGGACATGCGGCGTTCCAGGTCCTTCGCGTCGTTCCAGCCGTAGACACCGATGCGCATGCCGGCGTCGCCCGGGTGGTCGACCACCACGGCGCGCACGGGCTGGCCCATCAAGGCTTCGGCGCGTGCGGCGAAGGGCTCGAGGTTGGGCACCGCCATTGGCGTGCCGGTGCGCGCGTGGGGTTGCGCGGACTGCAGGTCGGCGATGTAGCGCACGCGGTCTGGTTCGCTGGCGCCGTAGTGCGCCATGACCCCGGCCGGCAGGTAGTTCGTGGCGGTGAAGACGATGCCGGTGTAGGCGATCATGAACTGGAACGGCAGGCTGAGCACCGCCACCGCGTTGTGCGCGTCCAGCCAGCTGCGCTGGCCCTTGCCGGTTCGGAAGGTGAAGAAGTCCTTGAAGATGCGGCGGTGCGTGATGACACCGGAGACCAGGGCCACCAGCATGGTCATGGCCGCGATCGCCACCACCCACAAACCCAGCGTGCCACCGTGCAGGTTGTAGTGGAACTCCACAAAATGCTGCCCGCCGGTGGTGCCGCGCACGGGTATCTCGCGCGGTGGCGGTGGCACTTCGGCGCCCGTGGCCGGCTCCAGAACCGCCTGCACGTACAGCCGCTTCTCGTCGAACCAGTAGGCCGAGAGCCGCCCCTCGCCCGTCGCGTCCGACGGCCAGATTTCCCACATGTCCCGCGTCGGGTGGTGCTCGGCCATGAAGGCCACCGCACGGGCCAGCCGCTCGCCGCGCGGGATGGCCGGGGATGTCGGCGCGCGCGCGGCTTCCTCGGCCTCGCGCTCTTCCTCCGCGTGGTGCTCGGGCGTCATCCAGTGGGTGATCGGCTCCGCGAACACGGCGAGCGTGCCGGTGAGGAACACCGCGAACAGCAACCACGAGAACCAGAGCCCGCACCAGGTGTGCAGCCAGGCCATGGACTTGCGCAAGCCCTGGCGCTCGACCTCCGCCTCAACGGCGCGCACACGCCGGCTCACGGGAGCACCTTTGCCAGCAACAGGCCGACGCCAGCCAGCAGCGTGGCCGGCAGCAAAAGCCCCACGGCCACACGGCGCAGGTCGGGCTGCGCGAAGCACCACAACGCGGCCACCACGTGCACGACGAAGCCGAGCAGCGTGGCCGCCAACACCGCCTGTGCGCGCGGCAGCGGCAGCAAGGGCGGTAAGGCTATCGCGACCGCGCACGCGAGCGCGTAGCCGCCGAACACGGCGAGCGCCACGCGCAAGGCGATTCGAACCTGTGGCATCGTCAAGGCCGCCATCAGAACGCGATGCGCGCCGCCAGGCTCAAGGTGCGCGGAGCGCCGGGCATGATGTAGTTGTCGCCGTTGTAGACCCAATACTGGCGGTCGGCGAGGTTCTGCACAGCGGCCGTGAAGGTCACGTCACGACCACCCATGCGCGTGGTGTAGCTTGCGCCCGCGTCGAGCACGGTGTAGCCCGGCAGCTTGTAAGAGTTGGCGGTGTTCATCATCGACGAGCCGACGTACTTGCCACCCAGCGACAGGCCCAGGCCCGGCACGGCGGCCACGCGCCATTCGGCGCGCAAGGCGACTTGCGAGTGCGGCGTGCCGGTGGTGCGCTTGCCTTGCAGACCCGCCGCGTTCCTGACGTAGGTCGAGTCCATCAGCATCACGCCACCCAGCAGCGTCAGCGTGGGCGTCACGCGCAGCCGGCCGTTGAGGTCCAGTCCCTGGTAGCGCACGTTGCCGTCCTGCACGTAGAAGTTGGCCGCGTTGGTGTATTCGGCCGTCTGCTCGATCTGGAACAGCGCCGCCGAGGCGCTCCATTTGGGCCGGTCGATTTTGTAGCCCACTTCGATCTGGCGGCTCTTCACCGGGCCCATCACCTCGTTGGCGTTGTTGGCCGAGAGAGGCGCCGTGCCGCCACGCTCCAGCGACTCGACGGCGCTGGTGTAGAGCGTCGAATCCGCCGTGGGCTTGAACAACAGCGCGAGCGTGGGCGTGATCGGGTCGCGCTTGTACGTGTTGGTGGTCGCGCCGCTCTGGTTGAGGCCGATCTGGTCGAACCGGGTGTAGCGCGCACCGGCGATGAGCGACCAGCGATCGGAGAACGCCATGGTGTCGCTCGCGAACAGCGCGTTCTGCTCGATCACGCCCGACTTGAACAGTGGATGGCCCGCCGCGCTGCCGCTGATCCCCAGTGTGGAGTTCGTGTAGATGTTGCCCGAGCCGATGAAGCCCGCGTAGCTCGAAGCCCGATCGGACATCGTGGTGATCTTCTGGCTCGACGCACCGAAGACCATCTGGTGGCCGATGTTGCCCGTGCGCGCACGGCCTTCGACAAGCGCCTGCAGCGCGTCGACGTGTTGCTCGAAGCGGTAGTCGGCGCGGTCGGCGTCGTAGTCGCCGTTCAGGTTGTTGAGGTAGAGCGTGCTGTAGTTGTAGTCGATGCCGCGGCGCGTGGTGCGGTAGGCGAAGCTGGCGTTCCAGTCCGGCGCGATGCGCCACTTCAGACCAGCCGTGGAGATGCGGTCCACGGTGTTGTAGTAGCTGCCGGTGGGCTGGGTGGACAGCGTGGGGTCCACGGGTTTCGGAATCGCCTGCAGCGCGTTGACGTCGACGCCCCAGAAGTTGTTGCCGGTCGACAGACGCTTGGTGTAGACGGTGTCGAAGGTCGCGGTGATGTCGCTGGTCAGGCGCGCGTCGAGCGCGAGCGAAGCGGTGGTGCGGTCGATGCCGCCACCGTTGACGTAGGTGTCGCCCTTTTCGTGCGCCAGGTTGAAGCGATAGCCAAAGCGTTTCTCTTCGCCGGCGCGGCCGCCGATGTCGACCGTCTTGGTCCAGAGCGAATCGGACTTGTAGCCCAGGCCCACCGTGGCGAGAAACTCGTCGGTGGGCCGCTTGAGCACGTAGTTGGCGATGCCACCGGGCGAACCGAAGCCGTGCATGAAGCCGCTCAGGCCCTTGAGCAGGTCCACGCGCTCGTAGGGTTCGAGCGGCATGTTGGCGCCCCAGGTGGCGACGGGCAGGCCGTCGATCTTGTAGGCATTGTTCGTGTCCAGGTTGAGGCCGCGCACGCTGAACGAAGCGCTCTGGCTGTATTCGCCACCGGTGAGCTGCGTCGACGCGTCGTAGCGGAACACCTGTTCGGTCGTGGTCACCAGGCGCTCTTCGATTTCTTCGCTGCCGACCGAGGTCACGGAGAACGGCGTGTCCAGCGCGCTGCGGCTGCCGAGCGCGCCCGTGGAGACCCGACGCTTGAGGCTCGTGGCCTCGTTCGTGCTCTGGGCCGTCACGGTCACCGGCGCAAGCGTCGCGTCGCCTTCGTTCGCGGCCGGCGGCACGCGGCGAACCACGACGTCGCTGCCAGCGATGTCGGCGCGCAAGCCGCTGCCCGCGAGCACACGGTCGAAGGCCTGGCGAACGGTGAGGCCGCCCGAGACCGCCGGTGCGTTCTTGCCCTCGACCAGCTTCGCATCGAGCATCAACTGCAGGCGCGCCTGGCGCGCCAGGTCGTTGAGCGCGTTGCCCAGCGGCTGCGCGGGGATGGCCACCGCGATGGTGGGTGCGCCGGTCTGGGCACCCGCCGGGCTGGCCAGACTCAGAAAGGCCGCCGCGAGTGCGAGCGTCAAAGGGGCGGGATGAAAACGATGGTGCGACATGCGGGAAGACTCCACTGCTGAACAGACCTGGAAAAAAGGGTTCTGCAGTGAAGACGCACGTCGCGCCCGCGTGTTGAGGTGCTCCCGAAAAATTCTTTCAGCGGCCCGCGGCCACGATGTCGGTGAACGCGCCGTTCTTGCGCAGCGCCACCGGCAGCACCTGGGGCAACACACGTTCGAAGGCATCGAGGTGTCGAAGGTCGAAGCTGCCGCTGATGTAAAGGCCGGCCACCTGCGGATCGCGGATGCGCAGTCGCCCTTCGCGGTAGCGGTCGAGCTCGGCGAGGGCTTGTGCCAGGGTGACCTTGTCGAAGGTCACGCGGCCATCGCGCCACGGGGCCGCCGGCCCGCCCGACGGCACCACCGGACCCACGCCCTCGTCTCCCGCCACCACCGAGTCCCCGGCCAACAGATGGCGCGCGGACGTCGCCGCCGCCGGATCGGCATCGGGGTGGGCGTTCAACGGCGCGACCCGCACCTTGCCTTCATCCACCGCGACACTCACGCCGTTCTCGTGCAAACCGGAGCGGGTGTAGCGCACCGAAAAGCGCGTGCCCAGCACCGTCACACGCACCGGACCGGCGAGCACGTCGAAGGGTTTACCTGCATCGTGTTGCACCGCGAACATCGCCTGGCCTTCGGGCAGTTGCACTTCGCGCCGGTCCCGGTGGAACGTGACCCGTGCCTGCGTGGCCGTGTCCAGCCACAGTGTGCTGCCATCGGGCAGGCGCACGGTTTTCTGTTCGCCGCGCAGCGTGGCGAACGTTCTGTCGAACGTGGGCGCCTTGCGCCATTCGCCCACACCCCACCAGCCGGCACCCACCACGGCAAAGGCCAGCGCGGCGGTCGCCAGTTGCGGAACGATCGGACCCAGCGACAGCGCCGACCAGCCACGGCGCAAGCGCGCACGCCAGCCACGCGCCACCGAGGGCGCCACGGCCGGCACCGCTTGCGCGCTCGGCGCCAGGGCACCGAGGTCGTTCCAGAGCGACAACAAGCGCTCGTAGGTGGGCGCATGCGATGCATCGGCGGCCAGCCAGACCTGGAACTGCGCCTCTTCTTCTGCGGTCAGCCCGTCCACGCGGCGCACCATCCAGTCGGCGGCTTCGTCGTCTGGCGATAGGGGCGGTGGAGGGTGCTGGGGAATCATCGAAATGAAGGTGCGTTCACAGGTAGACGCACGAGGAGCCGGGAAGTGGAGGTCGAGGGTGTGCGGATGAATATACCGCCGGCCCGCCAGGCACAGACGCGTCAGTCGGCGGCGCGCACGGCGGGCGTGCCACGCAGACGTTCGTCGCAGGCCTTGCAGGCCAGAAGCGCACGCACCACATGCTGCGCCACCATGTTGCGCGAAATGCCCATGCGGTCCGCCACCTCCTGGTGCGACAGACCCTCGAAGCGGTTCAGCACGAAGGCCTCGCGGCAGCGCGGCGGCAAGGCGTCGATCACGGCGAGCATGTGGCGGGCGCACTCGTGCCCCTCGGCGGCCGTGTCGGGTTGCCAGTCGGCCCGGGCCTGGGGTTGGTCCGATTCCGCCAGCGCGTCGAGGCTGTCGTGGTCGCGCACCCGCTGCCGCCGGGCCTGGTCGAGCATCAGATTGCGGGCGACCTTGTAGAGCAAAGCGCGCGGCTCCTCGACCACCTGCGAACGCGCCAGCACCACGAAGCGGGCGTAGGCCTCCTGCACGACGTCCTTCGCCGCGTCGCGGTCGTGCAGCGTGTGCGCGCAGAAGTTGATGAGCTCTCGGTAGTAACGGACGGCCACGGCGTGAAAAGGGCAAGGCGCCGCTCGGGGCGAGGGCACTCAGAGAACCTTCTAAATGAAAACCATTCTCATTCTAATGGCTCGCACCCTGCCCCAACGCACCCCTCTTGCTCGAACCAGCTCCGCTACACCAGTTGCTCCAACACATAGGGCAACAAGCCCCCGCGCCGCGCGTATTCGATTTCCAGCGGCGTATCGAGCCGAAGCACGAGTGGCACCGAGCGCTGCGTGCCGTCCACGCGCGTGATGCTCAGCGTGAGCCGCTCTCCGGGCGACACGCCGTCGCGCAATCCGACGATGGCGAATGTTTCGGTGCCGTCGAGTTCCAGCGACGCCACCGAGGTGTCCGCCGGCAGCTGGCAAGGCAGCACACCCATGCCCGCCAGGTTGCTGCGGTGGATGCGCTCGAAACTGGCGGCCACCACCGCGCGCACGCCGAGCAGGCGCGTGGCTTTGGCGGCCCAGTCGCGCGCGCTGCCGGTGCCGTATTCCTCGCCCGCGATCGCGATCACCGGCGTGCCGCTCTGCCGGTAGCGCTCGGATGCTTCGAAGATCGACACACGCTCGCCACCCGGTTGCAGGCGCGTCCAGGGCCCCTCCTCGCCCCCGACCATCCGGTTGCGCAGGTGGATGTTGCCGAAGCCGCCACGCGTCATGACATCGTGGTTCATCCGGCGCGCGCCGAAGCTGCTGAAACCCGATGGCGAAACGCCCAGCGCCTGGAGGTAGCGACCCGCATCGCTCTGGGCCGAGATGGTGGCGATGGGACTGATGTGGTCGGTGGTCACCGAGTCACCGAGGATGGCGAGCGCACGCGCGCCCACCACATCGACCAGCGACGACCTCAGCAGGCGCGCGTCCTTGAGGAACGGCGGCTCCTGGATGAAGGTCGACGCCCCGTTCCACGCGTACAGCTCGCCCGCGGGCGTGGGCAATGCGTCCCACATGGCATTGCCCTTGCCGAGCTGGTCGATGTACACGGACCGGTAGAAATCGGGCCGCGCGGCGCGCGCCACAGCGTCCGCCACGGCCTGCGGCGTTGGCCAGATGTCGGCCAGAAAAACCGGCGCTCCGGACGCGTCCACACCCAGCGGCTCGGTTGCGAAGTCGATGTCCACACTGCCGGCCAGCGCATACGCCACCACCAGCGGTGGGCTGGCAAGATACGTCGCCCGCAACGACGGATGTACGCGCGCTTCGAAATTGCGGTTGCCCGACAGCACGGCGCACGCAATGACATCCGAATGCTGCATCGCCGCCTCGGCATCGGCGAGCAGAGGCCCCGCGTTGCCGATGCACGTGGTGCAGCCATAGGCCACGACGCCGAAACCCAAGGTGTTCAGCGACGCTTGCAGGCCTGCGGCTTCGAGATAGCGGCTGACCACCCGCGAGCCCGGTGCCATCGAGGTCTTGACCCAGGACTTGCTGGCGAGTCCACGTTCCACCGCAGCGTGCGCGAGCAGGCCCGCGGCGAGCATCACGGAGGGGTTGGAGGTGTTGGTGCACGAGGTGATGGCCGCGATCAGCACGTCGCCGTCGCGCGCCTGGTACGGCGCCTGCACGCCGTCGCGTGCGCGGAAATCCGCTTCGGGGCGGGCATACCCACCGTCCTCGACAGAGGCACCCACCACGCCGCGAAAATTCGCCTTCATCCGGGAGAGCGGCACCAGGTCCTGCGGACGCTTCGGCCCGGCGACGGCCGCGACCACGTCGGCCAGATCGATCCGCATGCGCCGCGAGTACCGGACCTCCGCTTGCGATGCGCCCCCCATGCAGTGTTGCAGTTCGAGGTACTGCTCCAGCTCGCGCACCTCCGCAGGATCCCGGCCGGTTTCGATCAGATAGCGCGCGCTTTGCGCATCAAACGGAAAAAACGCGAGGGTCGCACCGTATTCGGGCGCCATGTTGGCGACGGTGGCGCGATCGGGCACCGAGAGGCGCGCCACGCCGTCGCCGACGAATTCCAGGAACTGGCCCACCACCTTGGCCTTGCGCAACAGCTGTGTGACGTGCAGGACGAGGTCGGTGCTGGTCACGCCGGGCGACAAGCTCCCGTGCAGCTCGACAGCCACCACGTCCGGCGTGACGAAGGACACCGGCTGCCCCAGCAGCGCGGCTTGGGCTTCAATGCCACCCACACCCCACCCCACCACACCGAGTCCGGCCACCATGCAGGTGTGTGAATCGGTGCCGACGAGTGTGTCCAGAAAGACGTCCTCGCCGTCGCGCATCAGACCTCTGGCGAGAAACTCAAGGTTCACCTGGTGCAGGATGCCAAAGCCCGAAGGAATCAGGCGCACGCCTTCGAACGCCTGCATGGCCCATTTGACAAACAGAAACCGCTCTTCGTTGCGCGCCATTTCCAGCTGGGCATTGCGCAACGGCGCATCGGGCGTGCCGTGAAAGTCAATGTCGATGGCGTGGTCGATCACCATGTCCACCGGCACGCGCGGACGCACCATGGAGACAGGCCGCCCCTGGCGGGCCGCGGCGCTGCGCAGGGCGGCCAGATCGCAGAGCGCCGGAATGCCAGCGACATCCTGCAGCACGATGCGGCTGACGACAAACGGGATCTCGGTCGTGCGCGCGCCGTTGGGCGCCCATGCCGCGAGGGCGCGCACATGCTCTTCACTGACGCGTGCGCCGTCGCAGTGGCGCAGCAACGATTCGAGCACGATGCGCAGGCACACCGGCAGTTGCCTCAGTTGGGGAAAGCCTTGTTCCTGCAAGGCATCCAGCGAGTGGTAGCGGCGAGGCTCTCCAGAGCGGCTGTGGAAGGGTCGAATGCAGCGTTCTCTCAATGACATGTTCCATCGACCTTCGCGTCGGCATCTGCGACGTTTTGCATGCGGGCTCCGGAGCGAGCCCCGTGGCCCCTCGTGGCCGCGAGTATCCAGAGGCAGGCGCATCGACGCAAATGCAAACGCCGAGCTCAGCATTCGATAAAAGCATGCTGCCCACAGGAACAGGGGCGGCGCTCGCCGTGGCCTGCTCGACGGTCCAGCACGCCAAAGGTCAACCTATTTTTCACCATACAGTTAATAAATGGGCGACGCGGCAGCGGCGCCATGCAGCGCGTCACTCCCCGAGTTCGCCCATTTCCCGAGCGCCTTCGGGCCATTTACCCAGGGAAAACCCTTAAAGGCGCCACATCAACCAGCGCTTGCAGTTCCTGCGTGACTGCTTCTATAATTTCCGCTATTCACTGATTGGTGAATTAAAACCAACCACCCGCCCAAGCCCTGGAGACACACATGAAACTGATCCAAGCCACCGCCCTGGCCGTGTTCGCGCTCACCACCAGCCTGCCCGCCGCCGCGCAGCAGGGCTACCCGAACAAGGCCATCCGCGTGATCGTGCCGTTCGCCGCCGGCAGCACCACGGACATCATTGCCCGCGCGATCACCGACAAGATGAGCCAGAGCATGGGCCAGCCGATCGTGGTGGACAACCGCGGCGGCGCCAGCGGCACGATTGGCCAGGCCGCGGTGGCCACGGCCGTGCCCGATGGCTACACCATCATGATTCACTCGTCGTCGCACACGGTGAGCCCATCCACGTTCAGCAAGCTGTCTTTCGACACCGTGAACGATTTCGCCGCCGTCACGCCGATCTCGTCCACGCCCAACGTGCTGGTGATCGCGCCTAGCAAGAACATCAAGTCGCTGCCGCAACTGGTGGCCAACGCCAAGGCCAACCCCGGCAAGATGAACTTCGCCTCCGCCGGCCAGGGCAGCGCCACGCACCTGAACGCCGAGAAGTTCAAGATGGCCGCGCACATCGACGCGGTGAACATCCCGTTCAAGGGTTCGGCCGAAGCCGTCACCGAAGTGCTCTCGGGCCGCGTGGACTATTACTTCTCGCCCATCGCCCCGGTGATCGGCCAGATCAAGGAGGGCCAGTTGCTCGCCCTGGCCGTGGGCTCGCCGCGCCGCGCCAGCGCCCTGCCCGACGTGCCCACCACGGCCGAAGCCGGCGTGCCCGGCTCCGAATTCAACTTCTGGATCGGGATGATGGCGCCCGCCAAAACCCCGCGCGACATCGTCAACCGCCTGCACGACGAGGTCGTGAAAGCACTGGCCACGCCGGAAGTGAAAGAACGTTTCCTGAAGCTGGGCGCCGACGCCTGGACGCTCAAGCCCGAGCAGTTCGATGCCTACATCAAGGAAGAAATCAAGAGCAACGCGGCGCTCGTGAAGGCCGCCGGTCTGCAGATCACCAACTGACCCACCTCCACACGGGTTTTCACAGAGAGAAGAGAAGGACTTAACCATGGCCGTTCAACAACTCGGGATCATCATGCACGGCGTCACCGGACGCATGGGCATGAACCAGCATCTGATCCGCTCCATCTGCGCGATCCGCGCACAAGGCGGCGTGACGCTGTCCAACGGCGACAAGGTCATGCCCGACCCCATCCTGATCGGCCGCAACGCCGAGAAGATGGAAGCGCTGGCCAAGACGCACAACATCGCGCGCTGGGGCACCGACCTCGACGCTGCGCTGGCCAACAAGAGCGACACCATCTTCTTCGACGCCGGCACCACGCAGATGCGCCCCACCCTGCTGGCCAAGGCCATCCGCGCCGGCAAGCACGTGTACTGCGAGAAGCCCATCGCCACCAACCTGAACGAAGCGGTGGAGATCGCGCGCCTGGCGCAAGAGTCCGGCCTCAAGCACGGCGCCGTGCAGGACAAGCTGTTCCTGCCCGGCCTGCGCAAGCTCGACATGCTGCGCCGCGCCGGCTTCTTCGGCCGCATGCTCAGCGTGCGCCTGGAGTTCGGCTACTGGGTGTTCGAAGGCGACCTGCAACCGATCCAGCGCCCGAGCTGGAACTACCGCAAGGAAGACGGCGGCGGCATGATCCTGGACATGATGTGCCACTGGCGCTACGTGCTGGACAACCTGTTTGGCGAAGTGCAATCGGTCTCGTGCATCGGCACCACGCACATCCCAACGCGCTGGGACGAAGCCGGCAAGCCCTACGAGTGCACGGCCGACGACGCGGCCTATGCCACTGCCGAACTCACCGGCCACAACGGTGAGAACGTGATCGCGCAGCTCAACATGAGCTGGGCCACCCGCGTGAACCGCGACGATCTCGTGACCTTCCATGTCGATGGCACGCACGGCTCCGCCGTTGCCACGCTCACCGGCTGCAAGGCACAAAGCCGCGTGAACACGCCGCGCCCGGTGTGGAACCCGGATGTCAAAAACACCATGAACTTCTCCGAACAGTGGCAGGACGTGCCCGACACGCAGGTGTACGACAACGGTTTCAAGATCCAGTGGGAACACTTCATCCGCCACGTCGTGGAGAACGAGCCTTACAAGTGGACGCTGCCCGAAGGCGCCAAGGGTGTGCAGCTGGTGGAAGCCGCGCTGGACAGCTGGAAAGAACGCCGTTGGGTGGACGTGCCGGCACTGAAAGTCTGACGCCATGGCACTGTCCCTGAAACTGCCCAACGCCTCGGGCAAGGTCGAGGCCTACACGCTGCGCGGCACCACCCCGGTGAAGCCCGCGGCGGGCGTGAAGTTCAACCGCATCGCCTACTCGGCCGCCCACGTCGTGGCCGACCCGCTCGCCGCCATCGACCCGTGGCTGCAATGCGCGGTCGACTGGGACGCGACCATCGCCTACCGCCAGCGCCTCTGGTCGCTCGGCCTGGGCGTGGCCGAAGCCATGGACACGGCGCAACGCGGCATGGGCCTGGACTGGCCCACCTCGCTGGAGCTCATCCGCCGCTCGCTCGACGCTGCGAAGGACGTGCCCGGCGCGCTCGTGGCCTCGGGCTGCGGCACCGACCACCTGGTGCTCGAAGACGTGAAGACGGTCGATGAAGTCATCGCCGGCTACGAAGCGCAGATGGCCGCGATCGAAAAACTCGGCGGCAAGCTGATCGTGATGGCCAGCCGTGCACTGGCCCGCGTGGCGAAGAGCCCGGCCGACTACGAGCGCGTGTACGACCGCATCCTGAGCCAGGCGAAGCAACCCGTGGTGCTGCACTGGCTGGGCGACATGTTCGACCCCGCGCTCAAGGGCTACTGGGGCAACAACGATCCGGACAAGGCGATGGACACCGCGCTCGCCGTGATCGCCGCGCACCCGGACAAGGTGGACGGCATCAAGATTTCCTTGCTCGACAAGGACAAGGAAATCGCGATGCGCCGCCGCCTGCCCAAGGGCGTGCGCATGTACACGGGTGACGATTTCAACTACGCCGAACTGATTGCCGGTGACGGCTTCGGGGCCGAGAAGACGCACGGCCAGAGCGACGCCCTGCTCGGCATCTTCGACGCGATCGCACCTGCCGCCAGCGCGGCGCTGGGTGAGCTGGCGCAAGGCAACGTGCAGAAGTTCCACGACATCCTCGGCCCCACGGTGCCGCTGTCGCGCCACATCTTCGCCGCGCCCACGCGCTTCTACAAAACCGGTGTCGTGTTCATGGCCTGGCTCAACGGCCACCAGTCGCACTTCACCATGGTGGGTGGCCAGCAGAGCACGCGTTCGCTGCAGCACTTCGCCGAGCTGTTCCGCCTGGCCGATGCGGCCAACCTGCTGGAGCAACCCGAGTTGGCGGTGCGGCGCATGAACACGCTGCTGGCCTTGCACGGAGTCGAGTGACATGCGCGACTTCTCAAAAGACCACCGCTGGCTCTCCATCAACACCGCCACGGTTCGCAAGAGCCGTGGGCAGGAGCTGCCCCTCACCGACATCCTCGACGCCTGCGCGCGCCATGGCATCGGCGCCATTTCGCCCTGGCGCGACCAGGTCGCCGCCGTCGGCCTGAAGACCGTTTCGGCGCAGGTGAAATCGCTCGGCCTGAAGCTCTCGGGCTATTGCCGTGGCGGCATGTTCCCCGCCACCGACACCGCGGGCCTGAAAGCCGCGCACGACGACAACCGCCGTGCGGTCGACGAAGCCCGCGAACTCAATGCCACCTGCCTGGTGCTGGTGGTCGGTGGACTGCCCGGCGCCCTCGCCGGCAAGGCCGCGCACAAGGACATCGGCCTGTCGCGGCAACAAGTCACCGACGGCATTGGCGAACTGCTCGGGTACGCGAAGGCCGCCGGCATGCCGCTGGCGATCGAACCGCTGCACCCCATGTACGCGGCGGATCGCGCCTGCATCAACACCATGGAGCAAGCGCTGGACGTGTGCGACACGCTCGACCCGGGCAAGACCGGTGCACTCGGCGTCGCGGTGGACGTGTACCACGTGTGGTGGGACCCGAAGCTGCAGGCGCAGATCGAACGCGCCGGCAAGAACCGCCTGCTCGCCTTCCACGTGTGCGACTGGCTCACACCCACCACCGACCTGCTCAACGACCGCGGCATGATGGGCGACGGCGTGATCGACATCCCGCGCATCCGCGGCTGGGTGGAAGCGCAAGGCTTCGCGGGGTTCAGCGAGGTGGAGATCTTCTCCACCGGCAACTGGTGGCAGCGCGACCACGACGAGGTGTTGAAGACCTGCATCGAACGGCACCGCAGCGCGGTCTGATGTTGACGGACTCTCAGCTCAAAAAAAACCGCCCCTCGGGGCGGTTTTTTTCATCACGCTTGAAGGTGTTCAAGCGGTGCCCTTGGCGGCCTTGATGGCGCGTTCGTGGGCCGCCTTCGCATCGGCCTTGCAAACCTTGGCGGCGTCGCCCGCCTGGTCTTCGCATTTTTCCTTGGCGATGTCATAGGTGGTGTTCGCCTTCACTTCCTCCACCTTGCGGGCGTTGCCCGGCGTGGCCTTGTACTTGTTTTCAAGCTCGGCCTTTTCCACCTTTTCCTTGCTCTTGGCTTCTACCTGGCAAACGTCCTTGGCGTTGTCCTTCATGGCATCACAAGCCTTCTTGTCGTTCTTGAAATTCATTTCGATACGGTCTTTGGCCGCATCGTATTCGGCCTTGTTCATGGTCTGGGCCGATGCGATGGCAGATGCGGCACACAGAGCAATGGCAGTGAGGGTTTTGACGTACATGGCGCGTCCTCCAAAAGAGTTTCGAGAACTGCATCTTCGCCCCGCGGCACCACGGCTTTCCGTAGGAAAAGCGCGTCGGGCCGTGTAGGAGAAGAAGAGGCTCGGCACCCCCCTGTGCGCCGGAATTTTTTCTTATTTTTTACTTCTTCAACTGAGGCTGGTCCAGGTAGCGCACGTCCTTGACCGCCAGCGGGATCGGGTTGATGTACTGGTACCCCTGGGACTGCAGCAGGGCAATCTCCGGGAACCCGGCCGGCACCACGGTGATGAACCCATGCATGTCGTTGGGCTGGAAGCCCGCCGCGCGCATCGCGTTGCTGCACATGCGGAACTCGACCCCGTTCTTCGCCAGCTCGGCCATCTTGTCCACGATGCCCTGGTACTTCTCGTAGTTTTCCTTGGCGAACACCCGAAGCTCGGGGCCGTGCGTCACCACCACCATCTTGCCCTTGAGCGGCGTGCGCGTGTTGTTCACGAAGTTGTAGAAGATGTTCAGGTCCGCCATGCTCGCGTAGTTGAGATCAAAGACGGCGTTGATGGTCGGGTACTCGTGCATGTCGACCTTGGCGGTTCCGTAGGGCGCGAACTCCTGGGCGCAAGCCGCGGCCGTTCCGAGCAACAGCGCCGATGCAACCAGGGTGTGGGCGAAAAACTTCATGTTCAGGTCTCCAGGGGTGGGTAAAAAAAGACGAATGAATTACCTGGCGCCCGCATGCGCTTCCAGCGTGCGGAGCCAGACCTTGATCTGTTTGGCCTCGGTCTCGATGACCGTCGGGTCCTTGAGGGCGTTCGCGAGGATGCCCATGCCTTGCAGTGAGCACAGCAGTTGAACGGCGTGTTTGTGGGCGCTGCGTGCCAGGCCCATCGCGGTGAACTGCCGGGTGCACCAGGCCAGCAAGAGCGTGAAGGGCTTGGCCGCCAACTGGCCGAGCGCCCCGCCATCCTTGCCGAGCTCGTAGCACAGGCTGCCGACCGGGCAGCCGTGCCGGGTGTCGGATTCGCGGTCCCGCAGCCACACGTCGGCCAGCGACGCGAGCCGGGCGCGCGGGTTCTTGAGCGCGTCCCAGCACGCCAGGCGCTGTTCGATGATGGCGACGCGCATGTCCACGATGGCGCTCGCGAGTTGCTCCTTGCTCGGAAAGTAAAAGTGGACACTGCCCAGCGGGATTTCCGCCACTGCCGCGATATCGGCCAGGGAGGTGTTGGAGAAGCCCTTGCGGTGGACCAGATCCGCTGCCGTCTGCGTCAGATGCTGGCGCTTCAGTTGGCTTTCAGCACGCGATGCCATGTCGTCATCTCCTCAAAAACCAGTTGTTCAACTGGATTATCGGTATTCCTCTCGAAGACTGTCAACGCGCTGTGGCATCGGGCTCTGTGAGGGCATCGGCTACGATGGCGCCGACCGACACACAGAAAGGGCCGACCCAGCGATGTCCGACCAGCAGCGGCGCAGAACCATCCTGACCGTGGACGACCACGAGCTGGTGCGCGTCGGCTTGCGCCAGGTGATCGTTCAGCACTTCGCCGACCGCTTCAACGTCGAAGACGCGCAAAGCCTGGAGCAGGCCCTGGTGTTTCTGAAGCAGCGCGCTGAAGAGGTCTTTCTGCTGCTGCTCGACCTGAACCTGGGCGACACACGTGGCCTGGCCGGGCTCCAACTGCTCAAGAGCCGCTATCCACAGGTGCCCATCGCCGTCGTGTCGGGCACGCACGATGCGCGCGTGCGCGATGAAGCCCTGGCGCAAGGCGCCGTGGGCTACTTCTCCAAGACCGGCGATACCGGCGACCTGAAGGCGCTGCTCGACACGATTGAAAACGCCAGCGCCGGTCGCGCGTCGGCAAACCACCGCACAACGGCCCAAGGCGCCCAAGGCCCACTCGCTCGCTGCAAGGACCTCAAGCCTGGCATCCGCCTGACCAACCGCCAGATCCAGGTGCTCGAGCTTCTGCTCAGCGGCCTCGACAACCAGGCCATCGCGCGCGAAACCGGGCTGGCGCTGGGTTCGGTGAAGAACTGCGTGTCGTCGATCTTTCTCGACTTCAACGTCCGCTCCCGCCCCGAGCTGCTCAAGCTGTTCTCCTGACCGGGCACGGACCGAGATGGCGCTGTTGCCCAACGTCAGCATGGCCGTGAAAGCCAAAGCCACGCCCCTGGCCGTGCAACGCATCCAGCTCGAACTGCTGCTGCAAAAAACCGGACCGGTGCGCATCCTCTCGCCCATTCCGTTTGCCACGCCACTGGCCATCCTGTTTCACCTGAACGCTGCCGCCGGCTACCCGCTGGTCTGGCTCGGCCTGTTCTACATCGTCGTCTTCAGCAGCTACCTGCAGCGCAGAAAACTCGAAGCCCATGGCCCGATGCGCGACGACGAGCTGGCCAGCATCCTGCGCGGACGCGTGCGAGACATCTTCCTGCTCGGTGCGATGTGGGGCGCCGCGCCCTGGCTGCTCAGCGCGCACCAGAGCGTCGAAGACTTGATATTGGTGTCCGTGTTCATCATGGGCGCGATCTCGCTCGGCGCCGCCATCGTCTCCACCCACCACCAGACCATTGCCGCCTTCAGCATTCCGGCGGCGGTCGGGCTGGTGACCAACTGCATGTGGCACGGCGGGCCGGTGGGTTGGGTGCTCGCCGTCTGCATGACGCTCTACCTGGTGATGACGCTCAAGTGGACCTTCCAGCAAGCCGACCTGCTCGAACAGTCCCTCTCCGTCCGCTTTGAAAAAGAAGACCTCGCCCGTCGCCTGGCGCAGCAGGTGGAACTGGTGGAAAACGCCGACCGGGAAAAAAGCCGCTTCCTCGCCTCCGCCAGCCACGACCTGCGCCAACCGCTGCATGCCATCTCGCTGTTCACCTCGGTGCTGGAACGGTCGCGGTTCGATGCGCAAAGCGAACAGACCATCGCCCGGCTGGGCCACTCGGTGCGCATGCTCAACCAGTCGCTCGATACCATGCTCGACATCTCGCGGCTCGACGCGGGTGCCGTGCAAGCCACGCTGCAGCCGGTGCCCGTGCACGAACTGTTCGTCTCGCTGAGCCACACCTTCAGTGGCAGCGCCGAAGCGCGAGGCCTGCAGATTCGGTTTCGCGCGCCGGGCGACCTGGTGGTGTTGAGCGACATGCAACTGCTCACGCGCCTGCTCGGCAACTTGATCGACAACGCCATCAAGTACACGCACCGCGGCGGCGTTCTCGTGGCGGCAAGGTCGCGCCCGCCGGCAGTCGATGCCGGCTGGGTGTGCTTCGAAGTGGTGGACACCGGCATCGGCATTGCCCGCGAACATCAGCAGCGCGTGTTCGACGAGTTCTACCAACTGGCCAACCCGCAACGCGACCGCGCCTTCGGCCTGGGCATCGGCTTGTCCATTGTGAAACGGCTGTCGAGCTTGCTGGAACATCCCGTCGCGCTCACCTCGAAGCCGCACAAGGGCACGCGTTTTCGGGTGTGGGTGAAGCAACAGGCGAGTGTGCCGACACCGGCGTCTGCAAGGCCCTTGGACACGGGCATCGCGCAGGCTGTTGCTGCCATGCCTGCCGACCGCAAGCTGCCACGCCACGTGCTCGTCATCGACGACGAGCCGGCCAGCCGCGAGGCCATGGCCTTGCTGCTCTCGGCGTGCGGCTGCACCGTGCATGCCGCCAGCGATCTGGCACAAGCGCAACAGCTGCTGGCACAGAACCCGATCGAAGCCGTGGTGTCCGACTTTCGACTGCCCGGCGACCGCAATGGCCTGGACTACCTGCTCGCCCTGCGCAACACCTCGCCCCACCTGCGCACCTTGCTCGTCACCGGCGAGACCGCGCCACAACGCATCACCGACATCCGCTCCAGCGGCGTGCCTTTCCTGCACAAACCTGTGCGGGCTGAACAGTTGCTGGACGCGCTGGCGGGCTGAGCGGCTGGCCTCCCCCTCTCCTCACGCCCCTTTGCCTGGCTTCGCCATGTGACCCGGGTCACTTACGCCCGGGAAAGCCGCCCGGGATACTCGTGCTCGTCTTCCGAAACAAGGCTCCGCGCGGGCCCTCTTCCATGTTCATGTCGATGCACAAAACCCTTCTTGGGCTCTTCCTGTCCGTTCTCACGAGCGCGTCGATCGCGGCACCCGACCCGCAGTGCGCCGAGTACGACAAGCTCCGCACCCAGCGAGACAACGCGCTGAGCACGAAGAACTTCAAACAGTATTGCGACGCCCTGTCCGGCCTGATCAAACTCATGCCCACCACACCACCGGCACCAGCGCGGCTGCAATGCGAAGCCAAGGCCACGAACATGAAAACCGAAACCTGGCTCGGCATCCGCCCCTCGGTGATCGAGACCATGAAGGACACGTTCAGCGAGCAATGCAAGTGATGGCGACACGCGGCGCGAGGCCGCTGGTGCCGTGCCCGCTAGGGCGCGGCGTTGGCAGTGGCGGCCTTCACTTCTGAGAGCTTGCAACCTTTCTTCAGGAACAGATCGGCCAGGTGATCACTGCGTGCCTGTGCGTGCTCCAGGCCCTGCTCCAACTTCATCAACTGGGTTTGCGCCTGCATCATCTTCTGGGCGCTGTCCTGCATGCTGGCTCGGCGCGCCTCGGCCGCTGCCTGCATGGCATAGCCCTGGATCTGCCCCGCACCAGGAATCATGCCGAGCAGGCTGTTGCCAATCGCCGAGCCGATACCGCTGCCGGGCATGCTGCCGGCGCTTTTCATCATCTCGTTCTGGGTTTCGGTCATCGCGGCTTGTGCCTGTGTGGCTTCGGCCTGCTGCGCCTGACTGGATTTTTCCAGCGCCTGGGTTTCTGCGTAGATTTGCGCGCAGGTGAGTTCGCCGTCGCTGAGTTTTCGGACGTTGCGAGTGGGTGGTGCGGCGGACTGCATCGGTGACAAGAGGGCGGCAGCATCGACCTCGTCACCCTCTTCGCTGGCAAGGCCGGGCCGATCCCATGCGAACTGCGGTGCTCGTTGCGCGCAGGCCGCGAATGGCGCGAGCGCCAGCAAGCCATACAGGGACAGTCGCTTGATCGCAGCGGAGCACATGGGAACCTCTTCAGAATTGGAAACAGGGGTTCGACCAGTTTCAAGCGCTGCCCGTCCGGCGTGAAGTGACCCAGGTCACATGGGGCTGGCAGTCTTCGTCCTGCGTGGCTCGGTTTTCAAGCCCGACCGATAACAACATCCTCCATGGGCCTGGCCACGCAGGGCAGGCAATAGCCCCCCTGCTTTTCCTCGGGGCTCAGGCCGGGCCAGGGAATTTCGTAGCGCACTTGCCCCTGTAGCAAGCGAGCAATGCAGGTGCGACAGGTCCCATTGCGACAGGACACCGGCCACGCAATTCCCGCGCGCGTCATCGCAGCAAACAAGCTGGTCTCGCCATCGGCCTCAACGTGAGCCGCACGGCCCTCAATCTGGAGTCGGAAAGTTGTCATGCGCGTCGAAAGTGCGATGGAGTCAGCTTAGACTTTCGCCATGATTCTGGAATATTGGAAGTATGACGCGGGCACCGAATCCGTCGCATCCCTGGTGATTCCCGCTGCACTGGGCCGCCAGCGCACCTTCGATCTCGATGCAACACTGCTGGTGTCTGTGCCAGCGGAAGTCGTTGAGAGCTCGCACGAACTGACGGTGGAGGTGGACGGCAAGCGTCTATGGACTCGCCGCATACCGAGCCACAACCCTGGGGAGACCGACGGCCTGGAGTACCACTGCCGCCTGGCTGTCGAAGCCGATGCCGATTGCCGCGTGCGCGCAAAAGCGACGTGCAAAGGCTCGCGGGTGCTGTCGCTGGTTTTGGAAGCCCGCGAGACGGCTTACTGAGCGCGGCAACAGCCCCGCAGTTCAACGACCACGACATGGAAGGTGGCTGGGGGTTGCCGCTGGCACGGCGTTGCGCTAGCCTGCGGGCTCCATCCACCCTGCTCAGGAGACTCGCATGCCCGGTCGTTTCGTTCTTTTCGCCAGCACCGCCGTCGCCACCGTCGCTCTGATCGCGGGTTGCGGCGCCATGAAGTCATCGGGCGGCAACCCCATGAGCTTCTTCATCACCAGCGCCAACCCCGGCAAGGGCGGCGACCTCGGAGGCTTGGCCGGCGCCGACCGCTTCTGCCAGTCGCTGGCCACGAGCGCCGGCGCGGGCAATAAAACCTGGCGCGCCTACCTGAGCAACGCCGCCATGAACGGGCAGCCGGCGGTCAATGCGCGCGACCGCATCGGCACCGGCCCATGGACCAACGCCAAGGGCGTGGTCGTCGCCACCAGCGTGGCGGACCTGCACAGCGCCAACGCCAAGCTCGGCAAGAGCACCTCGCTGACCGAGAAGGGGGAAACCGTCACGGGCTTCGGTGATGCCGTCAACCGCCACGACATCCTCACCGGCTCGCGCCCTGACGGCACGGTGGCGGTGCCGGATGCCGGCAAGGACACCACCTGCGGCAATTGGACCAGGAGCGATGGCGGCTCCGCCATGGTGGGCCACCACGACCGCAATGGCACCAACCCCGACCCGGTCGCCAACGCTTCGTGGAACTCGTCGCACGGCACGCGCGGCTGCAGCGTCGACCAGCTCAAGATGAGCGGCAGCGCGGGACTCATGTACTGCTTCGCGACGAACTGACCTGATGGAAGTGCGGGCCTCGGCCCGCGCAGTCTCGACCAGGGCGCAAACACTGTATTAACATACAGTACACTTCACTGGCTCCAGCCCCCATGCGATGTGCGGCGCTGAAGCAGTTGCTGTTATCTCCTTGGCCGATCTACGGCTTGTCGCCTGTCCACCTATCCGGTGGGCGGGCGTTTTTTTCTTTTGTGACGCGCTGCAGGCACCAACGCAATCACGGCTTGTCCTGCGCCGCAACCGTCTCGCCCGCCAACGCCGGCAGCACCTCATCAGCCAGCACCAACACCCCATCAGGCCCCTCCTGCAACCGCCGCTGCTCCCCACGCTGAGCAACCTCGCTCACCACCGATACGAACCAGCTCAAGATCAACGCGGCGGAAGCGAACGCCGCCCAGATCGTCAGGAACGAGAAGAAGTCGCCCCAGCTGTCGCCGTGGCGAGCGGGTTTGAGGACAACCATGGCCGTCACCGCAGCGGGCTGGCGTCGGCCGACGCCGACAGCGCACGTCCGTCCGACACGCCGGGCACGCCCAGCTCGTCGAGCAACAACAAGGACCCCGTGGTGCGCTGCTGCAGCCTGCGCTGTTCGCCGCGCTCGTTCATGTCGTCCAGCAAGGACATGAACGTCACGAGCAACAACGCGGCCACGGCCAGCATGACCGCGATCAGCACGTGCGGCAACATGTCGATCAGGGCGTCTTCACGGCGCTCCGCCCGGTTGGGGTTGTGGCTCATGGGATCTCCTGTTGCGCTGAGGTGGCAACGAATGATCCGCGTCGCAAAAAATAAAACCGTCAGTGCACAGCGCTGGCGGCTGTAGGAAATCCCCGACAAGCGTCGAGCGGAATCAGGCGGACTCGGCCACCAGGCTCTTTTGCGGTGTGGCTTGAGCGGCCACCACCTGCTGCAGCGCCTTCTCCACCACGCCCTGCGTGTTCACCGGGCGCAGCAAGCGGCTGGAGATCAGGCGCTCGCAGCTGCGCTTGGTCATGGAGTGCGGCCGCCCTCCCCGGCTCACGAACATGAACAGCGTACCCTTGCTGCTGGCCCAGATGAGTTGCGCACGCAGCCACTCGCGGTGCGAGTACAGGTCGACCCAGTCGCCTTCGCGCAGCGATGCGAGCAACACCGTGGCGCTGATGCTTTCGAGCTCGGCGGCCTGTTCGGCCAGCGCGGCGGCTTGCGAATCGTCTTCGCTGGCGCGGGCCTCCACCTGGGTTTCGATGAGGTCGTCGAAGTCGCTGGGCAGCGTGTCCTGGAAGCCGGCGGCTTCGAGCTCGTCCTTGCCCAGCCAGGGCTGCGCCATGGGCCGGGGCTTGCGTTGCTCCGCCGTGGCGGGCAAGGTTTCGTCGAGCTCCATGGACATGGACGACGGCACTTCGTCCAGCGGCCCCGGCTCGGACAGGCTGGCGTCGTGGCGGATGCGCGCGCGCCGCAGGCCCAGCACCGGCTGGTGCAGGCGCATCAGCGCGTCGAAGAAGGGCTTGGTTTCTTCGCGGGTCTTGCCGAGCAGGTCCAGGCCCGAGTGCAGCGTGGCCAGCATGCCCGGCACCATGGCAAACAGTTCCTTGGGCAGGCGCAGCGTGACGTCCTTTTTGACGCTCCACAGCAGGTTGGAGACCACCTTGCGGTAGCCGCCCGGGTCGAGCTGCTGGCCGCCGTCTTCGAGCTGTGCAGAGGCGATCGCGAGCGACCAGGGGCCGAAGAGAAAGTCGAGGATGACGCCGGGGGCGGTGTCGATGTCGGGGCGCTGGCTCAGTTCCCAGGCGATCTGGTCGGCCATCGCCTGGCGCTCTTCGGCGTAGCGGATGGACTGCAGGCCGTTGTCGTGCTGCGCCAGCTCCTGGGCGTCTTGCGCTTCCCAGCCTTGGCGCAGCGCGGTGAGCGCGTCGGCGAAGGGCTGGGGCTCGGCGCTGGCGGTGGCGTTGAGGTCGTTGAACGCCTGCTGCACCGGCTGGAAGAAGCTGTGGAATTCTTCCGAGAACTCGTCGTTGAACTTGAAGCTGCGCTGTGCCACGCTTTCGATGAGGCGCCGCGCGGGGTGTTCGTCTTCGTTGAAGAACTTCGGGTTGGCCAGGGCCAGGCGCAGCAGCGCGGGCTCCAGCGCCACCATGGCTTCGCGCACCGGCCCGAGCAGCAGCGGGTCGCTCGCCACCTGGGCCACCAGCGTGCGCACCAGGTCCAGGCCCACGGCCTGTTTGACGCGCTGCGCTTTCTGCTTGAGGTGCATGAGCACGCGCTCGCGCTCGTGCGACGCCGCGAAGACGCCCCAGGCTTTCTGGCTCAGCTGGCTGGAGATGCCGACTTCGCGCGCCGGCCGGTCCACCGCCGGCAGGTCGCGGTACTGCGTCTGCTGCTCCAGGATCATGGACTCGTCGAGCAGCGGGATCGCGGCATAAGCCTCGATCGCGGCGAGCTCTTCGCTCACCTGGTCGTAGTAGTCCGGGGTGAGGTGGCGGTCGAAATGCGCGCCGCCCTGGTTGAGGAATTCGTGGAAGACGCGGTGGTCCACGGCGGGCTGTCGGTGGCCGAGCGACTGCATGGGCGGCAAGGGATCGGCACCGCCGGCCCAGGACGGCATGTCGTGCTGGCTGCCGCCTCCGCCATGGCCCGGCTCCTGCCATTGGCTCACAGGAGAAGAACTGCCCGAAGGCGTGCCCAGGTGCCCCGAGCGCGTGGACAAACCGCCCGAGCGTGTGGACTCGTCCGTCAGCCGTACGCGGTAGCCGGCTTCCTGCACGTTGGCGCGCTGCAGGATCAGCGCCACGCGTTCGTAGAGTTTCTGGAGTTCGTGGCCGAGGGCTTTGTCCGTGTGGCGCAGCCACATCGCACGCATCTCGGCCTCGGACTCGGTCGACGCCATGAGCGTGCGCAGCGCCCGCACGAACACCGACGGCCGCAGCGGGTTGCGCTCGGCCTGCACGGCCGGCAGCCCGATCACCGAGCTGATCAGCGCGTCGAGCACCGAGAGTTGTTGCTCCACCACCGGCAGGAGGTCGTGCACCAGCCGCGCCGATTCGAGGGATTCGTTGACCGCTTCATCGTCCACCAGCGCGAGCAGCGAGGTCTCGGACAACAGGCTCGGGCGCGAGGAGTTCAGGTCGGGCGATGCCTGCAGGGCCTCGCGCAAGTGCTGCGTGAACTGCTGACCCCACGGGATCTTGTTCTGCAACATGCCCCACCAGGCCTTGGCGAACTGGTCGCGCTGCGCCATGTCCTTGGAGGATTTTTCTGCCCCCTGCAGGCTGGCAATGGCTGCGTCGGCACAGCGCGCCAGCATCTCGGGCGCGCCGTGCAGTGCTTCTTCAAAACACTGTTGCAGCAAACGGGAGGAGGCCGGCATGGAAAGCAATCTGCGGTGATCGGCCTTCGAGCGAAGGTGGGACGTCGGGCCCACTTTTATACCCGCAGGGGTAGGTCAGCATCTTGATGGTCCGCAACTAAACGGTAGCCGGCCCCAACACGGCGCTGGGCGGCGCGCGCCGTGTGAAGACCTGAAGAAGAAAGACTTCAGGCCGCGACCGGCACGGCCGTGCGGCGCACGCGCCGCACATTGAACGCGCTGGCGATCAGGAGGCCCTGCACCACCGCCAGGCCGATCAGCACGCCCTGGTACTGGCCGTGGTCCATCAGCACGCCGAAGATCAGCGGCGAGATGGCCTGGCCGATGTCCAGGCCGGAATACACCACGCCATACACGCGCCCGGTGGCGTTGGCGGGGGTGGAGCGTTTCACCAGCAAATCGCGCGAAGGCCCTGCGATGCCGGCCGCAAATCCCATGGCGCCAAACAGCACCGGCACCGCTGCTGCGGGCACGTGGGCGAAGGCGAGCACCAGCGCCACGCAAGCGGCCAGACCGAAGCCGATGCCCACGATGCGCTCGCAGCGCGCCGGGTCGGACGCGAGGAACCCACCCAGCACCATGCCACCGGCCGAGCACAGCATGTAGGTGGTGAGGCACACGGCCACCAGGCTCAGCGGCACGTTGTGCAGATGGCGCGCGGCTTCGGGCGCAAAGGCCTGCACCACGCTCAGTGCCATGGCGTAGACAAAGAAGAAACCGAAGCACATCCACACCGCAGGTATGCGCATGAAGGCCATGGGGTTCTCGACCGGCGCATGCGCGCTGCCTGCGGGCTGCTTGGGCGCGGCGGGCACGTCGAGCCGGTCGCGGTTGAACCACAGCACCGCCACCACCACGAACGCCAGCACGCCCGCGCTGGCCAGCGCGGCGCGCCACGAATAGGCCAGAGTGATCGACACCATCATGGCCGGCGCGAGCGCCCAGCCCAGGCTGCCGGTGATGCCGTGCACGCTGTAGGCATGGCCCAGGCGCGGCGCGCTCACCTTGCGGTTGAGCAAGGTGTAGTCGACCGGGTGGAACACGCCGTTGCCCACACCGGCCACGATGGCGAAGAAGGCCATCATCCAGTAGCCGGTGCTGGCCGCAAAGCCGAACGCGGCCACGCCCAGCAAGGCCAGGCCCGCGAAGAGCACGGGGCGTGGGCCGAAGCGGTCCACCACGAAGCCGGACCCCGCCTGCACCAGGCACGAGACGACGAAGAACACGGACATCAGGAAACCGAGCTCGGCATAGCTCGCGTTGAGCGCGTCTTTCAGCCAGGGAAACAGCGGCGGGAGCAGCAGCTGGCTGAAGTGGCTGATCATGTGCGCCAGGCCGACCAGGCCGATCAGGCTGGCGTCCTGCCGCAGGGCCACGGCGGGCAAGGGATGGGTGGTGCTTGAGGAAGACATGGCGCGATCGTAGACTCAAGCCCTTCTGCCGAATCGCGACGATCCGTCACTTTATTGTGAAAACCCGCCAAACCAGGTCCAGACGCCCCGAGCCGATGGGCGACACCGACCCCTACACGCCCGATACCGGCCGCCCGGTGCGGGTGCGCGCCCGCGCGCTCACCGCCGACACCCACTTCGAGCCGCACCGCCACGCCTGGGGCCAGCTGGCCTACTGCGGCACCGGCATCGTGCAGGTGATGGCCGAGCCCGACGACCCGACGCTGCAGGCCGTGACTTACATCGTGCCGCCCTCGCGCGCGGTGTGGATCCCGCCGGGCATGCGCCACGCCGTCACCGTGCTGGAGGCCGCCGAGCTGCGCACACTCTACGTGGCCGCCGATGCCACGCCACCAGGCTGGGGTGGCTGCCGCATGATCGTGGTCTCGCCGCTGCTGCGCGAGCTGATCCAGGCCATGGACGCGGCCACACGCCGCGCGGCCGAACCCTCGCGCGATCGGTTGCTGATCCAGTTGGTGCTCGACGAACTGGCGCACGCCGACACCCAGCCGCTGGGCGTGCCCCTGCCGAGCGACAAGCGCCTGCGCGCGCTGTGCGAAGCGGTGCTCAACGCACCGGGCGAGCGCGCCACGCTGGGGCAGTGGGCGGCGGACACGGGCGCGAGCGAGCGCACGGTGGCGCGGCTGTTTCGCGAAGAGCTGGGCATGACCTACCAGCAGTGGCGCCAGCAGGCGGTGCTGGCGCACGCCCTGCCCTTGCTGGCGCGTGGCATGCCCATTGGTCAGGTGGCGGCGGCCACCGGTTATGCGAGCGACAGTGCCTTCAGCGCGATGTTCAAGGCCGCCATGGGCCACCCACCCACGCGCTGGGGTTTGCAGGCGGATTGAGATACATCCAACGCCAAAGTGGTTATCAATGACTTGTCATATTTGACAGGCACCATGGCGTGGATTTCGGCCCAGAATTCGCACCTGCATTTCAGGGGAGAACAACATGGACGACAACATCCACCGCTACGCCAAGACGCCGCGCGCGTGGCAAGCCATTGCCCGACGGGACTTACTCGGCCGCGAAGCCCACGCGCTCTTGCTCATGGTCAACGGCCGCCGCACCGATCAGGAGATCGCCCGCTTGCTGGGCGCCGATGTGAAGCCCTTGCTGCAGGACCTGGAGCAGCAAGGCTATCTGCAATACGCAGCCATCGTGGTCCCTGAAACCGACGACGACGCCCTGGAAAGCGTCTGAACATCGCGGCCTCAGAATTTCAGGCGCGCGCCCACGTAGAGCGAGCGCGGTTCACCGGGCGTGAGAATGGCCGCGTTGGGCGCGGCCACGTTGCGCACGCTGAACTGCGACACGTATTTCTTGTCGGCGAGGTTGCGCGCCTCGGCGAACACCTCCCAGTCCTTGCCGTTCCAACCGGCGCGCAGCCCCCATAGCGCATAGGCGTCCACCTGGTAGGTGTTGCCGAAGTCGGCATAGCGGCTGCTGACGATGTCGAACGTGGGACCGAAGAAGAAACCGCTGGCATGGCGGACCAGCACCTCCCCCCGCAACACAAACTTCGGCGCGGCCGGCAGCACACGGTTGCCATAGGTTGGATCGTCGCGGAAGCGGAAGTGGTTGACGGTGATGTTGAGCGTGGGCTCGGCGCGGTACCGGCCGCCCTCACCCAGCGCGAAGCTGCCGCCCACCAAGGCTTCGATGCCCGCGTGCACCGTGCCGTCGGCATTGATCGACAGGCTGGTGCCGGGCGCGCGTGGGTCGTCCTGCGACAGGATCTCGTTGCGCAGCCGCGTGTGGTACACGGCCAGGTCCCAATGCCAGTGGTTGCGTGGGCTCAGTGCGTGCTGGCCGCGCGTGCCCACTTCGAACACGGTGCCGCGCATGGCCTTGAGCAGCGTGCCTCGTGAGGCCCCCGGCGTTTCGTCTTCCAGTTCGTACAGCGTCGGCGCCTCGTAGACGCGGCTGACGTTGGCGAACAGTTGCGTGGTGGGCGTGAGCTGGCGGATCAGACCGGCGCGCGGGTTGACGGCGTTGTAGTCGCCCTGGAGCCCTGCGCTGACGATTTCGCGGCTGGTCGACACGAGCTGGGCGCCGTAGACAGCGGTCCAGTTCGGCGCGAACCGCCAGCGGTCCATCGCGAACAGTTCCAGGTTGTCGGCGCGGTTGTCGACCGCGGCCGACAAGGTCTGTGCACCGCCCGGTGTGTAGCTGTAGTTGCCGCCGTCCACCGTGGTGCGGGCCAGGTTGAGCCCGAGCAGCAGATCGTGCGCGCCCATGCGCTGCTGGTACCGCACCGTGCTGCCCAGCGTGCGCTGCCGGGTATCGATCAACAGCGAGAAGAATGGCGGCGCGTAGACGATGGGGTGGTAGAGCTGCTGGTTTTCGACCGACACGCCCACGCTGAGTTTGCGGTCGGCATCGATGTCCCAGACCGTCTTGTTGGCCAGCCGCCAGGACTTAACGTTGTAGCGGTAGTGGCCGGCGACGGCAGCGGCCTCGGCTTGGCTGGGGTCGTCCTGCCATTGCTGGCGCGTGAGCACGCCGGGCAGTTGCTGCTGGTTGTCGATGGTCGAGGCGTAGAAGCGGGTCTGCACCGCGTTGTTGATCTGCAGGCCGCCGTTGGCATAGAAGCCGGTGCGCTCCTGTCGGTGGTGCCGCCGGTAGCCGTCGGCGCGCCGGGTTTCGGCGGTGAGCAGGCCATCGAGATCGCCGCTCGTGCCACCCAGCGTGACCCGGCCCTGCCACTGGCCGTGGCTGCCGCCCTGGAGCAAGAGTTCGTTGCGCGCGCCATCGCGCGCGGTGGGCGTGGTGAAGTCGATCGCGCCGCCCAGCGTGCTGGCGCCATAGGTCAGCGCGTTCGCGCCACGGGCCACGGTGGCGTGGCTGGCCGACAGCGGGTCGATCTGCCGGTTGTGGTTGTTGCCGTCGGCGGCGGTCACGGGCAGGCCGTCGACCAGCAGCTTGATGCCGTTGCCGTCGTAGTTCGTCGCATCGAGGTTGGAGCCTCGGCTGGAGAGAAAGGCCGAGTCACCGGTGGACCCGCTGGCGGCCCACACGCCGGGCACGTAGCGCAGCAGGTCGGCCAGGCTGGTGACGCTGCGCTGGCGCAGGCTCTCGCCGTCGACCAGCGTCACGGCGCCCGGCGTCAGGGCTTGTTCGGCTTCCAGGTCTTGCCGGGCCAGGTCGGTGGCTTGCGTGGCCTGGATGACGACAGTGGGCAATGTCGCCACGTCCGGGGTTGTCGCAGCGGTCTGCGCCCAGGCGCAGGGCGACAGCATGGTCGCGCAGAGCGCGGCGCATGAGGCGTGTTTCATGAAGAAGGCTTTCAAAAATGAGAGGCGCGTCGACGGGCCATGGCCCATCGCGCGGCACAAGGGAGCAGCCGCGCCACGCCCAGCTGCCAGAAAACAGCAGCCGGACGAAGCGGGCCAAGAAGCTTGGGGAGCGGGCGTCAGGCCCAGGCGGGCGGGCCGTGCGACGGCGGCGGCAAGGCGTGCCGGCGTGCCTCGTGGGTGGGGAACGCGGCAGGCACCGGCGCCGCGTTCGACACCGGCAGGCTGTGGACCGCGTCCACGCTGGGCAGCGGCGGTAGCTTGGCGATGGCGGCGCACAGCTTCGCGCAACTGGCGAGGTGCGCGGCGCTCGCGGCATCGGGGTCGAGCGCGTCGCGGATCTCGGCCGGCAGCGAGGCCATGGCCTCCGAGGCGTTGGCCGGGCTGCCGCACCAGGCGGGCATCGAGCCACCTGCAGTCGCCGCCATGCCTGCGTGCGCCACGGGCAGGCACAGCTGCGCGAACCAGGTCAGGAAGACCAGGGCCCAGGCGAGTCGTCGACGGTCCGGTGCGTGCCGCATGGACGCGGATTCTAGGGCTGTGGGTTGCGCGCCCCGCGCGAGGGGTGCCGGCGCACGAAGTCCATCGCGTTCTCCACGAAGCTCGCGGCGGCCGGCGACATGGCGCGGTTGGCCAGGCGGTAGATGCTCACCTCGCGGTAGAACGCCGGCGCTTCCAGCGGCACCATGTGCAGGCCGTGCGCGCGCACCAGGGATTCGGAATACGTCGGGCAAGCCGTCAAACCCAGGCCCGCGGCCACGAGGCCCATGGCCGTCGTGAGGTACGAGACCTCCATGGCCGGTGGCGAGAGGATGGCGCGCGCGGCCGCGTCGCCTTCGCCTTGCAACTCCGGCAGCACGCGGCGCACGAAGTCGCGCGTGGGCGCGATGAAGGGCCAGGGACCGAGCTCGTTCCAGCGCACGCGTTTGCGTTTGCGCAGCGGGTGGTCTTCGGGGCAGACCAGCCAGTGGCGGTCTTCCAGCAGCGCGTGGCGCTCCAGCGCCAGTTCACCGGCCTCGCCATCGCTGCCGGGCCCACGGTCCGGGCCGATGGCCAGCTCGGCCTCACCCTCGTGCAGCGTGGCCAGCAGGTGCTCGGGCGGTGTGTCGGTCAGGCGCACCTCCACGTCCGGGTAACGGCGGCGCCAGTCGGCCACCAGGCGCGGCAGCAGCGTGCAGGCCATGAGCTGCGGGGCCGCGAGGCGCAATACGCCGCGCCGCTTGTCCCGCAGCCCGCTCACATTGGCCACGGCGCCGGCCAGGTCGGCCAGCATGCGGCGCACGGCGGGCTGCAGCTCGGCGCCGGCCTCGGTCAGGGAGACGCGGCGCGTGCTGCGGTCGAACAGGCGCACGCCGAGTTCGCGCTCCATCTCGCGCACCAGCACGCTCAAGGCCGACTGGGTCAGGTGCAGTTGGCGCGAGGCTTCGGTGAAGCTGCCGGCATCGGCCACCGCCACGAAGGCCCGCAGTTGGCGCAGGGTCAGATTCATATGGTCTCTTCATGAATGCATGAAATCATTTCGATTGCATCATAAAAGCGATGGGCTTGTAATCGCCGGCACGTTCCAACAAAGGAGACAAATCCATGGCCATCACCCACGAGGCCGCGCGGCAAGCGCCCTCTTCTTCCCACGCGCCGTCCGCCGACGGCACCTCCGCCAAATCGGCCCGCACGGTGGCCATCGCCTGCCTGATCGGCGCCACCATCGAGTGGTTCGATTTCTTCATCTACGGCACCGCCGCCGCGCTGATCTTCAGCACGCAGTTCTTCCCGAAGTTCTCGCCCGTGGCGGCCACGCTCGCGGCGTTCAGCACCTTCGCCATCGGCTTCTTCGCGCGCCCCATCGGCGGCATCGTGATGGGCCACTTCGGTGACCGCATCGGCCGCAAGGCGATGCTGGTGCTCTCGCTGTTGATGATGGGCATCGGCACCTTCGCCATCGGCCTGTTGCCGACCTACGCGCAGATCGGCCTGGCCGCGCCCGTGCTGCTGGTGCTGCTGCGCCTGTGCCAGGGTTTTGGCGTGGGCGGCGAGTGGAGCGGCGCGATCCTGATGGCGGTGGAACACGCGCCACCGGACAAGCGCGGCTTCTACGGCGGCTTCCCGCAACTGGGCGTGGCCGCCGGCCTCGTGCTGGCCAACACCGTGTTCCTGGTGATCGGCTGGCTGCTGACCGAAGAGCAGTTCCAGGCCTGGGGCTGGCGCCTGCCGTTCCTCTTCAGCATCGTGCTGGTGGCGGTGGGCCTGTATGTGCGCCACAAGGTGAGCGAGAGCCCGATCTTCGAAGAGGCGCAGCGCCGTGGCAAGGCCGCGCGCTCGCCGCTGAAGGAAGTGCTGAAGAACCACAAGAAGCCGGTGTTCATCGCCGCGCTGGCCTGCCTGGCGCAGAACGGCATGGGCTATGTGGTGCTGGTGTACGTGCTGAACTACGGCATCACGCAACTGGGCCTCACGCGCTCGACGATGCTGGGCTTCATCATCATCGCCAACATCCTGGAGATCTTCGCCACGCTGTACTTCGCCAGCCTGTCCGACCGCATCGGCCGCCGCAAGGTGTTCCTGATGGGCACCGGCGCGGGCGTGCTGTGGGCGTTGGCTTTCTTCCCGATCGTGGACACCGCCGTGCCGGCGCTGGTGCTGCTGGCCATCGTGGTGGCGCGCCTGTGCATCGCCGCGATGTACGGCCCCATGGCCGCGTTGTTCTGCGAGCTGTTCGAGCCTTCGGTGCGCTTCAGCGGCACGTCGCTGGGTTACCAGGCCGGCTCCATCGTGGGCGGCGCGCTGGCGCCCTTCATCGCGACGCTGCTGTTCGTCTCCACCGGCACGTCCATGTCGATCTCGCTCTACATGGCCGGGCTGTGTCTGATCAGCTTCATCGCGATCTACAGCATTGCCGAAACGCACGTGAACAGGCCCGCCCGATGAGCGAGGCAAGGCCCGACCGCGTGGACTGCGACCTGCTCGTGGTCGGCTCCGGCGCCGCGGGCATGGCGGCGGCGATCACGGCGAAGCTGCATGGGCTGGACGTGGTCCTGGTGGAAAAGGCCGAGGTGTTCGGTGGCACCACCGCGCTCTCGGGCGGTGGGCTCTGGGTGCCGGGCAATCCGGTGTCCGAGCGGCTGGGCCTGAAGGATTCGCGCGCTGCAGCGCGCGAGTACATGGCGGTCGAAGCGGGTGAGTTCAGTCGGCCCGACATGGCCGAGGCTTTCCTCGAACACGGCCCGGCCATGGTCTCGTTCTTTGAAGACAAGACCGCCGTGCGCTTCGTGCCCGCGCCGCTGTTCCCCGACTACCACCCCGGCCAACCCGGCGCTTCGCAAGGTGGCCGCACGCTGTACGCCGCGCCCTACGACGGCCGCGAACTCGGCGCGCGGGTGAAGGCCTTGCGCCCGCCGCTGCAGGAGATGACGCTGTTCGGCCTGGTGACCGTGTCGGGCGACGAGGTGCGGCACTTTCTCAACGCCACGCGCTCGCTGCGTTCCGCGCGCTACGTGGCCGGCGTGTTCCTGCGCCACCTGCGCGACACGCTGCGCCATGGCCGCGGCATGCGGCTCACCAATGGCAACGCGCTGGCCGCGCGGCTGGCGCGCAGCGTGTTCGACCTGGAAATTCCTTTGTGGCTAAACGCGCCGGTGCTGTCGCTGACGCAGGACGGTGCGCGCACGAGCGGCGCGATCGTCCGCCACGAAGGACGCGATGTGCGCGTGCAGGCGCGTCGCGGCGTGGTGCTGGCCTGTGGCGGTTTCCCGCAGGACCGCGCGCGCCAACGCCAGCTGTTCCCGCACGTGCGCCAAGGCGGCGCGCACCATTCGCCAGCGCCCGTGGGCAACACGGGCGATGGCCTCGCGTTCGGCGAGCAAGCCGGTGGGCGCGTCGACACGCACCTGGCGCACCCGGCCGCCTGGGCCGTGTTCTCCCGCGTGCCGCGCAAGGACGGCAGCGTGGGCGTGTACCCGCACTTCATCGACCGCGCCAAGCCCGGCATGATCGCCATCGACGCGAAGGGCCAGCGCTTCGTCAACGAGTCCGACTCGTACCACGACGTGATCGCCGCCGCGCTGCGATCGGCCGCGCCCGATGGCCGAGGCCTGTACCTGCTGTGCGACCACCGCGCGATCCGCCAGTACGGCCTGGGGTTCGTCAAACCGTTTCCCATGCCGCTGGGCAGCGACCTGCGCAACGGCTATCTCAAACGCGGCCGCACGCTGGCCGAGCTGGCGCAACAGATCGGCGTGGACCCGGCCGCCTTGCAAGCCACGGTGAAACGCTACAACACCGAGGCCCAGCACGGGCGCGACCCCTTGTTCGGCAAAGGCGGCAACGCTTACAACCGCTTCAACGGCGACCCGTCGTGGCCCGGCCCCAACCCCTGCGTGGCGCCGGTGCAGGACGCGCCGTTCTACGCCGTCGAACTGGTGGTGGGCGACCTCGGCACCTTCGCGGGTCTGCGCACCGATGCGCACGCGCGCGTGCTCGATGCCGACGAGCAACCCATCCCGGGCCTGTACGCGGCCGGCAACGACATGGCCAGCATCATGGGCGGCAACTACCCCGGCGGCGGCATCACGCTGGGGCCCGCCATGACCTTCGGCTACATCGCGGGCCTCCACGCGGCTTCCAACCTTGCATAAGCACATGAACAACGACCACCCCGCCGCCATCCACGGCTTGCACCATTTCGCCTGGCGCTGCCGCGACACCGAAGAGACCCGCCACTTCTACGAAGACCTGCTGGGCCTGCCACTGGTGCACGTGATCAAGGCCGACCACGTGCCCAGCACCGGCGAGTACTGCCCCTACGTGCACATCTTCTTCGCCATGCGCGACGGCTCGTTCATCGCGTTCTTCGACCTTGGCGACGATGTGGTCGCCCTGCCCTCGCCCAACACGCCTTCGTGGGTCAACCACATCGCGCTGCGTGTGGACTCGGTGGACGCGCTGCTGGCCGCGAAGGCGCGCCTGCAAGCGGCCGGTGTGGAGGTGCTCGGCTTGACGGACCACCACATCATCCAGTCGATCTATTTCTTCGACCCCAACGGCCTGCGCGTGGAACTCACCACGCCCTCGGTGTCGCAAGCGGAGATGGACGCGCACGCGCGCCATGCGCATGCCGACCTGCAGGACTGGGCGGTGCGCAAGGCCGGTCTGCGCGCACAACGCAACATCCAAGAGAACGCCCATGGCTGACGAAAGCATCCTGCCCGAGCTGCGCCTGGTCGCGATCGACGTCAAACCCGGTGCGGCGCTGGAGAGCCAGTCGGGTCTGCAGATGCTGCGCCCGCGCATCTACGGCGCCTGGCGCGCGCCGGCCGGGCGCAAGAAGATCGCGGCCATCGTCATGCACCCGGCGAGCAACTTCATGGGGCACTATCTGATCGGCCCACTGGCCGCGCGCGGCATCGCCTGCATGGGCCTGAACTCGCGCTACACCGGCAACGACACGGTGCTGCTGATGGAGCGTGTGATTCAAGACCTGGGCGCTGGCGTGCGCTACCTGCGCGAGCAGGGCTACGAACGCGTGGTGCTGATCGGCAACTCGGGCGGCGCGGCGCTCGCTTCGTTCTATCAGGCGCAGGCCGAGCAACTCACCGCCACGCACTTCGCCGACGGCGACCCCACGCACCTGCACGCCAGCGACCTGCCGCCCGTGGACGGCATCGCGCTGTGCGCGGCGCACCTGGGTCGCTCGCGTTTGCTGCGCGACTGGATCGACCCGGCCGTGACCGACGAGCACGACCCGATGTCGCTCGACCCCGAGCTGGACATGTACGACAAGCGCCACGGCCCGCCGTACAGCGCCGAGTTCCTCGCGCGCTTCAGCCAGGCGCAGCAGGCGCGGCTGGACCGCATCGAACGCTGGGCACTGGATCGCCTGCAGCAGTTGCGCAGCACACCGGGCGCGCCGCGCGACCAGGCTTTCATCGTCTACCGCACGCACGCCGACCCGCGCTGTGTGGACCTGTCGCTGGACCCGAACGATCGTGCCCTGGGCAGCGTCTGGGGCAGCGGGGCGGATGGTGCGCGCCAGGTCAATTACTCGGCCAACGCCATGGGCCGCACCACCTCTCTTACGGCATTCCTGTCGCAATGGTCCTCGCGCTCGCAAGCCGACGGGCCGACCAACCTCGCGCGCACGAGCGTGCCGGCGCTGCTGCTGACTTACACGGCCGACCAGAGCACCTTCCCCAGCACGCGCGATGCGTGGCTGCAAGCGGGCGGCGAACGCATCCACAACATCGACATCGTCGACGGCAACCACTACCTCGCGGGGCAGCCTGCGCTGGTGGAGACCGCCGCAGACCAACTGGCTGCGTGGTTGCACACGCGCTTTGGCTGATCCTCACCAAAAACCGATATGAACACCACGACCGCCCCCTCCTTCGCCTCCGCCTCCGACACGCGCGAGCAGAAACCCCGCATCGAAGAACTCGCGCCCGACGTCTACGGCTACATCAGCGACTTCGACCCCAACTGCGGCTTCGTTGTCGGAGCTGAACACGTGATCGTCATCGACACGCGCCCGACACCGCGCATGGCGCGCGGCTTTCTGGACGACATCCGCAGCGTCACCGACAAGCCGGTGAAGTTCATCGTGCTCACGCACTACCACGCGGTGCGCGTGCTGGGCGCCAGCGCCTTTGGAGATGACGCAACGGTGATCGCCAGCAACGGCACGCTGGACTGGATCCGCACACGTGGCCAGGCCGATTTCGATTCAGAAGCGGGCCGCTTTCCGCGCCTGTTCCAGGGCATCGAAGAAATCCCTGGCCTCACGTTTCCCGCGATCAGCTTTGAGCGCGAGATGAGCCTGTGGACCGGCGGGCGTGAGCTGCGCCTGCAGTGCCTGGGGCGCGGCCACTCCAACGGCGACACCGTGGTGTGGCTGCCGGACTGCGGCGTGCTGTTCTCCGGCGACGTGGTGGAAAACCGCTGCGGCGTCTACGCGGGCGACGCCTACCTGCGCGACTGGCACGGCACGCTGAACGCCACCGCCGCATTGAAACCCCGCGTGCTGGTGCCGGGGCGCGGCGCTGTGGTGCGCGGCGCGGCGGCGTGTGCCGAAGCGATCGCGACGACGCAGGACTTTCTGGGCACCTTGCTGGCGAGTGTGCAGGCCGGCATCGACGCCGGGGAAGACCTGCGCAGCTGCTTCGAACGCACCGACGCGGCCATGCGCCCGCGCTTCGGTGACTGGCCGGTGTTCCAGCACGTGCTGCCGTTCGACGTGTCCCGCGCCTGGGACGAGCTGCACGGCGTCGAACACCCGACGGTGTGGACAGCCGAGCGCGACCGGGAACTGTGGGACACGCTGCGCGGCTGAACCGCGCCCACCGCGTCACAGGTTGAGCAACAGGTTTTGAATGGGTGCGCACAGCGCACAATCGAAACATGACAACGACCGACGAGACGCGCAACAAAGACCACATGGGCGGCCTCAAAAAAGGCATCCGCATCCTGGAGGCCTTCGACTCGATTCACACGCGCATGACGGTGACGGAGGCCGCGCTGCGGGTCGGCTTGAGCCCGGCCTCCGCGCGTCGCTGTCTCATCACGCTATGCGAGCTCGGCTATGCACAGACCGATGGCAAACGCTACTGGCTCGGCCATGGTGCCCTGCGCCTCAGCTATGCATACGCCTCCTCTACAAAGTTACCCCGATTGATTCAACCGGTGCTGGACGCCATGAGCGAACGCAGCCGGGAGTCGGCCAGTCTGGCCGTGTTGCTGGATGGCGCCGCGGTCATCGCCGCACGCTCCACCGCGCGCCGCACGCTGCGGATCGGCCTGGTCGTGGGTTCGCGCCTTCCCCTGTATTGCTCGGCCGCAGGTCGGGCGTTGCTCGCATCGTTGCCCGAGTCCGAGGCGGTGGCCATGCTGCGGGGGATGGAGCGACCGAAACTCACCGTCAACACCGTCACCGACATCGACAAACTGAAGAAGGTGCTGGCGAACGTCCGGCAGACGGGTTATGCCGTGTGCGACGAGGAAATCGAAATCGGTGTGCGCTCCATCGCGGCGCCGCTGTTCAACACGGCGGGCGAGACCGTGGCATCGGTCAGCATTTCCACCCGCGCCGACCGCATGACGGTCAACGAGATCGTGCAAGCCTACCTGCCCATCCTGAAAAAGAACCAGCTGTGGGCCCAAGCCCGGCTCACCTGACACCAGCAGCGCGGCCGCCTCCGAGTTCGTGCGCATAGCGCAGTATTCGATAGGCTCGAGTGGGGAACTCCAAAACAATGCGCAGACATCGCACGGATGGCCCTGCGATGAAAAGGAACGCCCACAATGACAACCAGAGACAAACTCGCCCTGCTTTTCACGGCTGTGGCGCTGTGCGCATCCGCCCCGGCCCACGCGCAGACGCCACCCACGATCGCCAGGATCATCGTCGGGTTTCCCCCAGGCGGGAACATCGACCAGACCGCTCGGCTGATGGGGCAAGCCGCCGCTGCGAAGCTGGGCAAGACCGTGATCGTGGAGTCCCGGGTGGGCGCAGGAGGGGTGATCGCCGCCGAAGCGGTCGCCCGTGCCCCGGCCGATGGCAACACCTTGCTGCTGGCGTCTTCGCTCAACGCGGTGCTGCCATCGGCCACCCGGCAATTGCGCTACGAGCCACTGAACGACTTCGAATGGGTGGGCACCTTCACCAAGTACCCCCTTGTGGTCGCGGTGCCTCGCAACTCGCCACACAAGACCCTCGCCGACTTGCTGACGGCGGCGCGCGAGCGGCCAGGCAAGGTCAGCTTTGGATCGGCCGGTCCCGCCACGGTCATGCACCTGGTCGGTGAGATGGTGGGCCATGCAGCCAAGGTCCAGTTCCTCCATGTGCCCTACAAAGGCGAAGCGCCATCGATGCTGGATGCCATCGGCGGCCAGATCGACTTCGTGGTGTTGACCGCGCCCACGGTGCTGCCCCGTTTGCGCAGCGGCGACTTGCGCGTCCTGGCGGTCACGGGTGACACCCGTTGGGCCCACGCGCCCACGGTGCCTACCGTGGCCGAGTCGGGCTATCCCGGGTTCGGCGTCGTTTCCTGGGTCGGGCTCGCCGCGCCGCGTGGCACACCGGCCGCGGAGATGACCCGGCTGAGCGAGGCGTTCCGCCAGGCCCAGCAGGTGCCCGAGGTTCGCCAACAGATCGAAGCCATGGGCGTTGAGCTGTATGCCTTGAGCCCGGCACAGACGCGCGAGCTGATGCGCCGCGAGATCAAGCTCTGGCAAGAGCGTGCCAACGCGGCCGGCGTGAAACCTGAATGAGGTGCAGGCCATGAACACAAGCGACTCGCGTTTGAGGCTGGTCCATTTCTCTACCGTCGAATCGAACGCCATCGCACCGGGCTTGCTCGTTGGCGAAGCGGTGGTGGATTTGCGCGAAGCCGGCGTGGCCTCGAGCCTGGACGATCTCTTCGCACGTTGGCCCGAAGCGTCCGAACAACTGGCGACGCTGCAAGGGCAGACGTCACTGCCGGGCATACCCCTGTCCAGCGCGACCCTCCGTGCGCCGCTGCCTTTGTCGAGCACGGTCTACTGCGCCGGGGCCAACTTCCGCGATCACGTCGAAGAAATGGCCCGCCTCAGGGGTGCTGCGCCCGAGCCGCCCGATAGCGCCCCCTGGCACTTCATCAAGCCGCGCCGCGCGGCCCTGGTCGGACCCGGCCCCGTCTCTCGGCCCAAGGGATGTCAGCAACTCGACTGGGAAGCCGAGCTGGTGGCCGTGATCGGCCGCGAATGCCGCGGTACAAGCCCTGAGAACGCGCTGTCGTTCGTGGCCTTCTACACCATCGCCAACGACCTCTCGGCCCGGGATCTTTTCAAGCGCAGCAGCCGGCCGGCCACCAATCCCTTCCACCTCGACTGGATCGGGCACAAAGGATTTGACGGGTCTTGCCCGATCGGCCCGTGGCTCACCTCCGCCGAGGGCATCGATCCGCAACAGCTGCAGATCCGCCTGTGGGTGGACGGCGCGCTCAAGCAGGACTCCAGCACCGCCAACATGATCTTCTCCACCGCCGAGCAGATCGCCCACCTGTCGCAGCGCACCACACTCTTCCCCGGTGACGTGGTGCTCACGGGCACACCGGCGGGCGTGGGATCCGGACGGAACGAATTTCTCGCGCCAGGCCAGCGCGTGAGCATCGAAATCGACGGCCTCGGCCGCCTGAACAACACCATCACAGAACATCGGAGCATGCCATGAACACACTTCGCGAGCTGGTGGGCGATGCGATCGCGGAGGAAGTCCCGCGCGCGTCCATCATCCAACCCTACGTCATTTCCCACGGCACCCTCGAGTGCGCGGACATGCAGGCATCGCGCAAGTTCTACCAGGAGTTTCTGGGACTTGAAGTGGTGCAGCACGGACCCCGCGCGATGGCCATCCGCTGCGGCCTCAAGTTCCACATCATCTGCGTGCAGGTGGGTGAAAAGATCCACCCGATGAGCTATCTGACGCATTGGGGCATCGACGTGCAAAGCCGGGAAGCCGTGGACAGCGCGCATGCGGCAGCGCTGGCGAACACGGAAAAGTACGCGATCCGAAAAGTGGCCGATGTGGTGGAACAACACGGCGTCTACTCCTTCTACCTGCAGGACCTGGACCACAACTGGTGGGAGGTTCAACACTACGAAGCCGGGTACCAGCACAACGACATTTTTGACTTTGGCGACGTCTACACGAGCTCGCTGGACGGCGTCGCCCCATGACGACCACCGCCTCCTCGTTCGTGGTCCGCGTGCTGCCGATCGGCATGGATCTGAATACCGCTCACAACGTGTCCATTCTCGAAGCCGGTCTTCACGGCGGCATCTCCATCCCGCACAGTTGCCGCACGGGCCTGTGCGGCACCTGCAAGGGCGAGTTGTTGTCGGGCCAGGTTCGAGGCCGCCTGGCCGATGGGGACTGCGAGGAGGAGACAGACGCCTCCGCAGGCGACATGATCCTGCTGTGCAAATCGACACCGCTGTCCGACTGCGCGATTCGCGTGCCGCAGGCGAAACGCACGGAGTTCCGTCCGCAACGGCTGCCGGCCCGGATCGTGTCGGTACAGCGGCTGGCCACCGATGTGGTGCGACTGGCCTTGCGCCTGCCCATGAACCGACCGATCGAGTTTCTGGCAGGCCAGTACCTGGAGATCCTTCTGAAGGACGGTCAGCGACGAAGCTTTTCCATTGCATCGTCCCCGGCGGTGGGTGGCAAGGTGGACATCGAGCTGCACGTGCGCCACCACCCGGGCGGCCTCTTTTCCGATCCTCTTTTCTCGACAACGCCAACGTCGGGCGTCTTGCAGATGGAAGGACCGTTCGGCAGCTTCCAGCTGCGCGAGCCCGACGCGGGCCCCACCATCTTTCTGGCCACGGGCACCGGCTTCGCGCCGGTCAAAGCCATGGTGGAAGAAGCCATCGGAACCCAGCGCACGGCGCGCCAGGCTTTTCATGTGTACTGGGGAGGACGGGTCGAAGCCGACCTGTACGACCTCGCACGGGTACGGGCGTGGGCAAACGAAGGCCACATCACGTTCCACCCGGTTCTATCCCGAGCGAAGGATGCCGACTGGACGGGGCGGCAAGGCCACGTTCAGAACGCGCTCATGGAGGACTTCAACGATCTCCGCGATGCCACCGTCTATGCCTGCGGCTCCGAAGCCATGGTGAGTGCCGCCCGAGACAGCCTGGTGAGCGTCAGGAACCTGGCGAAGGAACGCTTCTTTGCCGATGCATTTTTCTCGGCACAGGCCAACGAGAACGCTAGAACAAGCGCTGGAGCAACCCCATCACCCGCCGAAAGCGCGGGCCATACGGCGGGTAGAACAGATGCCCCATGGCCCAGCGCGATTGCAGCAGCACCGGTTTCTGCTGCGTGAAACGCAGGAAGCCGGTTTCGCCGTGGTAGGCACCCCAGCCGCTCTCGCCCACGCCGCCAAAAGGCAGGCCCTCGTGCGCGATGTGCATCAGCGTGTCGTTCACCGACACGCCACCGCTCACCGTGCGCGCCAGCAAACGATCACGCGCGGCGGTGTCGCTGCCGAACCAGTACAGCGCCAGCGGGCGCGGACGCAGGTTGATGTAGGTCACGGCATCGTCGATGCCGTCGTACGGCACCACCGGCAGGATCGGGCCAAAAATTTCCTCGTGCATCAGGCGCAGGGCGGGTGCCGGGTCGAACACCAGCGTAGGGTTCATCTGCCGTGCGCCCTGGGCATCGCCACCGGGCCGTGACACATCGACCACGCGCGCGCCCCGCGCCTGCGCCTCGTCCAGCAACGCGTTCAGCCGCGCATGGTGCGGCTCGCTCACGATGGCGGCGTAGTCCGGGTTGCCGGCGATGGTGGGGAACAGGCGCGCGACCGCCGCGGCATAGGCTTGCTCGAAGGCCGCTTCCTGGCCGCGTGGCAGCAGCACGTAGTCGGGTGCGATGCAGGTCTGCCCGGCGTTGAGCAGCTTGCCGTGGGCGATCTTGACCGCGGCTTCGCTCAGGTCGCAAGAAGCGTCGATCACGCAGGGGGACTTGCCACCGAGTTCGAGCGTGGTCGGCGTGAGGTTGACGGCGGCGGCGGCGGCCACCTGGCGCCCCACTTGCGTGGAGCCGGTGAAGAACAGGTGGTCAAACGGCAGGCTGGCAAATTCCTTGGCCACGTCGGGGCCGCCGAGCACCACGCTGAACTCGTCGGCCGAGAAGGCCTGCTGCACCAGTTCGGCCATGAGGGCCGAGGTGTGGGGCGTGAGTTCGCTGGGTTTGAGCATCACGCGGTTGCCCGCCGCCAGCGCCGTGGCCGCGGGGCCGAAGGTGAGCTGCAGCGGGTAGTTCCACGGCCCGATCACACCCACCACACCCAGCGGCTGGCGCTGCAGGTGCGCGCGCGCCGGCTGCAGGTACAGCGGCGTGCGCACGCGTTGCGGCTTCATCCAGCGCGGCAGGTGTTTGTCCAGTTGCGCCATGCCGGCGCGCAGCACGAAAAAATCGGCCGCTTCGGTGAGTTGCGCCGAGCGCACGCCGAAGTCGGCGTGCACCGCCTCGGCCAGTTTCCCGGCCTGCGTGTCGACCAGGGAACGCAACCGCCCCAGCCGATCGCGCCGCAGCGCCAGGGGCACATCGATCTGTGCCCGGCTCGCGTTGTATTGCGCGTCGAACAGCGCGCGCAGGGGGAGGTTGGGAGGGATCTGCGTCATGGGATTCATGATAGGCCGCCCGCCCTCTCCCGGGTAGGGCCACTCCCCCATCCGCGACGGACGGGGGCGCGGGCGATCAGGCCTCGGCCACCGCGTCGCCGAACTCGAACACGCCCGGGTTGCGCACCGGGTCCACGCTCACCGGAATCGACGACTTCGGCGGGTAGCGCCCTTCGAGCAGGTACTTCGAGAGCGGGTTCTCGATGCGCTGCTGGATCGCGCGCTTCAAGGGCCGCGCGCCGAACACCGGGTCGAAGCCGACCTTGGCCAGCTCGGCCAGGGCCGCCGGCGAGACCTCCAGGTGCAGGTCCATCTTCGCCAGACGCGCCTCCAGCACCTTGAGCTGGATCGCGGCGATCGATTCAATGTGCTGCGCGTCGAGCGCGTGGAACACCACCGTTTCATCGATGCGGTTGAGGAACTCGGGCCGGAAGTGGTTCTTCAACTCATCCCACACGGCTTCCTTCACCTCTTCATACGGTGAGCCGACCATGGCCTGGATCAATGGTGAACCGATGTTGCTGGTCATCACGATCACGGTGTTCTTGAAGTCCACGGTGCGGCCCTGCCCGTCGGTGAGGCGGCCGTCGTCGAGCACCTGCAGCAGCACGTTGAACACGTCCGGGTGCGCCTTCTCCACCTCGTCGAGCAGGATCACGCTGTAGGGCTTGCGGCGCACGGCCTCCGTGAGGTAGCCGCCCTCCTCGTAACCCACGTAGCCGGGCGGCGCACCGATGAGGCGGGCGACCGAGTGCTTCTCCATGAACTCGCTCATGTCGATGCGGATGAGGTGGTCTTCGCTGTCGAACAGAAAGCCCGCCAAGGCCTTGCACAGCTCGGTCTTGCCCACGCCGGTGGGGCCCAGGAACAGGAACGAGCCGGTGGGGCGGTTCGGGTCGGAAAGGCCCGAGCGCGAGCGGCGGATGGCGTTGGCCACGGCACCAATAGCCTCGTCCTGGCCGACCACGCGTTCGTGCAGCTTGCCCTCCATCAACAGCAGCTTGTCGCGCTCGCCCTGCATGAGCTTGGAGACCGGAATGCCCGTGGCGCGCGCCACGACCTCGGCGATTTCCTCGGCGCCCACTTGCGTGCGCAACAGCTGCGGGCGGCCTTTGCCGTCCTTGTTCTGCGCCTTGCCCGATTCAACGGCCTGCGCGTCTTTCAGGCGTTTTTCCAGCTCGGGCAGCTTGCCGTACTGCAGCTCGGCGACCTTGTTGAAGTCGCCCTTGTCGGTGAAGGTCTTGATCTGCGAGCGGATGCGGTCCATCTCCTCCATCACGTCCTTGGAGCCGAGCGCGGCGGCCTTCTCGGCCTTCCAGATTTCGTCGTAGTCGGAGATCTCCTTTTCCAGTCGCGCGATCTCTTCGGCGATCAGGCCGAAGCGCTTCTGCGAAGCCTCATCTTTCTCGCGGCGCACGGCTTCACGCTCGATCTGCAGCTGGATCAGGCGGCGGTCGAGCCGGTCCATCACCTCGGGCTTGGAGTCGAGTTCGATCTTGATCTTGGACGCGGCCTCGTCGATCAGGTCGATCGCCTTGTCGGGCAGAAAACGGTCGGTGATGTAGCGGTGGCTGAGCTCGGCCGCGGCCACGATGGCCGGGTCGGTGATCTGCACGCCGTGGTGCACCTCGTACTTTTCCTGCAGGCCGCGCAGGATGGCGATGGTCGCCTCCACGCTGGGCTCGCCCACGAGGATCTTCTGGAAGCGGCGCTCGAGCGCGGCGTCCTTCTCGATGTACTTGCGGTACTCGTCGAGCGTGGTCGCGCCCACGCAGTGCAGTTCGCCGCGTGCGAGTGCGGGCTTGAGCATGTTGCCCGCGTCCATCGCGCCCTCGGCCTTGCCCGCGCCCACCATGGTGTGCAGCTCGTCGATGAAGACGATGGTCTGGCCTTCGTCTTTCGCGAGTTCGTTCAGCACGGTTTTCAGGCGCTCTTCGAACTCGCCACGGAACTTGGCGCCGGCCAGCAGCGCGGCCATGTCCAGGCTCAGCACGCGCTTGCCCTTGAGCGAATCGGGGACTTCGCCGGCGACGATGCGCTGCGCCAGGCCTTCGACGATGGCCGTCTTGCCCACGCCGGGTTCGCCGATCAGCACGGGGTTGTTCTTGGTGCGGCGTTGCAGCACCTGGATGGCGCGGCGGATTTCGTCGTCACGGCCAATGACCGGGTCGAGCTTGCCCATGCGGGCGCGTTCGGTAAGGTCGAGCGTGTATTTCTTGAGCGCCTCGCGCTGGCCTTCGGCCTCGGGGCTGTCCATCTTCTGGCCGCCGCGCACGGCGGTGATGGCGGCTTCCAGGCTCTTGCGGGTCAGGCCGTTCTCGTTCGCGATGCGCGCGAGATCGCCTTTGCTGTCGGCCACGGCGAGCAGGAAGAGCTCGCTGGCCACGAACTGGTCGCCGCGTTTGATGGCTTCCTTCTCGGTGGCTTGCAGCAGCTTGGCCAGCTCGGGGCCGACCTGGACCTGGTCCTGCCCCTGCACTTCGGGCAGGCGTTTGACCGCCGCTTCGGCCGCCTTGGCCAGGCCGGGCACGTTGACCCCCGCGCGCTGCAGCAGCGACTGCGGGCCGTCGGCCTGGCGCAGCAAGGCCAGCAGCAGGTGGGCCGGTTCGATGTAGGCGTTGTCAGCGCCCAGCGCGAGCGTTTGCGCTTCGGCGAGGGCTTCCTGGAATTTGGTGGTGAGTTTGTCGAGGCGCATGGATAGGCTCTCCGATGTTTCAGAACTGAAAACAACATGGCGCCCATCATCCTGTTTTCAAGATGCGGGCGCAGCTTCTCAAGCGGCGCCTTTGACGCGGATCAACCCGCGCGCGCGGGTTGCGCCCGGCGCCAGTACGCATAAGCCCAGGCGGTGTGAAAGCCCAAACGGCGGTACAGCGCCAGCGCGGGCGCGTTGCTGGCATCCACCTGCAGGAACGCGTTGCCCACACCCTGGCGCAGCGCTTCCTGCGCCATGGCGAGCAGCAATCCGCGGGCCAGGCCGCGCCCCCGGTGCGCGGCGGCCGTGCGCATGCCGTGCACCCCGAGCCAGCCGTGGCTGAACGACGCGGCCCCGCAGGCCACCGTTTCACCGTTCTCGCGCAAGCTGGCAAACAGCGTGCCTGTGGCGCGGCTCAGCGACTTTGAGCGGCTGGCGCCGTCGACCGGGTCAAGGCCCTCGCCGAGGTACATCGCCATCCACGCGGCATCGGGCGTGCGGGCGAGCTCCACGCTGGCCGTGGGTGCCGCTGTCTGCGCCAGATCGGCGGTGGCGCAGGTCTGGTTGAACGTGGGTTGCTGGTGCATGAACCCGTGCATGCGCAGCTCGCGCAGCCAGCCTTCGAAGCTGGGCGCGCCAGGCAGGCGGAACGCGGGTGCCATCCCGGCGGCGGCGTAGCGCTCCAGGATCGTGTCCAGCAAGGCTGGATCGTGCTCGCCGTGGTGCAGCGGCACGGCGCTGCGCGCGCGGTTGATCGTGCCGTGGTCCATGGGCAGCAGCCAGCCGGGCAGCGTTTCGAGCTGCTCGGGCGCCACGGCCTGCACGGTCGCGCGTTCGATGGCTTCGATGTCGGTGGCGCTGATGTGCATGACCGCAGCCTTCCGTCAACCGTTGCGGGACTCAATGCCCCAGCGCGCCAGCGCCGCGTCGTCGCTCACGCGCGCATCGACCCAGCGCGCACCCTCGGGCGTCTGTTCTTTCTTCCAGAACGGCGCCTGGGTTTTCAGGTAGTCCATCAGGAACTCGCAGGCCTGGAAGCTCTCGCCGCGGTGCGCGGAGGTGACCGCCACCAGCACGATCTGATCGAGCGGCTGGAGCACGCCCACGCGGTGGATCACGCGCGCGGCGTAGAGGTCGAAGCGCTTGAAAGCTTCGTCGATCATGGCCTCGATCGATCTCTCGGTCATGCCGGGGTAGTGCTCCAGCTCCATCGTGCTCACGCTTTGCCCATCGTTGCGGTCTCGCACGGTGCCGATGAAGCTGCAGACCGCGCCGACGCGCTTGTCCTGCGCGCGCAGCTGCGAGACCTCGGTGGTGAGATCGAAATCTTCGGTCTGGATGCTGACGCGCGCCGCCATCTCAACCACCCGTGACCGGCGGAAAGAAACCGACCTCGGCACCGTCGCTGAGCGCGGCCGTCTCATCGCTCATGGTCTGGTTCAAGGCCACCCGCACCGCCCTGCCCGGCGCAAGTGCATCGGCATAAGCGCCACCACGCGCCACGAGTTCGGCGCGCAAGGCGGCCAGCGTCGTGGCTTGGGTTTGCAGCGATTCGCTGCCGGTGCCCAGAGTTTCGCGGATCGCCGCGAAGTAACGCAACTGGATGTTCATGCGAGCAGGTCCGCAAAGGAGATGTAGGACACGGGATCGCCGTTGGCGATGGTGGTGCCGGCCGGGTTGTCCACCAGGCCATCGCCCCACGCCATCGAGGTGAGCACACCCGAGCTTTGGTTGGGAAACAGATCGAGCCCGCCCGCTGCGTTGCGGCGCACGCGCAGGAACTCGCGGCGCTTGTCGGCGCGCGCGACGGTGAAGTGGGCTGGCAGCGTGGTGGCCAGGGGCAGCGTTTGAATGCGGCTGGCCGGCACGCCCTGCAGCTTCAGCAGGAAGGGCCGCACCAGCAACAGGAAGGTGACGAAGCTCGACACCGGGTTGCCCGGCAGGCCGATGAAATGGCACGCACCGCCGCCATCGCGCCGCACGGTGCCATAGGCAAACGGTTTGCCGGGCTTCATGCCGATCTGCCACAAATCGAGCGATCCGAGTTGCTGCACCGCCGGCTTGACGTGGTCTTCTTCGCCCACCGACACACCGCCGCTGGTGAGGATCAGGTCGTGCTGCTCGGCCGCGCCCTGGAGAGCCGCCACGGTGGCCTCTCGCTGGTCGGGCACGATGCCGAGGTCCGTTACCTCGCAGCCGAAGCGCTGCAGCAGCGTGCGCAGGAAAAAACGGTTCGAGTTGTAGATGTTCCCGGGCTTCATGGCCTCGGGCGCCACATCACCTGGCATCACGAGTTCGTCGCCGGTGGAGAACATGGCCACGCGCGGGCGCACCCGCACCGGCACCTGTGCCAGGCCCAGGCTCGCCGCCAGGCCCAGGCTCGCGGGCGACAAGCGTTCGCCCTGGGCCAGCACCACCGCGCCACGCGTGACGTCTTCGCCCGCGCGCCGCACCCACTGGCCGGGTTCGGGAATGACCTGGATGTGCGCCGCGTGGATGTCGCCGCCGACTTCGATGGTGTCTTCCTGCATCACCACCGCATCGGCGCCCGCGGGCATGGGCGCGCCGGTGAAGATGCGCGCGCAGGTGCCCGGCTCCAGCGGCCCGCCCGTGTGGCCCGCGGCAATGCGCTGGCTCACGCGCAAGACCTGGCCGGGTTCGGTCACGTCGGCCGCGCGCAGCGCATAACCGTCCATGGACGAGTTGTCGTTCGGTGGCACTTGCAGCGCGGACACCAGGTCTTGGGCGAGCACGCGGCCGTCGGCGTCGAAGGTGGCGACGGTATCCTCGGCGGTCATCGCTTCCACGCGGGCGAGCAGATCGGCCAGGGCCTCGTCCAGCGACATCAGGGGCGCGCGGCCGGCAGGGGATTTGGGAGCATTCATGGCGTGGAGGGTAGCGGGTGGCCCCGGACTGCAAAGCGGTCTGCATTGTCGAGCAACCCGGCCGCCACGTCATCGGCCCGGTTCAAATCCAGCACCCGATGTGGGGTGGGTGCTGGCCGGGAACAACTTCAGGTGGCAGCGGCGCAGTGTTTGGCGATGAAGGCCTGGATGGCCTCGGTGTGGGCCGGCATGACCTTCACGCGCTTGGGCAGGGCCTCGATGCCCTCGAACTGCTTCGGGCGATCGGGCTGGCGGCCCAGCGCCTCGACGATGGTCTCGGCGAACTTGATCGGCAATGCCGTCTCCAGCACGACCATGGGGATGCCGGCTTCGCGGTATTCCCGCGCCACCTTCACGCCGTCGGCGGTGTGGGTGTCGATCATCACGCCGTGGCGCTCGAACACGTCGCGGATCGTGGCCAGGCGGTCGGCATGCGTGCTCTTGCCACTGCGGAAGCCGTAGTGGCTGGCGGCTTCGCTGAACACCGGGTCGGCGCTCAGGTCGAAGCGCCCTTCGCGCGACAGACCTTCGCCGAAGAATGCCTTGACGCGCTCGCCGTTGCGCCCCAGCAGGTCGAACACGAAGCGCTCGAAGTTGCTGGCCTTGGAGATGTCCATCGACGGGCTGGAGGTTTCGTGCGTGTCGGCGCTGCCGCGCACGCGGTACACACCGGTGCGGAAGAACTCGTCGAGCACGTCGTTCTCGTTGGTCGCCACCACCAGCGTGCGGATCGGCAGGCCCATCTGGCGCGCCACATGGCCGGCGCAGACGTTGCCGAAGTTGCCGCTGGGCACGGTGAACGACACCTGCTCGTCGTTGGTCGTTGTGGCCTGGAAATAGCCGGCGAAGTAATAGACCACCTGCGCCAACAACCGCGCCCAGTTGATCGAGTTCACGGTGCCGATCTTGTAGGCGCGCTTGAATTCAAGGTCGTTGCTGACGTTCTTGACGATGTCCTGGCAGTCGTCGAACACCCCCTCGACCGCGATGTTGTGGATGTTCTCGTCCATCAGGCTGAACATCTGCGCTTGCTGGAACGGGCTCATGCGGCCGTGCGGGCTGAGCATGAAGACGCGCACGCCCTTCTTGCCGCGCATGGCGTACTCGGCCGCGCTGCCGGTGTCGCCCGAGGTGGCGCCCAGGATGTTGAGCTCTTCGCCACGGCGCGCCAGTTCGTATTCGAACAGGTTGCCCAGCAGCTGCATCGCCATGTCCTTGAAGGCCAGCGTGGGACCGTTGGACAGGGCTTCGAGGTGGAAGCCCGGTTCGAGCTGCTTCAGCGGCACGATCTGCGGCGTGCCGTACACCGCTTCGGTGTAGGTCTTGTCGCACAGCGCTCGCAGGTCCGCGGCGGGAATGTCGTCGATGTAGAGCGACAGGATCTCGAACGCGAGCGCCGCGTAACCACCCGGTGCGCCCTGGTTGAACACCTGGCGCAAGCGCTGCAGCGCGGCGGCATCGACCTGCGGATAACGCTCCGGCAGGTACAGGCCGCCGTCGGGCGCCAGGCCTTCCAGCAGGATTTCGCAAAAGCGTTTGCGATCGGCGCGACCGCGGGTCGAGAGGTAACGCATCAGTTCAGCTCTTCCTTGCGAATGCGCACGATGGGTGCCAGCACCGTTGGCAACTTTTGCAACTGCGCCAGCGCGTCGTTCATGGTGCCTTCGCGCGTGTCGTGCGTGAGGATGATCAGGTCGGTCGACGTACCGCCTTCACCGCTCACCTCGTCGGCTTCGCGCTGCAGCACCGCGTCGATGCTGATGCCCGCGCCGGCCAGCAGGCCCGTGACCTTGGCCAGCACGCCGGCCTCGTCCGCCACGCGCAGGCGCAGGTAGTAGCTCGTCACGACCTCGCTCATGGGCAGCACAGTCAGATCGCTCATGGCATCGGGCTGGAAGGCCAGGTGCGGCACGCGGTGGTGCGGGTCGGCAGTGTGCAGTCGGGTGATGTCCACCAGGTCGGCGATCACGGCGCTGGCGGTGGGCTCGCTGCCCGCGCCCTTGCCGTAGTACAGCGTGTTGCCCACGGCGTCGCCGTTGACCACCACGGCATTCATCGCGCCTTCAACGTTGGCGATCAGGCGCCTGGATGGCACCAGGCTCGGGTGCACGCGCAATTCGATGCCCTTGGCCGTGCGCTTGGTGATGCCCAGCAGCTTGATGCGGTAGCCGAGTTGTTCGGCGTACTTGATGTCGGTGGCGCCGAGCTGCGTGATGCCTTCGACATAGGCCTTGTCGAACTGGACCGGAATGCCGAACGCGATCGCGCTCATGAGCGTGACCTTGTGCGCCGCGTCCACGCCTTCGATGTCGAAAGTCGGGTCGGCCTCGGCGTAACCCAGGCGCTGCGCCTCTTTGAGCACGACGTCGAAGTCGAGGCCTTTGTCGCGCATCTCGGACAGGATGAAGTTGGTGGTGCCGTTGATGATGCCGGCGATCCACTGGATGCTGTTGGCCGTGAGGCCTTCGCGCAGCGCCTTGATGATCGGGATACCACCGGCCACGGCGGCTTCGAAGGCCACCATCACGCCCTTGGCGGATGCGGCGGCAAAGATCTCGGTGCCGTGCACGGCCAGCAGCGCCTTGTTGGCCGTGACCACGTGCTTGCCCGCCGCAATGGCTTCCATCACCAGCGCCTTGGCAATGCCGTAGCCGCCGATGAGCTCGATCACGATGTCGATCTCGGGGTTGGCGATGACGGCGCGCGCATCGTTCACCACCTGCACGCCCGCGCCCACGACGGACTGCGCGCGTGCGGTATCCAGGTCGGCCACCATGGTGATTTCAATGCCGCGACCGGCGCGGCGGCGAATCTCTTCCTGGTTGCGCTTGAGCACGTTGAATGTGCCACTGCCCACGGTGCCTATGCCCAGAAGGCCTACTTGGATCGGTTTCATGTCGGTCATGGTTGGGGAACAAAAAAGAATCAGGCGCCGCGTTTTCGGCGGCCTTCGAGAAACTTGGCGATGCGCTCGATCGCCTCGCGCAAATCGTCTTCGTGCGGAAGGAACACGATGCGGAAATGCTGGTGGTCGGGGTAGTTGAAGCCCGAGCCCTGGACCAGCATCACGCGCGTCTCGCGCAGCACTTCCATGAAGAACTGGCGGTCGTCCGCGATCGGATACACGTCCGGGTCCAGCCGCGGGAACATGTACAGCGCCGCTTCCGGCTTGACGCAGGTCACGCCGGGAATGGCTGTGATGAGCTCATAGGCCAGATCGCGCTGACGGCGCAAACGCCCGCCTTCCTTCACGAGATCGTTGATGCTCTGGTAGCCGCCCAGGGCGGTCTGGATCGCCCACTGGCCGGGCACGTTGGAGCCCAGCTTGAGGTTGGCCAGCATGTTCAGGCCTTCGATGAAATCCTTTGCGATGTGCTTGGGGCCCGACAACACCATCCAGCCGGCACGGTAGCCGCAGGACCGGTACGCCTTCGACAGTGAGTTGAACGTCAACGTCAGCACGTCGGTGGACAGGCTCGCCATCGCGGTGTGCTTCACACCGTCGTACAGCACCTTGTCGTAGACCTCGTCGGCCAACACCACAAGGCCGAACTCGCGCGCCAGCGCCACGATACCCTTGAGCATGTCATCGCTGTAGAGCACGCCCGTGGGGTTGTTCGGGTTGATCACCACGATGCCTTTGGTGCGCGGCGTGATCTTGGCGCGCATGTCGGCCAGATCCGGCTGCCAGCCATTGGCTTCATCGCAGCGGTAGTGCACCGGCGAGCCCCCCGACAGACTTGTGGCCGCGGTCCACAGCGGATAGTCCGGTGAAGGGACGAGCAATTCGTCGCCATTGTCCAGCAGCGCGTTGGCGGCCATCACGATCAATTCGCTTGCGCCATTGCCCAGGTAGATGTCATCCAGCGTTACGCCCGCAACACCCTGTTGCTGGGTGTAGTGCATGACCGCCTTGCGCGCCGCGAAAATGCCCTTGCTGTCGGAATAACCCGCCGAGTTGGGCAGGTTGCGGATCATGTCCTGCTGGATCTCTTCCGGCGCATCGAAGCCAAACGGCGCGAGATTGCCGATGTTCAGCTTGATGATCTTCTGGCCCTCATCCTCCATCTGCTTCGCCGCGTCCACGATCGGGCCGCGAACGTCATAGAGCACATTGGCCAACTTGGCGGATTTCTGGATGGTTTTCAAAGTCCCTCCGGGGGGTTTGGGGATTGCGGCGTGCTCGGCCTGCCGGACAGCACCCGGCGTTGTATTCTTGGGCCTTGCCAGCAGGGAAAACCTGCAATTTGACCACAGTTGCCACCATGAAATTGCACGCCGACAAGCCAGACACCTTGGCCATCACCGCCTACGGCGAGGGATGGGTCGCGGTCAATGGCCAGCGCCACACCGGCAGCCTGGTGTTGACCTCCGAGGGCCAGGTGCTGCCATGGGAAGGCGCACGTTTCGAGGACCTCACGGCCACGCACTTCGAGCGCCTGGCCGACACGATGAACGAGACCCCCGAGCTGGTGGTGTTCGGCAGCGGATCGCGACTGCGTTTTGTGCGCCCTGCCTTGCTGCAAGGCCTGATGGCCCGGCGCATCGGCGTGGAAACCATGGACACGCCAGCGGCCTGCCGCACCTACAACATATTGGCTGGCGAAGGCCGGCGCGTGGTCCTTGCCTTGTTGATGGACACCTGACAACCCCTGACTTCCCCAGGGCGCATTGCAAGCGCTCCTGTGACGGAGTGCACCCATTCAGGTTAAAATAGCGGATTGTTTCCTGCAGCGCTTCCTCGCATCCTGTATGCCAGGCATGCCGCGATGCAGCCGGGAAGCCAACGCATCACCACCAACTTACGTCAGGGGTCCACGCAGTATGGCAGTCGTTGTCAACAAACCCATTCCCGAATTTGAATCGCAGGCCACAGGCGGCGTGAAAGTCAGCAACCAGACCCACCTGGGTCAAACCATCGTGCTGTATTTCTACCCCAAGGACAATACACCAGGGTGCACCACGGAGGCCATGCAATTCCGCGACAAGTACAAGGATTTTGTCAAGGCCGGTGCCGAGGTGTTTGGCGTCTCGCGCGACAACATGAAATCGCACGACGATTTCAAGACCAAGCTGGAATTGCCCTTCGAGCTGATTGCGGACACAGAAGAAAAAATGTGTCACATGTTCGGCGTGGTCAAGAACAAGATCATGTACGGCAAGAAGGTCAAGGGCATCGAGCGCAGCACCTTCCTGATCGGCCCCGACGGCGTGCTCAAGCAGGAATGGCGCGGCCTGAAGGTGCCGGGCCACGTGGAAGACGTGCTCAAGGCTGTCAAGGCGCTCAAGAAGGCGGCCTGAAGGGCTTGGCCCTGCGAGCGGTGGGAGGATTTCGCTGTCATCGGACTCGTGCATAATGAATTCATGACCCCGGGAAGCTATCCAGCCCGACCCTCTTTCGACAAGCTTTGCAGTCCTCAAAGCCGCCCGGTTTACCGAGCGGCTTTTTGTTTTCCGGCCTCGCGCTGAATTCATTATGCACGAGTCCGATGACAGCGAAATCCTCCCACCGCTCGCAGGGCCAAGCCCTTCAGGCCGCCTTCTTGAGCGC
>NZ_SCML01000017.1 GCF_005503365.1 Hydrogenophaga sp. 2FB
GCCCCCGACGGCCATCCCGCACACCCAAGCAATGTCGCGGCGGCGAAAACCATACCCACCAGCGAGACTGCGTTTCTCTTCCAATCCACAAAACACCCAGATAAGTCAAATGGCAATAAAACCAAAACTTTCATTGCCGAATTTAATAAAAGTAAATTCTTTAGGTTTAAATTCATGCTTGAAGCCGTTGGTTGGCTTCAACCATGGGAATGCTGCGAACGGGCACCCCATGGCATCACAAACGTTAAACGGAGGAATCCATGTTCAAAAAATCGATTGCTTGCTTGCTGTCACTTTTCGCCGCCGCCAGTTTCGCGGCTGTCGACATCAACACCGCCACGGTGGCCGATCTTGACAGTATCAAAGGCATCGGACCCGGCACATCCGCCAAGATCCTGGAGGAACGCAAAGCCTCGCCCTTCAAGAACTGGGACGACCTGATCCAGAGGGTACCGGGGATCGGGGGTAAACGCGCCGTCAAGCTGTCGTCGGAAGGCTTGACCGTGAATGGCGACACGTTCAAGGCTGGCATGAAGCCTGTGGCCGAGAAGAAGGCCACGGACAAAAAAGCCACCGCTCCCACCAAGTAAGTAGCGGTCATCGATTCGCTTCAGCGAATCGCCAACAAAAAACCCACCGTGTTGCCACGGTGGGTTTTTTTCGAATCTCTAGCTGAAAAATTCAGCCGTCGATTTAGAACGAGTGCTGCAGACCCAGAGCGAAACCGGTGTTCTTGATGTAGTCGCTGGTCGCGGCGTCAGAGAACTTGTTGTGGTTCAACGAGGCATACGTGAACGTGCGCTTGGACAGGCTGTACTTGGCCAGGACCGAGTAGCCCTTTGCCTTGCCAATGTCCGTGCCATTGAATTCAAGCTTGGACTGTGCATAGCCGACACCCACCGCCAGAGCGCTGGTCAGAGGGAAGTCAGCACCGATGTTGAACTCTTTGGCTTTCGCCTCAGCGCCAGGGACCGCATCAGAGGTGCCCTTGACGTGGTTGATGCCAGCAATCAGCTTGACAACACCCAGGTCGTAGGAACCGTTGAGCAAGGTGTAGGTGCGCTTGCTGGGAGACAGACCGACCAGACCGGAAACATCGTCAAAGATGGTCGAAGCACTGTTGTCGCGCTCGCCCTGGTGGGCGAAGCCCACCACGAGTGGGCCGTTGGCGTAGTTCAGGCTGAACGACGTCAAGCTTGAACGGCTGTTTGCTGCGGTTTCGTCTTCGCCCAATGCGTAGGCAACCGCAGCAGAGAAACCACCGAAGCTAGGGGTGTTGTAGCGAATGCCGTTGGAGGTGCGATCGTAGTAGCCCACCCAGGTGCGGAACGATGCAGCGCTGTTGGCGTTGAACGTATCGTTCGCCATGGCGCGCGTGTCGTCGTAAGGCGTCCATGCACGGCCCAATTGCACTTCACCAAAACCACCCGACAGACCCACCCACGATTGGCGGTTGAAGGCAGTGCCGACTTGTTGCGAAGTACCGTTGTCAGCGTTGAAGCCTTGCTCCAGCTGGAAATTGGCCTTCAAACCGCCACCCAGATCTTCCGTGCCCTTGAGGCCGAAACGGCTGGTGGAGAAGTTGCCGCTGTCCAGGGACGTAACGCGCTGGGAGGCGGTCACGCCACCAAGCGAAGTGGAGGTCTTGTTCGAGCCGATGGAGGCATCAATCAAACCATACAGAGTCACGCTGGACTGCGCTTGAGCGACACCGGCCACAGAGCCGAGAACGGCCAAAGCGATCAGGGATTTTTTCATGGTTACTTCCTTAAGAATATTGCGGTGACACACCACAAGTTAGAAAAAACTGACTTATGGATGTTAGGGGGAAAGCCCACCGGTCCTAGGGTAAGCCCTGCAAAACGGGGCAAGTTCTGCACTTTTCGTTGCCCTGCTGCAACAACCAGATGCCACCTCTGAGGCCATCGACCTACAACATTCCACAGAAAAAAGCCGCCTGTTCTCGCGAACAGGCGGCTTTGCCGCTGATCAAGATGCTGGCACTAGGCCAGCAAACGATCAGAAGTTGTGGGCCAGACCCACGCCCCAGCCGGTGATGGCCTTGTCAGCTGGCGAGCCGTTAAAGCCCACTTGAGCATTCTTCTTGCGGCCCAGGTTCACGTAAGCCGTGGTGCGCTTGCTCAGGAAGTACTTGTAGCCGCCGTGAATCACGCGGGTGGTGCCAGCACCAGCTTCGCTAGCGTCAACGGAAGCCCACAGTTCGCCAGGGCCCACAGGAGCGGTCACACCCAACGCCCAGTCGTTGTCGCCATTGGATGCGACGTTGGCGCGATCGTTGTACGAGAAGAGCAACTTGGCCACGCCGAAGTTGTACGAAGCGGCGAACAGACGCAGGGAGGTCATGCCCGGCTCCACTTGGCCCACGTTCTTCGAGTAAGCGAAGTTCACAGCCACAGGGCCGTTGGCGTAGGACACGCCGAAAGCGCGGTGTGCGTTAACACCAGCAGCTTCGGAAGGAGCGTACGAAATCTGGCCGCTGAAACCACCGAAGGTCGGGGTCTGGTACAGCACTTGGTTGTCAACGTACACGGCGTTGGTGAACAGGGTGTTGTTACGCGTGCTGTAGCCGGTCACACCCTTGGTGCTGTTGGCGGTCAGTGCGTAGAAGAAGGTGGGGTTGAACGAACGACCCAGCTTCAGGGTACCAAAGCCACCTTGCAGGCCCACGAACATGTCGTTGTTGCCCAGCACGTTGCCGGCGGTGGTGCCATTGCTGGCGTCAAAGGAGGTCGACACCTTGAAGATGGCCTTCAAACCGCCACCCAGATCTTCCGTGCCGGAAATGGTCCAGTTGCTGGTGCCCAGACGGCTGGACGTCATTTCCAGAGGACTCACGCGGCCACCACGGTCTTCGAGGCCGACGTCAACGGTACCGCTCAGGGTCACGGAGGATTGTGCGAATGCGGCGCTGGTGGCTGCCACGGCGGCCAGAGCGATCAGGGTCTTTTTCATGGAAGGTTTCTCCAAGGGTTTAAAAAGGGCCGGGGGTCTTTGCCACCGAGCCAACCTCCATTCAGGAAGCTGCGCCAATTGCATCAGAAAGTTTCCCGAGGCGCCATGTTGGTATGCTCATTTGCGCCGTTACAACGGTGCATCCGTTGCACCGTTGCCACGAAGCTGGTGTTTACCCGGACGTCCAGACGACCCACAGGACCGGCCGAACCGATTCATCGCGGTCCATCCGAACCGTGGCAGCATGGGCGCACCACTGCACATTCCACTGGAACCCTCAACACCATGCGCACCCCCACCGATGCCCTGCTGATCACCGCCGATGCGGCGTTGCGCACCCTGTTCGTGACCCCACGGGCTTCACGCGAGTGCCCCACGCTGCCAGAGCGCGCCACGGATTCCGAACTCGACGCGACGGAGCGAGAACTCTCGGGCGCACTCATGCGTGTGAACCACGTGGGCGAGGTTTGCGCGCAGGCGCTCTACACCGCGCAGGCGCTGGCGGCCCGCTGGCCGCGTGGCTCGGGAAAAAGGCCAGACGAAGCGCTGGCCCTGCAGCTGGAGGCGGCCGGACGGGAGGAGACCGATCACCTGGCCTGGACCGAGGCGCGTCTCGAAGAGCTCGGTGCGCGTCCCTCGCTGCTCAATCCGCTCTGGTATGCCGGTGCGTTTGGCCTGGGCCTGCTCGCCGGACGCATGGGGACGGGCGTGAGCCTGGGTTTTGTGGTGGAAACCGAGCGCCAGGTGGAGGCGCACCTCGCCAGCCACATGGACCGCCTTCCCGCCACGGACCAAGCGTCCCGGGCGATCGTGGCGCAGATGAAGGATGACGAGGCGCGCCATGCACGCGAGGCCGAACATGCCGGCGCGGTGGCGTTGCCGTGGCCAGCGAAGGCGCTGATGCGAGCCGCCGCGAAAGTGATGACGACGGTGGCACACCGGATCTGAACGGCGCGCCCCGCAAGAACCTCAAGCCTCCAGCAAATCGAAGCTGGTGGTGATCTCCGCAGTCTTGCCCAACATGATGCTGGCCGAGCAGTATTTGTCGTGGCTCATGGCGATGGCGCGCTCGACGGCCAGGTTCGGGATGCCCTTGCCGCTGACGCTGAAGTGCATGTGGATCTTGGTGAACACTTTCGGGTCGGTTTCAGCGCGCTCGGTGGTGAGTTTGACCGAACAGCCCCGAACATCATGCCGGCCGCGCTTGAGGATGAGCACCACGTCGTAAGCGGTGCAGCCGCCCGTGCCTGCCAGCACGGTCTCCATGGGACGAGGCGCCAGGTTGGCACCGCCATTCTCGGGCTTGGCGGCGTCGGGCGCGCCATCCATGGCAATCACATGGCCCGTGCCGGTCTCGGCAGTGAAGCCCATGTGGGAGCGGGTGCCGGCCGCGCCGGTCCAGGTGACGGTGCATTCCATGGTGTGTCCTGTCGTGAAAGATCCAACGCTATTGGGGAAGGCGCTCTAAAAATCATAGAAATGCGGCTTACATTGTTGCAATGCAGCATAAGCGCGTTATACTGGCGTCATTGTATTTACGGTTGTCTCCTCTACCCTCCACGGGTGGATTTAAGCCCGGTCCGGTTCTGCCAGACCGGGCTTTTTTTCGCCCCGATATGATGTGCGCCGAGGAACCACATGCCATCCACGTCTGCCCGCCCCCCACAACAACGCAATTCACAGAGCGCTTCGCCGCTCACCCTGATGGGGCCCGCAGACTACTTGAAAAAAATTCTGACCGCTCGCGTTTATGACGTGGCGGTGGAATCGGCGCTGGAAACCGCGACCGACCTCAGCCGCAGGCTGCGCAACACAGTGTTGCTCAAGCGCGAAGACCAGCAGCCGGTGTTCAGCTTCAAGTTGCGCGGCGCTTATAACAAGATGGCCCACCTGTCGCCCGAGCAGTTGAAAAAGGGCGTGATCTGCGCCTCCGCCGGTAACCACGCCCAGGGTGTGGCGCTCGGGGCGCGCAAGTTGGGCACGCGCGCCGTGATCGTGATGCCGACCACCACGCCCCAGGTGAAGATCGATGCGGTGCGTGGCTTTGGCGGTGAAGTCGTGCTGCACGGCGACAGCTACTCCGATGCGTACACACATTCGCTGACCCTGCAAAAGAAGCAGGGGCTCACCTTCGTGCACCCATTCGACGACCCGGACGTGATCGCGGGCCAGGGCACGATCGCCATGGAAATCCTGCGCCAGCTGCAAAGCCTGGGCTCCGACCACCTCGACGCGGTGTTCGTGGCCATCGGCGGCGGCGGCCTGATTTCCGGCGTGGCCAACTACATCAAGGCCGTGCGACCCGAAATCAAGGTCATCGGGGTGCAGATGAACGATTCGGACGCCATGCTCCAGTCGGTTCAGGGTGGGCAACGCGTGACGCTGCCCGATGTCGGCCTGTTCGCGGACGGCACCGCCGTCAAGCTGGTGGGCGAGGAAACCTTCCGCATCGCCCGCGACCTGGTCGACGGCTTCATCACCGTGGACACGGATGCCGTGTGCGCCGCCATCAAGGACGTGTTCGTGGACACGCGCAGCATCGTCGAACCCTCCGGGGCGCTGGCGGTGGCGGCCATCAAGCAGTACGTTGCGACGCACAAGACGCGCGGCGAGACCTACGCGGCCATTCTGTGTGGCGCCAACATGAACTTCGACCGGCTGCGTTTCGTGGCCGAGCGCGCCGAAGTGGGCGAAGAGCGCGAGGCGTTGTTTGCGGTCACGATCCCCGAAGAACGCGGTAGTTTCCGGCGCTTCTGCGAGGTGATCGGCGAGCTGCCGGGCGGCGCGCGCAACGTGACCGAGTTCAATTACCGCATCCACGACGGCAGCCAGGCCCATGTGTTCGTCGGCCTCACCACCCACGGCAAAGGCGAGTCAACCAAGATCGCTGCGACCCTCATCAAGCACGGCTTTGAAACGCTGGACCTGACGCACGACGAGCTGGCCAAGGAGCACATCCGGCACATGGTGGGGGGGCATTCGCCGCTCGCGCACGACGAGCGCCTGCTGCGTTTTGTGTTCCCGGAGCGTCCGGGCGCACTGCTGAAGTTCCTGAATCTGCTGCGCCCGGGCTGGAACATCAGCCTGTTCCACTACCGCAACCAGGGCGCGGACTACGGCCGCATCCTGGTCGGCCTTCAGGTGCCACAGAAGGACCACAAGGCATTCGACAAATTCCTGAACGCACTGGGTTATCCATATGTCGAGGAAACAGGCAATCCGGTATACCGTCTGTTCCTGAAAAGTTGACCCTGCGCCATGGCACTTGATCCCGTCTTCGAACCGATCACCCGTCGAACCATCGAGCTGCCAGTCGCGCTGCCCACGGGGCTCAAGCTGCCCCACATCGCCCCCACCAGCGACACGATGCTGGACCACACCGTGCGCCGGCGGCTCACGCCCGCGGGCTTTCCGGAGAATGTGCTGGGCCGCATGGAGCCGCTGGTGCTGCAGCTCGCGCGCATCCAGCATGGGAGCCCGCTAGCGTTCGATCTGCTGGCCTTTGACTCGCCGCAACTGGTCGTGTTCGCCGCCGACCACGGCATCGCCGACGAAGGCATGTCCGAGCTCGCTCAGTCCATGACCTGCGAGCATGTGATGCAGCTGCTGCTGGGGGCTGCACCGGTGAGCGCACTGGCGCAGCTGCATGGCTTTGACGTGACGGTCGTGGACGCCGGCGTGGCCTCACACGTCACCCTGCCCGAGGACGCGCGGCGCAAGGCGCCGCTGTTGTTGCGAAAGATCGGCTACGGCACCCGCAACCTGATGATCGGGCCAGCGATGTCCCAGATCCAGGCCATCTCGGCACTGCATGCCGGCATGGACGTGGTACGGCATCTGCCGGGCAATGTGATCGCACTGGGCGACGAAGGCGTGGCGAACACAGTGAGTGCCTCGCTGTTGCTGTCCCGCCTGTGCGGGGTGCCGCTGGCCGATGCCTGTGGACGCGACGATTTTCAAGGCGAAAGCCTGAGCGACAGCGAGCTCCAGCAGCGGCTGGAAAAGCTGTCGGCCGGGGCAAGTCGCCACCGCAAGGCCCTGGGGCCGTTGGACGCGCTGGCCGCGCTGGGCGGATTCGAGATCGCGATGATGGCGGGCGCCATGCTGCAAGCCGCCAGTGAACGGCGCGTGGTGCTGGTGGACGGCTATGTGGCAAGCGCAGCGGCGCTGGTGGCTCGCGGTCTGGTCCCAGCGACCGCCGACTACCTGGTGTTCAGCCACCGCTCAGCGGAGTCAGGCCATCGTCTGATGTTGATTCACTTGCAAGCGCAGCCGCTGCTGGACCTGGGCGTGCGCCTGGCGCAGGGCACCGGTGCCTTGATGGCTTGGCCGCTGTTGCTGACCGCACAGGCCTTGCTGGAGCGCTGAGGCTTCAGCCCGCTCGCGTTGGTGGCCGCCGCTGGCGTCGATCCAGCCAACCTCTCCACTCAAGCGCTCAGGATCGCTCCGCCAGCTCGGGCAGCGTCAACTCCACCGTGGTGGGTGCTCCCAGCGCAGGGCCCAACCGCACCGTGCGCCGCGTGACGGCTTGCAGCACGAGGCCACCATCCAGTGGTGCGCCAACACGGTAGGGCCTGGGCGGTTGGCCATCCACGGCGATCAGCGCAGCGCCATCTTGCGCACCCACCGCCACAACGCCCAACAAGTTGTAGCGTGGCGGCGCGGCAGGGGCCGCGTTGGACGCGGTGTTTGCCGGCAACGCACCCAATGTGCGGGCCACCGCCGCGGCATCGGCGGTTACCTGCACGGGCGCCACGCCCGAGACCGGCGTGACAGGTGATTGGCCCCAGGCCAACAACACCCAGTACCCCGCGCTCAGTCCCGCGGCCAGCCACAGCAGCCCGGCCGCCAGCGTCGGTGCACGCCCCCCTGCCGTCAGCAGCGCGGCCGGGCTTTCCATGAGAAAGCCAGAATGTCCGAACGCAGGAACCTTCTTTTTCATGCGCGCATTATGATCGACCACCGTGTTTTTCGGCCTTCTCTTCAAGGCCATTTCGGGCCCCTGTCCGCGGGAGATTGAATGCCACACCTGACCACCCCCCTGCCCTCCCGAACCCTGCGCGCCCTGCGGCGCGGCTTCACCCTGATCGAGCTCATGGTGGTGCTGGTCATCATCGGCGTGCTCGCCGCGCTGATCGTGCCCAACGTGCTCGATCGCGCCGACGACGCACGCGTGACCGCCGCCAAGACCGACGTCAACAACCTCATGCAGGCGCTCAAGCTGTACCGGCTCGACAACCAGCGCTACCCCACGGGTGAACAGGGGCTCAATGCGCTGGTGGCCAAGCCATCGGCCGGGCCAACGCCACCCAACTGGCGCCCGTACCTGGACAAGCTGCCGGCCGACCCGTGGGGCCGTCCGTATCAGTACATCAACCCCGGCCTCAAGGGTGAAGTGGACGTGCTCTCGCTCGGCGCCGATGGGCAAGCCGGCGGCGAAGGCAAAGAAGCCGACATTGGCAGCTGGCAGTGAACATGGCGCCCCCACGCTCCACCGCTGCGCGGGTCGCTGCCCCCCAAGGGGGCTGGGCCTGCCTTGGGGGCGGCCCGGCGGCCGGCCCGGTGTTGCGCGCTGCGTGAAGCCATCCCATGCGCAGCAAAACCCTCGGCTTCACGCTGCTCGAGCTGATGGTGGTGCTGGTGATCGTGGCACTGGCCACCGCCGGTGTGAGCATGGCCATGCGCGACACCGACGCCACACGGCTGGAGCGAGAAGGCCTGCGGCTGTCGGCGCTGCTCGAATCGGCGCGCGCGCAGTCGCGCACCAGCGGCCTGCCCGTGGTGTGGCGCGGCGTACCGCAGGGTTTTGAATTCATTGGTCTGCCCCAGCAGGGCAGCCGTGGCACGTCGACCGGACCGCGCCCCTGGCTGAGCCAGGACACCCAGGCGCTGGTGATCCAGCCGCCCGGGGCCCAGTCCCTGGTCCTCGGGCCAGAGCCCCTCATCCCGGCCCAGCGCCTCGTGCTGGCGCAAGGCGAGCGCAGGATCACGCTGGGCACGGACGGCCTCTCACCGTTCACCGTGCTCAGCCCCGCACCATGAAACGCCTCTCACGCGGATTCACCTTGATCGAGGTGTTGGTGGCGCTCGCCGTGGTGGCCATCACGCTGTCGACCGGCCTGCAGGCCACGGGTGCGCTCACGCGCGCGGCGGGACGGCAAAGCGACCAATGGCTGGCGCAGCTCTGCGCCGAAAATGAACTCACGCGGCTGCGGCTGCTGCGCCAGTTGCCCGGTACCGGCGAGAGCGATGCCGCCTGCGCGCAGGCCGGGCGCGAGATGCAGGTGCACCTGTCGGTGTTGCCCACGCCGAACCCGAACTTCCGGCGCGTGGATGCGGTGGTGGAAGCCGCGGTGGATGGCACGCGGGTGCGTCTGTTGACCCTGTCAACCATCATGGGCCGCTACTGAGCATGAAGAGCGCGCGCGGCTTCACCCTCATCGAGTTGCTGGTGGCGATCGTGGTCATGTCCATGCTCGCGCTGTTGAGCTGGCGTTCGCTCGACGGCATGACGCGCACGCAAACCCTCACCCAGCAGCGCGCCGACGATCTTCTGCGCATGCAGGCGGCCATGGGCCAATGGGCGACCGATCTGGACGCGCTGATCGACACCGGGGAGGTGAATCCACTCGATTTCAATGGCCAGGTGCTGCGCATGACGCGGCGCGACAGCGGCGAAACCGGCCTGGACAGCCGCGGCATCCGCGTCGTCGCCTGGACACGCCTGACCGGTGTGGCGCTCGCGGGCCTGCCCGTCATCTCTTCGAGCAGTAGCGCCAGCGGCCAGTGGGTGCGCTGGCAATCGGGACCCTTGCTGCGGCGCGACGAGCTGGCGCGCGCCTGGCAGCGGGCGGCCGAATGGGGCCGCGGCGCCTTGCCCTCGCAAACGGGCAATCCCGGCACCGACAGCGCCATTGCCCTGCTGGGCATCGACAACTGGCAGCTCTTCTACCACCGCGGCGAAACCTGGGGCAACCCGCAGTCTTCCACCGGCAACGAGGAGCCGGTGGGGGGCGTCGAGACCACGCCCACGGGCAGCGGCATGCCCAACGGCGTGCGCCTGGAACTGGTGCTGGGTACGGGCGAAGGCCTCAACGGCAGCCTGGTGCGCGACTGGGTGCGCCCCACGCTGGAGGCGGGCCGGTGAAACACAAACGCCCCCCCGCGGCGCGCCAACGCGGCGCGGCGCTGTTGCTCGCCATGCTGGTCGTCACGCTGGTGGCCACGCTGGCCGCCGCCGCGCTCTGGCAACAGTGGCGCGCCGCCGAGGTGGAGCAGGCGGAGCGGCAACGCATGCAGGCCGGCTGGATCCTCACCGGCGCGCTCGACTGGGCGCGCCTGATCCTGCGCGAGGACGCGCGCGACAACCAGACCAGCGGCAACGCCGACCACCTGGGCGAACCCTGGGCCACGCCGCTCGAAGAGGCGCGCCTCTCCAGCTTTCTGGCCGCCGACAAGAACAACAACACCGACGACATGCGCGAAGCCTTCCTCTCCGGCGAGGTGATCGACATGCAATCGCGCATGAACTTCCTCAACATCGTGCGCACCGTGGGAAGCGGCGCGCAGGCCAAGGTGGAGCTGTCCGAGGCCGACATGCGCAGCTTCAGCAAGTTGTACGAACTGCTGGGCCTGCCGACCTCGGAACTCAATGCCGCCGCCAACGAGTTGCGCACATCCATGAGCCTGGCGCTGAACGACCCACTGCCTTCGCGCACCGCCCTGGTTCCGAAGAAGTTTTCGCAGCTGGCCTGGCTGGGCATCGGCCGTGCCAGCCTGGCCGTGCTGGAGATGCATGTGGCCGTGCTGCCCGCCCGCACCACGCTCAACCTCAACACCGCCAGCGCACAAGCGCTCTCGGCCAGCGTGCCCGACCTGGACCTGGCGCAGGCGCGCCAACTCATCGCCATGCGCGGGCGCGAGCCCTTCAAGAGCCTGGCCGACGTGACCACCGCCTTGCCCGACCTGAAGGCCCAGCTGTCCGATCTCTACCACGGTGTGCGCAGCAACCACTTCGAGGTGCGCGGGCGCCTGCGGCTGGACAACACCATCATCGAAGAGCGTTCGCTGGTGGTGCGCAACAACCTGGACGTGCGCGTGAACTGGCGCGAGCGCTTCGCCAGGCCCTGAAACATGCATGGTCGCTGACACATACAGTAACTAGAATGGTGCACTCTTGCCCCAGCAACCCTTTCGCATGACTGGATCACTGTGCTGATCGTCGCCCCTTCGGACTTTTCCGCCGCGCCGGCCGCAGGGCCCACCGCCCTGTTCGACTGGGCGACATCCAGCAATGGCCAGCAGATCACCGGCCATGGCCAGTGTGCTGCCTCGCTGCTGCCGCGCGACGACGACGTGGTGCTGGTGCTGCCGCCGCGCTCGGTGTCGTGGCACCGCGTGTCCCTGCCCAAGGTCGCCCAGGCCCGTCTGCGTGCCGCGCTCGACGGCCTGCTGGAAGACCGCCTGCTGGCCGACACGGCCGACCTGCACTTTGCCCTGGAGCCCGGCGGCCGCTCGGGCCAGACGGTCTGGGTTGCGGCATGCGACCGTGTCTGGCTGCGTGGCTGGCTGCAAGTCCTTGAATCCGCCAGCCGCCCGGTGGGGCGCATTGCGCCCGCTCTGTGGCCGCTGGTGCCCGCCGAAGCGCCGGGGGCCACGCCGGGCGCTTCGCGCAGCTTCGGGTTGGACGTGCCCTCCAACGTGCACTGGGCGTACAACGAAAACGGCCAGATCTGGCTGGGCAGCGCGGGCTTGCTCGGCGTGAGCTGCGCGCCCGTGCGCGAGACGCCCATGGGCAACGGCACGGCCGCCGACATGGTGGTCACCGCCCTCATGCCCCCGGCCAGCGATGCGCCGGGCGCGCCTGGTGAGTTCGACGTCTGGCTCGCCGATCCCTCGGTGGCGCAACAGGCCGAACAGGTGCTGCAACAGCGTTTCGAACTGGTGGCCCAGCCGGCCTGGCTGCTGCGTTGCGCCCAGTCCGACTGGAACCTGGCGCAGTTCGACCTGAGCCTGTCGGCCGGCGCACGGCGCGGCCAGCGGCTCAAGCGCAGTTTTCGGCAATGGCGCAATGCCCCGGCGTGGCGGCCGGCGCGCTGGGGCTTTGCCGCCCTGGTCGGCGTGCAACTCGTGGGCTTGAACGCCGCCGCCTGGCACGAACGCAGCACGCTCAACGACAAACAGCAGGCCATCGTGCAGACGCTGCAGAAGAGCTTTCCGCAGGTCACGGTGGTGCTCGACGCACCGGTGCAGATGCAGCGCGAGGTCGCGCGCCTGCAGGCGGCCAGCGGCGCACTGTCGGCGGGTGACCTCGAAACCCTGCTCGCCGCCATCGACCAGGCCGCGGCGGGCGACGCCCTGACGCCCTCGGTCATCGCCTACAACACCGGCGAAGGCCGCTTCTCGGGCTGGCGCGCCAGCGAAGAACAACTGCGCGCGCTGCAACAGACGCTGGAACAAAGCGGCTGGCGCGCGCGCTTCGATGGCAGCGAGCTGGCCCTTCGGCCGCCGGAACTCTGAACCGAACACCGTGGCCACCACCCAACCCACCTCTCCTGTCGCCCGGTTCACACTGGCGCTGTCCGCCGCCTTGTCACGCCTGTCGCCACGCGAACGCAGCGCGGTCACCATCGCGGCCTGGGTCATCGGCCTGGGCCTGCTCTGGTGGCTGGCGGTGGCCCCGGCCATCAACACCCTGAGTCAGGCCCCGGCACGCCATGCCCGGGTGGACACACAACTCGCACAGATGCAGCGCCTGGCCGCCACCGCCGAATCGGTGCGCGGCCAGAGCAGCGCCCAACCACCCGGGCGCGACGAAGTGCTGCGCGCGCTCGAAACCGCCACCAACGGCCTGGCCGGCACGGCACAGCTGTCCGTGCTTGGCGATCGCGTCACGATCACGCTGCGCAACACGCCGCCCGAAGCGTTGGCGCAATGGCTGACGCAGGTACGCATCAACGCCCGCCTGCTGCCATTGGAAAGCAAGATCACCCGCGAAGCCGGCAGCCCCGGGTGGAGCGGCACGCTCGTCCTGACCGGCCCCGGTCTGAGCGGCACCCCATGAACGGCGTGTGGCCCGTGCGCCTGGCCTGGATCGGAGGCCTGCTCGGCCTGTTAGTGGCCTTGATCGTCTTTGCCCCCGCCCGCTGGCTGGCCAGCAGCGTGACCTCGGCCACCAACGGCCAGTTGCAGTTGCTCAACGCGCGCGGCACGGTGTGGAACGGCCAGGCCGACGTGGTGTTCACCGGTGGCGAAGGCAGCCGCACCCAGACCGCGCTGCCCCAGGGCATGTTGTGGCGCCTGGCGCCCACGCTGGCGTCGGGCCGGCCCGCGGCGGCGCTGCGGCTCGAAGCCCCCTGCTGCACGCCCGAGCCGATGGACCTCACCCTCATCCCGCGCCTGGGCGGCGCGGAACTGCGCATCGCCAAGTCCACCAGCCTGTGGCCGGCCGAGCTGCTCGCCGGTCTGGGCACGCCCTGGAACACGCTGCGCGTGGAAGGCCAGCTCGCCCTGCACACCGACGGCATGACGCTGCGCTGGGACCAGGGCCGCACCAGCCTGCAGGGTGAGGCCTCGGTCGAAGCCCTCGACGTCGCTTCACGCCTCTCCACCCTGCGCCCCCTGGGCAGCTACCGCATGACCATGCGCGCCGAAGCCGACGGCAACACCACCACGCTGGACCTGCAAACCCTCAGCGGCGCACTCAGGCTGCAAGGCGCCGGCAGCTGGGTCGGTGGGCGTCTGCGTTTCCAGGGTGCGGCCGAAGCCGAGCCCGGCGCCGAAACCGCATTGGGCAACCTGCTCAACATCATGGGCCGACGGCAGGGCTCGCGCTCGCTGCTCAGCATTGGCTGATGACCTCATCAAGCGCCCACACGCCACCCCTCAACCAAGATACGATCCGCACATGAAACCGAACCCTCTCCGAGTCGCTCCGGGCCGTGCTGCCCACGGCGGCGTGCTCACGGTACTGGCGCTCGCTCTGTGTCTGGCATCGGGAAATGGCATTTCACAAACTGGCGCGCGCGCGGCCAGCGAGCCCGTGGTGCTCAACTTCGTGGGCGCCGAGATCGAATCGGTGGCGCGCACCATGGCCACCATCACCGGGCGCAACGTGGTGGTCGATCCGCGCGTCAAGGGCACGGTCAACCTGTCCACCGAGCGGCCCGTCTCCCCCACCGCCGCGCTCAACCAGTTCGCGGCCGTGCTGCGCCTGCAAGGTTTCTCGATCGTCGATACCGGGGGTCTCTACAAGATCGTGCCCGAGGCCGACGCGAAGCTGCAGGGCAACGTGGTGAGCGCCGGCGCGGTCTCGGCCCTGCCCGCGTCCAACACCGTGGTCACGCAGATCTTCCGGCTCAACCACGAGTCGGCCAACAACCTCGTGCCGGTGCTGCGCCCGCTGATCGGGCCGAACAACACCATCAACGTCAACCCCGGCAACAACTCGCTGGTCATCACCGACTACGCGGACAACCTGCAGCGCATCGGCCGCATCATCACCGCGCTCGACGTGGCCGGGGCGACCGACGTGGAGGTCATTCCACTGCAACACGCGGTGGCGGCCGACCTGGCCGCCCTGGTCACGCGCCTGATCGACCCGGCGGCCGCCGGCGGCGCGGGACAGGCCGACCCCTCGTACAAGACCACGCTGGTGGCCGAGCCCCGCAGCAACAGCCTGGTGCTGCGCGCGGCCAACCCGGCGCGCGTGGCGCTGGTGCGCGCACTGGTGGTGAAACTGGACCAACCCTCGTCGCAAAACGTGAGCGGCAACATCCACGTGGTGTACCTGAAGAACGCCGACGCCACCTCCCTGGCCGCCACGTTGCGCGCGGCCATCTCGGGTGAATCATCGGGGGGGCTCAGCGGCATCAGCAGCGGTAGCCCTCTCAACCGCGCGGGTCTGGCCCTGACGCCGACCGGCGCCAACGCCACCTCCATGACGACCGCCAGCAACGCGGCCACGGCATCGGTGTCCCCGAGCGCCGCGCCCTCGACCGGTGGCCAGATCCAGGCCGACCCGGCCACCAATTCGCTCATCATCACCGCGCCCGAACCGCAATACCGCCAGTTGCGCGCCGTCATCGACCAGCTCGATTCGCGCCGCGCGCAGGTGTACGTGGAAAGCCTGATCGCCGAGGTCAATGCCGAAAAGGCGGCCGAGTTCGGCATCCAGTGGCAGGGCGCGCTCGGCAACAACGGCGACCGCGTGATCGGTCTGCTCGGCACCAACTTCGGCACCGCCGGCCGCAACATCCTCGAACTCGCCCAAGGCAACGCCACGCCAGCGCCTGGCCTCAACGCCGGCCTGGCGCGCCGCACCAACGGCGTGTACGTGCTCGGTTTCCTCGCGCGTTTCCTGCAGGAGAACGGCGAAGGCAACATCCTCTCCACCCCCAACCTGCTCACGCTGGACAACGAAGAAGCCAAGATCGTGATCGGCCAGAACGTGCCTTTCGTGACCGGCCAGTTCACCAACACCGGCGCCAACAACGGCTCGGTCAATCCGTTCCAGACCATCGAGCGCAAGGACGTGGGCCTGACGCTGCGGGTCAAGCCGCAGATCAGCGAAAACGGCACCATCAAGATGACCATCTTCCAGGAGGTCAGCAACGTGGTGGCCTCCTCGGTCAACTCGACCACAGGGCTGATCACCAACAAGCGCACCATCGAATCCACCGTGCTGGTCGACGACGGCGCCATCGTGGTGCTCGGCGGCCTGCTGCAGGACGAATACGCGGGCAACCAGGAGAAGGTCCCAGGCCTGGGCGACGTGCCCTTTGTCGGTGGCCTGTTCCGCAGCGAAACGCGCTCGCGCCGCAAAACCAACCTCATGGTGTTCCTGCGCCCGGTGGTGATGCGCGATGCGCGCGAAACCAGCACCCTGGCACTCGATCGCTACGAGCTCATGCGCTCGGTGCAGAAGGACTCGCAGCCCAAACAAAGCGGCGTGCTGGGCGTGAACGAATCGGCGATCATGCCGCCACAAGCGCCACCGGGCACGTTCCCCGCGAACCGCGAGGGCCAGCCGCCCGTGCGCTCGCTGGCCGACCCGCTCACGACGCCGCCGGTGAACCCGCCGCCGCAAACGCCGGCGCCGCAGCGGTGAGGCCGCGGCCGTGAAGTACCCGCTGCCTTATGCCTTCGCCCGTGAGCACCACTGGCTCATCGAGGACGACGGCACCACGCTGACCCTGCTGGGCAGCAGCACGCCGGCCAGCGACTCGGGCGCGCAGACGCGGCGCCTCTCGGCGCTGTCCGAAATCCTGCGCCAGCACCCGGTGAACGACATCCGCTGGGAAAGCGGCGACGTGCTCAAGCAGCGCATCAGCGCGGCGTACGCGCAAGGCGAATCGAGCGCGGCCGCGGTGGTGAGCGAGGTGCAAAGCGATGCCGACCTCAGCCGAATGATGCAGGACCTGCCGGCGATCGAAGACTTGCTGGAGACCGCCGACGACGCGCCCATCATCCGCATGCTCAACGCGCTGCTCACGCAGGCCGCGCGCGACGGCGCGAGCGACATCCACATCGAACCCTACGAACGCCATTCGAGCGTGCGCTTCCGTGTGGACGGCACCTTGCGCGAAGTGGTGCAACCCAACCGCGCGCTGCACGCCGCGCTGATCTCGCGCCTGAAGATCATGGCCGAGCTCGACATCTCCGAGAAACGCCTGCCGCAAGACGGCCGCATCTCGCTGCGCATCGGCACGCGCGCGGTCGACGTGCGCGTGTCCACCCTGCCCAGCGCGCATGGCGAACGCGCCGTGCTGCGCCTGCTCGACAAGAGCGAGAGCAAGCTCAGCCTGGAAGCCGTGGGCATGCAGGGCGACGTGCTCGGGCGTTTTCGCAAGCTCATCGGCCAACCGCACGGCATCATCCTCGTGACCGGCCCGACCGGCTCGGGCAAGACCACCACGCTCTACGCCGCGCTGCAACGCCTGGATGCCAGCACGCAGAACATCATGACGGTGGAAGACCCGATCGAGTACGAGCTGCCCGGCGTGGGGCAGACGCAGGTGAATTCGCGCATCGAACTCACCTTCGCCAAGGCGCTGCGCGCCATCCTGCGCCAGGACCCGGACGTGATCATGATCGGTGAGATCCGCGACTTCGAAACCGCGCAGATCGCCATCCAGGCCTCGCTCACCGGCCACCTCGTGCTCGCCACGCTGCACACCAACGACGCCCCCAGCGCCGTGACCCGCCTAACCGACATGGGCGTCGAGCCCTTCCTACTGAGTTCGTCCCTGCTGGGCGTGCTCGCGCAGCGGCTGGTGCGCAAGCTCTGCCCGCACTGCCGCCGCCAGGACGACAAGGGCCTGTGGCACCCGGTGGGCTGCGAGCATTGCAACCAGAGTGGCTACAAGGGCCGCACTGGCATCTACGAGCTGATGGTGGCCGACGACCAGATCCGCGCGCTGATCCACAACCGTGCCGCCGAAAGCCAGGTCTATGTGGCGGCCGAGGCTGCTGGCCTGCGCTCCATGCGTGCCGATGGTCAGCGGCTGATCGACCAAGGCGTCACTTCGCCCGAAGAGGTCATGAGCGTGACGCGCGACTGAACAGGCCGGCACCTACGCCCATTCGACCCACATGCCCGCCTACACCTTCGAAGCCCTCGACGCACAGGGCGCCACGCAGAAAGGCCTGATCGACGCCGACACCGCGCGCGCGGCGCGCAGCATGTTGCGCGCACGTTCGCTGGTGCCGCTGCTGGTCGAGCCCGCCATGGGTGCGGCAGGCGGCGCATCGTCCAGGGGCTTCAACATCACGCTCTGGGGCGGCCGGGCCTTCAGCGCCACCACGCTCGCGGTCTGGACGCGCCAGCTCGCCGGCCTGGTCTCCGCCGGTTTGCCGCTGGAGCGCGCGCTCTCGGCGCTGACCGAAGAAGCCGAAGACGAGAAGCAGCGCAACCTCATGGCCTCGCTGCGCTCCGAAGTCAATGCCGGTTCGCCCTTTGCCCGCGCGCTGTCGCAACACCCGCGCGAGTTTTCGCCCATCTACACCGGCGTGATCGCCGCGGGCGAACAGAGCGGTCTGCTCGGCACGGTGCTCGAACGCCTGGCCGACGACCTCGAATCGCGCGAAGCGCTGAAGAACAAGATCGTGGCGGCCTCGCTCTACCCCGCCATCGTCACGCTGGTGGCGATCGTCATCGTGGTGTTCCTGGTGTCGTACGTGGTGCCGCAGGTGGCCAACGTGTTTGCCGGCAGCAAGCGCGCCCTGCCCTTCCTCACGGTGGTGATGCTCGGCCTGAGCGACTTCGTGCGCTCGTACGGCTGGCTCATGCTCGCCGTGCTGGTGCTGGGCGTGGGCGGCGTGGTGTTCGCCCGCCGCAACGAAGCCATCCGCCTGAGCATGGACGCGACCTGGCTGCGCCTGCCCCTCGTGGGCCGTCTGGCGCGCGGCTACAACGCGGCGCGCTTCGCCGCCACGCTGGCCATGCTGGCGGCCGCGGGCGTGCCGATCCTGCGCGCGCTGCAGACCGCCGCCGACACGCTGTCCAACCAGGCCATGCGCGCCGACGCGCTCGACGCGCAGGTGCTGGTGCGCGAAGGCGCGCCGCTGGCCTCGGCGCTGGGCAGCAAGAAACGGTTTCCGCCGTTGGTGTCGATGTTCGCGCGCCTGGGCGAACAGACCGGGCAGTTGCCCGCCATGCTCGAACGCGCCGCCAAGCAACTCGGCGACGAGGTGCAGCGCCGCGCCATGCACATGGCCACCATCCTGGAGCCACTGCTGATCGTGGGCATGGGCCTGGTGGTGATGCTGATCGTGCTGGCCGTGCTGATGCCGATCATCCAGCTCAACCAACTCGTGACCTGAACATGGGTGTTTCCCTTGACGGCAAGCTCGTCGTCGCCATTTCCTCCCGCGCCCTGTTCGACTTCGAAGAAGAGAACCGCCTGTTCGAAACCGGCGATGACCGCGCCTACATGAAGCTGCAGCTCGACCGTTTGGAACAGCCCGCGCTGCCCGGCGTGGCGTTCTCGCTGGTGCACAAGCTGCTCGCGTTCAACGATGCCGACGCGCAGCGCGTGGAAGTGGTGATCCTCTCGCGCAATGACCCGGTCTCGGGCATGCGCGTGTTCCGCTCGGCCAAGCACTACGGCCTGCCGATCCAGCGCGGCAGCTTCACGCGCGGCCAGCCGCCCTGGCGTTACCTGCGCCCGCTGCGCGCCAACCTGTTCCTCTCCACCCACCTGGCCGACGTGCGCGCCGCGCTCGAAGCGGGCGTGCCCGCCGCGCAGGTGTACCCGCAGTCGGTGCACGCAAGCACCGAACACCCGAACGAAGTGCGCATCGCCTTCGACGGCGACGCCGTGTTGTTCTCCGACGAGGCCGAGCGCGTCTTCCAGGCGCAGGGCCTCTCGGCGTTCCAGGAGCACGAGGCCAGCAAGGCCGCGTTGCCGCTCGCGGGTGGCCCGTTCAAGCCCCTGCTCGAAGCCCTGCACCGCCTGCAAAGCGAGGGCACGCCGCTCATGCGCGTGCGCACCGCGCTCGTCACCGCGCGCAGCGCACCGGCGCACGAGCGCGCCATCCGCACGCTGATGAACTGGAACATCGACGTCGACGAAGCCATGTTCCTCGGCGGCCTGCCCAAGGGCGAGTTCCTGCGCGAGTTCGAGCCCGACTTCTTCTTCGACGACCAGACCGGCCACATCGAGTCGGCCGCGCTGCACGTGCCCGCCGGGCACGTGGCCAGCGGCATCAGTAACCGTTAAACACCCCCTGCGCCGCTGCGCGGCTTCCCCCCTCCGTGGCGCGCCTTCGGCGCTTCGAGGGGGGGACGGAACCTCGGGCCGGCGTAGCCGGACCCTTGGTGCCCCTGGAGGGCTGCCCCTCCCGCCTGCCTCGATGTGTATTCGGCTCCGTGTTTGAAGGCCTACTCCGCTAAGCCTGGCCTCAGCGTGCGCGCCATGCGACCCGCTACGATGCGCCTTGACTGGGCGCCGTCTGCGCCCGACCTTCCCTGGGCCCCTTCATGACGACGACAACGATGCCAACCGACGCCGCCCCCCGCCCCGCCAGGCTCTGGCCCACGCTCAAGGGCATCGGCGCTTTCGCCATGCCGTACTTCCAGTCCAACGAGAAGTGGCGCGCGCGTGGCCTGTTGCTGGCGGTGGTGCTGCTCAACCTCGGCACGGTCTACATGCTGGTGCAGATCAACGAGTGGTACCGCGTGTTCTACGACGCGCTGCAGGCCAAGGACCAGCCGGTGTTCTGGCAGCAGATCGGGCGCTTTGGCTGGCTCGCGCTGATCTACATCGTGCTCGCGGTCTACAAGTTCTACCTCACGCAGATCCTGCAGCTGCGCTGGCGCGTCTGGCTCACCGACCACTACATGGGCCGCTGGCTGGCCCACAAGGCGTTCTACCGCATGGAGCTGGCGCGCTTCACCGACGACGAACACGGCAACCCCGACAACCCGGACCAGCGCATCCAGGAAGACCTGAACCTCTTCACCAGCTACACCGTGACGCTGTCCATGGGCATGTTCAACGCGCTCATCACGCTGGTGAGTTTTGTCGGCATCCTGTGGACGCTCAGCGGCTCGCTCAGCTTCACCGCGCCCGCCTTCTTCGGCGGTGGGCAATGGGAGATCGTGGGCTACATGGTGTGGGCCGCGGTGCTGTACTGCGTGATCGGCAGTGCCATCGCGCACTGGATCGGGCGGCCCCAGGTGCGGCTGAACTTTCAGCAGCAGATGCTCGAAGCCAACTTCCGCCACCACATGGTGCGCGTGCGCGAGTACAGCGAATCGATCGCGCTCGACGGCGGCGAAGGCGTGGAGCGCCGCCACCTCGACCTGCGCTTCGCGGACGTGATGGGCAACTACTTCAACCTCATCCGCAACCAGAAGCAACTCACCTGGTTCAGCAGCTTCTTCTCGCAGGCCGCCATCATCTTCCCGATGATCGTGGCCGCGCCGCGTTACTTCAGCGGCGCGATCCAGCTCGGCCAGCTGATGCAGATCAACTCGGCCTTCGGGCGCGTGCAGGACTCGCTCTCGTGGCTGGTCGACAACTACATGGCGCTGGCGGTGTGGAAGGCCACCACCGACCGTCTGATCGGCTTCGAGAAGAGCCTGCAGCACCAATCGGAAACGCGCGACGACCTGTCCCTCACCGAGTCGTCCGATGGCATCACCGCGCAAGGCCTCACCGTCGCGCTGCCCGGCGGCAGCACGCTGCTGGCCGGCGTGGACCTGAGCGTGAAGCCCGGCGACACGGTGCTGCTGCACGGCCCCTCGGGCAGCGGCAAGTCCAGCCTGTTCCGGGCGATCTCGGGCATCTGGCCCCACGCGCTGGGCCGCGTGGGCTTGCCAAAGAACGCGATGTTCATTCCGCAGCGGCCCTACTTCCCGGATGGCCGCTTGCGCGACGCGCTGGCCTACCCCGACCCGGCCGACCAGTACACCGACGCCGAACTGAAGGACGCACTCGACGCTGCGCTGCTGCCCGCATTGGCCGACGAGCTCGACCGCGAAGACGCCTGGGGCCAGAAGCTCTCCGGCGGCGAACGCCAACGCCTGGCGATTGCGCGCGTGATGCTGAAGAAACCGGCCTGGGTGCTGGCCGATGAAGCGACCAGCGCGCTCGACGAAGAGGCCGAGGCCACGATCTATCAGCGCCTGGTCGACCGGGTGAAGCAGGCGCATGGCGCGATCGTGTCGATCGCGCACCGCTCCACGCTGGCGGCACACCACCGGCAGCGCTGGACCTTGCGGGCCAACGCGCTGGATGCGGAGAATGGCAACGGCGCGCGCTACCGCCTGGACGTGTCGACGGGCTGACGCGCGGCCAAGCGGCGAAAGCGCTTGACCAGCTCGTCTTCCAGCGCCGAGCTGGGAAAGTTCGGGTTGCGCAGGCGGTAGATCTTGTGCACCGGCGCGCGGCGGATCGGGCGAAAGCTCAGCTTGTCGCTGGTCCAGGCCCGCGCCGTGAGGTTGTCGACCACCGCGATGCCGCAGCCCGAGGCCACCAGCGCACAGGCCACCTGACCCGAGCGCACCTCGATCTGCGAGCGCGCGGTCTGCAACTGCTCGGGCAGCGCCATGTCGACGAACAGCCCCTGCGGCGTGTCCGGGCTGAAGGCGATCAGCGTCTCACCCAGCACCTCGCGAAGTGACACGCTCGCCGCCTTCTCGAACCGGTGCCCCTTGGGCATCACGCAGCTCAGCGTCCATTGCCCCACCACCTCGGACACCAGCGGCGGGTGGTCGATCGGCAGGTTGCTGAAGCCCACGTCGGCTTCGCCGCGCGCGAGCAGGCGCGTCATGTCGCGCTTCAAATGCGATTCGACGTGCAGCTTGGCCTCCGGAAAATCCGCCACCACGCTCGCGATCGCATTGGGCAGCAGCTCCAGCACGAGGCTGGGGCTGGACAACACCCGCAAGGTCTGGCCGCCGCCCGCGCGCAGCGAACCGGCGCGCTCCTTGATGCGGTTCACGCCGAGGTACACCTGCTCCACCTCGGCAAACAGCGCGTGCGCCTCCGGCGTCGGCTGCAGGCGCCCCTTGTTGCGTTCGAACAAACGCACACCCAGCTGCAACTCGATATGCCCGAGCATGCGGCTGATACCGGGCTGCGACACGTGCAGCAGCCTGGCCGCATCGGTCACCGAACCGGCCAGCATGGTGGCCCTGAAAACTTCGATCTGCCGCAGGTTCATGGGGCCCTCGCCGGGTCTTTGCACCGCATAACCCCGTGTTATGCGGATCGGAAGCAATGGTATTGGATTGTTAGGACACGGCTGCTTAGCATTCGCCGGACCATTCCAGGAGACATGACATGACCGACCAAGACACCACCACCCCCTTGCAGCCCCTGCGCCGCCGCGACTTCCTGCTCGGCGCCAGCGCGCTGACCGGCAGCCTCGCCGCCGCACCGCTCACCGCCCTGGCCAACACCGACTGGCCCACGCGCCCGGTGCGCATCGTCGTGCCCTTCGCACCCGGGGGCGGCGCCGACAGTTCGGCGCGCGTGCTGGCCGAACTGTTCGGCAACACACTGGGGCAGGCCTTCATCGTCGACAACAAGCCCGGCGCGGGCAGCGCCATCGGCGTGAACCACGTGGCGCAGAGCAAGGACGGCCACACGCTGCTGATGGGCAGCAACAGCATGGTGATCAACTCGCTGCTCGTGCCCAACATCGGCTACGACGTGAACAAGGACTTCGACGTGGTCGGCATGGTGTCCGACCAGCCGCTGGTGCTCGTGGTGCCGAGCAACTCGTCGCTGCAATCCATGAACGACGTGATCCGGGAGGGCAAGGCCGCGCCCGGCAAGCTGACCGCGGGCAACAGCGGCAACGGCACGTTGGCCCACCTCACCGCCGAGATGTTCGCGGGCGAGACCGGCATCGAATTCACCCACGTGCCGTACAAGGGCGAGAGCGCCATGATGCCGGACGTGCTCGCCGGCCTCGTGTCCCTGGGCTTCCTGAACCTGCCCAGCGTGCTGCCGCACATCCGCGCGGGCAAGCTGCGCGCCATCGCGGTCTCGTCGCCCAAGCCGGTGGCCGACCTGCCGGGCGTGCCCACGCTGCGTTCGCTGAACTACCCGAGCCTGGAAGTGCAAGGCTGGGCCGCGCTGTTCGCGCCCAAGGGCAGCATCCCCGCCGCGGGCCTGGCCAAGCTGGAAGCCCAGCTGACCCAGGCGCTGCAGTCCGACACGGTGAAAACCAAATTCGCCTCCATCGGCGTGGCACCGGTGCTGCAGAACCGCGCGCAAGCCGGCCAGTTCATGCGCAGTGAGATCGATCGCTATGCCGCGGTGATCAAGGCCCGCGGCATCAAGGCGAACTGAGACCCCCGACCATGCAACAAGCGACGACGACACCCGACGTCCTGGTCTGCGGCGGCGGCCTGGCCGGCACCATGGCTGCCATCGCCGCGGCGCGCCAGGGCGCCAGGACCCTGCTGGTGGAGCGCTACGGCTTCCTCGGCGGCAACGCCACCGGCGGCGCGGTCGCGCAGTTCAACTGCTGGCAGACCGCGGCGGGCCGCCGCGTCATCGCCGGCCTGGCGCAGGAAGTGGTGGACCGGCTCGAGGCATACGGCGCGGCGCGCCCGCACGATGTGTTCGTCATGTCCACGGGGCACCCGATGGACCGCGTCGAATACGCCACCGAGGTGCTCAAGCTCGTGCTCGACGACATGGTGACCGACGCCGGCGTCACCACCCTGCTGCACACGCAGGTGCTCGACGTGACGGCGCAGCACGACCGCATCGAGCGCGTGCGCCTGCTGACCAAGAGCGGCATCGTGGACGTGCAGCCGTGCGTGGTGATCGACACCTCGGGCGACATGGACGTGCTGCACAAGGCCGGCGCGCGCTTCCTGGGACTGGACGAAGGCGACAACCTGCAGCCCGCGACCATGATGTTCCGCTTCGGCCCGATCGACTTCGAGCGCCTCGACGCCTTGTCACCGCAGGACATCCAGAAACTGGCACGCCAGGGTTTCGAGTCCGGTGAACTGGCGCGCGAGGCGCTGCACCTGGCACGCGATCCGTTTTCGCAGGATGCCTGGTTCAACATCAGCCGCCTGGGCATCGACGCCACCGACACCTATGCCCTGAGCCGTGCCGAGATGGAAGGCCGTCGCCAGGCCTGGCGCGCCGCGTTGTTCCTGCAGCGCGCGGTACCCGGCTGCGAAGCGGGTCGCCTGCAGGCCTTCGCCACCCAGGTCGGCATCCGCGAGACCCGGCGCATCCACGGCGACCACGTGCTCACGGCCGAAGAACTCGTGCAGCCACCGCCGTTCGACGACACCATTGCGCTGGGCGCGTACCCGATCGACATTCATCCGGCTGCCGGTGGCGCGTTGATCTACACGCCCATGGGCGACGACCACGCGTACCAGATCCCTTACCGCAGCCTGATCCCGCAGGGTTTGAGCAATGCGTTGGTGGCCGGGCGCGGCATCTCGGCCACGCACGCGGCGCTGGCCGCGATCCGCGTCATGACGATTTCCATGGCGGTGGGGCAGGCGGCGGGCACGGCCGCAGCACAGGCGTGCGCGGCGCACGGCGGCGACGTACGGGGCGTGAACGCGGGCGCGTTGCGGAGCAGTTTGTTGGCGCAGGGTGCGTTGTTGACGTAGCGGACCTGGCGCGCGTGCCCTCACCCCAGCCCGCTCCCAGAGGGAGAGGGAGTGAAGGCCTCATCGCTCGCGCAAGCTCTCACTCGTGTGTTGCAGCAAGGGCGCCAGGAAATACTCGATCACCCGCCGCTGCCCGGTCTTCACCTCCACCGTCACGGCCATGCCCGGGCTCAGCCCCACCTCGGTGCCATCGACCATCAAACGCGTCCTGGCCATGCGCACACGGCTGGAGTAGATCAAGCCGCGCTTCTCGTCGTTGATCGCGTCGTGCGACACCGAAGACACTTCGGCGTCGATCGTGCCGTACTTGGTGTACTGGAAGGTCTCGATCTTCACCTCGGCCTCCTGCCCCGCTTTCACGAAGCCGATGTCCTTGTTCTCGAAGAAGGCTTCCACCTCCAGCGGGTTGTCGCTGGGCACGATCACCATCAGCGGCTGCGCCTCGGTGACCACGCCGCCTTCGGTGTGCACCGACAACTGCTGCACCGTGCCGTCCACCGGAGAGGCCAACGGCGGCAACGCGCTCCTGGTGCCAGCCACTTCGGTGCGGGTGTTGAGGATGTCACCCAGTCGCTGCACCGAAATGCCGGTTTGTTGAAAGTCCGTCCACAACTGCGCCAGGCGCATCACCGGTTGCGCCACTTGCCCGGCCAGCATGTTGAAGGCGATCAACTGGCCCACGCTGAGCTGGCCTTCGATCACCAGCTTCGCGCCGAAATACAGCGTGGTGGTGTGCGCGAACACGTAGCTGCGCAGCGCCGTCAACGTGACTTCAAAGATGACGACCACCGCGAAACCGAGCGCGATCACGTCCAGCGTGGTGTGGCCCCGGTGCACCAACACCTTGTCCATCACCACCTGGAAGAACACCCGCGCCATTGAAGGTGTAGGTGCTGGTGATTTGTTGCGCGGTGCCGTCTTGCTGGCGGAGCAAGTTAAACGCTGTGGCGAGGTGACCGCCCAGGCTGTAGCCGGTGACTGTGTAGACCGCGTAGGGTGGCAGCTTGCCGCTGTCTTTCAGACCTTGAAACCAGGCTTCCATGTCGGCAATCTGGCCGAACGCCCAACCGTGCTCTTTGATTTCCAGCGTGTTGGTTGCCTGGTTGTCTCGCGCTGCGTCGTCGGCGAATTCGGTGGAGCGAAAGCTGAGAACAAACTCGCCCGTCTCATTGCTTTTGAACAGCGTTCCGCTGAAACCTGTGGTGGTGTTGCTCACGTGGTCGACCACACTCCATCCTGTTAACGCATCCGTGAATTTTTCGGCCTGAATTTCTGTGAATTTGCTCGAACGGTTGTTACCTCGAATCAATGCAGCTTGAATAGCCAACCGATTCTGAAATTCAACAACCCCGAGATAGTCCGCTTCCGCAGCCATTTGAACGGCGGAAAACTTAAGCAAATCAGAAGAAATGGTTGTCACAATTAATTGCCCCCTGTTGGTTTAACAATTTTTTGCACAAATCGAGCTGTGTGTCCGTAAGCCCGATCTTCGTTGCCACAAGAACTCGCACCAAGCCAAGGTGCTCTCCCGTCCTCGGTACTGCCAAGGAGATGATCAAAGATATATCCTCGCTTTACTCCTAGAATTTCTCCGGTTGTTGTGTCAATAATTTGAAGTACACCTCCTGCAATCCAATTTCTTCTTTCTTCTTCCGTTGAAACATCTTGATAGTCAACCGCAAAACGGAATTTGGTATGCGTGCCGTTAATTTGTGTCAACTCCACATATTCATTTCCAGCCTTGGATTTCTTGATCAAGGCTTCGTATCGAGAGATATTTCCACTTTCTTGTTTTGCATCGACGTATTGATAGTTCTTTTGCAAGTTGCTTGATGGCGTAGATTTCAAAAATGAAAGAATAAATCCCTCCCCGCCCAAATCATTGCCATATGGATCGTTCATTTCGAATTGATTGGAAGAATTTAACCGCCGAGGTCGAATCTTCAACAAAAGTACACCTTCCTCACCTTCGACAGTTCGATAAATATTCTCCCCGGCCGTTTTGCATCGCTCATCAAACAACGCCTTGGCCACCGCAAAGCGCTTTCGATATTCATAGCTGCGATAAATCGAAGGTCCAAGAGCGGCAACCGGCACGGCCAGCACCAGTGCCACGCACATGGCTTTGCCAGCCCCGGTCTTTGGCTTCGAGATCGCCAGCCAGAGCCCGATGGCAATCAAGCCCCAAAAAATCCAACCTATTCCTCGGACCACATCGGCCCCAATGCCCAATTCAAGCATGTGCACCCTCAATCAAACGAAAAATTTCGAATAGAAAAGCAAGCGTCACGGTACGTGCGAGTCCTGTGAATTCACATCCCACCTCAGCACTCACCATAGATGAAAGATGGACCCTCCAATACCGGCTAGGGGTATCGATATCTACCCATTTTGGGGATGTAGCGTGTACTCAAAGCAAGCCAACCGATCCGCAGCCAAGCGAGCTTCGTCCGCAGGTGACGGCCTTCGCCAGGAAAATGAATGGAGGACTTGTCCGATATTCACTCACGAAAACCACGACCTTTCTCACTCAAGCACAAGAGAATAAGTCTTCGCCTCCGAGCGAATACCAGCATCCTTGTACACAATCAGCGCCGATTTCAGATCTCGTAACGCTTGCAATTGAAATTGCGCCATGGATACTGACATTTCAATTTCCAACAACTTTTTCCGTTCCCAACAATGTTTCTTTTTTTCATCTTTTCCGGATTCAAGCGAAAGGAGTCTTACCTGCATCAAATCTTTCTGCCAATAAAAATCCCAAACCGTAATACCCGTCAGGTCACCTTTTGGATTCTTGGGATCGATTTCTGCATAGAACTGTCGCAACCAGATATTGGTTTCACGGTCAATGGTCCAGACATCTGACGGATCGGTTGCGTTGGCTCTCTTTGGCCGCTTGTTCAATTCATTGAAGTGGTATTTGTTGAAATCTCCGGCGGAGATGTATTCATTGACGAAAGCCATGGTGTCTCTCCTCAAGATCCGCTGCGCGCGGCCGCAGCAAGCCCTGCGCGCACCTTCTGTGCGGGGCGACCATGTCCGCACTGCGGTCGCGAGACGTACACGTGCTGACGAAGCTGTTGAACCATGTTGCTCCCCCTCTCACGGCGGCCTTTGTCCAAAGCCTGAAGTCCGTAAATATAGTTTTTTTGCCTCAAGAAAATCAACAAAACTAATACTTTTTTGCGATTTAAAAATCGAAAAAAGAGTGTTTTGACGTACTTGTCGCGGGAGCCTGCGGGGAGCAGCTCAAAGGGGAAGGTGAACTTGAACGCGCCCCCTCACCCCAGCCCTCTCCCCAGAGGGGCGAGAGAGCAAGAAAGACCAGGCGTTCGAGAACCCGAGGGAAGCCGCGTCAGCGGCGCAGGGGCGTGTTCACACGATTCCGTTGCGGATCGCGTACACCGTGAGTTCGGCGTTGTTCGCCAGGTGCAGTTTCTCCAGAACGCGCGCGCGGTACACGCTCACGGTCTTGGGGCTGAGCATGAGTTCTTCGGCAATGTCCGACAGCTTCTTGCCCGACGCGATCTTCTGCAGCGTCTGCAGCTCGCGTTCGGACAGGCTGGCGTGCAGCTCTTCGCTTTCGGGCGCGTTGAGCGTGTCCACCAGCATCTGCGCCACGTCAGCCGTCACGTACTTGCGGCCCTGCATCACGGTGCGGATGGCGGCCACCAGCTCGGCCGGCTCGCCGGCCTTGTTGAGGTAACCCCGCGCGCCCGCGCGCAGGCAGCGGATGGCGTACTGGTCTTCCGGGTACATCGAGACCACCAGCGTCTTGACGCTGGAGCCCTCTTCCTTCAGCGTGCCCAGCACCTCCAGGCCGCCGCGCCCCGGCAGGTTGAGGTCGAGCACCAAGACGTCGCACTCGACCTTGCGCATGACATCGCGCAGCTCCGGGTAGCTGCCGGCTTCGCCCACGACCTGGATGTCGGTGGCCTCCGAGATGGTGTCGCGGATGCCCCGACGCACCATCGCGTGGTCGTCACACAAAATCACTTTGATCATTCGATTCCTCGCCGGCCTTCGCCGCGTTGTCCGGGTTGTGTGGTGTGTGCAAGGGCACCGACAGGATCACCGAAGTGCCCTTGGGCGACGAGCTGACGTCGAGCCAGCCGCCCACCTTGGCCGCGCGCTCGCGCAGGCCGAGCAGCCCGAACGACTTGGCCTTGCGCAGGGCATGCGCGTCCAGGCCCTTGCCGTTGTCGGTGACTTCCAGCGTCAGCACGCCTTCGCCGTCGCTCAGGTCGATGTCGACCGCGCTGGCCTCGGCGTGTTTGCTGATGTTGGTCAGGGCTTCCTGCGCGGTGCGGTAGGCCACCAGTTGCACTTCGCGCGGCACGTCGAGCGTTTCGGACGAGCGCCGCACCACCACGCGCAGGCCGGTGCGCCGCTCGAAACTGGCGGCCAGCCAGAGCACCGCGGCGACCATGCCCTGGTCGAGGATGGGCGGGCGCAGGTTCATCATGATGCGCTGGCTCGCGTCGAGCGCGTGCTGCAGCATTTCCATGGCGGAGCCCAGGTGGCTTTGCGCGGAGGCGTCTTCCGTGCGCCGGCCGATCAGGGCCAGGTCGAGCTTGACGGCGGCCAGCGCGCCGCCGATGTCGTCGTGGATCTCGCGCGCGATGTCGGCGCGCTCCTGCTCGATGCTGGTCTGCAAGTGCTCGGCCAGTTCGGCCAGGCGCCTGCGCGACTCGGCCAGCTCGGCGTCGGCGGCGTCGGCGGCGCGCCGGGTTTGCGACACCTCGATCGCGCGCTGGATCACGTGCGAGAGGCGGTGCATGCTGTCCTTGAGCAGGTAGTCGCTCACGCCGCGGTGCATGGCGTCCACCGCCGCGGCCTCGCCAATGGCACCGGACAGGATGATGAAGGGCACCCGGATGCCCATCTCGCCCACCACGTCCCAGGCGTCCATGCCGGTGAAGCCGGGCAGGTGGTAGTCGGCCAGCACCACGTCGTAGTGCGCTGTCTGCAACTCGTGGCGGAACTCGTCCACCGTGTCCACCAGCACCACCTCGCTGGCGAGCTGGCTGCGTTGCAGCGCGAACTTCACCAGCGCGTGGTCCACGCGCGAGTCTTCGAGGTGCAGGATGCGAACAGGGGGTTTGTCCGGGGTCTCAGGAGGTCCGCTCATGGTGTGGAAGTGAGGTGGTGGTGGCCACTTTGCGTCCAGGTGCTGGGATGGCAAGCGGGAAATTGGTGCTGAATTCGGCCCGTTATCTGCCGATACAGCGTCAGGCAGCTGCCGAAAATTGTAATACCCGCTCCTTCAGCGAACCCGCACACGCCCGTCATGGAACAAACAACGATGCAGCAGACTTCCCCCTCTGTCTCCCTGCCCGTGAATCTGGTGGCCGATCTCCAGGATGCGCTGCTCATGGCGATGACCGATCTTCAGCGCCTGGAAGGTCTGCTGGACCACGCCACGAGCAACCTGCTCGAGCGCTTTGGCTCGGCCAACCAGGCATTGAGCCACCTGAGCGCCGAGCGCGCCGACGAGCTGGGCCCGATCCGCCACAACCTGCACCAGGCCGTGACCGAGCTGCAGTTCCACGACATGGCGACCCAGTTGATCGTGCACACCGGCAAGGTGCTGCAGAGCTGCGCCTGGCGCCTGGCCGATCAGGCCATGGAGCCCGAAGACGACGAGCTGCCGCTCGAACTGGACCCGATGCCCGAGCGCCCCAGCCCGGTGACCCAAAGCGAGATGGACGCCGGCTCCATCGACCTGTTCTGAGCACAGGCCGATTCAAGCCCCCGACCCACTTGCCGATATCTGAACAAACGGAGTAAGCCATGCGATCGATTCTTGCCGTAGATGACTCGGCTTCCATGCGAAAAATGGTGTCATTCACCCTCACGGGGGCGGGCTACCACGTGGTCGAAGCCGTGGACGGGCAGGACGCCTGGGACAAGGCCCAGAAACACAGCATCGACCTGGTGCTGACCGACCAGAACATGCCCAACCTGGACGGGCTGGGTCTGACGCGCAAGCTGCGCGAGCACCCCAAGTTCAAGACCGTGCCGATCCTGATCCTGACCACCGAGTCGAGCGATCAGATGAAGCAGCTCGGCCGTGCCGCGGGCGCCACCGGCTGGATGGTCAAGCCGTTCGACCCGACGCGCCTGCTCGAGGTCATTCAAAAAGTCATTCGTTGATGCCGAACGCCAAGCTACCAAGGAAATCCCATGGGTGAAATGATGAACGAAGGCCAGAGCCTGGGCAACGACATCGACCTGAGCCAGTTCTACCAGATCTTCTTTGAAGAAGCGGGTGAGAACCTCGACCAGATGGAGCAGATGCTGCTCGCGCTCGACCTGGAGAAGGCCGACGACGAGGAACTCAACGCCATCTTCCGCTGCGCGCATTCGATCAAGGGCGGCGCGGCCACGTTCGGCTTTGCCGATGTGGCCGAACTCACGCACCAGATGGAGTCGCTGCTGGACAAGTTGCGCCGCCACGAACTGACGCCGACCTCCGCGATGGTGGACGTGCTGCTGGAATCGTCCGATGCGCTGCGCGGCCTGCTGGGCGCGCACCAGGGCCGCGGCGGCGAAGCACCGGCCACGGCGGACCTGGTGGCGCGCATCAGCGTGCTGGCCCACGGCGAGGACGCCGAAGAGGCCGTTCTGGCGCCCGAGCCCGTGCCCGTGATCGTGGTCGCGGCCCCCGCGCCCGCACCGCGCAAGGCCGCCAAGAAGGTCGAACGCGATCTGGAAATCCACATCGGCCCGCTGGAGAATCCGGCCCAGGCCGACGGCATTGCCGAGCTGTTCCGCGACATTCCCGGCCTGGGCACCGTCGAGGCCATGGCCTGCGACATGAGCACGCACCGCGTCTGGCGCGCCCGCACCAGCGCGAGCGACGGCGACCTGATGGACCTGTTCACCTTCCACGTCGGCAAGGACGAGATCCGCATCGTCGACAACAGCGCCGGCGCCGAAGCCAGCGCTGCGCCGGCGGCGACGGAAGAGGAAGAACTCATGGGCACCGGTCACCCGAACCCCACCACCGAAGGCCGCGACTACGGCTTCTTCGACGGTGCGCCAGGCGTGCCTACCCCCGCCGCGGCGCCCGTGGCCGGCAAAGCCGGAACCGGCAAGACCGACGCGCGCGCACCCGCTGCCGCGGGCGCCGGCCTGGAATCGAGCACGCTGCGCGTCTCGGTCAGCAAGGTCGACCAGCTCATCAACCTGGTGGGCGAACTCGTGATCACCCAGGCCATGCTGGCGCAGAAGAGCCGCGAGCTCGACGACGCGAGCAACCAGCCGTTGCTGGCCGGCCTGGCCGACCTCGACCGCAACACCCGCGACCTGCAGGAAGCGGTGATGTCGATCCGCATGATCCCGATGTCGGTCGTGTTCAACCGCTTCCCGCGCATGCTGCGCGACCTCGCGAGCAAGCTGGGCAAGAAGGTCGAGCTGGTCACGCAAGGCGAATCGACCGAACTCGACAAGGGCCTGGTGGAGAAGATCACCGACCCGCTGACGCACCTGATCCGCAACAGCTGCGACCACGGCATCGAGATGCCCGAAGACCGCCGCGCCAGGGGCAAGTCCGAACACGGCACGATCACGCTCTCGGCCTCGCACGAAGGCGGCTCGATCCTGATCGAGGTGCGCGACGACGGCAAGGGCCTCTCGCGCGAGAAGCTGTTGAAGAAGGCGCGCGAGAAGGGCATCGACGCACCCGACTCGCTGACCGACACCGAGGTCTGGAACCTGATCTTCGCGCCCGGCTTCTCCACCGCCGAGGAAGTGACCGACGTGTCCGGCCGTGGCGTCGGCATGGACGTGGTCAAGAAGAACATCGCCGCGCTCAACGGCACGGTGGAGATCGCTTCGGCCGAAGGCGTGGGCATGCGCGTCTCGGTGCGGCTGCCGCTCACGCTGGCCATCATGGACGGCATGTCGGTGCGCGTCAGCGACGAGGTGTACATCCTGCCGCTGTCCAACGTGATCGAGTCGTTCCAGATCAAGCCCGAGGACATCAACACCATGGCGCAGGACGCGCAGGTGGTGAAGGTGCGCGACGAGTACATGCCGGTGGTCGAACTGGAGCGCGTGTTCCAGGTGCCACGCTTCGAGCACAGCGACACCAGCCCCATCATGGTGGTGGTGGAAGCCGAGGGCGCGCGCGTGGCGCTCATGGTCGACGAGTTGCTCGGCCAGCAGCAGGTGGTGATCAAGAACCTGGAGTCGAACTACCGCAAGGTGCCCAACGTGTCGGGCGCGACCATCCTGGGCGACGGCAAGGTGGCGCTCATCCTCGACACCTCCGGTCTGGTGCGCCGCACCCGCCACTGACGCCACCCCATGCTGCTGCAGACCACCGCCCCCAAGCGCGCGCCACTGCCCTCGGGCCGGGCCAGCGTGCCCGCACCCGATGACGGCCCGTTGACCGAAGGCCGCGAGTTCGTCTGGTCCGACGCCGACTTCGCGCGCGTCAAGGCGCTGATCTACAAGAAGGCCGGCATCAGCCTGCACGACGGCAAGCACGCCATGGTGTACAGCCGCGTCTCGCGCCGCCTGCGCGAAACCGGCTATGACAGCTTCAAGACCTACCTCGACTGGCTCGAACAGCACGACGGCGCCGAGTGGCAGGAGTTCATCAACGCGCTCACCACCAACCTCACCGCGTTCTTTCGCGAGCAGCACCACTTCGGCATCCTGCACGACCTGCTGGCCGCCAAGCGCGCGCAGCCCTGGCGCATCTGGTGCTCGGCCGCGTCCACCGGCGAAGAGCCCTACTCCATCGCCATGACGGCCACCGAGGCGCTGGGCCCGTCGGGTTCGTTCGAGATCGTCAACAGCGACATCGACACCAAGGTGCTGGCCACCGCGCAGCGCGGCGTCTACAAGGCCGACGGCGTCAAGGGCCTGAGCCCCGAGCGCCTGCAGCGCTTCTTCATGCGTGGCAAGGGCAGCAACGCCGGCCTGATGCGCGTGAAGCCCGAGCTGCAGAAGCACCTGCAGTTCCAGGCCGTCAACCTGATCGAGAACCTGCCGTTTCGCGAACCCTTCGACGTGGTGTTCTGCCGCAACGTGATGATCTATTTCGACGCACCCACGCAGCGCGCCGTGCTCGAACGCATCCACCGCGTGATGAAGCCCGGCGGCATGCTGTTCGTGGGCCACGCGGAGAACTTCAGCGACGCGCGCCAGCTGTTCGCCCTGCGCGGAAAGACCGTGTATGAACGGATTTGACGCCATCGCCACGCGCGTCCCCGGCTCGCGCGTCGACGCCCTCAAGGCCCGCGCGCCCAAGCCCGGCGAGGCGAGTTTTTTCTACCACGACCACCACTTCAAGCACGACGCGGTAAAGGTGTTGCCGGGCGAGTACTTCGTGACCACCGACGACCTGGTGGTGATGACCGTGCTCGGTTCGTGCATCGCCGCCTGCATCTGGGACCCGCGCGTGCGCGTGGGGGGCATGAACCACTTCATGCTGCCCGACGGCGGCAACGACGCGAGCGGGCGCTACGGTTCGTACGCGATGGAATTGCTGATCAACGAAATGATCAAGCTCGGCGCTCGGCGCGAAACCCTGCAGGCCAAGGTGTTTGGCGGCGGCCAGGTGATGAGCAGCTTCACCACCATGAACGTGGGCGAGCGCAACACGCAGTTCGTGCTCGACTACCTGCAGACCGAACGCATCGCCGTGATCTCCAAGGACGTGCTCGACATCCACCCGCGCAAGGTCTGCTACTTCCCGGCCACGGGCAAAGCCATGGTCAAGCGGCTGGCGCACTCGCACCCCGAAACACTCGAAACACAGGAACGCAAGGGCAGCGCGGCCGTGGTGGCCAAGGCCACCGCCGGCGGCTCGGTCGACCTGTTCTGACTGAAACAACCATGGCCAAGATCAAAGTGGTGGTGGTGGACGACTCGGCGCTGGTGCGCAGTCTGCTCACCGAAATCATCAACCGCCAGCGCGACATGATCTGTGTCGGCGCGGCCAGCGACCCGCTGGTGGCGCGCGAGATGATCCGCGAACTCAACCCCGACGTGATCACGCTCGACGTGGAAATGCCGCGCATGGACGGGCTCGAATTTCTCTCGCGCCTGATGCGCCTGCGCCCGATGCCGGTGGTGATGGTCTCCACCCTCACCGAGCAGGGCGCCGAGACCACGCTGCGCGCGCTCGAGATGGGCGCTGTCGACTTCGTGGCCAAGCCGCGCATCGGCATCAGCAGCGGCTTGAGCGAACTGGCCGGCGACATCGTGGAGAAGATCCGCACCGCCGCCGCCGCGCATGTGAAGCGCATGGCCTCGCCGCCCGCCAGCGCCGCCACGCCGCCGGCCGGCAGCGCGCACCACGAGCCACCACGCGCCGCGCTGCCCCGCGTGGCGACGGAAAAAATCATCTGCATCGGTTCGTCCACCGGCGGCACCGAGGCCATTCGCGAGGTGCTGATGCCCATGCCGGCCGACGCGCCCGCGATCGTCATCACGCAGCACATGCCGCCGGGCTTCACCACCAGTTTTGCCAACCGGCTCGACACGCTGTGCCGCATCCGCGTGGCCGAAGCGCGCGATGGCCAGCGCATCCTGCCGGGCCATGCCTACATCGCCCCGGGTGGCCGGCACCTGCGCATCGACCGCAGCGGCTCCAACTACGTGGCCGTGGTGGAAGACACCGAACCGGTCAACCGCCATCGCCCTTCGGTGGAGGTGCTGTTCAAGTCGGCCGCGCGCGTGCTCGGCCCCAACGCGCTGGGCATCATGCTCACCGGCATGGGCGCCGATGGCGCTGCCGCCATGCGCGAGATGAAGGACGCGGGCAGCTACAACTACGTGCAGGACGAGGCCAGTTGCGTGGTGTTCGGCATGCCGCGCATGGCCATCCAGCACGGCGCGGCGCACGAGGTGCTGCCGTTGAACCAGATCGCGAATGCCGTGTTGACGCGCCTGGCGAGCTCGCCTTCAGGTGTGCGACATCGGATTTGATGTCTTCTAGACCCGCTCGCTGACCAGGCTGCCGACTTCCAGCGGCGCGGCGCTGCCATGGCCATGCTCGTCGTAGGACACGATGTCGGCCGGTGTGCTGTCTTCGGCCGACACACCATCGCCCATCACGTCCACGGCGGCGTCACCGCCGGCCGCCCTCTGCATCTCGGGGTGGGGCGTGTGCTCCAGCACCGCGGTGCCGGCGCGCTGCGGCACCAGCGGCTTGCGCGGGATCAACGACGCGGCCACGGCGGACAGGTCGGGCGCCGTGTCGCTCTGGTTGCCCAGCGCATCGCTGTTCGAAGGCTCGATGCCGAGCGCGCGGTCCACCACGGCGGCGCTGGCTTCCCACATGTTGGAGAGCACCTGCTGCAGGTGCTCCACCGTCCTCTTGCCTTTGGCCTGCTGCTGCTCGGCCGCGTCGGCGGCTTCCTGCCGGGCTTGCTGCCGCGCGGCCAGGTCGCGCGGCGCGGCGGCACCCGGCTCGGTTGCGGTCTTTGCGGTTGTGCTCGTGGCCGGTGGCGTGCGCCCGTCTTCCGCCCGCCGCGGGGTGGTGGGTGGCTGTGGGGTCGCGCGGTCCTCGCGGCCAAAGCCCGTCTGGGCCTTGCCATCGTGGCCACCGGCCTGCACAGGTTGCACGGCGGCGGCCGGCGACACCGGCGCCACGGCGGTGGACACCGGCGTCGGCCAGGACACGGCAGTGGTGCTCGAAATGTTCAGCATGGGCTTCCCCTCACGGCGGCCACCGGGCAGAAACAGGCCCGGTGTTCTTGAGGCAGTTGTCGGCAGCCCCCGCGGAAACTTGAGCGCTTTCTTACGACCGGCGCGTCACACGCCGCCGGTGGGGTGCGTCGGGTCGACCCAGAGCACCTGTTCGGGCTTTTCCACCGGCTCGATGTCCAGGTTGACCGCCACCGCCTGCCCGTCACTGCGGCAGAGCACGCATTCCAGCACCTCGGTGGCGCTGGCGTTGATTTCCTGGTGCGGCACGAAGGGCGGCACGTAAATGAAATCGCCCGGGCCGGCCTCGGCCGTGAACTCCAGGTGCTCGCCCCAGCGCATGCGCGCGCGACCGCGCACCACATAGATCACGCTCTCCAGCGGGCCATGGTGGTGCGCGCCGGTCTTGGCGTTGGCGTGGATGGTGACGGTGCCGGCCCAGAGCTTTTGCGCCCCGACGCGCGCGAAGTTGATCGCGGCCTTGCGGTCCATGCCCGGCGTCGAAGGCACGTTGCCGTCGAGCTGGTTGCCGGGGATCACGCGCACGCCGTCGTGCTTCCAGGCCGGGTCGTGGGCGTGATCGTCGGGGGCGTCGTGCGGGTGGTCGTGGGCCATGGCGGGTCTCCTGTGTCGCAGGTCTTCAGTGTGCCAGCGTGCAGGCGGCGGCGCTGGGCAGGAGAATGTGGGGCGCCCCACACAGATCAGGAGAACAACTTGCCCTTGCCCGAGCCCGCCCCCCGCCAGCCCATGCACACCCGGCGCGTCACGTACCAGGGCTTCCTGCGCGAGGACGGGCTGTGGGAGATCGAAGGCGAACTGCACGACAGCAAGCCGCACGACTTCGATATCCACGGCACAGTCCGCCCGGCCAACGAGCCCTTTCACCACATGCGCATCCGGGTCAGCTTCGACGAAGCGATGGTGATCCACGCCGTCGCGGTGGCCATGGACGCCTTCCCGCACGCCCCCTGCCCCGACGCCATGCCCAACCTGCAGCGCATGGTGGGCGAGGTGCTCGGGCGCGGCTGGCGGCACACCATCCAGCGTCACCTCGGCGACATCCAGGGCTGCACACACCTGCGCGAACTGCTGTTCAATCTCGCCACCGCGGCCTTCCAGACGCGCTCGGGCGCTTTCGCCCCCAACGCCGACGGCCGCCCGCCCGCGCACTTGGGCCAATGCGTGGGCTGGGATTTCAACGGGCCGGTGGTCGAGCGCGTGTACCCGATGTTCTTTCGCTGGCAGCCGCCGGCGAAACCACGCAGCACCGCCTGACCCGCGCGGGGCGAGCAGCCCCTGGCTTTCTTCGAACGAGGAGCGGCGTATGGCGACAAGGACCTGGGTTCGTGTGGTGCTCGGTGGCGTCGTGGGGCTGGTGGTGATGGCGGCACTGCTGGTCGGCGCGGGCCTGTTCCTGGCCGAGCGGAAGATGCAGCGCCGCGTGGAGGTGCCGGTGCAACCGGTGGCGCTGCGCAACGACGCGGCGTCCCTCGAACGCGGCAAATACCTGTTTTCTTCGCGCGGGTGCGTGGACTGCCACGGCAGCGGCGGCACCGGCAAAACCTTCGTGGACGACGGTGGCCTGGTGATCGCCGGCCCCAACATCACCACCGGCCCGGGCGGTGTGGTGGCCGCCTACCAGCCGGTGGACTGGGTGCGCAGCATCCGCCACGGCGTGAACCCCAAGGGCCGCCCGCTGATGATCATGCCCAGCGAGGACTACAACCGCTTCACCGACGACGACCTGGCCTCGCTGGTGGCCTATGTGCGCTCGCTGCCGCCGGGCAGCGGACAAGGCGCGGTGGTGAAGCTGCCGGTGCCCGTGCGCGCGCTGTACGGCTTCGGCGCCATCCAGGACGCGGCCGCCCGCATCGACCACACGCTGCCGCCGCAGCAACCGGTGCCCGAGGGCGTGACCGTGAAACACGGCGAATACGTGGCCAACATGTGCCTGGGCTGCCACGGCGTGGGCTTTGCTGGCGGCAAGGTGCCCGGCGGCCCACCCGACTGGCCACCCGCCGCCAACCTCACCCCTGGCGAAGGCAGCGTGATGCCACGGTACGCGGATGCGGACACGCTGATCGCGATGTTCCGCAGTGGCAAGCGGCCCGATGGCAGCGAGGTGAAGGTGATGCCGTTTGGTTCGCTCGGGGCGATGAGCGAGACGGACCTGCGGGCGCTGTACCTGTACCTCAAGGGCTTGCCGGCAAAGCCGCACGGGTGAATGCGGGCGGGCGCGGCGCGCTCATTGACCCATGTCCAACGACCACGACGACGCCTCGCTCGAACGCTTCGTCCAGGCACAGGCACGGGACTACGCGCAGGCCCTGGCCGAGTTGCAAGCCGGCCGCAAGCAGACGCACTGGATCTGGTACGTGCTGCCGCAACTGCGCGGGTTGGGCCACAGCCCCATGGCAGAGCGCTACGGCATTAGCGGGCGCGCGGAGGCCGAAGCCTATGTGGCGCACCCGGTGCTGGGGTCGCGGTTGATCGCTTGTGTGCGTGCCGTCCTGGCGCACCCGGAGCGCAGCGCGGTGGAGATGCTCGGCGTGGTGGATGCGATGAAGTTCCAGTCGTGCCTGACGCTGTTCGCCACGGTGGCGCCGCACGAGCCTTGCTTTGCGGAAGCGTTGGCAGCCTTTTACGGTGGAGAGCGCGACGCGCAGACCCTGAGGCTGCTGGATGCCGAGAGCGGCTTAGACTGACGCAAGTTCCAAGACCCACCTGACAACGCGATGAAAACCATAGACGAGATGCTGAACCTGGCTTTGCTGACGCCGGATCAGCACCACCAGATCAGCGCCTGGATTGCGCGAGCCGACACACCCGAAGACATCTTGAAGATGCCTGCACCACTGTGGAAGGCCGTCGAGCGGGCCAGCGAGGTCATGGGGATCGATGAGGACCTTGTGCGTCCACCGTCGCTGGATGCTGATGGCATTGCTTATAGCTAGGCGAGGCTCTCAATCGACTGAGTGCTTGATCGTCGCTAAAAGGGGGATGGCTCGCAGGTTGGCACTCAGCGAGAGCATGTGTCGAATCTTTCGACCCAACGGCGGCTTCAGACTGGACTGAGTCACCCGCGGCCGACGTCCTGGAAGACGGCAGCTTTCAACACCGAGCGGTCGATGGCAAGTGCTCCGTAGGGCAGCAATGCCGCCAAGACTGGCAAATCGATGAGGTGTGGCCGCAGGCCATTCTCGGACCGGTTGCGCGCGAGGCGAACTGGAGTTGTCGACTCACTGCGGCCGGTCACTGTTCCCGAGAGCGGTTGCAGGTGCTCAGTAAAAACAGACATCTAGCGTGCGAAAGGTTGTTTGGGGAAGCACCTTTCATCATCTTGGTAGAGTTCAGTCACCCAAAGCATAGCTCGTCAATATCCATGTCTATCAAAGATGATCTCATTGCCCATTTTTCCGAAGCGCCGTCGGCGCCATTTCTATTCGTCGGCTCCGGATTCTCCAGGCGATATCTGGGCCTTGAGGACTGGAGTGCACTATTGCAGCGTTTCTCAAAAGACCTAAAACCCTACGAGTACTACCTAACAAGCGCGGATGGAAAGCTACCGCGCGTTGCCTCACTTTTAGCGGCCGATTTCCATCAACACTGGTGGACATCTGACGTATACAAGGAAAGCAGGGAAAAAAACAAGGCGAAGGCAAAGGATGCAACGTCGGCACTTCGCATTGAGATATGCAACTACTTAAGTGTAACGACTCAATTAGGCCCGGCAAAGGAGTACGCCGAAGAGATTGCCCTTCTATCGAAATTGAACGTTGATGGTATTGTCACGACTAACTGGGACACATTGCTTGAGAATCTCTTTCCAGACTACAAGGTATTTGTTGGTCAGAATGAGCTATTATTTTCTAACACGCAGGCGATTGGTGAAATCTACAAGATACATGGGTCAACATCGAGACCTGCTTCGCTTGTCCTGACAGAAGAGGACTATGATGGATTCCACTCGGCAAATCCGTATTTGGCAGCCAAACTCATAACAATTTTCGTAGAGCACCCTGTCGTTTTCATTGGATACTCGTTAACGGATCCGAATGTGCTTGATCTCCTTCGCGGCATCACGTTGGTCTTAGGGCAAGATAACCTAGTAAAACTTCAGAACAATCTCATTTTTGTCCAACGAGCACACGGTCAGCAGGCGCAGTACAGCAAAACACTTATTGCTATTGATGGAGGACAGCTTCCCATTACGATCGTTAAAAGCGATAGTTACGCTCCAATCTATGAGGCACTAGAGTCGATAAAACGAAAAATCCCGGCACGAGTTCTGCGGTATTGTAAGGAGCAGTTATACGAGATGGTGCGCAACACCGAGCCATCCGAGAAGCTATGCGTTGTTGATGTTGACGATATTGACAAGAAGGAAGATATCGAATTTGTGGTTGGAGTTGGCGTAGCGAGCGAAAAGGCTGGTCAAATCGGCTATCACGGCATTAGCGTCTTAGATTTATTCAAGGACTTTCTCGCTGATAAAAGTAAGTTCGACGCAAAAGCAATTTTGAACAAGACTGTTCCCGACCTAGGTCGGGGTGCAACATACATTCCAGTATTCAGGTACCTTAAAGAAGCCGGTATCAACACTCAGGAGGCGTACAAAAAATCCGGACTTTTTCTTGCAAAGCATCTTCCTTTAAAGGGTGCCGAACACTACCGATCACGCCCATATGCGAAGCCCTTCGTCAAGACAGAAAAAGACAAAACTGCGGACCAAATTATCGCAACCAACTCACCAGAAAAGGCCGCAATGTTTCTTCCATACCTTTCCAAGGATCGTTTTGACGTCGCGGCGGTGAGAGCGTTTTTGCTAAAAAATGTTGATAGATTCGAGAGCAGCTTTCCTTACTCCACCTATTTTAGGAAGCTAGCTTGCCTATGTGACTATTATCAGTTTGGGTGGAGTTCACGCACAAAGATCGAATAATTTTCGGACATTTCAGTCGCTCTTGACTGTGGTGCCGAACATCTCGACACAGAGGTTGAGGGTGTTCTCGAGATTTTCGAGAAAACAAAGACCTGAGGAAATCACCTGCGACCGCACTGACTCTCGAGTCGGGGTGGCCGCTCTGGCTGGGAGCATTGGGGGCATATCCCTGATATTGAGATAATATTCGTGAAATAAATTGTACAAGGCAGCTATGAGGGCACCATCAGTCGAAAGGTTCGGGGAGGACGTTCGGAAACTCTTTGCGGAGAACCGAATGGTGGTTTTCCTATGCGGCCCCTCTCTCCTCTTGGCGGACAAGAATCCGGGAGCAGCACTGCGCAAGCGACTCAAGGATGCTCTAGAAGTAGAGGGCTTTGAGGTTGTACTTGGCGAAGATGATGGTCTTGAAGACGTTCGGCTGACGGAAACGGGAGGCTACGCCCACGACAATGAACTTGAGTTCATCCGGCGTGAATGTGGTGCAATTGTTCTTATTGCCGATAGCGTTGGTTCATTTTGTGAATTGGGATTGTTTGTGCACTGGCTCGCCAACAACCCTGACAGAACGTGCGATTTCGTCTTGATTGCAGACGAAAAATACAAGGATGATAAATCATATTTCAACGAAGGCCCAGCAAATGCCGCCGAGCATTTTGGTCGGACCTTATACGTGGAATTCGCGACTGCCGATATAAAACCAATTCTTAAACGATTGAGAGGGCGGCGGTCAACTCAGTTGTTTTCCGGTCATGGACGCCCGGCCGGAAGAGTTAAGTCATGAGTGTTAATGTCAATACTCGACTGATAAGACTCGGTCTTGGATGTATTCAGCCGGCAAGCGCGGATGATGTCAGCAAATTTCTGGCGTTATCTCTCGAAGTTGAGGAAGAGCCGATTTCTCCAGAAGCAATCCAAATCATCTTAGATGAATGGTCCTCGCAGAAGGATGTTGTCTGCGTGCATTTAAGGCAGCGACTATATTCGCTAACCCGTCAAGGTGACGGGAGGCTGACACCGAAAGAGAGACATCTTCGAGACAAAACCAGACTATTTTTGCTCAAGGAGCTTCGAGCTGCTACACTCAGAAGGCCAGAAGCTGAGGAACCAGAGAAGGCTGATGTTTCGTCAGCCGTATTTATTGACTCAGCGACACAAGAGGAGCGGCCAAAAGGCGCGGCCGCCAATCCTCGCGTAGCTCCGGGTGCCGGCCGCGCCTTTTGGCCGCTCCTAGCTAAGCAACTTTTTGTTGGCTCTTCCCCTTCAGCTTCTGGCCTTCGTTTCCGCTTCTGCTCCTTCCCCACAATTTCAGACTGCTGCAAGGCGGCAGGCGATGATTCTATTCCTGCGGATGGAATAGGAATTAACGAAATCTCCTTAGGTTTGGGTATTAGCCCAGGCTTATTGACATCATTTCTAGCTAGACCCGAGCGGTACTACCGAGTCTTCGAAATTCCGAAAGCGAATGGAAAATCAAGACAAATTCAAGCTCCAAGAACGATGATCAAGGTACTTCAGTACTTTTTTTTGGACTATCTACTCAATTGGCTTGAAGCTCATCCAACGGCGACGGCCTACTCGCGCGGCAGCTCAATTAGAAAGAATGCTCAGGTACACACCGAAAAAAAATATGTCGCAAATATTGATGTGTCAAACTTCTTTCCATCGCTCACGATAGGCATCGTTGCCAAAAGCTTAGTAGCTGCGGGTTTAAGTAGTAACACCGCAGTACTGGTAGCACGGCTTTCTTCATACAAAGGGGGACTTCCACAAGGTGCTCCGACAAGCGCTGCCTTGTCGAATATCGTTATGCGCGAATTTGACGCAAGCGTGTCAGAATCATGCAATTCGCTTGGCGTCAGCTACACCCGATATGCTGATGACATGACGTTCAGCGGGATGGAGTTGGATGGCGTCAAGCAAGCGATCTGCTTTGCAAAGGAGCGCCTCACAGAAATGCGGTTGACGCTCAACGATCAAAAGACAAGGATATTCGGCCCAGGCACTAGGCAGGTGGTCACCGGTGTTGTGGTCAACGATTGGCCTCAGCCTTCACGTGTGGATCGACGGCGTTTAAGAGCTGAGTTGCATCAAGCAAAAATCTCACCGGCCAACTCCGTCGCAAAGTACCAGCAACTGCTGGGACGCGCGGCCTACATGCTTTCGTACGCCAGAGAGGAGAGACCAGTGGGAGCGATATCGAGGGCATACGTGGAAGATGCTTTAGCTGGCGTGAAGATGCTAAGGCACTTTACGCACAATGAATGAGGCACTCGGGGCACAGTGATGAGTTAAGGGGCGCCCCATGACGAAGTGTGTTTGCGCTGCTAGCCAGCTACAGGCTGCAATGGGTCACCATTGCCTGTTCGGCGGATCAGCGAGGGCCGCTCAGGCGGGCGTCAATCTCAAGGCCGCAAACAATGTCAGCATGGCCCCTGACCGGTCACTAAGTCAGCGCCATCACTGAGACCTGGATGACGGAGATGTGGTGGGCACGGTGAATCGCAGGTGCCTCCAACAGTGCCGGAGCCGCTGCATAGCCGACGAGCAGAACACAACGCGCAAAGGCCGGTGGCAGGACGCGTTGAGGCGTCGTCCCCGGTACCGAGCCTGATCGAACTGCACCTGACTGAGAGATCCAAGCGCCCAATGCCAACGTGGTATTTTTGCGTTTGCCCATGCGCGCCACAACTCAGGAGACGATCCGATGCAGCTTGACGAAAATTGCGATGTCCTCGTGGTCGGCGGCGGCCCTGCCGGCTCCACCATCGCTGCGCTGCTCGCGCGCGAAGGCCGCAAGGTGGTGCTGCTGGAGAAGGAGCACCATCCCCGCTTCCATATCGGCGAGTCGCTGCTGCCCGGCAACGTGGCCTTGTTCGACAAGCTCGGTGTGCGCGATCAGGTCGAGAAGATCGGCATGCCGAAGTACGGCATCGAGTTCGTGCCACCCGACCTCGACTATTGCAGCTATGTCGATTTCGCCGAGGGCTGGGACCCGTCGATGGCATCGGCGTGGCAGGTCCGTCGTTCCGAACTGGACGAGCTGCTGTTTCGCCATGCCACCACCACGGGTGCCCTGGCGCTCGAAGGCGCGAAGGTCACGGACGTCGCGTTCGATGACGATGGCGCCCGGGTCGAGGCGGTGCTTGACGACGGCGGGTCACGCAGCTGGCGCGCGCGTTTCGTGGTCGACGCCACGGGCCGCGACACGCTGCTGGCGAACAAGTTCAGGTGCAAGGAAAAGAACAAGGACCACAACAGCACGGCCCTGTTCGGCCATTTCCGCGGCGCCCGGCGCCTGGAAGGCAAGCGCGAAGGCAACATCAGCATCTGCTGGTTCGAGCACGGCTGGTTCTGGTTCATCCCGCTGGCCGACGGCACCACGAGCGTGGGTGCGGTGTGTTGGGCCTACTACCTGAAGGCGCGCAACAAGCCACTGAAGGACTACTTCTTCGACACGATCGCCCTGTGCCCGGAACTGCACGATCGGCTCAAGGACGCCACGCTGGTGGACGACAAGGTGCATGCCACCGGCAACTTCGCCTATTCCAGCACGCATGCCACCGGCGACCGCTACCTGATGGTGGGCGACGCCTTCACGTTCATCGACCCGATGTTCTCCTCAGGCGTCTTTCTGGCGATGCAGAGTGCCTTCGATGGCGCGCAATTCGTCGCCACGGCGCTGGACCGACCGCAGCAACTGCCCGCTGCCCGCGCCGCGCTCGAAAAGCGTGTGCGGGTGGGCCCGCGCGACTATTCCTGGTTCATCTACCGCGTCACCAACCCCACCATTCGGGACATGTTCATGCACCCGAACAACCGGTTCAAGGTCAAGCAGGGCCTCATGTCGCTGCTGGCCGCCGACATTCACCACGGGCCGGCCTACCGGATGTCGCTGGTGATGTTCAAGCTGATCTATTACGTGGTCTCGGTGACGAACTGGCGGCGCACCTATGACGGCTGGAAACGGCACCGCCTCAACATCCGCGACATGGGGCCTTTGAGCGGCGAGACGATCATGAAAGCGGATTGACCGCCGCGCCTCGCCCGTCAACTCACGGCCGCACGGCCGTGTATTCCGAGAAGATGCCCAGTTCGGTGTGGCGCTTGACCTGCAGGAAGCCTGCACGCTCCATCGCCTGGAGGATCTGAGCGGGCGGGATGCAGCTCTCGATGGTGTCCCAGTAATAACGCCACAACTCGGCACTGCCGCGCTCGCGGGCGACGATGCGCGCCAGGGCCGGCACGATGTGTCGCATGTAGAACTTCACGAAGGCGCGCGACAGGCGGCTCGAAGGCTGGCTGATCTCCAGGATCAGCAGCTTGCCGCCGGGCCGCAGAACCCGGTGGAATTCGCGCAGCGCGGCGTCCACGTCCGACACATGCCGGAACGCATAACCGAAGCTCAGGAAGTCGGCTTCGCCCGTGGCACACGGCAACTCCTCCGCCCGGCCGGCGCGCAGTTCGACGCCCGGCAGATCCACCTGCGCCAACATGCCCGGACTCGGGTCGACGCCGATGAGGCGGCCCTGCTCGCCGATCAGGTCGCAGGCCTGGCGCGCCAGCAGCCCTGTGCCGATGCCCACGTCCACGACCTTGTCGCCAGATGCCAAACCGGCCCGGACCAGCGCGTCCCGCCGGTACTTGCCACCCGATCCGAACGCCATGGCGCGCTCGATCCGGTCGTAGTCGACGGCGGTCTCGTCGAAGATGCGGCGCACGTAGCGCGCATGGTCTGCCTCGTCGCGGTAGTAGGCGGGCAGCGGTGCATGCGGTAGCTGCGTGGTCGGTTCGATCAAGGGTCTGCTCCTGGTGCCATGGAAACCTGGATGGTATCCGTGTGCACCCTGGAGCCGGAGATTACCGATGCGGTGGTGGCATGTCAGCGGCCAGACGGCAAGGCTGGCGTGCGGCCCGTATCGGTCAGCGCAAGCCGAAGAAGCTCAGGATGATCCCAATCACGACCACAAGACCCACGATATAGATGATGGTGTTCACGGCAGTCTCCATGTGTGTGTATGAGCGATCCATCGTAGGGAGACTGGCTCACAGGGCCTGTCAGCCGTGTCGCGGTCCCGCTGTAGGACAAGGACGGCCCCGCAGCGGTAGTCCGCCCTCACATCACCCCACCACCGCCCCATACACCAGCCCACGCATCACCGACCGGTAGTGAATGCGCTGGTTCGGCGCCTGCGCCATGAAGATCGCGAACATCTCCAGGGCAGGGTCGACGAAGAAGTGCGTGCCGCCGATGCCGCTCCAGTGGTAGGTGCCGACGGAGCCGGGCACGGGTGCCTCGCCCGCCGCCGTGCGCACGGCAAAGCCCAGGCCGAAGCTGTGGCCGGGGGGCAGCAGTGCGTTGTCGATGGCGATGGCGCGGCCCAGGTGGTCGGCCGTCATGAAGGCCAGGGTGTGCGGTGACAGCAGGCGCTGGCCCTCAAGCTCACCACCGCCCAGCAAGCACTGCAGGAAGCGCGCGTAGTCGTGCGCGGTGGACATGAGGCCGCCGCCGCCCATTTCCAGCGCGGGCACTTCGCGCGGGTCGTGCATGGGCATCGGTGCGCCGCCGTCGGGGTCTTGTTCAAAAGCCTCGGCGATGCGGTGGTGCTGCGTGGGTGGCACGAAGAAGGCGGTCTCGTGCATGCCCAGGGGTTGCAGGATGGTCTCGCGCAGGAAGGCACCGAGCGGCTGGCCGGTGATCACTTCGATCACGCGGCCCAGCACATCGGTGGCGCGGCTATAGGCCCAGGCGGTGCCGGGCTGGTGGGCCAGCGGCAGCGCGGCCAGGCGGTCGCACAGCTCGGCGTTGGTCTGCTGGCGGTTGACCAGGCCAGCCTGCGCGTAGAGCGCGTTCACGTGGCCGTTGCCGGTGAACTCGTAGGTGAGGCCGGCGGTGTGGCGCAACAGGTCCTGCACGGTGCTCGGGCGATGGGCGGGCACCAGCGCCACGCCGTGCGGCCCGGGCACCGCCACCTGCTGTTGCAGGAAGCCGGGGATGTAGCGGCCCACCGGGTCGTCCAGCAGCAGCCGGCCCTGCTCCACCAGCATCATGGCCGCCACCGAGACAATGGGCTTGGTCATGGAGTAGATGCGGAAGATCGCGTCGGTGCCCATGGCTGTGTCGCGCGCGGGGTCGAGCCGGCCCACAGCGGCATCGAGCACCACGCGGCCGCGCCGCGCGATCAGCACCGACGCGCCGGGCAGGCGCCCGCGGTCCACGTCGCGCTGCAGCACCTGCACGATGCGTTGTGTGCGTTCGGGGCACAGCCCCACGTTGGCCGGCGTGGCCGTTGGCAATCCATGCATGTTCTGGCTCTCCTGACAGGGGCGTGCCCCGATCTTAGAGCCGGTTCACAAACCCTCGAACGCGGCCGGGTCGCGGTCGCTGCGCGTGAGCACCGTGCGGCGGGACAGATACGTCACCGCGGCCAGAAAGCTCGTGCACCGCACCACGCCCGCGGACAGGTCGGCCACGCCCACGGTTTCGGGCAAGGCCTGGGTCCAGCCTTCGAACGGATGGGGATGGGGCGCGAGCGCGTAGAACTTTTCCGACGCGCTGCGCCAGTCGGTCGGGCCCTTGCGGTCGAGTCGGTAGAGCAGCCAGGCCTGGGTGTCGGAGAGCCGGTAGAAGGTGAAGCTCACGTTGGGCGCGTGGTCGGGCGCGCAGGTATGGCGCGGCGCCACCTCCGGCGTGGCGGGTGCGCCGGGGCCGTAGAAGAGCGGTGCGGGCGGCGCGGCTTCGACGTCGCCGGCACGGGCAGCGCCGCCTGCCGTGTCGGCCACGGCCAGCCAGTTGCGGTACACCTGCGCGCTGCGCGCCTCCAGCCGGGCTTGCGCGGCGGCGGCCAGCCCGAGCGAGTCGGGGTGGTGGCGCCAGGCCATCTCGCCGTGCTGTTCCAGATGCAGGTTGAGCGCGTGCCGATCGCGCAGCGCCGAGGCCGGCGGCGGGCTGCAGCGGAAGACCACTTGTGCGCCATCGGCTTCGGGCGGCAGCGGGGCGTCTTCCACCACCACAAAGAGGTGCAGGTCCACGCCGGTGTCGAGCCGCGCCTGTGCCACGGGCTCGTGCGCGGCGCCCAAGGGGTGCCATTGCAGCGGGCCCATCACGCGGGCGTGCCACTGCACCTCTTCGTGCACGTTGACGAGGGCGCCGACGATGGCCACCCGCTGGCGCCAGGGCGGCAGCAACAATTCCCCCGCATCGCCGCGTGCCTGCAGGTGCTCGGTCATCAAGCGGCGCAACATGCTGTGGGCCGCGGTCGCGCACTCGGGCCGTTCCTGCGAGGCTTCGTGCGCGAAGTGCCATTCGTAGGCCGCACCCTGCCGCGCCACCAGCGGGCTGCCGCACACCGGGCAGAGACAGCCGCACTCCGCCCCGCGCTCGACCTCACTGATGAAGCGGAGCGCGCCGGTGGCGTCCAGGGCGGCAAAGAGGGGTGTCACGGGAGATTCGGACCGCTAAACGTACAAGAAGCCGGTCGGGGCCGGCTCCTGGTGTGTCAGCGCTGGCCTGGTCAGTCGGGTTGTGCGTCCTCCGGCACCTTCACCAGTGTGACCGGCACGGGCGACTGCTGCACCATTTCCTGCGACACCGAGCCCAGCACCGCCGCGCGCAGGCCGCTGCCGCGTGTGCTCATGATCACGGCATCGCAGGCGTGGCTCTCGATGATCTCGACCAGTTGGTGCGCCGCGTCGCCACTGGCCACCGCCTGCTCGACCTGCATGCCCGCGGCGCTCAGCAGCGCCACGGCCGGGCGCACGAGGTCGCGGCCCGCGGCCTCGCTCACCTGCTGCAACACCACCGGGTTGTGCGCCACCACCAGTTCGTAGAGGGTGGCGGATTCCTGCACGTTGGCGACCACGAAGCGCGCCTTGAGTCCGGCGCCCACCAGCCGCAAGGCATGGTGCACCGCCAGCAGGGCGTGTGTGGAACCGTCGACGGGGATGAGGATTTTCAGCATGGTCGCTCCGCAAAACAGGACACGGCCATCCTAATACGCCCGCGCGACAAACGCACACGCGCGGGCAAAGCGTTGTTCACGCGCGGAACTCCAGGTAGAACGTGGCGCCCTGGCCCGGCGAACTCTCGGCCCACACGCGCCCGCCCATGCGCTGCACCGCCTTGGCCACCAGCGCCAGCCCGACGCCGGTGCCCGCATAGTCTTCGGCGCGCTGCAGGCGCTGGAAGATGCCGAAGATGCGGTCGTGGTGTTTCATGTCGAAGCCCACGCCGTTGTCTTTCACCCAGAGAATGCGCCGGGTGCCTTCGCTGCGCGCGCCGATCTCCACCTGCGGCTGGTCGTGGCTCGCGCTGAACTTGATGGCGTTGCCCACCAGGTTGCGCAGCACCACCGCCAGACCTTCGGGGTCGAGCCGCAGCGTCATGGGTTCGAGCTGCAAGCTCACGGCCGTGTGGGCCGATGCAATGTCGGCGGCCTGGCTTTCCAGCACCAGGTCCACCAGCGGCTGCAGCACCACGGCGTGTTGCTCCATGGTGCGGCGCTCCATGCGCGAGTAGTCCAGCAGGTCGGAAATGAGCGCGGCCATCTGCTGCACACCGCGTCGGATGCGGCCGATGAACTGCCGCCCTTCTTCGTCCAGGTTGCGGCTGTGCTCTTCTTCGAGCAACTGGCTGTAGCCGTCGATGCCGCGCAGCGGCGCTTTCAGGTCGTGCGAGACGGTGTACGAGAAGGCCTCGAGTTCGCGGTTGGCCGCGCTGAGCTGCTCGGTGCGCTCGGCCACGCGCTGCTCCAGTTTGGCGTTGATGCGTTCCAGGTTGGTCTGCGCCTGTTTGAGCTGCGTGATGTCGAGCAGGGTGCCGCTGTACTGGTAGCCCGCGCCATCGGCCAGGACGCGGCATTCCACGCTGCCGCGGAACCAGCGCTCGCGCCCCAGTCCCGGATGGCGGCGGAACTCGGCGTGCAGGCGGCCGCGTTTGGGCAGGGCTTGCATGAAGGCCGCCACGCGCTCGCGGTCGTCGGGGTGCAGGCAGTCGAGGTAGGCGTCGAGATCGGGCGGCGGGCCCACCGTTTCCTCGCGGCCGATGTTGCGGTACATCTGGCGCGACCACCAGATCTTCTGCGTCTGCGTGTCGTACAGCCAGCTGCCCAGGCCCGCCATGGCCTCGGCCTGTTCCAGCAGGCCTTTCTGGTCGCTCAGGGCCTGGCTGGTCTGCAGCCGTTCGGTGATGTCCTGGACGATGGAGAAGAGGTGCTTGAGGCGGCCGTCGGGCTCGCGCACCGCGCGCACGTGGATTTCGGTGTGCACGTGGCTGCCGTCCCAGCGCACGAAGCGCTTTTGCATCTGGTAGCTCTCGGACAGGCCGGCCTTCATGCGGTCGAGCAGCTGGAGGTTGCGCTCCAGGTCGGGCGACGGCGTCATCTCGGCCCACGTCAACTTCAGCAATTCATCGCGCGGGTAGCCGAGGATTTCGCACAGGCGGTCGTTGACCTGCAGCCAACTGGTGCTGGTCGGCGAGGAGATCGCCATGCCGATCAAGGGCAGTTCGTAGAAGAGCCGTTGGAATTCGGCCTGCTCGCGCTGCGCGATCTGCGCCTCTTTCTGCACGGTGATGTCGAGCAACACGCCGCTGATGCCGGTGACCTTGCCTTCGGCGTTGCGCGTGAGCGCGCTGCGGTCGTCGATCCAGATCCAGCGGCCGTCGGCACAGCGCAGGCGGTATTCCTGGCGGTACTGGTCGGGACCGTGTTCGAGGTATTGGTCGATCTCGGCGTTGACGCGCCCGACGTCGTCGGGATGGATCAGGTCGTCGTAGGTCATGCGGCCTTGCAGCAAGGGCTCGGGTGCGTAGCCCCATTGGGCAATGGACGGGCTCACGTAGTGGATGGGGCAACCGATCACATTGAACCACTCGATGACCACCAGGGGTGAGCGCGCGACCACGTCGCTCATGCGCTGGAGTTGGGCGTGGCTGGCTTGCAGGCGTTCGGCCATGCGGTCGGCCGCGGCGCCAATGAGCGCGAGTTCGTCGCGCCCCTGCAGCCCGGTGCGGGCCTGCAACTGCCCCTCGCCCATGGTGGTCAGCGCGCGGGCCAGTTGCTCGGCGCGGCGAAACCAGGCCCAGTGCAGCAGCAGCGCCAGCAAGCCCACCAGCACGAGCAACACCACGCTTTCGCGCAGCATCTGCGCGCGCATGCCCGCCATGCGCAGGGCGATGGGCTGGCTGAGGTCGACCACGGTGAGCAGCTCGCGGCCGGGCTCCAGCGTGGCCCGGCCGAACAGGTGGGACGCGCCGGGTGGGCGGGCCACTTGCACCGTCGCACCCACCAGCGGCTTGGCGAACAGCGACTGGATCTCCACCAGGTCGGGGCACTGGCTCTGCAGATCGACGAAGTTCTGGCCAATGTCGGAGCGCATCAGGGAGGCCAGCACCTTGCCATGGACGTCGACCAGATACGCGTGTTCCATGCCGCCATACAGCCCCAGACCGCCCACGAGCCGGCGCACCAGCAGCGTGCTGACGGTGCCGGTTTCGGCGCTCAGCCGGCTTTGCTCGACGCCCAGGCGTTCGCGCAAGCGCTGCGTCTCGCTCTCGGTGACCTGCCGATCGACCTCGCGCCATTCCAGAACCAGATTGACAGCGGCGGTGGTCAGGGCAAACGCGGCGAGCAACAGCGGCGCGAGCCAGCGCGCCGGAATGGACAGAAGGCGGGACACCGGCTTCATGGCGAGGGCGGGCTCGTGGAGACGCGCATGGCGGGCCCGGCATCGATCAGCGTGGCCCAGTCCGGCGCCGCGCGCAGCAGGCCCAGCTCCTGCAGCAGGAGGGCCATGTCCTTGCCTTGCTGCGCCAGCAAGGGCTCCTCGCCGATGAGCAGGTCCTGCGATTGCGCCGGCGTGTAGTGGCGCAAGCCCCGCTGCACCGCCTGGTATTGCGCCGGGGACAGGTCGGCGCCAGGAGCTAGCGAGGCGGCGGCGCCCGCGGGGTCTTGTTGCATCGCGTCCAGACCGGCGGCCCAGGCCCGCAACAGCGCGTCCACCGCCTGCGGCCGTTGGCGCAGCACGTCGGCGCGCACCACCAGCACGTCCACGATCTCGCCGGGCAGTTGGCGGCTGTCGAAGATGGCGCGGTAGCCCTGCGCCTGGATCGGGCCGTCCATCGGCGCGTAACTCACGGCGGCGGCCACGCGCTCGCTTTGCAACGCGGTCAGGTGCTGGGTGGCGTCCATGCGCACCACGGTCACGTCCTCGCGCTGCAGCCGGGCCTTGCGCAGCAGGCGCTCGAGCATCAGCGTGCCCACGGTGGCGTCTTCCACCGCGATGCGCTCGCCGCGCAGCGCCTGCAGGTTCCGGATGCGTGGCGCGGCCACCACCACGTCGGCGCCGGCCGAGGTGTCGAGCACGGCGATGATGCGCACGTCGAACCCGCTGTCGACCAGGCGCAGGGCTTCGTCCATGGTCAGGCCGGCGGCGTCGAGCAAACCGTTGCGCAGGTGGCGCAGGGCCTCGGCGCTGGAGATGAGTTCCACCACCTTGACCTGCTGCGCGTCCGCCAGACCCCGGTCGCGCGCGAGCACCAGGGGGTCGTAACCCACCCAGGTGTTCAGACCGACAACGAGTGGCGGCTGGGGCAATTCGCCGCAGGCGATCAGCCCGAAAACCAGCCCTGTCGCCACCAGCGGGCGCGCAGCCCACGCACGCGCGCGAGAAAACCATGCGCGCGAGCCCTCCCCTTCGGGCCTATGGCCCTGATGTGATGTCCCGACTTCCATGGAAACATTCTGTCACCAATGAAGGCCGGTTCGAGAAGAGCAGGTGGTAACAGACCGGAAATCGTGCCTTTCGGCCCAGCCTGTCACCGTTGCGCGGCGCCGCCAGGGCGCCGGCGCCGGGTCATTGCTTGACGGTCATGCCGTTCTGCACGCGCTGGGCGCCTTCCACGGCCTTGGCAACCTCCACGGCGCGGTCGATCTGGGCCTGGGTGTCCACCACGCCCGAGAGCTGAACTTCGCCGCCCACGGTGGTCACCTTGATGTCCATGCCCTTGACCGTGTCGTCGGCCAGCAAGGCGGTCTTCACCTTGGTGGTGACCACCGTGTCGTCGATCTTCCCGCCCACGGTGGTGGACGGTGTGCCCGGTGCACTGGGTGCGCTGGGCATGCTCGACGTTGGCGGCGCCTCGGCAGGCGGGACCGCGGCGGGCGGTGTCGGCTCCATGGGCGGGGCGGAAGCGGGCGGCGAGCCCGGAGGCGTGTCCATCGGTGCCTCGGCCTTGTTGCAGGCGGCCAGGGCGGCGATCGAGAGGGCGATCGCGGTGGCACCGATCAGTCGGGTGGTGTTTGAAGTGTTCATGCGATTTCTCCTGTGAGGTTATGCCGAAGTGGTGACATGAAAGTCACTGTCCTACGCACCCGCGCATATGTCCGTTCGCTAGCGCACACAAGGTCCAGGGCCATGTGCGGCACGCAACAGACACGAAGGCGTCGGCAAAGAACACTGTGCAAACACCCAACAAGGGCTTTTCACATGCACCGCACCACTCCAGCCCGCACGATCGCCAACGCATGAAACGCCGCGGACTCTCGCGCGCGACCTCGGCCTGGGTCAAAGCCTTCAACCGCAACCTGCGCGCCGCCACGCGCGCCGCGGCGAAACGGCCTCGTCCCCCGCGGCCGGTGCGCCCACGCACGACCGCCAGCGCGTCGCCCGCCAGGACGGGCGACTGGATACCAGGCCTGGCCATGGGCCCGCACGGCGCGCGCCGGTTCCGGCTCTACCGTCCCACGGGCCTGCAAGCGGGCGAAACGGTGCCTTTGCTGGTGATGCTGCACGGCTGCAACCAGGACGCCGCGGCCTTTGCCGCCAGCACCCGCATGAACGCCCTCGCGCGCCGCGAACGGTTCATGGTGCTCTACCCCGAACAAGACCGCCTGGCGAATGCGCAGCGCTGCTGGAACTGGTACGAGACGCGCAATGGCCGCGCCCTCGGCGAGGTGGCGCTCATCCTGGCGGCCATCGACCAGGTGTGCCTGCTCTACCCGGTGGACCGCACGCGCATCGCGCTGGCCGGGCTCTCGGCCGGCGCGGGCATGGCGGCCTTGCTGGCCACCCGACACCCGGATCGTTTCCAGGCGGTGGTGATGCACTCTGGCGTGGGGCCCGGTATGGCGGCGTCCACCGCCACCGCGCTCGCGGCCATGCGCGGGCGCCGCCCGCCCCAACCCCGCGAGCCGCAGGCCGAACCGGAACCTTGGCCACCCCTCTTGGTGATCCAGGGGGGCACCGATCTCGTGGTGTCGCCGCGCAACGGCGCGGCCGTGGCGCAGATGTGGGCCGAGCACGTGGGCGCCACCACCACCGCACCCCGCGCGGTGCAGCGAGGCCAGCGCCACCCCATGACGGTGACCGACGCCAGACGCAAGGGCCGCACGGTGGTCACGCTGGTCGAGGTGCCGCAGTTGGGCCATGCCTGGAGCGGCGGCGCGGCCAGCCAGGCGTACAGCGACCCGAAAGGGCCCGACGCCTCGCGCATGGCCTGGGCCTTTGTGTTGCGCCAGTTTCGCCAGCGTCCTACACAGGAACAGGCACAAGGATGAGACACTGAACCGATGAACAACAAGACCCGAACCGCCGCCAAGTCCAGAACCGCGGCGAAGCCCGCTGCCCCGCCGCCGCCCGTGCTGGTGGACCCGCTGTTCCTGGCCGCGCCGCAGGTGTCGACCTTCGTGGGCACGCAGCCGCTGACCAACGCCAGCGGCTTCTTCTTCGAGCGCGATGAGCGCCTGTACCTGGTCACGAGCCGGCACGTGCTGATCGACGAAGCCACCGACCACCGGCCCGACCGCATCGAGATCGGCCTGCATATGGACGCCACCAACCTCACGCTGTCCACCGGCTTCTCGGTGCCGCTGTACGTGGACGGCCTCGCGGTGTGGCACCAGGGTTGCGACAGCGGCGGCGAGATCGACGTGGCCGTGATCGAACTGGACCGCAGCGCCTTCCCCGCCGAAGCCGTGGTGCGCGCCTTCACGCCGGCGCACCTGCAAACCGATTTCAATGCCGTGCCGGCCGACACCTCGTTGATGATCGTGGGTTTTCCGCTCGGCTTTCACGACGTGGTGCACCACCTGCCGGTGCTGCGCCATGCGGCGATCGCCTCGCCCTTCGGCGTCCGGTTCCAGGCCCAGGGCTTCTTTCTCACCGACGCGCGCACCCACCGCGGCACCAGCGGCGCGGCCGTCGTGATGCGCGACACCTCGCCCGGCACCACCGCCCTGCCCTGGAAACTGCTGGGCGTGCACTCCTCGCGCATGGACATGGGCAACCGCGACCTGGTGCAGGACGAGTCGCTCGGGCTGAACTGCGCGTGGTACGCCGACATCCTGCTCACACTGACGGCGGTGTGAGGCTCTTCAAGGGCTGCGCGCCCTGAGCTGCTCCCACAAGTAGACGCAGGACGGTGGCCACGCGAAGGCGCGCCGCACGGTGATGCCGATGCGGCGGTCCACGCCCTGCAGTTTCACCGGCACGCGCACCAGCGCGCCGCTGTGAAGGTCCTCCTGGATCTGCAGGGGTGACATCAGCGCGATGTGGTCACTCTCCAGGAGCAGCGCGCGCACCAGCGACGGGCTGTTGGCGTGGAACGAGACCGGCGGCAGATCGAGGCCAGCGGCGCGAAACGCCCGCTCAAACGCGGCATGAGCCGGCGTGTTCTCCAGCGGTGCGATCCAGGTCTGCGCGCGCAGCTGGCGCAAGGAAGGCGCGCGCCGCACCGACGCGAGCGCGTGGCCCCGGCGCACCACCGCGACCAGCGACTCGCGGAACAGCTCGTGCTCCTCCAGCTCGGGCGCCACGAGCTCGCCGCGCAAGGGGCCGAGGACCATGTCCAGGTCGCCGGTCTTGAGCTGCCGGGCCATGGCCTCGTAGGTGCCGTCGCTGATGGTCACGACCACGTTGGGCATCTGCCGCAACAGCCCCGCCAGGGCTTGCGGCGCGAGCGACGTGCTGGCCATGGGCAACACACCTAGGTGCAACCGCCCCGAGGCCTCGCCGCGGTAGGCGGAGATCTGCTCCTGCAGCACGCGCAGGATGTCGAGCACACGCTTGAGCGGCGCCAGCACGCGCTCGCCATCGCGCGTGAGGCGCAGGCCGCGTGGCGTGCGCTGCACCAGCGCGCGACCGTAGGCCGTCTGCAGCGAGCGCAACTGCTGGCTGACGGCGGGTTGAGACAGGCCGAGCGCCCGCGCGGCCTGCGTTTCATGCGCGCGTTCGGCGCACACCACGAAGCAGCGCAGCATGGGCACCGTGAGCACGCGAAACAGGCTGTCCACCCGGCGCTGCATCGGCAACGACCACGGCGCCTGCGGCGGTCCTTCCGAGGTGCTGAGCGCAAGTTCGGCGCGCACGCCCTCGCACGCGCGCACCACCGCCAGGCCCGGCACGGTGCACACCATGCCGCGCGCGCCGCGCTCGAACAAGGCCAGGCCCAGGGCCTGCTCCATCAGCTGAATGCTGCGCGTGACGGTCGAGGTGGAGACATGCAGGCGCAAGGCCGCCTCGGCCGCCGTGCCACCCTCGTGCGTGGCCTCGACCATGCGCAAGGCGCGCAAGCGGCTCTCGAAGGGCGGATCGGCGAGGTTTCTCGTCATGGTGGCTGGGTGCGTCATAAGCAGAATGCAATTCTCGTCCAGGATATTGCATGGGTGGCGGCGCCCTGTGCGGCGACACTGCGCAAGTTCACCATCACACAGCGACAACCAGAGACATGACACACCCGAACGCATCCCGCACCCGCCGCCACTTTGCGCTGAGCGCACTGGCCGCCCTCGCCGCCTTCTCGTTCGGCCCCGCGCAGGCACAAGCGCCGCAGATCCCGAAGACCGTCAAGATGCTGATCCCGTTCCCGCCGGGCGGCTCGACCGACCTGCTCGGCCGTGCCGTGGGTGCACGCCTGGCCACGCAACTGGGCATCACCGTGGTGATCGAGAACAAGGGTGGCGCGGCCGGTTCCGTGGGCGCGGGCGAGTTCGCGCGCATGCCGACCGATGGCAGCGCGCTCATGATGGGCCACATCGGCACGCTGGCGATCAACCCGTCGATCTACCCCAAGCTGCCCTACGACCCGATCAAGAGCTTCGCCCCGGTCGCGCTGGTGGCGCGCGTGCCCAACGTGCTGGTGGTCAACGAGAAATTCCCCGCGAAGAATTTCAAGGAATTCATCGCCCAGGCCAAGGCCCAGCCGGGCCGCCTGAACTACTCGTCGGGTGGCAATGGCAGCGCGGCGCACATCACCATGGAGTTCCTCAAGCAGGAAACCGGTGTCTTCATGCCGCACATCCCGTACCGCGGTGCGGCCCCGGCCATTTCCGACGTGCTCGGCGGGCAGGTCGAGACGATCTTCACTGGCTCGCCGGCGCTGATCGCCCACATCCGTTCGGGCCGCCTGCGCGCGCTGGCGGTGTCCAGCGACAAGCGCATGGCGCAGTTGCCCGACGTGCCCACGGTCGCCGAAAGCGGCTACCCCGGCTTCGAGGCCGACCAGTGGTACGGCGTGGTGGCGCCCGCGGGCACGCCAGCGGCCATCGTGGCGTTCTACAACGCGGAGATCAACAAGGCGCTGAACTCACCCGAAATGGAGCGCGCGCTCGCCACCGAAGGCGCCATTCCCACGCCGACCACGCCGCAGGCCTTTGGCGCGTTGATCGCCAAGGAAATTCCGCGCTGGGCCAAGGTGATCAAGGCGGGCAACGTCAAGGCCGACTGAGCGTTCCTGTGAGCCTCATTCGAGCTTGAGCTCGAGCTTGCCGACGAGGCCGCGCCACTTGGCGATGCCCTGCTCCATGGAGCGCGTGGCATCGGCCGGTGTGCCACCAATCGGGTCCGCGCCCTCGGTCTCCAGGGCCGTGCGCACGTCCGGCGACTTCAGGATGCGGTTGACCTCGGCGTTGAGTTTGGTGACGACGTCCCTGGGCGTGCCCTTGGGCACCATCAGCGCGAACCAGCCGTTGCCCTCATAACCGGCCAGTCCCGCTTCGGCCACGGTGGGAACGTCGGGCAGCGCCGGGGAACGCTGCGAGCCTGTGACCGCCAACGCGCGCAGGCTGCCGGCCTTGATCTGCTGGCGCACCAGGGGCAGCGGGGCGAAATTCAGCTGGATCGTGCCGGCCATCAGATCGGTGATCGCCGGGCCGCTGCCCTTGTAGGGCACATGGGTCATGCGCACGTCCGCCATTGACGCGAACAACTCGCCGAACAGATGGTTCGACGTGCCCGCGCCCGACGAACCGTAGTTCAGCTTGCCGGGGTTGGCCTTGGCGTAGGCGATCAGGCCTTTGATGTCCTTGACCGGCAGGCTCGGGGTGACGGTCACGATGGTCGGCGGCGTCGCCAGCAGCACCACCGGGATCAGGTCGGTCGCGGGGTCGTACGACAGGTTCTTGTACAGGCTCTGCGCCACCAGGATGTTGCCGAACGCCGCCAGCACCAGGGTGTGGCCATCGGGTTTGGACCTGGCCACCTGGGTGACGCCCGTCGTGCCGCCCGCGCCAGGGCGGTTTTCCACCACCACGGTCTGGTTCCAGGCTTCGCCGAGCTTCTGGGCAATGATGCGGCCCAACAGGTCGGTGTTGCCGCCGGGCGTGTAGGGCACGACCAGTTGAATGGTTTTGCTGGGGTACGGTTCGGCCGCCGTGGCGAACGGGCTGGCGGCCGCCACACCGGCGGTCAGCACCGCCGAAAGAAGTTGTTTCCACATGCGCATCGGTTCTGCTCTCGCGGTTGTCGTGGGGTGGGTGCGTTCAGGCGACGGCGCCGGCCGTCTCGCCATGGCGTGCCAGGTAGGACGTGCGGAACTCGCGCGTCAACTCGAACGGCGGCGGCAAGGGACGGCCGTTGGGCAAGGTGAGCCAGGCGCGCAACAGGTGGCGGCGCTCGGCCGGGTCGTCGAAGTCCTCGTACTTGGTGCGCGCGTGCAGCACCGCGTAGTTGTTGCCCATCTGCACGTCGCCGGGCTGCATGGAAAAGCTCAGCTGCACCGCGGGGTCGTTGCAGATGTCTTCCACCAGTTGCACCGCCTGCTCCTGCGCGGGCGTGAGGCGCGGGACCTCGGGGAAGCGCTGTGCGGCGAGCAGGTAGCGGCGCTTGTACAGCGCGCTCAGGCGGCCTTCGAAGAAGTTCAGGATCGGCGAGGTCTGCACCTTCAGGCCGGTGGGGTGTTGCTCGCGCGTGTCGAAATGGAAGGGCTGCTGCAGCACCTCGATGAGGTCGGGCCGGCGTTGCATCACCTCGTTGTAGAGCTGGGCCACGCTCACCAGTTTGCTGATACCGCCCGACTTCGCGGTCTTGAGGCACAGCAGCATGAAGGCGTCGCCGCCGTCGTTGTGAAAGGTCAGTTCGTCGTCGGTCTGGTAGCTGCGGACCGAGTTGGTGCTGTCCACGCGCAGGCCGGTGTTGGTGACCGAGTGCATGCGGTTGCCTTGCTTGTCCTGCCCTTGCGGGTCGCCCAGGTGCACGGCCATGGCCCAGAAGATCCTGCGGGCTTCGTCCGTGGAGTAGCGCTGCACCGGCAGGCCGCGCAGCAAGGCGAAACCGCGCCCGCCTTCGAGATCGGCGCGCACGGCTTCGAAGCGCCGCGCCAGGCGCGGCATGGCGAAGTCATCGCGGGTCAGGTCGGTGAGCGCCGTGGTGTTGCCGCGGTGCGCCGCCAGCATGGCATCGATCTCGGCCACCTCGGCCGGCTCCAGGTGCTGGATCCAGTCGGTGCGGGCACCCAAGGCCGGCCCGCTCCACACCTCTGGCCCGCTCAACAACCGCTCGGCTTGACCACGCATCGTTCTGTCTCCTGTGTCTGGGTTTTTTCCTGCGCGATTGCAGGGATTGGGGGCGACTCTAGTGCGCGGTCATTTATTTGCCAAATTTCCATTTTTGATAAACCTATCCATTAATAGAATAAGAGCATGAACATCACGCTCAAGCAGATCGAGTCCTTTCTGGCCGTGGCGCGCACGCTGAGCTTCAGCCAGGCGGCCGAGCAGATCCACCTGTCGCAACCGGCCCTGAGCGCGAACATCCGCCGGCTGGAAGAGACCGTGGGCGCGCGCCTGTTCGACCGCGACACGCGCACCGTGGCCCTGTCGATGGTGGGCGCGGCCTTCATGCCCATCGCCACCGGCCTGATGGACAACATCGACCATGGGCTGGCGCACATCCAGGACATCCTGGCCGGCCAGCAAGGCCGGTTGAACATCGCGGTGGCGCCCTCGGTGGCCGCGGGCGTGCTGCCCGACATCCTCGTGCGCTTCATGGCCGACCACCCGCGCATCCAGCTGCGCGTGCACGACGTGTTGTCGCAGGGTTGTGTGGACATGGTGCGCTCCGGCGCGGCCGACCTCGCGCTGATGCCGATGCGCAGCGACGTGGAAGACCTTTCGCAACAGCTGCTGTTCCGCGACCCGATCGTGGTGCTGTGCGCCCCGCACCACCCGCTCGCCGGCCGGCGCAACCTGCAATGGAAGGACATCATTCCCTGCCAGCTGATCGTGCGCAGCACCGACAGCAGCGTGCGGCAACTGCTGGACGCGCAGTACCTGTTGCACGGCGCGGTGCTGCGGCCCGCGTTCGAGGTGGCGCACGTGGGCACCGTGCTCGGGCTGATCGTCGCCGGGCTGGGCATCGGCATCCTGCCGTCGTCGGTGATGCGCACCGTCAACATGGACGGCCTGGTCACCTGCCACTTCGCCAAGCGCTCGACGCCCTACTGGTCGATCTGCGCCTGCACGCCGAAGAACCGTTCAAATCCACCGACAGTTGAATTTTTTATTCAACAGTGTCTTGAACGGTTCCGGTCTGGCTTGGGGTCCGGCACGCGAACGGCCTGAAATGGAGCCTGCATCTTTTATTCGATATCGGATATTTATAGAGAAAAATTACCATAAATATTCGTTTTGAATATTTATAAGAAACATATGGCAGTTCATGGCCGAAGCCATTACTATCCGATAGTGGATATTTAATGGTGAATTCTTCTATAAATAGCCGAAAACGATCTTTTATGACCGAAGAGCACACCACGGAAGAACTGCTGGCCGGATTGGGCGAGCAGCTGCGCGCCCAACGCCTGCGCATGAACCTCACGCTCGACGAGCTGGCCAGGAGCGCCGGCCTGTCCATCAACGCCGTGCGCCGGCTGGAAAGCGGTGAAGGCGCGACCCTGGCCTCCTTCGTCTCGGTGCTCAAGGTGCTGCGTCGCGACGATTGGCTGGCCACGCTGCAACCGGCGGTGACCATCAACCCGCTGAGCATGCTCAAGGCGCGCGAACCCCGCCAGCGCGCATACAAGCCCCGCCGCACCAAGCCGGATTGACGCGATGGCCACCGCCGCCCCCCCAAGCCGAACCGCGCCGTACCAGAGCGTCGACGTGGTGGAAGTCCGCGCCTGGGGCCGCCGCGTGGGCGCCGTCGCGCGCGAGCCGACCAAAAACTTCTACGCCTTCCAGTACGACCCGGCGTGGGTGCGCACCGGCATCGAACTGGCGCCGCTCACCATGCCGCTGGCGCAGGCCAGCGAGCCCTTCATCTTCACGGAGCTGCCGGAGCCCACCTACAAGCGCCTGCCCGCGCTGCTGGCCGACGCGCTGCCCGACGATTTCGGCAACGCCTTGATCGATGCCTGGATGGCCGATCGCGGCATGGCCAAGGCGGCCGTCACCTCGCTGGACCGCCTGGCGTACATGGGCCAGCGCGGCATGGGCGCCCTCAGCTTCGGCCCCATGCGCGGTCCCCGCCCGAGCAAGGCCACCGCCATCCAGATGGGCCAGCTGGTGCAAGCCGCGCGCCTGGCGGTTCAGGGCGATTTCGACGGGGAAGACCACGTCCACACGGCGCTCAAGCAGATCATCCAGGTGGGCACCTCCGCCGGCGGTGCGCGCGCGAAGGCGACCATTGCCTGGAACCCCGACACCGACGAGGTGCGCACCGGCCAGTTCAACATCCCCGAGGGCTTCGAGGCCTGGTTGCTCAAATTCGACGGCATCGGCAAGGACAACGACCTGGGCCCGTCCAAGGGCTATGGCCGCATCGAATACGCCTACCACCTCATGGCCGTGGAAGCCGGCATCGACATGTCGCCCTGCCGCCTGCTGGAAGAAAACGGGCGCGCGCATTTCATGACCCGGCGCTTCGACCGCGACGGCGACCAGCGCCACCACATGCAGACCCTGTGTGCCATGGCGCACCTGGACTTCAAGCAGGTGGCCACCCACAGCTACAACCAGCTGTTCCAGACCGCGAACGCACTTCAACTGGGGCAGCAAGCCCTGGTGGAACTGCTGCGCCGCATGGTGTTCAACGTGCTCGCCGTGAACAACGACGACCACAGCAAGAACTTCTCGTTCCTCTTGCGCCAAGGCGAACCGTGGGCACTGGCCCCCGCCTACGACATCACCCACGCGTTCAACCCGGACAACGTGTGGGTCAAGCAACACCTGATGTCGGTCAATGGCCGATTCGACCGGATCTCGCGCCTGGACGTGCGCACGGTGGCCGAGCGCTTTGGCTTGCTCGCGGAACTGCCCGAGGTGGTGCGGCAGGTGCAGGCGGCGACGGCGCAATGGCCGGGTTTCGCGACACACGCCGGCGTGGACCGCACCGAGGCCGAGACGATCGCCGGCCACATCGCCGACCGGGCGCAACAGTTCGGGGCTTGACGCCCCGTCTCAGGTCAGCCCTTGGCGACCTCGTGGTTCGCCATCAGCTCCAGCGCCTTCACCAGGGCCGAGTGGTCCAGATCGCCCATGCCGTTCGCAGCGCAGGCCTGCATGAGCTGCGCCGCATTCGCCGTTTGCGGCAGGCCCACACCGAGTTCCTTCGCGCCTTGCAGTGCCAGGTTCAAATCTTTCTGGTGCAGCTTGATGCGAAAGCCCGGGTTGAAGGTGCGCTTGATCATGCGCTCGCCGTGCACTTCGAGAATGCGGCTGGCGGCGAAGCCACCCATGAGCGCCTGGCGCACCTTGGCCGGGTCGGCGCCCGCCTTGCTGGCGAACACCAGGGCTTCGCTCACGGCGGCGATGTTGAGCGCCACGATGATCTGGTTGGCGACCTTGGTGGTCTGCCCGTCGCCCACGCCGCCGACCAGCGTGATGTTCTTGCCCATGAGTTCGAGCAGCGGGCGCACGCGTTCGAACACGGCTTCTTCACCGCCACACATGATGGTGAGCGAGGCGGCCTTGGCGCCGACTTCACCGCCCGAGACGGGCGCGTCGACGTAGTCGCAACCCAGTTCCTTGATGGTCTTCGCGAAGGCCTTGGTGGCCATGGGCGAGATCGAACTCATGTCGACCACGATCTTGCCTTTGCTCAAGCCCTTGGCCACGCCGTTCTCGCCGAACAGCACGGCCTCCACGTCGGGCGTGTCGGGCACCATGGTGAACACCACCTCGGCCTCGCGCGCCACCGCGGCGGCGTTGTCGCAGCGCGTCGCTCCTGCCGCCTGGATCGCTTCGGGCACTTGGCTGCGCGTGTGCACGAACAGCTGGTGGCCGGCGTTGGCGAGGTGCAGGGCCATGGGCGTGCCCATGATGCCCAGGCCGATGAATCCGATCTTCATGACATGTCCTTGAGAGAAAGAGAAATGGGGAGAGGGTTCAATACCCGCCGGGCACGGTGCGCGGTTGCGTGGCGCGCAGCGTGGCGAGCACCTGCTGCGAACCGGCGGCGATGAGGCGCGCGTCCGAGCTGATGGTGACGAACTGGAAGCCCACGGCGATGCGCCGAGCGGCCGCTTCGGGCGAACCGTTGTGGATGCCGGCGACCAGGCCGTGCGCCTTGGCGCGCGCCAGGATGTGTTGCACGGCTTGAGCCGCTGTCGGGTCGAGGTCGTCGAAGGTGGGCGTGCAGCCGAGCGCGAGCGACAGGTCGGACGGGCCGATGTAGATCGCGTCCAGGCCGGGGGTCGAGAGGATGTCTTCGAGGTTCTCGAGTGCTTGCGCGGTCTCGATCATCGCGAAGGTGACGATGGTGTCGTTGGCGTGTTGCGGGTAGTCCGCGCCGCCGTAGAGCAGCGCGCGCACCGGGCCAAAGCTGCGCGTGCCGCGTGGCGCGTAGTGCGTCCAGGCAACGAGTTTTTCCGCGTCCTCGCGCGTGTTCACCATCGGGCAGATCACCGCGTAGGCGCCGGCGTCCAGCGTCTTCATGAGGATGCCCGGCTCCAGCCAGGGCACGCGCACCACGGGCACAGTGTCGGTGGTGGAAATGGCTTGCAGCATGGTCACCATGGTCTGGTAGTCGACCACGCCATGTTGCAGGTCGATGGTGAGCGAGTCCCAGCCCTGGTGCGCCATGGTTTCGGCGGAGAAGCTGTTGGGGATGGCCAGCCAGCCGTTGGCCACGGCGCCACCGGCGGCCCAGATTTCGCGCAGGCGGTTGGGTCTCATGGGGTTCCTTGTTCTTGCATGGGATCGCGGGATGCTCAGCGGTCGAGCGCCGGGCGCTTGGGGTTGAAGGCCCAGTTCGGGATCAGGCTTTGCATGGCGATCGCATCGTCGCGCGCGCCCAGGCCGTGTTCGTTGTACAGCTGGTGCGCCTTCTCCACCTCGGCCATGTCGAGCTCGACGCCCAGGCCCGGCTTCTTCGGCACCTGCACGTGGCCGTTGACGATCTGCAGCGGGTCCTTCGTGAGGCGCTGCCCGTCCTGCCAGATCCAGTGTGTGTCGATCGCGGTGACCTTGCCCGGTGCGGCGGCGCCGACGTGGGTGAACATGGCGAGCGACACGTCGAAGTGGTTGTTGGAGTGTGAGCCCCAGGTGAGGCCCCAGTCGCGGCAGGTCTGCGCCACACGCACGCTGCCGGCCATGGTCCAGAAGTGCGGGTCGGCCAGCGGAATGTCGACGCTTTGCAGCGAGAGTGCGTGCGTGAGCTGACGCCAGTCGGTGGCGACCATGTTGGTGGCCGTGGGCAGGCCGGTGGCACGGCGGAACTCGGCCATCACCTCGCGACCGGAGAAGCCGTCTTCCGCGCCGCAAGGGTCTTCGGCGTAGGCGACCACGCCGCGCATGCGCTGGCCCAGGCGGATCGCGTCTTTCAGCAACCAGCCGCCGTTGGGGTCGAGCGTGACGCGGGCGTCGGGAAAGCGTTCGTGCAATGCGATCACGGCGTCGACTTCCTCGTCGCCGCGCAGCACGCCGCCTTTGAGTTTGAAGTCGTTGAAGCCATAACGCTCGCGCGCGGCCTCGGCCAGGCGCACCACGCCTTCGGGCGTCATCGCCTCTTCGTGGCGCAGGCGGCTCCAGGCGTTGTCGGCGCCGGGTTCGCTGGCGTACGGCAGGTTGGTTTTGGTCTTGTCGCCGACGAAGAAGAGGTAACCCAGCATTTCCACCGCATCGCGTTGCTGGCCTTCGCCGAGCAGCGCGGCCACGGGCACATCGAGGTGTTGCCCGAGCAGATCGAGCAAGGCCGACTCCACGGCGGTGACGGCGTGGATGGTGGTGCGCAGGTCGAAGGTCTGCAGCCCGCGGCCGCCCGCATCGCGGTCGGCAAAGCGCGTTTGCAGCTCTCGCAACAGGCGCTGGTGTGCACCGAGCGTCTGCCCCACCACCAGTTCGCGCGCGTCTTCCAGCGTCTGGCGGATCTTCTCGCCCCCGGGCACCTCGCCCACGCCGGTGCGGCCCGCGCTGTCGGTGAGGATGAGCAGGTTGCGCGTGAAGAACGGCGCGTGCGCGCCGCTCAGGTTGAGCAACATGCTGTCGCGCCCCGCAACGGGGATGACGCGCAGTTCGGTGATGCGGGGTGTGGTGGACACGGTGGCGGGGTTCGGCATGAAGAGATCAGTCGGCTTTGATGTTGCGGGTCTCGATCAGTTTTTTCCAGCGCGCGAATTCGGTGGCCTGGAAAGCGGTGAACTGTTCGGGCGTGTTGGCGACGATCTCGAAGCCGAGTTCCAGCAGCTTGGGTTTGACGGCGGGGTCGTTGAGCGCGTCCTTGATGGCGGCCTGCAACTTGTTCTTCAGGTCGGCCGGCATGCCCTTGGGGCCGGACACAGCCTGCCAGGAGTTCACGTTGGCGTCCTTGATGCCGAGTTCGTTGAGCGTGGGCACGTCGGGCAGCAGCGGTGAGCGCTGGGCGCTGGTGATGGAGAGCGGGCGCAGCTTGCCGGCCTTGATCTGCGGCATGGCGGTGTTGATGTTCATGAACGACGAGTCCACCTGGTTGCCCAGCAGGTCGGTCATTACGGGGCCACCGCCTTTGTAGGCCACGTGCACGCCGGAGGTGCCGGTTTGCTGCCAGTAGAGTTCGGCGGTGAGGTGGTCGCTGCTGCCGTTGCCGGAGGACGCAAAGGTCATCTTGCCGGGGTTGGCTTTCTGGAAAGCCAACACGTCGGCCATGCTCTTGTGCGGCGAGGCGGCGGGCACCACGAGCACGTTGGGCGCCTGCACGGCAACGGTGATGTAGTCCATGTCCTTGGTGGCGTCGTAGGTCACCTTGGTGAGGTGCGGCGCGATCACGTAGGGGCCAAGGGAAGAGACGAGCAGCGTGTGGCCATCGGGCGCGGCGCGCACGACCTGTGCGGCGCCAATGGTGCCGGTGGCACCGGCCTTGTTCTCAACCACGAAGGTGCCGCCAAACTTTTCCTGCAGCTTGGGTTGCAGCGTGCGGGCAATCAGGTCGGTGGAGCCGCCGGGCGGGAAGGGCACGACGATGGTGACGGGCTTGTCGGGCCAGGCCATGGCCGCGGTCAAGGTCATGGACGCGCCAAGCGCGAACATCAGTTTCTTCATGGTGTCTTGTCTCCTGTCGTTGGAAAAGCCGGTTGCAAAACAGCCCCATTTGGTACCGGTACCAAATCGAGTTGGGTCGCATGGTACCGGTACCAAATGGGCGCGTCAACCGGGTTTGTTTGGTTGAGTTCCTGGGTGGGGATTGCAGGGTGTTTTTTTGCGCTGCACCTCGCGGACTCGTGAGCGCAGGGCGCTCTGCTCCGCGGGTGTCCCCCGCCGGCTGGAGCCGGCTCCTCCTTTACCCCGCTGCGCAGAACACCCTGCACTCACGGGCCAGAAGCAGTGTTGGCACGCTCACCGGCCGAATGTCCACGCAGTCGTCAGCGGCCATGAGCGCTGGCGCCGCAACACACCGAGCGCCAAGGAGGTCATCGGTGGCCATGGGGTACGGCGCAGCGGGGTAAAGGAGGAGACGGCCTCCCGCCGTCGGGGGACACCCGCGGAGCCGTGCCCCATGGTCGCCGATGACCGGAGCAGCCGGAGAAAAACTACGGGAGAAAAAACCTCAGGTCGTGTCCCGCTCGACGATGGCGTACCCCACGTCCACCACCCGCTCGGCCACCTCACGGCCCTCGGCGCGGTCGATCAGAAAGTTCGCTGCCATGCGTCCGATGTCCGCGCCATTGATGTGCACCGTGCTCAGCGCAGGCTCCATGTCGGCCACAAAAGGCGCATCGCCAAAACCGATGATGGACAGGCGCCCCGGAATGTCGATGCCGCGCACCCTCGCCTCCGTCACCACACCCGAGGCCAGCAGGTCGGAGCTGCAGAACACCGCGTCCACCAAGGGGTCGATCTCGAGCAGCCGGGCCAGCGCATCCCGCCCACTGCGGATGGAACGCGACGCGCCCACATCGATCACCCGCACCGGCGCATCGGTCAAACCGCTCTGCGCCACTTCCGCCGCGAAGGCTTTGGCACGGCGGTCGGCGCGCTCGTCGTCGGCGCGGATCATGGCCAGACGCCGACGCCCCTTGCCCAACAGGAATTTGGCCACGTCGCGGCCGATGTCGGCGTGCGAAAACCCCACCAGCATGTCGATCGGCGCGGGCGTGAGGTCCCAGGTTTCCACCACCGGAATGCCCGAAGCCAACAAGCGCGTTCGGCCCTTGTTCGAGTGCAGGATGCCGGTGAGAAAGATGCCATCGGGCCGGCGGCCGATGATCGCTTCGAGCAAGGATTCTTCGCGGCTGGCCGAGTAACTCGACTGGCCCAGCATGAGCTGGTAACCGGCATCGAACAAGGTGCCGTTGAGCGATTCGATCGTCTCCATGAACACCGACATCACCGTGCTCGGCACCACCGCCGCGATCAGCCGGCTGCGCGACGACGCCAACCCGCCGGCCATGCGGTTCGGCACGTACCCCGTCTTCTGCACCGCGTCCAACACCTTCTGCCGCACGTCCACCGACACCTGCTCCGGCGTATTGAGCACGCGCGACGCGGTAATGGGCGCCACGCCCGCGAGTTTGGCCACGTCGCGCAGCGTGATGGCACCGCTGCCCCTGCGCGAGCGCCGGTTGTTGTCGGTTTCTTTCGTTTGCGGCATAAAATGGTACCGGTACCAAATGAATCACGATCGTAGCCCGAAATGGGCTGCGACGCGCGCCGAATCATAGGAGATGCGCATGCCCGAGACTGTTGCCCCACCCCAGGCCATCGCGCCGCTGACCATCCGCATGCACGCCGCGGACAACGTGGCCATCGTCGCCAACGACGGCGGCCTGCCGCCCGGCACCGCCCTGCCCGGCAGCGGTCTGGTGCTGCGCGAGCGGGTGCCACAAGGCCACAAGGTGGCGCTGGTGGACCTGCCCCGCGGCACGCCCGTGCTGCGCTACGGCATTCCCATCGGCCATGCGCTGGACGACATTCCCGCCGGCAGCTGGGTGCACGAACGCCTGCTGCAGATGCCCGAGGCGCGCGGACTGGAGAACCTGCCCATGGCCACGGTGAAGCCCGAGCCGCTGCCGCCCCTGGAGGGCTACACCTTCGAGGGCTACCGCAACCCGGACGGCTCGGTCGGCACGCGCAACATCCTGGCCATCACGCAAACGGTGCAGTGCGTGGCCGGTGTCACCGACTTCGCGGTGCAGCGCATCAAGGCCGAGCTGCTGCCCAGGTTTCCCAACGTGGACGACGTGGTCGCGCTGGAACACGGCTACGGCTGTGGCGTGGCGATCGACGCACCCGATGCGGTGATTCCCATCCGCACCCTGCGCCACATCAGTCTGAACCCGAACTTCGGCGGCGAGGTGATGGTGGTCAGCCTGGGCTGCGAGAAGCTGCAGCCCGAGCGCCTGCTGCCACCGGGCTCCATTCCCCTCGTGGACGAACGCAACGTGGCCGACGTGGGCACCAGCGCCGAGACGCGGCTGGACGTGGTCTGCCTGCAGGACGACGCGCACGTGGGCTTCATGTCCATGGTGGATGCCATCCTGCGCCAGGCCGAAGAACACCTGGAGCGCCTGAACGCGCGCCGCCGCGTCACCGTGCCCGCCAGCGAACTGGTGGTGGGCGTGCAGTGCGGCGGCAGCGACGCGTTCTCCGGCGTCACCGCCAACCCGGCGGTGGGTTTCTGCACCGACCTGCTGGTGCGCGCCGGCGCGAGCGTGATGTTCTCCGAAACCACCGAGGTGCGCGACGGCATTGCCCAGCTCACCGCGCGCGCCACCACGCCCGAAGTCGCGCAGGCCATGGTGCGCGAGATGGCCTGGTACGACGACTACCTCAAGCGCGGCAGCGTGGACCGCAGCGCCAACACCACGCCCGGCAACAAGAAGGGCGGCCTGTCCAACATCGTGGAGAAGGCCATGGGTTCGATCGTGAAATCGGGCAGCGCGCCGATCTCCAACGTGCTCTCACCCGGCGAGAAGCTCAGGCACAAGGGCCTGACCTACGCCGCCACACCCGCGAGCGACTTCATCTGCGGCACGCTGCAACTGGCCGCGGGCATGAACCTGCACGTGTTCACCACCGGCCGTGGCACGCCCTACGGATTGGCGGCGGTGCCGGTGATCAAGGTCGCCACGCGCAGCGACCTCGCGCGCCGCTGGCACGACCTGATGGACATCAACGCCGGCACGATCGCCGACGGCACGGCGAGCATCGAGGACGTGGGCTGGGAGCTGTTCCGCCTCATGCTCGACGTGGCCAGCGGCCGCAAACAGACCTGGGCGGAGCAGTGGAAGCTGCACAACCAGCTGGTGTTGTTCAACCCGGCGCCGGTGACGTGAGGCGCCGGCCTTTCAGGCATCAGGAACTGATCGCACGCACGCAACGCAGGTAGGCCACCATGGAGGATCTGGGGAAAGAAACCTGCAGGGACGCGGCAGGCTGATAGACCTGCAGCCAGGCCTCCGCAGGAAACGTGGCATGGGCGGTCGACGTCCAGTAGAACCCCGACCCCGGGCCACCCACCACGCCTTTGTCGAACAGATTCGAAAGCATGTTCTGCTGGGCAGGTGCGGCCTGAGAGCCACATCTTGGACTCGAGCCTCCACGGCCGTCGTAACCTGTTTCGCAGATCGCCGGCAGATACCAGTCGCTGTAGCCATCGGCGCTGGACGCCGAGCACATGCCTGCCGCGTAAGTGGTCGAATCCGTGCCCAGCCCGGTGTAGTGCGCCACGATAGCCCGTGTGTTGCAGTCTCCATCGCGTGCGCCGGCGCATGGCGCGACGGAACGTTCGTCAATGCCGCCAATGCGATCCGCATTCGGTGACCAGTACGCCGACGCATTGGACATAGCCGCCACTTTTCCGCCCACGCTGCCGGTGTTGGGCGTGGCGTCGTCAATGGCGAACACGTGGCCCCCCTGGTACACGCTGCCATACGCCAGCACCTGCACGGAGGAGGTCACGGTGTTGGTGTTACTGCCCTGGATGGAGAGCGTCACCGGCGCGGTGGTGGCCACCGTGCCCGGGGTGATCGTGAAGGTGCAACTGGCCAGCGGCGCCAGCGTGCCGCCGCAGTTGCCGACGATGGTGGTACCCGCGGGCAACACCACGGAGGGATCCAGCGCCACGGCTTGTGCCGCCGCCACGCCGGTGTTGGTGACGGTGAGCACGCGTGGGGCACCGGGAATGGGCGCGGGCAATGCGGTGGGATTGTGGGCCGCCAAAGCGAGCGATGCGGCGCTCACGGACAAGGTCGTGGGTGATGGCGGCGCAGGCGCACTCTGCGCGTGGGGCGGAGGCGGAGGCGGAGGCGGCGCACTCTCCACGTGGCCACCGCCACCACATGCAGAGAGCAGCAGCGTGGCGCAGGCGAGCGACACATCGACAAAACAGCGAAGATTCGACATGGTTGAAGCAGTGACAGCGTTAAAAGGAGCGGGAATATAGCACCTTTTAACTACAAAACATGGCTTGACGACAGAGGCGCGCGCGGTATCGTCGCCCTGTCTCCACGCACAAAAGGCCTCCCATGGCGTTCATGCCCCACGGCAAGTTGCAACGGTTTCACCGGCAGATGGCGGCGCTGCTGCTGGCCTTCGGGCTGGTCGGCTGCAAGAGCCTGCCGCGCGTGGTGCCCGACCTGGAGCGGCGCCCGCCACCGGTGCGACTGGAAGGTTCGCAGGGGCCTCTGTCGGCCGAGCGCAGCCGGGCCATTCTGGAGCGCCTGCGCGCGGGCGGCCAAGGCAGCGACGTGCTCTCGCGCCACCTCGCGCTGGAAGAGGCCATCGTCGGCAGCCCTCTAACCGCGGGCAACAAGGTGGTGCTGCTCGAAGACGGGCCGGCGACCTACCGCGCCATGCTCGCGGCCATCGAAGCGGCCAAGGACCACATCCACATGGAGACCTACATCATCGATGACGATGAGGTGGGGCAGCGCTTCGCCAACGCGCTGATCGCGAAGCAGCAGCAAGGCGTGCAGGTGCTCCTGATCCACGACAGCGTGGGCACCCTCAACACGCCACGCGAATTCTTCAAGCGGCTCACGGACGCGGGCATCCAGGTGCTGGAGTTCAACCCGATCAACCCGGCGCTCGCCGGCAAGAATTGGGAACTCAACGAGCGCGACCACCGCAAGCTGCTCATCGCCGACGGGCGCATCGCCTTCCTGGGCGGCATCAACATCAGCGGCGTGTACTCCAGCGGGTCGCTCGCCTCGTCGGGCAGCGGCGGCCAGGGCGCCGGCAAGAAGCCAGGCCGCGTCGACAGCACGCCCTGGCGCGACACGCATGTGCAACTGGAAGGGCCGGTGGTAGCCGAGTTTCAGAAGCTGTTCCTGGAGACCTGGGCATCGCAAAAAGGCGCGTCCATGGCGCCGCGCGACTTCTATCCGCAGCCCAAGCGCGTCGGCAGCGATGTGGTGCGCGCCATCGGCAGCTCACCCAAGGACAACTACAGCCTGATCTATGCCACGCTGCTGTCGGCCATTGGCAGCGCGGAAACCAGCGTGTACCTGACCAATGCCTACTTCGCGCCCGACCCCCAGCTGCTCGACGTGCTGAAGGCCGCGGCGGCGCGCGGCGTCGACGTGAAGCTGATCCTGCCGGGCAAGACCGATTCGTGGCTGATCTTCCACGCCGGGCGCAACTACTACACGGAGCTGCTGCGCGCGGGCGTGAAGATCTACGAACGCCAGGGCGTGATCCTGCACACCAAGACCGGCACGGTCGACGGCGTGTGGTCGACCATCGGCTCGACCAACCTCGACTGGCGCAGCTTCCTGCACAACTACGAGCTCAACGCGGTGGTGCTCGGCGCGGAGTTCGGCGGGCAGCTGCACAAACTGTTCGAGGCGGATCTGGCGGGTTCCAAACAGATCACGCTCGAAGAGTGGCAGCGCCGCGGCCTGGGCCTGCGCATCCAGGAACTCTTCGCGCGCGCCTGGGAATACTGGCTCTGATGCCGCGCGTCAGCCGCCCGGCAGGGTGGGTGGCGCCGGTGGCGGCACGGGTGACATCGGCTGCACCGGTGGCGACAGCTGCTGCACCGGCGGCGACAAGGGCTGCACGGGCGGTGACAACGGCGCGGTCGGTGGCGTGGGCTCCATCGGCGTGGGCGGCATCGGTGGCGGCGGGGCCGGCATGGGTGGCAGGGGCTCCTGCGTCACGAGTTCGCGGATGGTGCCGCCCGCGGACACCGAGCCCGAGACATTGCCTTCCCCGCGCGCCATGCGCTCGCAGCGCGGCTGGTCGGCGGGTGGGTGCGCCCGGCAGCGCAACAGCGCGTTGCGTTCCAGCTCCTGGGCCGACAGGCTGCGCACACCCTGGCGCAAGGCCTGGGCGCGGTGCGCTCCGGCATCGCGCAGGCAACTGGTGCGGTCCTGGTTGGGGCTGAGCGCCTGGCAGGCGGCCCGGTCGCTCTTGTAAGCGGCTTCGATGGCGGCCCTCTCGGACGGCGTCACGGCCCAGGCGGCGGGCAGGCAGACGGCGAGAACCGCCGCGGCGACCCAGCCGCGCGAATGTGAAGGGGTGGATGCATGCATGGTGTGTGACCTCCTGAAACGAAGCGGTGCGGGGAGCGCACCACCTCTGGATTCACCATGCTAGGAAGCGCGGGGCGGGGCGTCTGTAGGCCCAGTCCGACCCGCGCCTCGGAGATTCACTCCCAGCGCAGTTCGCTCAGCTTCCATGTGCTGCCGTCCAGCCGCCATTGCAGCGTCACGGCATAGGGTTCCGCGCGTTCGGGAATCACGCCCTGCGCACCCGTCACCACCACCTTCGCCTCGGTGTGGCCCACCTGCGAGCTGCCGCTGTCGATGCGGCTGTTGCGCGAGACGGCCAGGATCTTGATGTTGGCGTAGCGCATGAACATCAGGGACATGGTGCGCTTGGCCCATTCGCGGTCCATGCCCTCGCCGGCCTGGAAACTGGAATGCAACTGGTCCATCACATCACCGGTCTTCTTGGCCTCCAGGTTGTCCTGCAGTTGCTGCACCGCCGCGTCGAGCGCGGTTTTCGGGTCGGTCTTGCCGCAACCGGCCAGGGCCAACGCAACGCACGCGAGCAGACACAGGCGGCGCAAGGGCAAGAAGAAGGCGGGGGAGAAGAGCATGTCGTGCGGTTCCTTGGCAAAAGACTCAGGACAGAAGATCGAGCACCTGCTCGGCCGGGCGGCACAGGCGGGTGCCCTTGGGCGTGACCACGATGGGCCGGTTCATCAGAATGGGGTGCGCCAGCATCGCATCGATCAGTTGCGCGTCCGTGACACCCGGGGCGTCGAGCCCCAGCTCGGTGAACAGCGCTTCCTTGCGTCGCACGATGTCGATCACCGGCAGGCCGCTGGCCTTGATGAGCGACAGCAGCGTCTCGCGCGAGGGCGGCGTTTTCAGGTACTCGATCACCTCGGGTTCGATGCCGCGTTCGCGCAGCAGCGCCAGCGTGTTGCGCGAGGTGCCGCACTTGGGGTTGTGGTAAATCGTGGTGTTCATGTTCAGGGTCCTTGGTTCAAAGCATGGGCCGCATCGCGCGCGCGGTTTCCTGCAGCACGGGCAGGATGCGCTTGAGCGCGAGCGCGGTGGTTTCGTTGTTCATGGGCATGGTCACGCTCATCGCGCCCAGCAGCTTGTCGTTGTGATCGTAGAGCGGCACGGCAATGCCACGGAAGTTCATCTCGAGCTGCTGCTCCGACAAGGCCCAGCCCTGCTCGCGCGCGTGCACGATGGATTGGCGCAGCACGTCCTTGTCGAGCACCGAGTGCGAGGTGAAGGGCCGCAGCGTCTGCCGCTGCAGCCACGGCTCCCAGTAGGCGCTGCCCATGGCGCCCAGGATCATCAGGCCCGCCGCCGTCAGGTGCGCCTGCACGCGCGAGCCCAGCAGGTAACCCGTGTGGAGATGGTGCTGCGTTCCGCTGCGCGCGATGTAGACCACCTCGTCGTGGTCCAGCACGGCGGCAAACGCGGTCTCGCCGGTGCCGGCCGTCACGCGCTGCAGGTACGGCTGCACCGCGCGCGGCAGCCGCGCCGAATCCAGGTACGCCTGGCCCAGGCGCAGGATGCGCGGCGTGAGCCAGAAAAGCTTGCCGTCGGTGTCGACGTAGCCGATGTGCGCCAGCGTGAGCAGGTGCCGACGCGCCGCCGTGCGCGTGAGTCCGCAGCGCTGCGCCACCTGCGTGGCGGTCATGCGCGAGTGCTCGGCATCGAACACCTCGATGATGGACAAGCCCTTTTCCAGGCCGGCGATCCAGTCGCGCCGGTCCAGTTCGACCGTCGCCTCCAGGGGCAGGGAGGCGCCTTCGGAAGGCCGGGATGCGCTCATGGCGTTCGATGATCGTTCACGAAAGGTTGATGATCGTAACGCGTCGCGCGGCATTGGCACCGCCAAAGCGGCCGGCTGGCCTATATTTCAAGCACCCAACACCATGCACATGGAGACCCTTGATGAGTGATTTCCTGCTCAACCCCCAGGCCGGCCGCGAGCCCCTGCAAGCCTCCTTCAGCGACGCGGCCAACCCGCTGGGCCTGGACGGCATCGAGTTCATCGAGTACGCCACCGCCAAGCCACAGGCCCTGGGCCAGGTGCTGGAGATGATGGGCTTTCGCCCGGTCGCGCGGCACCGCTCGCGCGAGGTGCTTCTGTACCGCCAGGGTGCGCTCAACATCGTGGTCAACGCCAACCCGGTGGACGCGCTGGGCGCAGGCCACGGCAGCGACGTGCCGGCCATCTCCGCCATGGCGCTGCGCGTGCGCGATGCGCGCGCCGCCTACCACTACGTGCTGGAGCGCGGTGCCTGGTCGGTACCCACGCACGCCGAGGTGATGGAGCTCAACATCCCGGCGATCCACGGCGCGGGCGGCAGCCGCATCTATTTCGTGGACCGCTACCAGGAGTTCTCGATCTACGACGTGGACTTCGTGCCCATTCCCTCGGTGGACCAGCGCCCGCCGGCCACCGCCGGCATCCACTTCTTCGGCGTCGTGCAGTACATCGGCCCGGGCCGCAGCAACGACTGGATCGCCTTCTACAACGAACTCTTCGGCACCGAGCTGATTCCCGACGAGCAGCGCTTCGGCATCATGCCCAAGGGCACCTTGCTGCGCACGCCCGCGGTGAACCCGCTGCAGCGTTTCATGCTGCAGCTGATCGAACCCGAGATCAACGTGGTCGACGTCGACGAACGCCTGCAGCGCATCGGCCTGGGCGTGCCCGACGTGCTCGAAGCGGTGAAGGCCTTGCGCGCGCTGGGCGTGGAATTCGTCGAAACCCAGGCCGCGCATACCGAGCAGCGCGGCGCGATCAGCAAGACCTACCTGGGGTCGGTGGTGTTCGAGCTGGTCCACAGCGAAAGGGGCTGAGGCCATGGGCACCCCGAACCGCGCCGAGATCGAAGCCCTGAGCGGCTTCGGCATGGACACCATCACCCTCGCCGGCCCGCTGGAGGCCAAGCTCGCCGCCATGCGCGACGCCGGTTTCACGCAGGTGATGCTCAAGGCCAACGACCTCGTGGGCCACCCCGGCGGCCTGAACGCCGCCGTGCAGGCGGTGAAGGACAGCGGCCTGCGCGGCACCGGTTTTCAGGTGCTGCGCGATTTCGAAGGCCTGTCGGGCCACCTGCACCACTACAAGGTGGACATCGCCAAGAACATGCTGGAGATGTGCGCGGCGCTCGGTTGCCAGGTGCTGCTGGCCTGCTCCTCGACCTCGGTGCATGCTTCGCAAGACCTCGACCACATCGCGCGCGACCTGCGCAAGCTGGCGATGCTGGCGATCCCCTTCGGCATCCGCATCGCCTACGAAGGCCTGTCGTGGGGGCGCACGGTCAACGAGTTCACCACCGCGTGGGACGTGGTCTGCCGCGCCGACTGCCCCAACCTGGGCTTGGGCATCGACTCGTTCCACATCTTCGCGGCCAAGACCTCGCTCGAAGAGATCGACTACCTCGACCCCGAGAAGATCTTTCTGGTGCAGCTGGCCGATTTCATGTGGCAGGAGACCAAGACGTTCGAGGAACGCATGACGACCGCGCGCACCTTCCGCGTGTTCCCCGGCGAAGGCGTGCACAGCGAACAGCTCTCCGAGCTGGTGCTCAAGCTCGATGCCCTGGGCTACCAGGGCGACTACAGCTTCGAGGTGTTCAACGACGACTACCAGCAGATGCCGCTGCCCATGGTGGCCGAGCGCGCGCGCCGTTCGGCGCTCTGGCTGGCCGAGGACGTGATGCGCCGCTCGATGCCGCTGCCCAACCAGATGCGCTTGAAGACGGTGCGCTGACGCGGGGGTCAGGCGGTGGGCGCCGGGTCGACCGGCAGCGTCCACCAGAAACGCGCGCCCTCACCCGGCGCGGACGCAGCGCCCACCGCGCCCCCATGGCTCTCGACCACGCGCTTGACCACGGTGAGCCCCAGGCCGGTGCCGCCGATCTTGCGCTCGTCCAGGCGCGAGAAGGGCTGGAACAACTCGCCCGACTTCGCCGGGTCAAAACCGGGGCCGTTGTCCGTCACGGTGAATCGCCAGAACGCGCCCTCGCGCATCGCGCCGAGTTGAACGCGCAGCGCGCTGTGGCCGGTGCCGAATTTCAACGCATTGCCCACCAGGTTCATCACCACGTGTTGCATCAGGCTGGCGTCGGCCTTCACCACGGGCATCGGGTCGGCCCGCACCGCCTGCGCGGCGTTCGGGAACTGCAGCGCCAGTGAGCCCAGGCATTCCTGCACCAGGGCCTGCATGTCCACCGGCACCAGGTCGGGTGGGCCGTGCTCCACCCGCGCCAGGTTCAGCAGGTCGTTGACCATGGTCGAGGCGCGCATCGCCTCCATGCGGATCATGTCCAGGCAACGCTCGGTGTCGGCCGGATCGCCCGCACGATGCGCTTCGAGCGCCACGCGGGCCAGGCCAGCGGTGTTGCGCAAGGGGCCGCTCAGGTCGTGCGAGACCATGCCGGCAAACGAGCGCAGCCCGCGCACCATGTCTTCGAGCTGTTGCGTGCGGCTGCGCACGATGTCTTCGAGCGAATCGGTGAGGCGCTGCAGCGCCTGCTCGGCCTTCACACGCTCGCGGAGTTCGCGACCGAGGATCTGCGAATCGCGGTGCAGGATCAGCGTCATCACGAACACGTAGGCGATGCTGATCGGCAGCGGCGTGAGCCGGCGGAAGTTCAGCAGGCTCATGTCGGTGAGCATGGCCACCGTCAGCAGCAGCGGATAACCCAGGAACAGCAGCGCGAGCACCAGTTGGCCGCCCCAGCGTTCGCGCCACCACAGCCACACCAGCCAGGCGGACGCGACGACAAAGATCAGGGAAATCGTCATCGGCCCCGCGAAGGCCCAGCCTTGCAGCAGCACCCTCATGGCCACCACCAGCAGGGGCGCCCCCACGATGATGAACAGGAACACGCGCAAGGGCGACATCTTCTGGCTCGGCGAGAAGCACACATGCAGCCCCGCGAGCAAGGCGGCCATGGCCAGCAAGCCCAACAGCGAGCCGACCGGCCCGGCGGCGTCGTCGCTGAGCCAGCCCAGCGCCACGAGCGACCCGATGGTGCACTGCGTGGTGCCGAACAAGACCGCCGATCCCGCCAGCCACTTCACATACGGCCAGGAGCGCACACTGGCATGGGCGAGAAAGGTCACGCCCAGCATTGCGATCAGGATCGCGGAAAGGATCCGGATGTCGCTGAAGAAATGCAATGCCGACAGGGTCACGTGGTCAGTCCAACGCGGCGGAACGTGGAGATGGGGGGATACCCCCGTGGGGAGCAACCGGCGCAGTGTAAAACAGTGTTACGGCGGCGGCGAGCACATGGGCGCCATGACCTGCCAGGTCATGGAAAGCACGCGACTTCACGGGCACAGTGAAGCCATTCACCACAAAGGAGCTTCACATGGCAGACCTCAGTACCCTCCCCCTGGCCGTTGGGCACATGATCGGCCTCGGCGCCCTCGGTTCCTGCATCGGCATCGGCGTGATGGCCAGCAAGTACCTCGAGGCCTCGTCGCGGCAACCCGAGATGATGGAAGCCCTGCAACCCAAGGTGTTCCTGCTGGCGGGCCTGCTGGACGGCGCCTTCATCATTTCGGTCGCGCTCGGCGTGTGGTTCGCGCTGGCCGCGCCCTTCGCAGGCTGATGCGCCCCGCCGCGAAACCTCGCCATGCGGTGGTGGCCGGCGCGGCCAGCGGCGCGTTGTTGCACGAACTGCTCAGCCACCACCGCATCCAGCGCGTGACCCTGCTCACGACGCGCCAGTTTCTGCGCATGCCGCCGGGCATGGACGACGCCGTGGTGGACCCCGAATCGTGGCGCGACGGCCTTCCCACTGCGGCGGACCACGCGTTGCTGTTCTACGGCGCGGTTCGGCGCGAGCGCGAAGCCCTGCTCTGGCGCCCCGAGCGGCGCGACCTGGTGTCCCTGGCCACCGCGCTGCACGAACGCGGTGTGCGCACGCTGGAGGTGGTGCTGCCGCCCGGCGTCGAACCCTTGAACACGGCCGAGCGGCGGGCCCTGAAACAACTCGGCTTCGACCCCCTGCGCCGCGCGTCGGCCACGCCCTCCGTACGGCCGACCAATGGCTCCTGGCCCGCACGGCTCGCGGCCTGGATGATCCACGTCGCGCTGGTCTCGATGCAGCAGGTGTCCGCCTCCCGAGCACGCCGGGACCGAACCCGCCCCCCTTGAACCGACCGGCCCCGCACAGGACGCCGCAAGCCCCCAATCGCAGAATGGTTGCTCACATTTAAATTGTGTGCAATTCAATTGATCGCTACATTAACACTCCATGAACACACCGCGCTTCTCCAGCGACCAGGCCCTGCAGCTCGACCACCAGCTCTGTTTTGCGCTGTACTCGGCTTCGCTGGCCATGACCAAGCTGTACAAGCCCTTGCTGGAAGACATCGGCCTGACCTACCCGCAGTACCTGGCCATGCTGGTGCTCTGGGAACAGGACGGCGTGGCCGTCTCGGAACTGGGCGAACGCCTGTACCTCGATTCCGGCACCCTCACCCCGCTGCTCAAGCGGCTTGAAGCGGCCGACCTCGTGACCCGCCTGCGCGACGTGCAAGACGAGCGGCGCGTCCTGATCCGCCTCACCGCCGCCGGCCGCAAGCTCAAGGCCCGCGCCGCGCGCATCCCGGCGTGTGTGCTGGAGGCCTCGCAGTGCGGACTGTCCGAAGCGCTGGCCCTGACCCAACAAGTGCAGGCGCTGCGCGACCGGCTCACCGCCTGACTGTTTTTGTTTTCACCCCCCGCTTCCCGCAAGCACTTTCTCATCAACCCAGGAGCCACACCATGCCTACGTCCCTCGACAAAGTTCTGTACACCGCCCGCGCCCACACCACCGGCGGCCGCGAAGGCGCCTCGCGCACCGACGATGGCCTGCTCGACGTGAAGCTGTCCCCGCCCAAGGCCATGGGTGGCGCGGGCAACGCGACCAATCCCGAGCAGTTGTTCGCCGCCGGCTACTCCGCGTGTTTCATGGGCGCGCTCAAGCACGTGGCGGGCATGAAAAAGGTGGCCGTGCCGGCCGACGCATCGATCGACGCCGAAGTCGACATCGGCCCCATCCCGGCCGGCTTCGGCATCGCCGCCCGCCTGGCCGTGAGCCTGCCCGGCGTGGACCGCGCCGTGGCGCAAGACCTGGTGGACGCCGCGCACAAGGTGTGCCCGTACTCCAACGCCACGCGCGGCAACATCGACGTGACGATCACGCTGAAGTAAGCCGGCGGTTCGTTTCGCAAAAAAAGGCCCATCCGGTTCGCGCCGGGTGGGCCTTTTCTTTTGCTCGGCGCCGGGCTGCGCAAGGCAGCGGCCGCTGGTTCAACCTGGAAGCTTTCTTGTCATAGTCCCTCAATCGCACCATTAATCTTGTCAAAAACTTGTCAAAATGATAAGAATAGAGATTAATCTTGTCAAAATGACGAGATTCGGGCCCTCATTCTCCTCAGCCGACAAGATTTTCTGCGCCATGACCACCCCACCTCTGTCGCCCCGTCACGAATCGTTGCTGCGCCTGGTCCTCGCCGCCGGGGCGCCCGTACAGCCTGGTGCGCTGGAACAGTCTCTCCAAGCTTCTCGGCCCACCGTCAACCGGGCCTTGCGAGACCTCTTGGCTTCCGGGTTTCTGGAGAGGCTGGGGAGCGGCAGATCCACTCGCTACGTGGTCACCGATGTGGGCAAGGCTACCCTGGGGGCTCTGCCTTCAGCGACACCCACGTCAGCCGGACCTGGCCTGCTTCAGTGGTCGCCGGCGGCCCTGCCCTTGGTCGAAACGCTTCGAGCACCTCTGGGAACCCGCACCCCGACAGGCTACGAAAGCAGTTTTGCGGACAACTACATCCCGAACCAGTCCAGCTTGCTGCCACCGCAGCTGGCCACCGACTTGTTCAACGCCGGCCGTGGCCGGGACCAGCAACCCGCGGGAACCTATGCCCGCGAGGTTCTGGAGCAGTTGCTCATCGACCTGTCCTGGTCGTCATCGCGCCTGGAGGGCAACAACAAGAGCTTGCTCGACACCAAGGAACTCTTCGAACTCGGGGAGCAAGCTGGCCCGCTCGACGAAGACACCCTGATGCTGCTCAACCACAAGAGTGCCATCGAGTTCATGGTCGACGCTGTGCCAATCGAGGGCATCACCGTACCCGTCATCGTCGACCTGCAGGCCAAGTTGATGAGGGACCTCATGAAGGACTCGCGGGACATTGGCAGCATGCGCAGGCGTGTGGTGAACATCGACGGCTCTGTCTACTCCCCGAGCAATATCCCCACGCTCCTGGAAGAAACGCTGAAGTCCATCATCGACAAGGTCCGCAACATCCGAAACCCGGTGGAGGCCGCATTCTTCCTCTGGGTCAACGTGGCCTACCTGCAGCCCTTTGCGGATGGCAACAAGCGCACGAGTCGTCTGAGCGCCAACATGCCGCTCTTGTTGCACAACTGCGCACCCCTGTCCTTCCTGGACGTGGAGCGCACCGACTATGCGACAGCCATGCTCGGCGTCTACGAACAGCGCAACGTCGCCGCGGCTGTGGAGCTGTTTGAATTCATCTACCGCCGCTCGATTCAGAAGTACAGCGTGCTACGAGCCTCCCTGACCGTGCCCGACCCGCTTCGTGCCCGATACCGGCAGGCCCTGAATGAACTCATGCAGTTCGTCGTTTTCTATGGTCGAACGCTGGAAGACGCGTTGCCGGCGGTGCACGTCGACGCCACTGACCTGACCGCGTTGCGCGTCATCGCGAACACCGAACTGGACCACCTGGAGCCCTACAACTGCGCCCGCTACAACCTCGCGCGAAGCAAGACGCAGAAATGGATTGACGACGGGCGGCCCAGGTAATCGGCCAAGGCTCACTCTTTGGGATGATCCACGCCCGGTGCATTGCGCAGCCTGGCGCCAACGCAAACGCCTAACAGACCGAGTGGCCGATCAGGCCAGCGAAGGCTCCTGCGCCGACGAGGGCAGCCCAAAGACGCGGTCGAACATCAGGTTGAACACGAAGGTGTAGATCAGGAAGAACACGATCAGGCCGAGGTCGAGCACGAAGGCCTGCCACAGCGAGATCTCCAGCCACCAGGCGAACAGCGGCACCAGGGTGACCACCAGCCCACCTTCAAAACCGATCGCGTGCGCCACCCGGCGCCAGAAACCGCGGCCCTTTTTCGCCTGGCGGGCTTCCCAACGCTCGAACAGGGTGTTGAAGACCAGGTTCCAGACCACCGCGACGGCCGAGGCGGCCACCGCGGCGACGCTGGCATGGCCCATTTCGCTGCCCGACAACAGGGCCAGGCCCGCGGTGGACATGGCAATGGCGATGAGTTCGTAGAACGTGATGTAGACGATTTTGCGTTTGATGCCTTGCATGGCGACTCTCTCTCGAAAAGGGTTCCGGCCCAACCGGTCTGGTGGGCGATGGGGGCATGTTAGGACGATTTTTCTGACGCTAAAAGTCAGAAGCTTTCAGAATTTCTGATAAGTTGCGGCCCATGGCCTTCTCCAGCGACAACGTCCGCGTGTTCCTTGCCGTGCTCGACAGCGGCTCGTTTTCGGCCGCCGCGCGCCAGCTGGGCCGCGTGCCGTCGGCGGTGAGCATGACGATCGCCAACCTGGAGGCCGAGCTGGATCTGGTGCTGTTCGACCGCAGTTCGCGCGAACCCCGGCCGACCGACGTGGCGCGCGCGCTCGAACCGCAAGCCCGTCAGCTGGCCAGCCAGCTGCGCCAGTTGCAGGCCCACGCCGAGGGCTTGCACCAGGGGCTGGAGCGCCAACTCACCATCGCCATTGCGCCCGAGCTGCTGTCGGCGCCCTGGAGCGAGCCGCTGGCCGTGCTCGCCAAGGAGTTTCCGGCGCTGATCGTCGAGGTGCTGTCGGCGCCGCAGTCGGATGCGCTGCGCATGCTGCACGCGGGCGATGCGCACCTGGCGCTGGTGTTCGAGCGCCCCGGCACCGACGAACGCGAGGGGTTCCAGGAACTGGGGCAGGAAATCCTGGTGGCCGTCATCTCGCCCACGCATCCCGAAACCCTGGCGCGCCAGGGCGCGCTGCAGTTGAACGACCTGATCGACATCCGCCAGATCGCGGTGGTGAGCCGCGACCCGCGCGGGCGCGATCCGCGCCTGCTGCTGGCGCGCCATATCTGGCGCACCGACAGCCACCTTGCCACGCTGCGCCTCGTGCAGGCGGGCCTGGGCTGGGCGTACCTGCCGCGCAGCCTGGTCGAACCGCTGGTGTCTGCCGGCACCCTGGCGGAGATCCGCTTCAACAACATCAGCAACGAGTTGCGCGTGTGGGTGGACGTGGTGTGGCACACCGATCGGCCGATGGGCCTGGGCGCCAAGCGTTTCATCGAACTGATGCGGCAAGCTGCCGCCCGGCCCGCGGGCTGAGCCCGTCAGGCCGGCGCCAGCCGCAGCGCCAGAAAGTCCACGAAGCAGCGGATGCGCGAGGCCAGTTCGGTGTTGCGGTAGTACACCGCATTGACCGGTTGCCGCACCTCCAGCGTGTCGCGCATCAGCACCTGCACCAGGTCGCCCCTGGCACGGTCGGCCTCGGTCACGAAGTCGGAAATGCAGGCGATGCCCACACCCGCCAGCGCCAGTTGGCGAACGGTTTCGCCGCTGGAGGCCGCGACGTCCGGGGTGATCCCCAGGCCGTCGCCCTCGGGGTGGCGCAGCGGCCAGGTGTTGAGGCTTTCCGGCTGCGTGAAGCCCAGCAGCGTGTGCCGGTTCAGGTCGCTCACCTTGGTCGGGCGGCCGGCCTTCTTCAGGTACGCCGGACTGGCCAGCAGGCGCAACCGGTAGGACGTGAGCGGCCTCGCGTGCAGCGTGGAGTCGCGCAGCGCGCCGATGCGCACGGCCACGTCGGCGCGGTGCTCGATCAGGTCGACGATGTTCTCGCTGCTGTGCAGTTCGAGTTCGATGTCGGGGTACTCGGCCAGGAAATCGTTCACCAGCGGCACCAGCACATGCAGGATGAAAGGCGAGGCCGCGTTCACGCGCAACTTGCCGGCGGGCTTGAGGTGGCGGCAGGCCAGCTCGTCCTCGGCGGCCTCGACCGACTGCAGGATCTCGCGCGCCCGCGCCAGGAACAAAGCCCCCTCTTCGCTCAACTCCAGGCGGCGCGTGGTGCGGCGCATCAGCGTGGTGTTGAGCTTCTGCTCCAGGCGGCTGAGCGCGCGGCTGATGCCCGAGCTGGTCTGCTCCAGGCGCTCGGCGGCGGCACTGATGGAGCCGGTGTCCACCACGGTCTTGAAGGCCAGCAGTTCGTCGAGGGTGGTTTTCATTCTTGAATTTTCAGCACAAATGTTGTTCCCGACAACCGCTTTTTCTCAAGAAAGAACCGGCCCACACTGCGAACCTTTCCAGCCCCTTCGGAGTGGTTTCATGCCTCTAGCCTTGCTCGCGCTGACCATCAGCGCCTTCGCCATCGGGACGACCGAGTTCGTCATCGTCGGCCTCATCCCCACCATCGCGGCCGACCTCGGCGTGGGCCTGCCTTCGGCCGGCCTGCTCGTCAGCCTGTACGCGCTGGGCGTTGCCGTGGGCGCGCCGGTGCTCACCGCGCTCACCGGCAAGGTGCCGCGCAAGACGCTGCTGCTCTCGCTGATGGCACTCTTCACGGTCGGCAACCTGCTGGCCTGGCTCTCGCCCGGGTACGAAACGCTGATCGGCGCGCGCATCCTCACCGGGCTGGCACACGGCGTGTTCTTCTCGATCGGCTCGACCATCGCCACCGGCCTGGTGCCCAAGGAGAAAGCGGCCAGCGCGATCGCCACGATGTTCAGCGGCCTCACCGTGGCCCTGGTCACCGGCGTGCCGCTGGGCACCTTCATCGGTCAGCACTTCGGCTGGCGCGCCACCTTCCTCGCGGTCGCCGCTCTGGGCGTGGTGGCCATCATCGGCAGCCTGCTGTTCGTGCCGCGCAAACTGGCGCATAGCCAGCCGGCCTCGCTGCTGCAACAGGTGTCCGTGTTGAAGCAACCGCGCCTGCTGCTGGTGTACGCCATGACGGCCGTGGGTTACGGCGGCACCTTCGTGGCCTTCACCTACCTTGCGCCCATGCTGCAGCAGATCACCGGCTTTCAGGCCGGCGCGGTGGGCTTCGTGATGCTGGCCTACGGCGTCTCGGTGGCCGTGGGCAACATCTGGGGCGGCCAACTGGCCGACCGCAAGGGCCCTGTGGGCGCGCTCAAGCTCATCTTCTCGCTGCTCGCGCTGGTGTTGCTGGTGCTCACCTTCACCGCCTCGAACCCATGGCTCATGGTGCTGACCGTGTTGGCCTGGGGCGCGGTGGCGTTTGGCAACGTGGCGGGCCTCCAGGTCTACGTGGTGCAGCAGGCCGAGCGCTTCGCGCCCAAGGCCATTGACGTGGCCTCGGGCCTGAACATCGCGGCCTTCAACCTGGGCATTGCGCTGGGCGCCTGGGGCGGTGGACACATCGTCGACGGCATCGGTCTGCAACACACACCCTGGATCGGCGCGCTGGTGGTGCTCGGCGCGCTGGGCCTCACCGTGCTCAGCGGCCGGCTCGATGCGCGCGACCCCGCGCCGGCCCGCAGCACCGGGCGCACCGCCTACGCCGGTAGCCACTGATTCCTTTTCCTTTTTTTGAAAGACACACCATGAACACCACCACCCCTTCCTTCGGTCTGGGCACCTTCCGCCTCAAGGGCCAGGTCGTCATCGATTCCGTGCGCGAAGCGCTCAAACTCGGCTACCGCCACATCGACACGGCGCAGATCTACGGCAACGAAGCCGAGGTCGGCCAGGCCATCGCCGAGAGCGGCGTGCCGCGCAGCGAGCTCTTTGTCACCACCAAGATCTGGACCGAGAACCTGGGCGCCGACAAGCTTGTGCCCAGCTTGCAGGAGAGCCTGCGCAAGCTGCGCATGGAGCGCGTGGACCTGACGCTGATCCACTGGCCCTCGCCCGCCAACGCGGTGCCGCTGAAGGACTCCCTGCACGCGCTGCAGGCCGCTCAGGCCCAAGCCCTGACGTCGCAGATCGGCGTCTCCAACTTCACCGAGAAATTGCTGCGGCAGGCCATCGACGTGGTGGGTGCGAAGACCATCGCCACCAACCAGATCGAATGGCACCCCTACCTGCAAAGCCCCCGGCTCGTGGCCTTCGCGCGCCAGCAGGGCATTCACCTGACCTCGTACATGACGCTGGCGTATGGCAAGGTGCTGGGCGACCCGGTCATCCAGGCCATCGCGCAAGCACGCGGCTGGACGCCCGCGCAAGTCACGCTGGCCTGGGCCCTGCAACGCGGCTTCGCGGTGATTCCTTCGTCCACGAAGCGCGAGAACCTGCAGAGCAACCTGCGGGCGCCCACGCTGCGCCTGAGCGATGAAGAGATGGTGCGCATCGACGCGCTGGACCGGGGCGAGCGCCTGGTGGACCCCGAAGGTCTGGCACCCGCTTGGGATTGATGTGCGCCTTCAGGCGCGAACGCCGGTGGCTTGCGCCCCACGCCGGGCCGCTTGGCGTGCCGCGCCCGGCGAAGTGCCGACCCAGCGCTTGAACGCCCGGCTGAACGCCGCCTCCGACTCATACCCATGCCGGCTCGCCATCTCGGCCAGCGGCGCATCGTCCTCCTTCAACTGCGCCAACGCGAGGTGCATGCGCCAGCGCGCGATGTACTGCATGACCGGCTCCCCCACGCGCGCGGTGAACCGGGCCGACAGCGCCGAGCGCGACATCGCCACTTCGGACGCAAGCGACGCCACCGTCCAGGCCCGGGCCGGGTCGAGGTGGATGAGCGCCAGCGCGCGGCCGATCTGCTTGTCTTGCAGCGCACCGATCCACCCCGTTTGCGCGGCCGGGTCTTGCGCCATCCACGTACGGATCGCCTGGATCACGAGGATGTCGGCCAGCCGCGTGATGATGGTCTCGCCCCCAGGCAGCAGCGTGCGCGCTTCCGACGTCATCAGCCGCAGGCTGTGCTGCATCCACTCGTGCTGCCCTTCGCTGGTGGTGTCGAAGCAGAGCAGCTTGGGCAGCAGCCGGACGAGCCGTTCGGCCGCCGGGTGATCGAAGCGCACCACGCCGCAGACCATGCTGGTCGCAGCGCCGCCGCCGCCGTGGCGCAGGACTTCGTAGCGCTCGCTGATCGTCTGGCGCGGCAGGTCGAACAGCCCGACCGTGGGCACCTCGGGATCGCTGTAGAAGGCGTGGCCCTCGCCGTGGGGCACCAGCGCGAACTCACCGGGCCGCAACAGCCGCGGCTCCATGCCCGGCACCGCGATCCAGCAAGCGCCCGCGGTCACGACGTGGAACATCAGGCAGTCGTCGAACGCGGGCAGCGTCACCGACCAGGGTGTCGTGAGTTCGGAGCGGCAGTAGAAGCTGCCGCTCATGCGCAAGAAATGCAGCGCCTCGCCAAGCGGGTCCACGGCGGGCCAGAGGTCTTTCACTTTCATGTCCGTGAGTATTCACCGGGGCGCTGCAGCCGTCCAGACAGACTGGACGAATAGTCATGAATTGGCGCTTTTGAATCATTGTTGATCCCAGTCGGCCTGCGGACACTGGACGTCTGGCAAGCCGGCATTTCCGCCGGATCCGTTCTCAAGGAGATTGAAATGAAGACACCTCAACCCACCCTGGTCCTGGGCAGCAACGGCAAGACCGGTCGCCGTGTGGCACAGCGCCTGAGCGCGCTCGGCCTGCCCTGGCGCGCGGGCTCGCGCACCGCCACCCCCCCGTTCAGCTGGGAAGACCCGGCCACCTGGGCGCCCGCGCTGCAGGGCATGGGCTCGGTGTACATCTCGTACTTTCCGGACATCGCCGTGCCCGGCGCGGCGGACACCGTGGGCGCGTTCGCCCGGCTGGCCGTGCAACACGGCGTGCGGCGGCTGGTGCTCTTGTCCGGGCGCGGCGAAGAAGGCGCGCTGCTCGGCGAGCAGGCGGTGCAGGCCTCGGGCGCGGACTGGGCCGTGGTGCGCGCCACCTGGTTCAACCAGAACTTCAGCGAGGGCAACTTCCTCGACATGGTGCGGGCGGGTGAGCTCACGCTGCCCGTGGGCGACGTGCCCGAACCGTTCGTGGATGCCGACGACATCGCCGACGTGGCGGTGGCCGCGCTGACGCAGGACCGCCACGTGGGCCAGGTCTACGAGCTGACCGGCCCGCGTTTGCTCACGTTCGCACAGGCGGTCGACGAGATCGCCCGGGCCGCGGGCCGACCGGTGCGCTGCACGCCGATCCCGATGGACGCGTTCACCGCCGGCATCGCCGAGCAAGGCGAACCGCCGGAGGTGGTGGACCTGTTGCGTTACCTGTTCAGCGAAGTGCTGGACGGCCGCAACGCCCACCTGGCCGACGGTGTGCAGCGCGCGCTGGGGCGTGCGCCGCGCGACTTCGCGGAGTTTGCGCGGGATGCTGCGGCGAGTGGGGTGTGGGCGGCGCGGTGACGGGGCGTCCGCATCCATCACGTGCTCCGACGGCGATGTTCAAGGCTCAGGCGTCCTTCCCGTCCTGCTCGTTCATCGCGTTCATGTCCATGAAGACCGCCTCGAACACGTGGCCGTCGGGGTCGGCGAACGAACGGTTGTACATGAACCCCAAGTCCATGGGCGCGCGCACATCGGCCAGGCCGCCAGCACCTGCAGCGGCCTTCGCCATGGCATCGACCTCCTCACGGCTGTCGGGCGTCAGGGCCATCAGCACCTCCGTGGTCTTGTGCGCGTCGGCGATGCGTCGCGGCGTGAATGTGGCGAAGTACTCGTTGGTCAGCAACTGCAGCGTGATGGTGTCCGACCAGACCATGCTCGAGGCCTGGTGGTCGCTGAACTGGTCGTTCTTCTCGCAGCCGATCGCCTGATAGAAACGGGTCGCCGCGGCGAGGTCCTTGACGGGCAGATTCACGAAAATCATCTTGGGCATGAGCGTTCTCCTGGGTTGGGTGGTTGACGACGCCGGTGGGCGTTCCTGGGTACGACGAACGGGCCTCCAGAAAATCGACAAGCCGACCTTCAGCGCACGCTTTCCACGTCCGGATTTATCGTAGATTCCCGGCTGCCATCGAACCAACGAAACTTTTCCGCGGATGCCATGCGCACCACGCATGGCCACGTCATCCATGCCCTCTGGATTGCCTCCTCTGTATGCGCTGCAAGCGTTCGTTGTCGCGGCCCGTGTGGGCAGCTTCACCGGCGCCGCCGAGCAACTGCACCTGACGCAAAGCGCGGTCAGCCGCCAGGTGCAGTTGCTGGAAGACTATTTCGGCTGCCCGCTGTTCGTGCGACAAGCGCGCGGCCTCAGCCTGACCCGGGAAGGCAAGGACCTGTTGCCCGAGGTCGTCGAGGCCATGGCTTCACTGGTGAGGGCCAGCGCACGGATCAAGCGCTCGATGGACGCGCTCTCGGTGCAGTTGCCGCCCACCTTCTCGCTGCGCTGGTTCCTGCCGCGCCTGCCCAAGCTCAAGGCGGCGCTGCCGGCGCTCGATGTGCGCGTGGCCACGCACTGGACCGATGCCCCTGACTTCAGCCGCGCAGACGTCGATGTCATCGTCGCGCACGGCGACGGCAGCTGGACAAATGTGCACGCCGTTCCCGTGATGCGGGAGATGCTGCTGCCGTATTGCTCGGCGGCGGTGGCAGCGACCCTCGGCGACCCGGCGCTGCGGACGACTTCAAACTCGTCACACCGTTCGAGTCGCCCGTGGCCAGTGGCAACAGCTACTACCTCACCTACCCGCCCTAGCGCGCCGAACAAGCCAAAATCATCGCCTTTCAGGCGTGGCTGCTGAACGAGGCGCGCGTGTCGTAGTTTCCGAACAGAGCGGCGCGAAGCACAGGGCGCACGCAACGAAAGCCATCGAGCAGAGAAATCCGAAGACCGCGCACCTCTGTCTCTCGGCACGGGCGCAATGTTCCGCAGCCACTGAACAGTGGCCCGAATCCCCCGCCTTCGCGTGCCACGCAACATACCCCCTACCGGTATTCTTGACAGCGACACAGCCAAGCCCTTCAATGGGGTCTTCGTTGTTCCTGGAGATATCCATGCGCCTTGTCGTCCTGTGCTCGTTCGCGGTGGCCGCCCTCATGCCTCTGGCTTCCTTTGCCGAGGGCCCGAGTTGCAACGCCAGCGCCGCCGAGAAGAAACTCGCCGGTGCGGCCAAGACCTCGTTCCTGAAGAAGTGCGAGCGGGATGCGGCCACGGCGTGCACCACCACCGCGGCCGACAAGAAACTGGCGGGCGCCGCGAAGAACAGTTTCACCAAGAAGTGCACGCGCGACGCCGTGGGCTGAACGCCCACGCGGCTTACAAGCCGGTCAGCGCGCCGTAGGCTTGGCGTGTGCGCGGCGACACCGAGGCCAGCACCTGTTCGTGGCGCGTCTGGTGGCGCCGCAGCAGGCGGGCCGACGCGATGCTGCGCGAGCGGCAATACCAGTGGCAGGTGTGCTGCATCAGGAACAGCTCGGCCGACAGGGTGAACGCCTTGTCGCGCGGTGAGCGCTGCTCGCGGTTGGCCACGGCGTCGACAATGCCTTGTGCATGGATGGCGAAGGCCTGGCGCACATCGAAGCTGAAGCCCGGCAGCAGGCGGTTGGCCCAGGGCACAGCCAGAGGGAGCGTGCTCACGCGCGCGGACACCGGGTCGACCTTGCCGAAATCGCTGGCAAAGCGCGAAAACTGATCGGCCAGGCTCGACTCGGCGCCGGTCAACAGGCTCCAGATCTGCTCGCGGCGCTCGGGGTCGCTCTCGCCGAGCGCGCGCAGGTAGCCCTCGGTAAGGTTCTCCATGAGCGTCTCGATCTGGTACTGCCCGAGGTGGCGCCCCAGCAGCGCGATGCGTTGTTTCTGGTCTTGTGCGTTGAAGAAGACGATGCCAAAGGCAACCGCCAGCGACAGAATGAGAATGTCCATAGGTGAGGTGTGTAAGCAGGACGCCAGTGTAGTGAGCGAAAGTCCTGCGGGAATGCGAGAATCCTTTTTCCCCGCCATCCCTCCCTATACTCCCCCCATGTTTCTGCGACTTCCCTTTGTTGCTGTTGCCTACGCGGCCGTGGCGTGGGCACTCTGCCTGGCCGGTCTGGCCTGGTTGGGGTCGGCCCTGCTCGATCGCGCGCTGTCGTGGGGCGAGTGGCTGTTGCTCGGCGCTGTGCTGGCGGTGGCCGCGGCGTTCTTCGTCATGAGCCGCCAGCAGCGCCGCCGCCGCCAGATCGACGACATGCGCGACTCCGCGCTCTGGTAACCCCGCCCGCCGTCGCTCAGTCCGGCACCACCGCCGTGACTTCGATCTCCACCTTCGCGCGCTCCTCCATCAGCGCGCTCACCTCCACGCAGGTCATGGCCGGGAAGTTGCGGCCCAGCACCTCGCGGTAGACCTCGCCGAGTTCGCGCAGGCGGGCGTTGTACTCCACGCGGTCGATCACGTACCAGGTCATGCGCACCATGTGCTCCGGCCCTGCATCGGCGCAAGCGAGCACCTCGCGCACGTTGATCAAAGTCTGGCGCGTCTGCGCGATGAAGTCGTCGCTCTCGAACTGTTGCGCGGCGTTCCAGCCGATCTGGCCGCCCACAAAAACGTGGGTGCCGCGCGCGGCGATGCCGTTGGCGTAACCCTTGGGTGCTGCCCAGCCGGGCGGATGCAGGTGTTTCATGGTGATCAGCTTGTCTGTGTGGCTTGCTGGCGCAGCGCGAAGCGCTGCAGCTTGCCGGTTTCGGTGCGCGGCAACTGGGTCACGAAGACCACTTCGCGCGGGTATTTGTAGGGCGCCATGTTGTGCTTCACGTGGTCTTGCAGCGCCTTCACCTGCGACGCGTCCGCTGCTTCGCCGGGTTTGAGCACCACATAGGCCATGACGATCTGGCCGCGTTGTTCGTCGGGCTTGCCGACCACGCCACATTCGGCCACGGCCGGGTGTTGCAGCAACGCGGCTTCCACCTCCGGGCCGGCCACGTTGTAGCCGGCGGTGATGATCATGTCGTCGGTGCGCGCCTGGTAGAAGAAGTAACCGTCCGCGTCCTGGCGGAAAGCGTCGCCGGGGTAGTTCCAGCCGTTCTTCACATAGTTCGCCTGGCGCGGGTCGTCGAGGTACTTGCAACCGGTCGGGCCGATCACCGCGAGCTTGCCGACTTCGCCCAGCGGCAGGGGCTGGCCGTCGTCGTCCACCACGCGCGCTTCGTAGCCCGGCACCACCTGGCCGATCGCGCCGCGGCGCACGGCTTCGGGGGGCGACGAGATGAAGATGTGGAACATCTCGGTCGCGCCGATGCCGTCGAGCATCTCCAGCCCCGTGGCGTCTTTCCAGAGCTGGCGCGTGGCGTCGGGCAAGCCTTCGCCCGCGCTCACGCTCAGGCGCAGGTGGCCGATGCCGTGTTGCTGCGCGAACGCGGCCATCTGGCGGTAGAAGGTGGGCGCGGTGTAGCAGATGGTCGCGCCCACGCGGCCGATGAGCTGCACCATCGCCTCGGGCGTGTAGGGAATGGAGGGGAAATACACCGAGGCCCCCGCCCACATGGGGAACACCAGCAGACCACCCAGGCCGAAGGTGAAGGCCAGCGGTGGCGAGCCGACCACGATGTCGTCGGGCGTGGCGCGCAGCACGTGGCGCGGCCAGGTTTCGCAGGCGGCCAGCACGTCGCCGTGGGTGTGCACGGCGGCCTTGGGTGTGCCGGTGGTGCCCGAGGTGAAGGCCAGCAGCGCGATGTCGGTGTGGGCGGCCGGACAAGGCGTGCCACGTTCGCTCTGGCGCTGCGCCATGGCTTCGAGCGAATGCGGCGGTGCGTCGGCGCCACCGGTGTTGAACGCGAGCAGCGGGATGCCACTCGCGTGGGGATCGGCCGCGAGCGCCGCCTTGAGTTCGCCCTGCAGCTTCACGTCGCACAGCGCCACCGACGGTTGCGCTTTCGCGATGATGGCGCCCAGCTCCTTTGCGCGCAGCAGCGGCATGCTGGCCACGGCGACCAGTCCGGCCTGCACCGTGCCCAGCCAGGCCAGCGCCATGGCCACCGAGTTGCCACCGCGCAGCAGCACGCGGTTGCCGGGCACCAGGCCCAGTTCGACCGTGAGGACATTGGCGATGCGGTTCACCTCCGCTTGCGCCTGCGCATAGCTGAGGGTGCGCTCGTCGCTGCGAAAGAGCGGCCGCTCGGCGTGGCCCGCCGCGAAGGCGCGCTCGAACAGCGCCTGCACGGCGTTGACCTGCGCGGGCAGTTGCAATTCGGGCCGGTCAAAACGCAGCGCCGGCCACTGCTCGGCTGGGGGCAGGCGATCGTGCACGAAGCGGTCGGATTGGGCGGAGGGCATGGCAATTTCCTTCGGGTGCTTCATGGCTTCAGGGCAGCTTTGCCCAGAATCAGCAACTGCACCTCGCTCGCGCCTTCGTAGATGCGCAGCGAGCGGATGTCGCGGTACAGGCTTTCCACCTTCTGCCCCACCTGCACGCCGCGCCCGCCAAACATCTGCAGCGCCATGTCGATCACGCGCTGTGCGTTTTCGGTGGCGGTGAGCTTGGCGCTGGCGGCGGCCGTGGTGTAGGCCGCCGTGCCCGCGCCTTGTGTGGTGCTGCGGTCGCGCTGCCAGGCGGCGCGGTAGGTGAGCAAGGCGGCGGCGTCGATCAGCGCGCTCATCTCGCCCAGACGGGCCTGGGTGAGCTGGAAGTCGGCCAGCGTCTGGCCGAACATCTTGCGCTGCTTCGCGTGCGCCACCGCTTCGGCGAAGGCGCGGCGCGCCATGCCGAGCGCGGCGGCAGCCACCGAAGCGCGGAAGATGTCCAGCGTCCGCATGGCGAGCTTGAAGCCGCCGTGCAGCGCGCCGACCATCGCGTCGTTGCCGACCGTGCAATTCTCGAAGCGCAGCGTGGCCAAGGGGTGTGGCGCCATCACGTGGATGTGTTCGCTGCTGTTCAGGCCGGGTTGCCGGGCGTCGACGATGAAGGCGCTGATGCCGCGCGCGCTGGCGTTCGGATCGGTCTTGGCGAAGACGACATAGAAGTCGGCCAGGTCGCCGTTGCTGATCCAGGTCTTGGTGCCATCGAGTGTCCAGCCCGCAGTGGTCTGCACCGCGCGTGTGGCCATGGCCGCGACGTCGGAACCGGCTTCGGGTTCGCTCAGGGCGAAGGCCGCGATCTTCTCCCCACTGGCCACCGCGTTCAGGTACGCGGCCTGTTGCGCGGGCGTGCCGGCGAGCGTGATCGCGCCGCTGCCCAGTCCCTGCATGGCGAAGGCGAAGTCGGCCAGCGGCGAGTGGAAGGCCAGCGTTTCGCGCAGGACCACGAGCGAGCGCGAATCGAGCGCGGGCAGTGCGCCGCCGTGCGCCGCGGGCACGCAGTAGCGCAGCCAGCCGTCATGGCCCAGGCGTGCCACCCAGTCTTTGCAGGCCGCGCGGTCGTCGGTTTCGTCGACGTGCTGGAACATGGCCCAGTCGGCCAGGCGCTGCGCGGTCTCGCCATGGTGCGCGTCAAAGAAAGGCAGCTCCCACTGCGCTTGCGGTGGGTGCATGCCGTGGGGTTGTTCGAAGGCGACCATGTCAATCCCCTTCGAAGACCGGGCGCTGCTTCGCGGCAAACGCCTCGTACGCGCGTTTGAAATCCTGCGTCTGCATGCAGATGGCCTGTGCCTGTGCTTCGGCCTCGATCGCCTGGTCCAGCGTCATGGCCCATTCCTGGTGCAGCATGGTCTTGGTCATGCCGTGCGCGAAGGTCGGGCCTTGCGCGAGTTGCGCGGCGAGTTTGTGCGCGGCGGGCAGCAGCGCGGCGCTGTCGTGCAGCGCGTTGAAGAAACCCCAGGCATGGCCTTCGGTGGCGGTCATGGCGCGGCCGGTGAACAGCAGCTCGCTCGCGCGGCCCTGGCCGATCATGCGCGGCAGCAGCGCGCAGGCGCCCATGTCGGCGCCGGCCAGGCCGACGCGGGTGAACAGGAAGGCCGTGTTCGTGGTCGGCGTGCCCAGGCGCATGTCGGAAGCCAGCGCCATCATCGCGCCGGCGCCGGCGCACACGCCGTCGATGGCCGCCACGATGGGCTGCGGGCAGGCGCGCATGGCGCTCACCAGCGCACCGGTCATGCGCGTGAAGGCCAGCAGCTCGGGCATGGTCATCTTCGTGAGCGGGCCGATGATTTCGTGCACGTCGCCACCCGAGCAGAAGTTGTCGCCCGCGCCGGTGAGCACCACGGCCTTGATGTCGGTGGCTTTCTGCAAGCCGAGGAACCAGTCGCGCAGCTCGGCGTACGAGTCGAAGGTGAGCGGGTTCTTGCGCTCGGGCCGGTTGAGCGTGACGGTGGCCACGCCTTCGTTCACGCTGAGCGCGAAGTGGGCAGGCGTGTTCGCAGCGACGGGGCCGAACTGGTTGCGCATGGGGTTGTGGTCGGGGATGGGGTGTTTCATGTCATGCCTCGGGCTCGGTGCGGCCGTTGAGTTCCAGTTGGTGTCGTTTCACTTTGCCCAGCAGCTTGTGCAGGCTGTCCAGGTCGCGTGCGCTGATGCCGTCGAAGGCCTCGACGATCCATTGCTCGTGCTGGCGCGCCATGTCGACGAAGCTGGCGCGGCCGAGGTCGGTCAGGCGCACGCGAAAGGCGCGCCGGTCGCCGTCCACGCCCATGCGCTCGACCAGGCCTTCGTTCACGAGCTGGTCGGTGATGCCGGTCACGTTGCCGCCCGTCACCATGAGCCGGTGCGAAAGTTCCTTCATCTTCAGGCCGTCGGGGTGGCGTTCGAGCTGAGCCATGAGATCGAAGCGCGGCAGCGTGGTGTCGAACTGCTCGCGCAGTCCGGTGCGCACGCGTTTTTCGATCAGTTGCGAGCAGGTCAGCAACCGCAGCCACAGGCGCAACTCGTGCGCGTGTTCGCTGTGGGCACGGGCTTCGAGATCGAGTGGTGATTCGTTCATGGCGTGTTCGCGCTGAGGGCTTGCTGGCGTGCGATTTCGCGGTAGAGCTGGTCGCGCCCGCTCTCGTACGGGCGGGGCCATTCGATGGCGCGGGTCTGCAGCTTCGCGGCTTCGTGCAGGGTCCAGGCCGGGTCGGCCAGGTGCGGACGCGCCACGGCGCAGAGGTCGGCGCGGCCCGCGGCGATGATGCTGTTGGCGTGGTCGGCTTCGGTGATCGCGCCCACCGCCATGGTGAGGATGCCGGCCTCGTTGCGCACGCGGTCGGCGAACGGTGTCTGGTACATGCGGCCGTAGACCGGCTTGGCCTCGCGCGTGGTCTGGCCCGAGGAAACGTCGATCACGTCGCAGCCCGCGGCCTTGAACAGGCGCGCGATCTCGACCGCGTCGTCGGGTGTGTTGCCACCGGGCGCCCAGTCGTGCGCGGAGATGCGCACGCTGAAGGGTTTGTCGGCCGGCCACACCGCGCGCATGGCGGTGAACACCTCCAGCGGGTAGCGGCAGCGATTGGCGAGCGAGCCACCGTATTCATCGGTGCGCAGGTTGGTGAGCGGCGTGATGAAGCTCGACAGCAGGTAGCCGTGGGCGCAGTGCAGTTCGAGCCAGTCGAAGCCGGCGTCGGCCGCGCGTTTCGTGGAGGCGACGAAGGCGGCCGTCATCACGTCCATGTCGGCGCGGGTCATGGCGCGTGGCACCTGGTTCTGTTCGCCGTAGGGCACGTCGCTGGCGGAGAGGACCGGCCAGTTGCCGCTGGGCAGCGGTTCGTCGATCTGCTCCCAGCCAAGTTGCGTCGAGCCCTTGGCGCCGCTGTGGCCGAGCTGCAGACCGATCTTCGCGCTGCTGTTACCGTGCACGAAATCGACGATGCGCTTCAAACTGGCCTGTTGCGCATCGTTCCACAGCCCGGGGCAACCGGGTGTGATGCGGCCTTCGGGCGTGGGGCTGGTCATCTCTACCATCACCAGCGCGGCGCCGCCCATGGCGCGCGCGCCCAGGTGCACCAGGTGGTAGTCGCCCACCACGCCATCCACCGCGCTGTACTGCGCCATCGGCGAGACGACGATGCGGTTCTTCAGCGTGAGGCCGCGCACCGTGAGGGGCAGCAGCATCGGTGGTGTCGGGTGCTTCTTCACCGGCGTGCCGGGCTGGGCCTGGGTCTGGAGCCAGGCCTCATAGCCTTCGAGCCACTTCGCATCGCGCAGGCGCAGGTTCTCGTGGCTGATGCGCTGGCTGCGCGTGAGCAGCGAGTAGGCGAACTGCTCGACTTCCATGCCGGTGTAGCGGTCGACGTTTTCGAACCACTCGGTGGAGTTGCGCGCGGCGTTCTGGATCTTGAGCACCTCCACGCCGCGGCGCGCTTCGTAGCCTTGCAACACCTCGGCCACGTCGGCGTTCGAGTGGCGCGAGAACTCGTTGGCCAGATCGATCGCGTCTTCCAGCGCCAGCTTGGTGCCGCTGCCGATGGAGAAGTGCGCGGTGTGCGCGGCGTCGCCCATGAGCACGACGGGTGTCTTGCGGCCGCGATCCGGCGCTGGGCCGCCCCGAGCCGGATCAGCCCCCTCGGGGGGCAGCGACCCGCGCAGCGGCGGAGCGTGGGGGCGAGTTTCTGTCCAGTGCACCCAGGTGTGGCAGATCACGCGCGGGAAGCGGATCCAGATCGCCGAGCCGCGCAGGTGCGTGGCGTTGCTGATGAGCGCGTGGCCGTCCAGATAGGGCGCGAACAGTTTTTCGCAGAAGGCCACGCCCTCTTCCTGGCTCATCTGGTCGATGCCGTGTGCCTGCCACACCGCCTCGGGTGTCTCCACGATGAAGGTGGAGGTTTCGCCGTCGAACTTGTAGGCGTGCGCCTGGAACCAGCCGTGCTCGGTCTGCACGAACGCGAAGGTGAAGGCATCGAAGGTTTTCTTCGTGCCGAGCCAGACGAAGCGGCACTGGCGCGTGTCGATGTCGGGCTGGAAGGTGTCGGCGTAGCGCGTGCGGATGCGGCTGTTGAGGCCGTCGCTGGCGATCACGAGGTCGGCCTGGTATTGCGCGGCGAGCGCCTGGTCGTCGGTCACGTCGGTCTCGAACACCAGTTCCACACCGAGCGCGAGGCAACGCTCCTGCAGGATGTTGAGCAGCTTCTTGCGGCCGATGCCGCAGAAGCCGTGGCCGCCCGAGCGCACACGCCCACCCTTGAAGAAGACCTCGATGTCGTCCCAGTGGTTGAACGCCTCGCCGATCAGCGCGGCCGATTCCGGGTCTGCCTCGCGCAGGTTGCCCAGCGTCTGGTCCGACAGCACCACGCCCCAGCCGAAGGTGTCGAACGGGCGGTTACGCTCCACGATGGTGATGTGCAGCGAGGGATCGCGCCGTTTCATCAACAAGGCGAAGTACAAGCCCGCAGGCCCCCCGCCGATGCACAGGATGCGTTGGAGTGGGGCTTGTGGTGTGTTCATGCCTAATTAGTTTAGACCTGAATCAAATAAGACCAACCGGGAAAACCCTAGCGAGGCCATCTCGACGGTGCGCAATCGCTCTGACGCGGCCGCGCATTGGTGCAAGAATGTTCCGTACTGTCACAGGAGGTATCCATGTCCATCTTCCGCTTCAAGTCCCGAGAAACCGCGGACCTCGTCATGCTGCAGGCGCACGGCAAACGCATGCTCGAAATCGTGGGCAAGGACCCGTCGGGCCCGGGCGTCATCCAGCCCAGCCAGATGCCCGCCGCCGTGGACGCCATCCACGCGGCCGTGGCGTACGACGAGGCGAAACAGAAGCGCCTGAAAGAGGAAGCCATACAGCGCGGCGAACCACCGCCGGAGTTCGAGGCGGTGAGCCTGCGCATGCGCAGCACACCTTTTGTCGAGATGCTGCAACGTTGCGAGAAAGCGGGCGTCGACATCGTCTGGGGCGTCTGACGCAGGCGGCGCCTGGGCGCACCAACAAAGAGGCCGCCCGAAGGCGGCCTTGTTGGCACGAAGCCATTGCGGGTCAGTCGGCGAACTGGCCGGCCGCGTCGATCACGGTCTTGAGCTTGGTGATTTCACCCGCCACAAAGGCCTTGTGGCCCTCGGGCGTGACGCGGTTGTCGGTGACCACGATGGCACCCAGGTCTTCCTCGCGCTTGATGAAGTCGGGGTCCTTCAGCGCCACCTTCAACGCATCGTTGATCTTTTTCTGAATGTCGGGCGGCGTGCCCTTGGGCGCGTACAGGCCGTGCCAGATCGTCAGGTTGAAGTTGCGCAGACCCATCTCCTGCAGCGTGGGGTAGTCCTTGAGCAGCTTGTGCTTGTCCAGGCGCTTGGCGGTGGTGACCGCGAACGCCTTCACCCGGCCGGACTCGATCTGCGCGGTGGTGTTGGTGGTCTGGTCGCACATCACGTCCACCTGCCCGCCCAGCAGGTCGCTCATGGCCGGGCCCGTGCCCTTGTAGGCGATGCTGGTGATGGATTTGTCCAGCTTCATGGCCGACTGCCACATCAGGCCGCACAAATGCGATGCGGAGCCCAGACCGGCGTGCGCAAGGTTGAGCTTGCCGCTGTTGGCGCGGATGTAGGACTCGAAGTCGCGGTAGGTGTTCGCGTTCAGCTTGTTCGTGCCGATCACGGTCATGGGCACGTCGTTGATCATGCCGAGGAACTCGAAGTCTTCCAGCGGCTTGTAGGACAGCTTGCGGTACAGCGACGGCGTGGCGGCCATGCCGATGTGGAACACCAGCAGGGTATAGCCGTCCGGTGCGGCACGGGCCACCTTGGCCGCGCCAATGGTGCCGCCGGCGCCAGCGGCGTTTTCCACCACGATGGTGGTGTTGGGGCCCAGGGACTTGCGCATCGCATCGGCCAGGTGGCGTGCGACGGTGTCGGTCGGGCCAGGCGCGAAAGGCACCACGATGGTGATGGGCTTGTTGGGGTATCCCTGAGCAAAGGCGCCCGACGTGATGGTGGCCGTGATGGCGGCCAGTGCCAGTAACTTTTTCATGCGTGCTCCTTGAGGTGGTAAGGCGACGATCGTAGGGGCGAGGGCCCGAACAGGAATCGCGGAAAACACGTAGCCCGCGACCGGGGAAAACCCTGGTTTGAGGCCGGCGCCGCGCGCATGTTCCCGATGGCTACTGGTAGGAGCGCGCGTCCTCGATCACCTTGCCATCGTTGGGCAGGCTGCCGGGTGGGACCAGTTCGACCTGGGCGCGCAGCTTGGTGACCTCGCGCACGGCGGCCTCGATCTGCTGCTGCAGGCCGTTGTCGGCCTCGCTGGCTTCCACGCGCAGGCACATCTGGTCGTTGGCCATCTCGCCGCTGACCACCAGGCGCGCCTTGGCCACCTGCGGGAAGCGGCGCGCGATGTCGGCCACCTGGGAGGGGTGCACGAACATGCCGCGCACCTTGGTGGTCTGGTCGGCGCGGCCCATCCAGCCCTTGATGCGCGGGGCGCTGCGCCCCGTGGGGCAGGCCCCGGGCAGGATGGCCGAGAGGTCGCCCGTGCCGAAGCGGATCAGCGGGTAGGCCTTGCTGAAGGTGGTGACCACCAGCTCGCCGACCTCGCCGTCGGGCACGGGCTCGCCGGTGCCCGGGCGCACGATCTCGACCAGCACGCCTTCATCGACCACCAGCCCTTCCCGCACCGGCGTCTCGTAGGCCACGAGCCCGAGGTCGGCGGTGGCGTAGGTCTGGTAGACCGCCACGCCGCGCTCGGCAAACCACGCGGTCAGGCTCGGCGGGCACGCCTCGCCGCCCACCGAGGCCTTGCGGATGCTGGAGACATCGGCGCCGGTCTCGGCCGCTTTCTCGAGCAGGATGCGCAGGAAGCTGGGCGTGCCGGTGTAGCCCGCAGGCCGCAGCTCGGCGATGGCCTGCAGCTGCTGCTCGGTCTGTCCGGTCCCGGCCGGGAACACGGTGCAGCCCACCGCCATCGCGCCCGATTCGAGAATGAACGCACCCGGCGTCATGTGGTAGCTGAATGCGTTGTGCACCAGCTCGCCGGTGCGAAAGCCCGCCGCGAAAAGCGCGCGCGCGGTGCGCCAGTAGTCGCGCGTGGCCGCTTCGGGTTCGTAGATCGGGCCGGGGCTGGCGAACACGCGGCCCATGGCCGGGCCCCAACGCAGCGCCGAGAAACCGCCAAAGGGGTCCTTGGCGCGGTGCGCGGTCTGGCGTTGCAGCAACTCGTGCTTGCGGATCACCGGCAAGCGCGCGAGCGCGGCGCGCGAGGTGACCGCCGCCGGGTCCACGTCCGCGAGCAATTCGGCGAAGGCCGGCGCGTTGTTCCGGGCGTGTGCGATCTGCGCCGGCAACGCGGCCATGTGCGCCGCTTCGCGCTCGTGTGGCGATCGGCTTTCAAGCGCATCGAAGAATTCGGTCTGTGCCATGGCTGCAAAAGATGTATGAGATGGAGGTGTCCAGAAATGCGGTCAGGCCAGCCAACGCTTCCTGCGCTTGTAGCTTTTCACGTCCTTGAAGCTCTTGCGCTCGCCGCCACCCATGCCGAGATAAAACTCCTTCACGTCCTCGTTGTTGCGCAGCTCGCTGGCCACGCCGTCCATCACGATGCGACCGCTCTCCATGATGTAGCCGTAGTCCGCGTACTTCAGCGCCATGTTGGTGTTCTGCTCGGCCAGCAGGAAGGTGACCTTCTCCTTGTGGTTCAGGTCCTTCACGATCTCGAACACCTCCTCCACGATCTGCGGCGCCAGGCCCATCGAGGGCTCGTCGAGCAGCATCACGCTGGGGTTGGTCATGAGCGCGCGGCCGATGGCGCACATCTGCTGCTCACCGCCCGAGGTGTAGGCGGCCTGGCTGGTGCGCCGCGTCTTCAGGCGCGGGAAGTAGGTGTAGACCTTCTCCAGGTTCGCCGCGACCTCGGCCTTGCTCTTGCGCGTGTAGGAGCCGGTCATGAGGTTTTCTTCGATCGTGAGGTGGGCGAAGCAGTGCCGCCCTTCCATCACCTGCACCACGCCGCGCTGCACGAGGTCGGCGGGAGACAGGTTCTCGATGCGCTCGCCACGCAACTCGATGCTGCCCTTGGTGACCTCGCCGCGCTCGCCTCTGAGCAGGTTGGAGATGGCGCGCAGCGTGGTCGTCTTGCCCGCGCCGTTGCCACCGAGGATGGCCGCGATCTTGCCGTCGGGCACATTGAGCGAGACGCCCTTGAGCACGAGGATCACGTGGTTGTAGATGACCTCGATGCCGTTGACATTCAGGACGGTGGTGGGTGTGCTCATGGGGATTCCTTGGGGACCATTCGCAAGGCGCGGCGCGCCGGCCTTGCGAATGGCGGCTGGCACGCCAGCCGCCACGGTTCGGTTTAGCTCTGGCAGTCCGCCGGTGTGCGGGCCGACAGCTTCTTGTCGGCCGCGTACTTGGCGGCGGTGGCCTTGATCAGCGGCTTGAGGATCTGCTCATCGGCCTGCAACCAGTCGGAGGTGAACTTCCAGGCCTTGCCGTCCCAGGTGTGGATACGGGCCCAGGCAGCACCCATGTGGTCGGTGCACGAGGTGCTGATGGGGCGCATCACGCCAGCAAAGCCCAGGGCATCCAGCTTGGGCTGGCTCAGGCTCAGGTTCTCCAGACCCCAGCGCACTTGCTCGCCGGTCATGACCTTGCCCTTGCCGAAGCGATCCTGTGCGGCGCGGATGCCCTCGATGCCCAGCATGGCGCTCATCATTCCGCGCATGTAAAGCACCTGTCCCACCTCGTCCTTGGGGCCCGTGCCCTGCCCCTTGTCGTGCACCAGGGCCAGCGTGTCCTTGACCACTTTGGACTGGGGCTCGGCGCCGTGCTGCATGGCCACAGCGTTGTAGCCTTTGGCCCCGTCGGCCAGATCCTTCACGTCGGGCTCGGCGCCCGACCACCACGCGCCATACATTTTCTCGCGCGGGTAGCCCGTGGCCTGTGCTTCCTTGATCGCGGTGGAGTTCATCACGCCCCAGCCCCACAGCACCACATAGTCGGGGCGCGACTGACGGATTTGCAGCCAGGTGGCTTTCTGCTCCACGCCAGGCGCTGTCACTGGCAGCAATTGCAGTTCGAAGCCATGCATTTTGCTGCGCTCCTCCAGCAATGGAATCGGCTCCTTCCCATAGGGGCTGTCGTGGTAGACGAGGGCGACTTTCTTGCCTTTCAGCTTGCCGAAGCCACCTTCTTTTTTGGCGATGTCCTGGAGGATCACGTCGGCAGCCACCCAGTAGTTGCCGGCCAGGGGAAAGTTCCACTTGAACACGGTGCCATCTGCCGCTTCGCTGCGGCCATAGCCAATGGTCACAAGCGGAACCTTGTCCAGTGTGGCCTTCTCGGTGATGGCGTAAGTGGCGCCGGTTGACAGCGGCTGCACCAGCGAGGCGCCGCCATTTTTGCCCTTCAACCGTTCATAGCATTCCACGCTGCGTGCCGTGTCGTATCCGGTTTCGCATTCTTCCCAGAGGAGTTTCACGCCGTTGATGCCGCCGCGGGCATTGACCAGTTTGAAGTAGTCCACGTAGCCGTTGGCCCAGGGTGCGCCATTGGGACCGTAGGGACCGGTGCGGTACGACAGCACGGGGATGAATTGTTCCTTCGCCTGTGCGAAGGCGCTGGTCGAAACGACCGAGGCGCATGCCGCGATGGCGGCTACGGCGAGAACGAGGTTACGAAGCTTCATGGTTGTCTCCTGTGGATAAGGGGAAGCACGGTGGGATCACGTGATGCTGGGCTCTCAAGTAGACGAACATTCGGTGCGGTGTGCATCGGTGTTAGCCAGCAAGCCTCTTGTGGATGAGAAAGAAAAAGAAATCAATGCGGGAACGGCCACAAGCGCATCTTCTGCTTGCCGATCGACCACAGTTTTGCCAGACCATGCGGCTCGACGATCAGGAACCACACGATCAGGCCGCCGAAGATCATCAGTTCGGCGTGCGAGACCCCCGCGGTGGAAATGCTGATGCCGAACAGGCCCAGGAACAGCGGCAGGAACTGGTTGAGCGCGATGGGCAGCACCACGATGAACGCCGCCCCGAAGAAGCTGCCCATGATGGAGCCCATGCCGCCGATGATCACCATGAACAGCAGCCGGAAAGACATGTCCACCGAGAAGGCGCTGGGCTCCCATGCGCCCAGGTAGACGAAGGCCCACAACCCACCGGCGACACCGATGATGAAAGAACTCACGGCGAACGCGCTGAGCTTGGCGTACATCGGGCGGATGCCGATCACGGAGGCGGCCACGTCCATGTCGCGGATGGCCATCCACTCGCGACCGATGGCGCTGCGCACCAGGTTCTTGGCCAACAAGGCCATCACGGCCAGAATGACCAGGCAGAACAGGTACCGGGCCTGTGCGCTTTCGATGGGCATGCCGAACACCTGTAGGTTGGACACCGACACCGCGCCCGAGGGCGTGTCCAGCGTGAACCACTTGATGCGCAGGAACATCCAGTCGCTGAAGAACTGCGCCGCCAGCGTGGCCACCGCGAGGTACAGACCCTTCACGCGCAGGCTGGGCAGCCCGAACAGGATGCCGAAGAACGTCGCGCACAGCCCGCCCAATATCAGCGCCGGGATCAGCGGCATGCCCGGCAAGCGCATGAAGAAGTTGTAGGCGCCGTACGCGCCCACGGCCATGAAGGCGCCCGAGCCCAGCGAGATCTGGCCGCAGTAGCCCACGAGGATGTTCACCCCCAGTGCGGCCAGCGACATGATCACGAACGGAATCAGGATGGCGCGAAAGGCATAGTCGCTCGCCAGCATGGGCACCGCCACGAAGGCCACGGCCAGCAGCGCGGCCATGGCAATGCGGTCCTGCGAGATCGGAAAAATCTGCTGGTCGGCGCCGTAGGAGGTCTTGAATTGACCGTTTTCACGATAGAGCATGGTGTGCTTTCAGACGCGGTCGATAATTTTTTCGCCGAACAAACCTTGTGGGCGGAAGAGAAGAAAAACGAGGGCGAGCACATAGGCAAACCAGATCTCGATGCCGCCGCCCACGAAGGGCCCGAGGTAAACCTCGGAGAGCTTCTCGCCCACGCCGATGATCAGCCCGCCGATGATGGCGCCGGGCACGGACGTGAGGCCGCCGAGGATCACCACCGGCAGCGCGCGCAGCGCCACGGTGGCCAGCGAGAACTGCACGCCGAGCTTGCTGCCCCAGATCATCCCGGCCACCAGCGCCACCACGCCAGCCACGCACCACACGATCACCCAGATGCGGTTGAGCGGAATGCCGATGGACTGCGCGGCCTGGTGGTCGTCGGCCACCGCGCGCAGCGCACGGCCGGTGGCGGTCTTCTGAAAGAACAGGGAAAGCGCCACGACCAGTGTGGCGGCGATGGCCGCGGCGATCACGTCTTCCTTGTTGATCAGCAAGCCGCCCGGGAACACCGAGTCCAGCACGAACACCGGATCTTTCGGCATGCCGATGTCGATCTTGTAGATGTTGTCGCCGAAGATGGTCTGGCCCAGGCCCTCCATGAAGTAAGCGATGCCCAGCGTGGCCATCAGCAGTGTGGCGCCTTCCTGGTTGACCAGGTGGCGCAGCACCAGGCGCTCGATGACCCAGGCCACGACGAACATCATGGCGCCCGCCAGCACGAAGGCGATGAGGTTGGCCGCGATCTGGTTCTCCAGGCCCGTCCACTGCGGAATCCATGCCGAGAAGCGCGCCATGGCCAGCGCGGCAAACAGCACCATCGCGCCTTGCGCAAAGTTGAAGACGCCCGAGGCCTTGAAGATCAGCACGAAGCCCAGGGCGACCAGGGAATACAGCATGCCGGCCATCAGGCCGCCAATCAGGGTTTCAAGAAAGAAAGCCATGGTGTGATTCCCGTTCAGTGACTCGTACCGAGGTAGGCACTGATGACCTCCTCGTTGTTGCGCACGGCCTCTGGGGTGCCGTCGCCGATCTTCTTGCCGTAGTCCAGCACCACCACGCGGTCGGAGATGTCCATCACCACACCCATGTCGTGCTCGATCAGCACGATGGTCGTGCCGAACTCGTCGTTCACATCCAGAATGAAGCGGCTCATGTCCTGCTTCTCCTCCAGGTTCATCCCCGCCATCGGCTCGTCCAGCAGCAGCACCTTGGGCTCCATCGCCAGCGCACGGCCCAGGTCCACCCGCTTTTGCAGGCCGTAGGGCAACTGCCCCACCGGCGTCTTGCGGTGCGCCTGGATCTCCAGGAAGTCGATGATGTGCTCGACGAACTCGCGGTGCGCCTCTTCTTCCTTCTGCGCCCCGCCAATGCCGAACGGGTTGCGGATCGCCTGCATGAACAGGTTGCTCTTGATGCGCAGGTTGCGCCCGGTCATGATGTTGTCGATCACGCTCATGCCCTTGAAGAGCGCGAGGTTCTGGAA
>NZ_SCML01000018.1 GCF_005503365.1 Hydrogenophaga sp. 2FB
GCAGAACTCCCAGAAAACAGCCTCTATTGGAATTCAAACCGGGAGTTCCGGCCATCCGCAATCACCCCAAAGTCCAGTGCCTACGCGGGCTCTGGGGATTCTTCAGGGACGACTACTTGGGGCCGGTTGCCGAAGTCCATCCGGCCTCGCACCCGCCTGGGCAACCTACATGGCAACTGGGAGCCGCAGAATCGCTGCCTTGCTCCATCAAATTGCGCGTGTCCAAAAGAGCAGATCCAGGTGTCCAAGTTCAACCGTTCCCGCTGTCCACGAGAAATCAAATTCCAGAAGTGACCGAAATACTAAAGGATCGTTGCACTATACATGCTGCATCGCCGAAATGCCCCGTCCTTCACCCACCTCTGAGCATTTTGCGCAGTCCAGATAGGTAACCAACTCGGTAGACCGTCCTACCGCGTTCATTTACGACTGCGCCATGATCACCTTCGCACCAACCTTCGCCTGCTAAGAATTCAGAGGACGCCGCCTCAAAGATGGCTTCACGTTCTAAGTCGTTTAGGCGAGCTGTGGCAGGGAGCGACTGCGCTATCTCTCGATCACCGTGATATAGCTCTGCCGGTATAGGTCGCATGTCGACGACGATTTGCGATTGAGCCTTGAGCGTATTGAGCTGGAGTCTGAGCCTATCGCGCTCAATGATGACGCTTTGAACCGCAGATCGCGCAGCGGGGTCCTCAATATTCATTAGCCACTTTGGGGCGTCGTCCCTGTACTCGACGCGCGGCCCTTTTTTGATCTCAACTGGCCCTGCATAGGCGGCCCATCCCAAAATGAGTTCCCGGTAATCTTGGCTTTGCCTTGTCTTTAACACTCCAGCTTTGAGGACCCCAGCGGCAGTCACTACCTTGCCAATCGTTGCCAAGGAAAAGTCCTTGGATCCGATCTTGTGATGGGCACGACATACCTCATGCACACTCAAAAGGTTCTTTCGTTTGTCACTGCGATTCGTGCGAGCTAAGAGGCCCTCTAAAACCAGATCGGGATGAATTGTCGAGGAGACCACCTCCTTTCTCATTCCGCTGCTCCAGATGTCGCGCCCAACTTTAGGTTCGATCCGCTGAGCGAAAGAGTTACGCTGGTCCCTGAGACCGCCTGCAGTGCATCATGGACACCCGGCAAGCCGATCAGGCTGTGCCCAGCCTCCATGTGCTCCGTGACCTTTCTCATCCCAATCCAGCGGTCATCGGGATTCATACGCTCGCTAAGACGCCGCATGAAAGCGTTACCGACCTTCAACTGCTCTTCAGGATTCAAGCGCATGAAGACCGTAGGAAGCCCTTCGCGCTCCAAGGCGAGATCGAGCAATTGGGTACGCCGCAAAACAGCTGTACCTGGGTTTAGGTCTGGAAACACCTCGACGTTCTCACACACCCATGCCAATTGCAGAAGTTCACCTTCTGGCTCCTCTATCGCTACCTCAAGGCCTGTCATGTCGGTAGCAAGAATAAGCGCATGTCCTTCGATTTCCGAGTTGAGTATGTCGATTGCTCGCTTGATCAGCAGCCATATCGAGCCCAGATCATTACACCGTTCATCAAAGGTCTTGATGTGCAACTCCAATAAGCGCTCAGCGCTCTTCAGGAGACTTTGGTCAAAAAACGGGGCGCCTACTTTTTCGGCCTCGGCGCGTCGCTTGCGCAGTGCCTCGAGTTCGTGGTTACGCTTCGCCACGTTCAACCCGGCCTGATCGAAGTGAAATGCCGTGTTGTTGAACCTAGCTACCAATGCGGGCAGATGATGCGGTTCGGTGACGAACCACCGGCAGCGAGGGCAGTTACGGGCGCCACCTGGAACTTCGCCATGGACAGGTTTATTTGGGTTTCCTATGTTGGGTCCACCGTTGTGACACCCGGGCGTTTGGGCGTTGACTACATCTGCCGACGTATTGCCACCTGCCAAGCACACTCCATCGGCCATCTCCATCCAGCCAGCTGCATTGCGATTCGTCGGACTTATTGGAATCGCCTTTCGAAGAGTTTCGGAGTTGACGGCAATGGCCCTTCTTTCCAACTCTTTATGTTCACCGTTTCTCAGCCAATCTACGATTGAAGCCTGAGCTTTTGTCTTGAGTCGCTCTTGCGCCGCTTGAAGGACCTGATGCACTTGGCGCTGACCGGGCTTGAAATAATATAAAGTCATTGGCAATCGACTGTGGCCCACTAGCTTCTGCAAGATTCCAAATGGAACCTCCCCGTCCCAAGCGAGGCAGGTGATTAAAGATACTCGAAGACCATGAAGGTCGAATAGTGGAGTAAGGCTTTCAACAAAATAAGATTTCCCCAGGTCCTTACTAAACATAGATCGGGTTCGACATTTGACAAGCTGCGTGGGCGAGCCGTCTGCTTGGGTTATGCCTTGTTGCTTTAACCGATCCTGAAGAGATTTCAGAAGTCTTGCCCAAACGTTTACCATCTGACTATCTTTAAGTGGCAGATGCGGGTGGGGAACAACTTCGGGTGTACGGAAAAGAAAGCAAGTTTCGGAATGGGAGGATAATGTTCCCATATCCTTCTCTTGAATGATCCCTTTTCCCTGCAGTTGGGTCCAAGGCGTACGGCTGCTAACTGGATTGTATTTTTGCTGCCAGTCTCGCAATTTAGTTATCCAGTAATACACATCTTCAAGTTGATCGGGATTTTGCGGCCAAGCAGTGTGATACCCCTTAGCAGATCCTCCTTGAAGCCGGTCATTCGTCTTATTGGTGTTGATGAACAGGTGAGTTCCGATTTCACCTTTGTATGTGTCTTCCCAGCGTGATATCACTCCACAGGACAAAGGCTTCTTGATGTCACCTTGCGCGAGCTTTGAGGTATTGAGCACCCATTTCCCCAAGCACCCTTGTTTTCCATGTTGGGACTGTTCGAAGCGCCAGGTGTCTGCCTCACCTGAGTCCAAGACGCGAACTTGTACAGTTCGGAGCGGAACCATTAGTTTGATCGCAAGTGCTACATAGCGGACCGGTGACCACATCTTCACAACGGATCGACCGGAGTGCAACTTCATTCTTTTAAAGACACAGTCTGGATCAAGGCTGTCGACCAAAGCTTCAGGCACCTCGAACCAGTCTAGGCCCGGCCTTCCCCATTCACCCTCCTGCGCTCCAAGAAGAGTTTGCGCCCAAGTCCAATCACGAAAGTTTGGTCCCTGAATCAGGATTTTTTTTGCTTCTTGAATGATCCCGTAAGGCAAGGCATGGCGGACACTGGAATCGTGTCTTTTCATGCCTTCCAATGAGCGACGGGTCACGAAGTTGTGGTAAGCAGGAGATACACGGCGCCTTTCATGGTCGTCCATTGATGAATAACCATGCTCATCACTCAAAAGCACCCAGTCGATGAAATCGGCAATGTAATTGTTTTGGATCGTATTAGTCGTTGTTGCGCCGCCTTTACGTGTGCGGTTGCCAATGCCTTTCCCACCAGCGACAAGCACATCAAAGAAATCCGGTAACTGAGTAGAACGCGATAGTGCCACTTTCGGATCGAGTACAGCACTTCTGTTCGGGGTGAGGAAGTGTGTAAAGAATTTCGAGAGTGCTGCAAGCCTTGTTCCTTGATCCCCTTTTTGCTTGCTAAGCCAACTCACTGCAAGTTTCCGCCATGCACCCAACTCTGGAAGCTGTTGCCCTACCCATGTCAGTGCTGGATCGTTATCCCGGCGAAAGTTTTTAGTTAAAAGAACCCTACCATCGGCGTCTACATACGGTATGGGGTTGCCCAGGCCTTTCGGGGTTCCCATTCGACCATCCTCCATCAATTCTGCACCGAACCTCGACTGCAAAACAAAGTTAAGAAACTCGTGGATTTTATTGTTTTGAGACCTCGCTTCAGTTTTACTACTCGGGACTAAAATTTCAAAAAGCGAGGGTATTGACGATGCTGGATTAGTAATGGTTTCCGTCTGCGTCTTTGATGCACGCTTACTCCGTATGCCATCTACCTGTGATTCTTTTGTATCGTTAATGATTGAATTTGAGTAGGCTAGCGATAGAAATCCTTCGACATCAATCGGCAAGCCCTTGGGAGCCAGTATTCGTAGAAGGTAAAGCTCCACAAAGTTACTTAGTGCCTTAAGAGTTCGGGAAAGCGGTTTGTTGCCAGCTTCGAACCAGGATTGAGCTGCCGCAACCCACGGTCGCAATACCTCTTGATGCTCTGGGTACATGGCAGCGACCCAATTGAGTTCGGGGTCATTTTTGCGGGAGGATCCCTTGACCCGACTCATACGTTTTGAGGCAGCGGATAAACTCGTATCTCTTGCACTCGGGATATCCGCTTCGTTTTTATTTCCAATGTTCTCTGACAAAGGCTCCCTATCGTGTTTGTTTCTGGACAAAGCATTTTTGGCGGTTGTACCGGAATCGGTCACATTAAATCCTTAGGCTGTCATGCGCCTTGTTTGATGTTTTGCAGCTTCTGTTGCAGTTCAGTCCACGCATTACCACTCATCCCGGATGGACTAAGCGTATGTGCTTCTACTCCATCTTCCAATGCGTCTGCCAAGTAGCTCTTCGGCAAAAGATGTTTGGTTTCAAGCTTTTTCATGCCATCCGCGATTGCGTGGGCAATCTCAGCTGGGCTGGGCACCGTGTAGGTTTGCTGGGCTTCTAGCGATTTGTGGTGCATGAAGATCTTGATGTAGGCAGAATCAACACCGGCCGCCCGTGCGCGTTGTCCATACGCGTGTCGGTGTCCATGCCGTGTGGTACCCAAGGACTTGGCTACCTCTAACCCTATGCGTTTACAGGCTGCAGCATGAGCCTTGTTGAATTGCGAAAGGCTGTATGGAGCGCCGATTGGCTCACGGCTGAGATTTACAAAGGCCCAAGGATGGCTGCGCGGAACATTGACCAACTGGCGCATATAGCCGTCCCAGAGCTCACTGAACCAATTTCCGTATTGCTCGGTGAACCAGTGCGCTCTCATAAAGTAGCTTTCATCGAGCAGCGGATTCTTCCATCCCGCTCTCAACTTGCCGGCTAGCAAATGCCGAGGCCTAAGACCGTAGCACTGTGCCAGGTACTGCTCTCGGTTCGCGCTCGAAGGTCGCCCTTGACTCGAAGTCCAATCTGATGGCGGTTCCCCGTGCGTCGGATGGTGAATGAGTACGGTGCTGCTCCTCAGATCTCCGGGAGTGGGGAAGACATCTTGCACATAGAGGTGAAAGGGCTCGGATTCACGGAAGCCGGCCCCGTGCATCAATAGCGTGATACATGCGCCCCGGTAGTCGCGATTTGCCCCCCCTAAGAACCCCTTAACCAGCAGTTCCTCGAATTTCGATTCAGGGAATGCCGGTGGGTTTTTGCGGATGACTTTCGGGCGCTTTGCAGCCTTCACACTCGGCGCAAGGCTTTCGCGGACGCTGCCTAACCAAGTGTGCCCCAGCATTGCGGCTTCCCGCCGATAGATGTATGCCGCGTGGTCGATCATTTGGTCGAATGGCGTCTTGCTGTAGGCTGGGTTGAGCTGCTCGTGGAAGGGTCGATCGCGTTTGAGGTACTTGAAGAAGTTTGTTAGCGAGTGGACGATGCTGCTGACCACATCAGGTTTGCGTACCGTCCAACCAAGACCGCTTGGATCCAGCCGCGTCTTCTCGTTGAAGGTTCCGGTACTCAACCGTAATACAAAGTTCTGGAACATTAGTTGCCGATCCATTTCGTGCGGATTGGCCACCATGTATTCCATAAACAGCACTACGCCGTGAGCAACTTTCTGTTGCCAAGGCACACTTCTGGTCGTTGCGTAAAAGCGGAAGTAATTCACCAAAGGGAGCAAAACGCCCTCTGGAGTCAGCACCGCTACGATTTCACTGGCCGCGCCGGTTGAGTCAACGATGACCCTTGCACGTGTTGCGACGAACATCGATTAATTCCAAAGGTCACAAGTGGTGGCACACACGACAGAACATTGGTGTCGTCTACGTCAGGGGCCTTCGCATGTTTGTGCTGACCTGAGTTGGGTAATGAGTCGAGGTCCAAGCTGCTCCTGCAGCGCGAAGGAGGAATAGTGTTGATTCAACAAACTGAGGTCCGCAATTTGTCCAAAGCATTTTTTGCGGTGATTCATAGCAGCTCGTCACCGCATGTATTGAAGTATAGGGTGCAAGATTAAAGTTAAACGTGCGAAACAATCCCTCCAAACGGGTTCGTGGGGTGCATTAGGCTGAGTGCTAGGTCAAAGTATACGGTGAGAGTTGGGGGTAATAAAGTAGTTGCTGGCCGAGAAGCCGCAGAGGGTGAGCATGTCTGTCTCCGTTGTGGGGTGTGGGGTGGATCGTAGTACGGAGGGTGCGCAGCCATGCGTCACGCAGTTGACGCGGCGCCCCGCTGATAAACTGGCAGACCATGCCGTTCACCCGCACCCCCCACCGATTCGCCGCCTGGCTGGCCATGCTCGCCATGCTGCTCGGTGCGCTCGCGCCCACCGTGGCGCAGGCGGTGGTGACCGCGAAGGGCGGCCCCGATTGGGTGCAGGTGTGCAGCGCCAGCGGCATGGTCTGGGTGCAGGCCGATGCGCTGGACGACACCTCCGATGGCAAAAAAGCCATCACCGATGCCGCGCGCCACTGCCCCTGGTGCAGCCTGCAGGGCGCGATCGGCTTGCCGCCTGCCCCGTGGGCACAGGATCACCTGGTCGCCAGCCGCGCCGAACCGCCTCAAGCGCCGATCCGCTCGGCCACACCTGCCACACCGTGGCCTACCGCGCTGTCGCGCGCTCCGCCGCAGGCCTGATCTGCCTTGCGGTTTGCACGCCTCTCATGGGACGTGCGTTTTTTTGGCTTGAGTCCGCGCGCCTGCCGAGCAGTGGACGAACAAGCCCCGATCCATCTCCTCTTTTATCAATGGGTGTTTCCATGAAACAACTGCTCATCTCCACCTTGCTGGCCGTCACCGCCAGCGCCTGGGCGCAAGCGCCCGCTCCCGTCGACGTGAAGGACGCCTGGGTGCGCGCCACCGTCGCGCAGCAGAAATCCACCGGCGCCTACATGCAGCTCACCGCCGAGACCGACGCGCGCGTGGTCGAGGTCAGGTCGCCCATCGCGGGCGTGGTGAAGATCCATGAAATGGCGATGGACAAGGACGTGATGCGCATGCGCGAGCTGAACACCGGCCTGGCGCTGCCCGCTGGCAAGCTGGTGGAGCTCAAGCCCGGAGGTCACCACGTGATGATGATGGACCTCAAAGGCCAGGTGAAAGCCGGTGACGTGGTGCCCTTGACCTTTGTGCTCGAAGGCAAGGACGGCCAGCGCTCGACGCTCGAGGTGAAGGCCACGGCGCGCCCGCTGGGCGCAGGGGCTGGCGCAGCGCCGCCCGCTGCCGCCGCCGAAAACCACAACCAGCACAAACACTGAGGCGGCCATGACCACCGCACAACGCGCTTCCGACGAGGATGCGGGGACGAGGCCGTCCCGGTTTCATGCCATCGCCTGGCGCTGGCACTTCTACGCAGGGCTTTACGTCGTGCCGTTTCTGCTCATGCTCGCGATCACGGGCCTGGTCATGGTGTTCTTCACCGGCTTCCAGACGCGCTTCGGGCCAGTGGTGACGGTCAACGTGCCCAACCACGCGCCGCTGCCGGTGAGCGCGCAGGCGCAGGCGGTGCTCGAACTGCGCTCGCAAGCGGCGCTGCGCGAATACATCGCACCGCCGACCGACGACCGGGCCAGCTGGTTCGTGGTGGTGCGCGATGGCGTTACCGAAGCCGTGGCGGTGGACCCGTACACCGCGCAGGTGCTGCAACTCGTGGACAAGGAAAAAACGGTCTTCGCGTGGGCCGAGAAGATCCACGGCACGTTGCTGCTGGGGGATGTGGGCGACCGCCTGATCGAAGTCGCCGCGGGCCTGGGCATCGTGATGATCGTGACCGGTCTGTATCTCTGGTGGCCGCGCGGCGGCACGCGCTGGGCGCAGGTGCTGGTGCCCGACCTGCGCCTGAAGGGGCGGCTGTGGTGGCGCTCGCTGCACGCGAGCGTGGGTTTCTGGCTGAGCGCATTGCTGCTCACGTTCCTGCTCACGGGTCTGTCGTGGACGGGGGTGTGGGGCGCGCAGTTCGCGCAGCCCTGGGGCACCTTCCCGGCGGCCAAGTGGGACGCGGTGCCGCAGTCGGACGCGACGCACGCCAGCCTGAACACCGCGGGTCTGCACGAAGTGCCGTGGGGGTTGGAGCAGACGCCGCTGCCGGCGTCCGATGCCGCGGGAGCGCCCTCGGGCCAGTCGGTGAACATCGACGCCATGGTGGCATTGGCCAGGGAACTGGGTTTCCAGGGCCAGCACCACATTCAGTTTCCGCAAGGGGATACCGGTGTGTTCTCCATTTCCGCCGACACCATGAGCGGTGATCTGGGCAACCCCACACAGGACCGCACGGTGCACGTGGACCGCTACAGCGGCCGCGTGCTGGCCGAAGCCGCGTTCGCCGACTACCCGCTGCTGGCCAAAGGCATGGCGGTGGGCATTGCGCTGCACCAGGGCGACCTGGGGTTGTGGAACGCGTGCCTCAACGTGCTGTTCTGTCTGGCCATCGTGTTCCTCTGTGTGAGCGGCGTCGTGATGTGGTGGAAGCGCCGACCCTCGGGAAGCTGGCGTCTGGTGGCGCCGCCGTTGCCGAAGGATGTGCCGCTGTGGAAGGGTGGGGCGGTGGTGATGTGTGCGGTGGCGTTGGCGTTTCCGCTCACGGGTGCGGTGCTGGTTGCCGTGTTGCTGCTGGATGGACTCGTGTCTTACGCCCTCTCTCGCTTGCGGGAGAGGGTTGGGGTGAGGGTGCCTTGACCCCCTTTTTGAAGTGATGGGGTTTCTTTCGTGGCAAGCCGGGTCTCGGCCCGGCGGCCGACTCACTTTCTTTTGCTTCGCCAAAAGAAAGTAAGGGCAAAGAAAAGGCGAGCCGAAGTCCGGGCCCCTTCGGGGTTCCTTGCGCTGCTCGGTGTGCGGGGAGAAGTTCGCAAACTCGCTTCGCTCAAACACGCGAACTTCTTTTTCCCCGCACCCCTGCGCTGCTCAGCCCGGCCTCACGGCGGAAAGCGGGTCCGGGATCGGGGTCGGGATCAGGAGCGGACTTCCCCTCCTGCTCCCTCCCCCGGGTGGGGGAAGGGGCAAAGCTCACTCCAACGCCGCCCGCCCCGCACTCGGCGCAGGCGGTGAACTCGCACCCGAACCCCGCTCGAACGTCACCACATGGTCTACCTCGGCACGGATGCCGATCCACTCGCCCACCGCGTGGTTGTGGTGCGAGGGCACGTGCGTCATCAGCACCTCGCCGCTGGCCAAGCGCAACGTGTAGAGAAACTCCGAACCCCGGAACGCCTTGCGCAAGATCTGCGCCTTCACTGGCGCGTTGTCGTCGTGCACGATGTCGTCGGCGCGCAGCAACACGTCGCACAAACCCGCCTCGTAGGCCGACGGCAGCGGGCATTCCTCCACGTCCTGCAGCGGCCCCAGCGGGGTCTGCACCAACACCCCATTGCCATTCTTCGAAATCTGCGCCGGCGCGAACACGCCATGGCCAATGAACTCGGCCACGAAGCGCGTGGCCGGGCGGTGGTACAGCGCGTAGGCGTCGTCCCACTGGTGCAGATGGCCTTCGTGCATCACGCCGATGACATCGCCAATGGCAAAGGCTTCCAGCTGATCGTGCGTGACGAAGAGGGCGGTCGCCCCAGCGGCTTTCAGAATGCCGCGCACCTCGTGCGCCAAACGTTCGCGCAAGTCGACGTCGAGGTTGGAAAACGGTTCGTCCAGCAACAACAGGCGCGGGCGCGGCGCGAGCGCGCGCGCCAGCGCCACACGCTGCTGCTGTCCACCAGAAAGCTCGTGCGGAAAGCGCGACTGCATACCGGCCAGGCCCACCAGCGCCAGCACCTCGGCCACCCGCGCCTCGCGCTCGGCGCGCGGCAGGCGGTGGATGCCGAAGGCGATGTTCTTGCCCACGTCGAGGTGCGGGAACAAGGCGTAGTCCTGGAACACCATGCCGATGCGGCGCTCTTCGGCCGGCATGTGCTGCGTCTCGTCGCTCACCGTCTCGCCATCAAGCGTGATGCTGCCGCCACTGGCGCGCTCCAGGCCCGCCACCGCGCGCAGCAGCGTGGTCTTGCCGCAGCCCGAGGGGCCGATCAGCACACCGATGTCGCCCGCGCGCAGCCCGAGCGACACACCATCGACCGCCGCGTGCGCCAGGCCGGGGTAGCGCACGCTGAGCTGAGAGACATTGAGGAACATAGGCGGGTCATTGTAGATAACTACAATTCTCATTTGTATTGACGTGGGCTAACGCCCGAGACCCTTGCCCATGCGACGTTGGTTGGCCCCGGCCCTCTTGATCCTGCTTGCCCTGCTGCTCTCGTTGCCGGTGCTGTCGTTGGGGGCGTCGTGGTTCCAGTTCGACGCGGTGGCGCAGGACGTGCTGGGCCAGATGGCGCAAACCGTGTTGCCCGACTACACGCTGACCACGCTGGTGCTGTGCGTGAGCGTGGCGGTGGGCGTGGCGGTGGTGGGCATGGGCACCGCGAGCGCGGTCACGCTGTTCGACTTTCCCGGCCGCCGTTTCTTCGAATGGGCCCTGCTGCTGCCGCTGGCCATGCCGGCCTATGTGGTGGCCTACGCGTACACCGACTTCCTGCAGTTCGGCGGTCCCTTGCAAACCTGGCTGCGCGAGGGCTTCGGCCTGAGCGGCCGTGTGTTCCCCGAAGTGCGCAACACGCCCGGCGCGGTCTGGGTGTTCACGTTCTCGCTCTACCCGTACGTGTACCTGCTGGCACGCACGGCGCTTTCCGAACGCGCGGCCCAGTTGATGGAAGCCGCGCGCCTGCTCGGCGCCCCGTTGGCGCGGCGCATCCGCGAAATCGCGCTGCCCCTGGCGCGCCCGGCCGTGGCCGCGGGCGTGGCGCTCGCACTCATGGAAACCCTGGCCGACTTCGGTGTGTCCAGCTATTTCGGCATCCAGACCTTCACCGCCGGTGTCTACAAGGCCTGGCTGTCCATGGACAACCGCATGGCCGCGGCGCAGCTGGCCACGATCCTGCTGGCCACCGTGTCGCTGCTGCTCTGGCTGGAGCACCGCGCGCAACGCCGCATGCGCTTTTCCACGCTGCGCGGCCAGCGCGCCGCCAGCGCCGAAGCCCAACCCGTGCGCCTGCGGGGTAGCCGCGTGGCGCTCGCGATCACGGTCTGCGTGGTGCCGATCGCCTTCGGTTTCGTCCTGCCCGTGCTCTTCATGCTGCGTCCCCTCATCGGTGGCTGGGACGACCTGCCCTGGACCTCGTTCGTGCAATGGACGCGCAACAGCCTGTGGCTGGCTGGCCTGGGTGCCGCGCTGGCCACCGCCATTGCGCTGGCGCTGGCGTTCGCGCAACGCGCGCGGCCAGGCAAGGTGACGCGCGGTGTGGTGCAGCTCGTCAGCCTGGGTTATGCCGTGCCCGGCGCCGTGATCGTGGTCGGCCTGTTGTTGCCGGTGGGCTGGGTGCAATCGGTGCGGCCCGAATCCAGCGTGGGGTACTGGGTCACCGCGACCGCGATCGGCATCGTCTGGGCGTATCTCGTGCGCTTCACGGCGGTGGCCCTGCAGTCGGTGCACAGCGGTTATGCGCGCATGCCCGCCAGCCTGGACGACTCCGCCCGCATGCTCGGCGCCACCGGCCTCGGCCTGGCCACGCGTGTGCACTGGCCGCTGCTCAAACGCTCCACCGCCGCCGCGCTGCTGCTGGTGTTCGTGGACGTGATGAAGGAGCTGCCCGCCACCCTGGTGCTGCGCCCCTTCAACAGCGACACGCTGGCCGTGGTGACCTACCAGCTGGCGCGCGACGAGCGCCTGGGTGAGGCGGCGCTGCCGGCGCTGACCCTGGTGCTGGTCGGGCTGGTGCCGGTGATCCTGCTCAGTCGGACCTTGAGGCAGCGCTGAGTAAAGGGGTGTTGCGGCACTTGTGCCTCACGGTGCCCACTGCTTTAATGCCGCGATGAACCCTCGACACGCTCCTGTTCCAGACGAACGCCGCCAGTTCATGACCTTGGCTGCCGCGACCGCGGCCTCTGCCCTCGTGGCCGGTTGTTCCCTCTCGCCGATCTCCAGGCCCTTGCCTGGCCAGGCGCCCGCGAGCGCGGCCTACCGCCGCGAGGCGGCTTCCCACATCTACCGCAAGTACCCCGATCGCATTTACCGGGGGCAGTTGCCCGCGATGCTCTATGCGATCGGTGTGCTGGAGATCGAGATCCACCTGGGTGGCCGCGTCGGCTCCTTGCGCTGGCTGCGCGGTCCCAGCCATGCGCCTGAAGTGATGGCCGAGATCACGCGCCTCGTGCAACAGGCCTCGCCGTTCCCCTCGCCGCCCGGTCTCGGGCGGGTGCAGTACGTCGACACCTGGCTGTGGGACCGCAGCGGCCGCTTCCAGCTCGACACGCTGACCGAAGGCCAGCTCTGAGGCCGTGATCAGCCCTTGGGCATCTCCCTGGGGCCACCGTTGATGCCCCACGGCGTGCCGAAGCGGTCGGTGACCATGCCGAAGGTGTCGGCCCAGAACGTTTCAGCCAAGGGCATGGTCACCTTGCCGCCTTCGGTCAGGGCGTTGAACACGCGCGTGGCCTCGGCGACGGTGGGGAAGGTGATCGCCATCATCGCGCCCTGGATGCCGGAGAAGGGCACGCCGGGTGGCGCGTCGCCGGCCATGAGCGCGAAGTCGGGGTGCACCAGGTAGGCGTGCATGATGCGGCCGGCGTGCTCGGCTGGCACCGGGTCGCCGCCGGGCATCTCGCCGTAGGTGATCAGGGCTTCCAGCTTGGCGTTGAGCAACTTGGCATAGAACTTCATCGCTTCGGCGCAATCGCCGTTGTAGGACAGGTAGGCGCAGAGTTGTGTGGACATCGATATCTCCTGAAAAGGGTGGGTGATGAACCGGCGTGCCGTGTCATGGTGTCGCTGGTCACTTGATGACGTATGAAGCCGCATGATTTCGACACCGTTCGAATCATGCGCCGATGGGCGGTGAACGGCTACCATCGCTGTCCATGGCGTTGAACTGGGTCTGGATCGGTTTGTTCACTGTGGCGTTCGCCACCGCGATCGTGCGTTGGGTGCTGGGGGAAGACGGCATTCTTCAGGCGCTGCTCACCGCGCTGTTCGACGGCGCGCGCTCGGGCTTCGAGATTTCGCTCGGCCTGGCCGGTGTGATGGCGCTGTGGCTGGGGCTGATGAAGGTGGGCGAGCGCGCCGGCATGATCGAACTGCTCGCGCGCATCGCCGGCCCGCTGCTGCGGCGCCTGTTTCCCGGCGTGCCGCAGGGCCACCCCGCGCAGGGCGCGATGACCATGAACATCTCGGCCAACCTGCTGGGGCTGGACAACGCGGCCACGCCGCTGGGCCTGACCGCCATGCGCGAGCTGCAGACGCTCAACACCGAGAAGCCGGGCAGCGCGAGCAACGCGCAAATCATGTTCGTGGTGATGAACACGGCCGGCCTCACGCTGATTCCGACCTCGGTCATCGCCATCCGCCAGAGCATCGCGCTCAAGCAGGGCCTGGGCGCGGGTTTCAACGCGGCCGACATCTTTCTGCCGGTGCTGCTGGTCACCTTCATCTCGCTGCTGGCCGGCGTGCTGGCCGTGGCGGTGTGCCAGCGCCTGCCGCTGTGGCGGCCGCGCTTTCTGCTGCCGGTGCTGGTCGTCGGTGGGCTGCTGGCGTGGGCCGTGACCGCCTTGGCCCGGCTGCCCGCCGAGCAGGCCGCGCGCGTTGCCGGTGCGACTGGCGCGGGTGTGATCCTGGGCGTGGTGGCGCTGTTTTTGCTGGCCGGCGCATGGCGGCGCGTGAATGTGTACGACGCCTTCATCGACGGCGCCAAGGAAGGGTTCGGCGTGGCGATCCAGATCGTGCCGTACCTCATCGCCATCCTGATCGCCATCGGTGTGTTCCGCGCGGCCGGCTGCATGGACTTCCTGATGGCGGGCATTGGCGCGGGCGTGGCCGCGATGGGCTGGAACACCGACTTCCTGCCGGCCTTGCCGGTGGGGCTGATGAAGATCCTGTCGGGCTCGGGCGCGCGCGGACTGATGATCGACGTGATGCAGACCCACGGTGTCGATTCGTTCGCCGGACGCCTCGCGGCCATCGTGCAAGGCTCGACCGAAACCACCTTCTACGTGTTGGCGGTGTACTTCGGCAGCGTGGGTGTGAAGCACGCGCGGCACGCGCTGGCGTGTGCGCTGTTCGCCGATGTGGTGGGGTTGGCGGCGGCGATCGGAGTGGGCTACGCGATGTTGCGCTGAGGAGCCCGAAGCGCTCTTCAAGCCAGGCCTTGCCAAAGCGCACGATGTCCTGCGCATCGAACAGGTGGCAGTCGGCGTGGCCCACACGCCCCTCGCGATGGCGGCCCAGTGGAACGTAGGCGCGCGCCATGGTTTCCACCGAGTCCATCGCCCCTTCCTGGGCGAAGGCATCGAGGATGCCGTTGGTGTCGAACTCCTCGGCGAAGCGCCATACCTTGCACCCTTGCGCGTCGAGCACGGGCTGTTCGTAACGCACGCGGCGCTTGCCCGGAATGTCCGCAAGTGTTTCGGCGTGGTGCAGCACGGTGACCGCATCGAGCGGCGCGCCCAGCAGCAACACCTTGCCACCCAGGGCCACGAAGCGCGCCAGCGGCGAACCCGGGCCGTAGCCTTCGTGCAGCGGGTGGTCGGCGATCAGCTCACGCGCCTTCGCACCGATGGCCGCCATGTTGGCGTCGGGATGCGCGCTGCGCAGCACGCCCGGTGTCTGGCAGATGAAGGCGTTGAGCAGGCCAAAGCTGCGTTCGGTGCCGGCGTTGCGCGGGTCGAACGCGGGCCAGGCGTCGCGTGCCGCGGCATCGAGCGTGGCGCCGTTGAGTGTCTCTTCGTAGGGCGAGCGGTCCCACGACACGTAGGCCATGAGCGTGCCACCGGGGGCGATGCTGTCGCGCAGCGCCTGCACGATGCCGGTGGCGCCGCCGTCTACCGGGCCCACCGCCTTGAGCGAGGCGTGAACCATGACCACGTCCTCCGCGCGCAGACCAAGGCCTCGCAGGTGCCGAACGAGTGTGCTGATGGGCAGGGGCGAGGGCATGCTGGTGGTGCAAGCCATGACGGTGGTGCGGCCAAAGGGAATCGAACCCCTATCTGGCCCTTAGGAGGGGCCCGTTCTATCCATTGAACTATGGCCGCGGCGGGTGGATTTTAGTCGCAGCAACCGACGGCGGTTTTTCAGGCCTCGTTGTGGCTCAAAAAGTCTGCCATGGCCAGTAGCGGATGGAGCGCCGTTCAGCCGTCGACCAGCCCGTGGCGCCGCGCGAAGTCCAGCGTCACCAGCGCCGCGTCAACCGTCATGTCGTCCGCCGTCGCCGCCCGTGCCAGCGCGTGGCGCGTGGCCAGCAGGCTGAACTCCGCCACCTCGCCGTCCCGGTTGACCGGCCGCACGTGCGCCGGCAGCGCGAGGTCGAAGACGAAGATGCGCTCGCGCTGCAGGCCGTCGGCCACGTCGCGGCACACGTCGACGGTGCCGGCCGCGACCGCCTGCCGCACCAGGGCAGCATCGAGTCCTGCTTCTTCATCGCCCTCGCGCACCAGCGCCTGGAGCGGCGTCTCGCCCCAAGCCACGCCGCCGCCGATGAGGTTGTCGAGCTTGCCCGGATCGGTGGTCTTGTTCGCGGCGCGGCGCGCGATCCACAACTGCGCCGGCCGACCGTCGCCACCGGCGACATAGCCGTTGGCATGCGCGCCGAAGGTCAACGTGCCCCAGAAGCGCGCGGCCGCACGCTCGATCAGCGCCAGCGGTTCGGACCCGTGGCTCGCGCCGACGATCGCATAGGTCTCGGCGCGCCAGCCGCGGATCAGGCCGGCGTCCCGCAGGCGTTCGTTCAGCGTGGCCAGCAGCGCGTCGCGCAGGTCGCGGGGCGCGGTGAGGTGCACGCCGCCGGCCTCGACGCGAAGCGCATCGGCGCCGCTCAACGCGTACAGGTGCGTCCGCGCCACCGAGCCGACGCTGTGCCCGTCGATGAAGAACGGCACGCGCGCGGACGCGTCGTGCGCGCGGGCCGCATCGACGCATGGCCAGCGGCGCGTCACGGCGTGGCCAGCAGACGCAGCACCTCGGCGTGCAGCGACGGGTCTCCGCTGGCCAGCAGGTCGCTCGCCGTCAGCGGATCGCCGCCGTCGATGCCGGTCACGCGTCCGCCCGCGCCTTCGATCACCGGCACCAGCGCGCAGATGTCCCAGCTCTTCAGCACCGGGTCGATCATCAGGTCGGCACCGCCGGTGGCGACCTGGAAGTAGCCGTGGCAGTCGCCCCAGCTGCGGTACAGCCGCGCGCGCCGCGACAGCGGTTCGAAGGCCGGGCCGACGCGGTGATCGACCATCTCCCAGTGGCTGGTCGTCAGCAGCGTCGCGTCCTCAAGGCGCGCGCAGCGGCGCGTGCGCATGACGCGGTCGCCGAGCAGCGTCGGCCCGCCGCCCAGCCCGACCAGCACATGCCCGGTCAGCGGATGCGCGATCGCTCCGAGGATCGGCCGGCCGTCGCGCAGCAGCGAGATCAGGGTGCCGAAGATGAAGCAGTTGGAGACGAAGGCCTTCGTGCCGTCGATCGGGTCGAGCACCCAGCGGTAGCGTGCGTCGGGCCGTTGCATGCCGTATTCCTCGCCGAGGATGCCGTGGTCCGGATAGCGCTGCGCGATCAGCAGGCGCATCACTTCCTCGACCCGGCGGTCGGCCGCGGTCACCGGCGTGTCGTCGCCCTTCAGTTCGATCGCCGTGCCTTGCAGATAGTGGCGGCGGATGATGGCCGTGCCGATGGCGGCCAGTTCGTGGACGAAGGGCACGAACTCGTCGCGTTCGGCGTGGTCGAGCGTGGCGCTGTGGCGTGGGAAGTTGTGGTTCATGGGGTCACCCGAAGAAGATCTGGACAAGTCAGGCGCGCAAGGCCATGGCGCCCGCGAGCACGGCGGCCACACCGAGCCAACGCCCGGAATTCAAGCGTTCCTTGAGCAGCAGCACGCCTAGGCCGAGCGCGAAGACGACCGAGGTTTCGCGCAGCGCCGCGACGGCGCCCACCGGCGCCACCGTCATGGCCCACACCGCGATGCCGTACGACAAGGCCGAGCAGGCACCACCGGCGAGCGCGCTGCGCCAGCGCTTGCGCGCATGCGCGACAAAAGCCGGACCGCGCCGCCACAGCATGAAGGCGGCGAACGGCAGCCCTTCGAGAAAGAACATCCAGAGCACGTAGCTGATCGCGGTGCCGGCCGAGCGCGCGCCAGCGGCGTCGACCAGCGTGTAGGCGGCGATCATCGTTGCGTTGGCGAGCGCGAACAGTGTTGCGCGGCCGGCGCCGGCGCGCCAGCCCTGGGCAAAAGCCAGGCTGACGACGCCACCGGAGATCAGCGCGATGCCCGCCCAGACCAGGCCGCTGGGCATCTCGCCGAGCGCGAAGGCGCCCACCAGCGCGACCAGCAGCGGCGCGCTGCCGCGCATGATCGGATAACCGAAGCCGAGATCGGCGTGGCGGTACGTCGCCAGCAGCGTCGCGTAGTAGCCCACATGGATCAGGTTCGACGCAATGAGAAATGGCCAGGCGGCCGGCGCGGGCAAGGGCAGCCAGAGCAGCCAGGGCGCCGCCAGCACGCTGGCGCCGAGCGTCAGCAGCGCCAGGTCGGCCGGTGCGTCGGTGCTGCGCTTGACCATCACGTTCCACGACGCGTGCAGCAGTGCCGCGAACAGCACCGCCAGCGCGACCGGCCAGGTGAGCGTCATGCGGCTGACGGCGGCACACGTCTCAAGCCTTGTCCGCCTTGCCGGCGGCGGCGGCGAAGCGCGACAGACCGACGTCGAGCGTGAGCGGCCGCCGCCCGCCATCTTCAGCGGCTTCCTTGCGACGCACCGCGTTGCGCACGATCATCGAGCCGAGAAAGCGGATCGGTTCGGGCGGGAAACGCCCGCGCGGGCCGCTCACCAGTGGGCTGCGTGTCCATTCGTTGTCGAGGCCGAGCGCGAGCGAGGCCAGCACCTCGCCGCCCATGCGACTGGGCGCAACGCCGTTGCCCGAGTACCCGAAGCCGTAGTAGACGTCCGCCCGGCCGCGCAGCTGGCCGAAGAAGGGCAGGCCGGTCACCGAGCGGTCGGACGCGCCGTTCCAGCTGGCGGCGATCGGGATGTCGCGCAGGCCAGGCATGAAGCCGTGCAGGCGGTGCGTCAGGTCATCGCGGTACGGCGATGGTTGGTCGAACACGGGTGCCATGCGCCCGCCGTAGGCGAAGGTATTGCCGCCCTTGCCGAGCATCAACCGGCCGTCGGCGCTGCTGCGGTAGTAGTGGACGAAGATGCGCGAATCCAGCACCGAGATGCCGCCGTCGAGACCGCTGGCGGCTAGTGCCGGCGCCGCCGGCTCGGTGATCACCATGTCGCTGGAGACGATCGCGATGTTGCGCTCGAACTCACGGAAGGTCGATGCCATCCAGGCGTTGATCGCGATCACGACCCGATCGGCGGTCACCGTGCCGCGCGGCGTGCGCACCACCGGTGGCGAACGCTCCTCCAGCGCGAGCATCGGCGTGTGTTCGTGCAACCGCACGCCCAGCGATAGCGCGACGCGCCTCAAGCCACGTACCAACTTGCCTGGCTGCACGGTGGCCGACAGCGGCGAGAACCAGCCTTCGAGGTGGGCTGCCGAGCCGGCGCGACGCTGCAACTCCTCGGTCGGCAGGCGGTGCCAGGAGTTAATACCGCGCTCGTTCAGCGCGGCGACCACCGCGTCGGACGCGCCGACTTGCGCCGCCGAGGTGGCCGTGAACAGCGTGCCGTCGCGCCGCCATTCGCATTCAATGCCGTGCTCGATGCAGAAGGCCTCGATGTCCAGCACGGCCTGCTCCGACGCACGCACCAGACGCCGTGCCTCGGCGTCGCCGAACAGCCGCTGCAGGGTGAAGAATTTGGTCGACCAGGTCAGCGCGCAGCCGCCGTTGCGCCCGCTGGCGCCAGCGCCACAGACATCGGCCTCGAGCACGACGACGTCGAGCTCGGGGCGCTGCTGCTTGGCGCGAATCGCGGTCCACAGTCCCGTGAAACCGCCGCCGACGATGCACAGGCCAGCGCGCGTGGCGCCGTCGAATGGGGGCGCCGGTGCGGCGTCTTCGGCGGCCAACGCCTGCGCGAGCCAAAAGGGGCGTTGCGACATGGGGTCAGGCCGCCAGGAAGGATTGCGGCGCGTGGTAGGTGTAGTGCAAGTCGTTCGCCACCTCGCGGCAGGTGACCTTGCCGTCGGCGACGTTGAGACCGTTGCACAAATGCGGGTCGTCGCTCAGTGCCGCCTTCCAGCCCTTGTTGGCGAGCGCCAGCACGAACGGCAGGGTCGCGTTGTTGAGCGCGTAGGTCGAGGTGCGCGGCACGCCGCCTGGCATGTTGGCGACGCAGTAGTGCACCACGCCGTCGACCACATAGGTTGGCTCGGCATGCGTGGTCGCCTTGGCGGTCTCGAAGCAGCCGCCCTGGTCGATCGCCACATCGACCACCACCGAGCCGGGCTTCATGCGCGCGAGCAGCTCGCGCGACACCAGCTTCGGCGCCGCGGCGCCCGGGATCAGCACACCGCCGATGACGACGTCGGCCGACAGCACCTGCTCCTCGACGTTGTCGCTGTTCGAGAACATGGTCATCACGCGCGCGCCGAGCAGGCGGTCCATGCGGCGCAGCGCGTCGACGTTGCGGTCGATGACGACGACCTGCGCGCCGGTACCGACTGCCATCTGCGCGGCGTTCGAGCCGACCACGCCGGCGCCGAGGATCACGATCTTCGCCGACGCGACGCCCGGTACGCCGCCGAGCAGCATGCCGCGCCCGCCGTGCGCGCGTTCGAGGCTGTGTGCCGCAGCCTGGATCGACATGCGGCCGGCGACTTCGGACATCGGCGCCAGCAGCGGAAGGCCGCCGGCGTTCTGTGTCACGGTCTCGTAGGCGATGCAGAACGCGCCGCTGTCGACCAGCTCTTTGCATTGTTGCGGGTCCGGCGCGAGGTGCAGGTAGGTGAACAGCACCTGGCCGGGCCGCAGGCGGGCGCGTTCCAGCGCTTGCGGCTCCTTGACCTTGACGATCATCTCGGCGCGCGCGAACACCTCCTCGGCGCTGTCGACGATCGTGGCGCCAGCCAGCCCGTAGTCGGCATCGGCCGCGCCAATGCCGGCGCCAGCGTTGCGCTCGACGAGGGCGCCGTGACCGGCAGCGGTCAGCTCGCGCACCGACGACGGCGTCAGGCCGACGCGGTACTCGTGGTTCTTGATCTCTTTCGGGATACCGATCAGCATGGTGCAATCTCCTGTGTGAAGTCGGGTGTGGCCCGCGCGCAGCGCGCGAGCAGCGGCAGATAGTGCGCAAGGTCGGGCGTCGCGAGGCCCGCCACCTTGGCCGTGTCGTCCCACAGGCGCAGCCGCACGGCGTCCGCCGCATACGCGGTCTGGCCGAAGGCTTCTGCCTCCGCGGCGCCGTACACGCCACCTTGCAGGAGCAGGCTGCGCTGCGAGTCGGCCGACAGCGCGTCCAGATAGCCGGGCCGAACCGCGCACAGATAGCGCTTGGCCTGCACGTGCAGGCGGATGGGTTCGGTCACGTCGCGGCCGAACAGCGGGCGCAGGCACTTTGCACCGTGGAACTGGTGCAGGTCGTCGATGCCGCGCTCGCTTGGCGACTCGCCGAGGTCGTTGACCAGGTGGCCGATGTCGTGCAGCAGCGCGGCGGCCACCAGCGGCTCGGCCGCGCCGTCGGCCTCGGCGAATGCCGCGCTCTGCAGCGCGTGCTCGAGCTGCGTCACCGGCTCACCGCTGTAGGCGCGGTGACCGAGCCGATCGAACAGCGTTTCGATCCACCGCAGGCCGTCCTCGGTCGAGCGAAAGGTCACCATGGCAGCGAATAGGTCTTGGTGTTGCAGAAGCTCTTCATCGCCTCGAGCACGCCTTCCTTGTAGCCCAGGCCCGAGTCCTTGATACCGCCGAACGGGGTCATCTCCAGGCGGTAGCCCGGCACCTCGCGCACGTTGACGCTGCCGACATGCAGTTCCTGGATCACACGGGTGATGATGTCGAGCCGGTTCGTGCACAGCGACGACGACAGACCATAGGCCGTGCCGTTGACGATGCGGATCGCTTCGTCGAGGTCCTTGAAGCGGATCACCGGCGACACCGGCCCAAAGGTTTCTTCGTGCACCACCGTCATCTCAGGCTTCACGTGGTCGAGCACCGTCGGTGAGTAGAGCGCGCCGCGTCGAACGTTGCCCACCAACAGCTTGGCGCCGTCGGCGATCGCTTCGTTGACCACCGCCTCGAAGCGGATGGCGGCCGCCTCGTCGATCACCGTGCCCATGTCCGTCTTCGGGTCGAGCGGGTCGCCGTACCGGATTGCTTTTGTTTTTTCCACCAGCAGCTCGACGAAACGGTCGGCGACCTTCTCGTGCACCAGGATGCGCTTGACCGCGGTGCAGCGCTGGCCCGAGTTCTTGTACGAGCCGGCGGCGGCCAGCGTGGCGGCTTCCTCAAGATCGGCGTCGTCCATGACGATGATCGGGTCGTTACCGCCCAGCTCCAGGATCTGGCGCTTGTAGACCGCCTTGGCGGCGATGTACTTGCCGATCGCGACGCCGCCGGTGAAGGTGACGAGGTCGACATCGGGGCTGGTCAGCAGCTCGTCGGCGATCTCGGCCGGGTCGCCGGTGAGCACCGACAGCATCTGCGGCGGCAGGCCGGCCTCATACAGGATGTCGGCCAACGCATAGGCGGCCAGCGGCGTCTTCTCGCTCGGTTTGAGCACGATCCGGTTGTTCGTCGCCACCGCCGGTGCCACCTTGTGGATCACCTGGTTCAACGGATGGTTGAACGGGGTGATCGCGGTGATCGCGCCGAGCAGCGGTTCCTTCAAGGTGTACACCTTGCGGCTCTTGCCATGCGCGGTGAGGTCGCAGGAAAACACCTGGCCGTCGTCCACCAGCGCCTGGTTGGCGGCGAACAGCAGCACGTCGGACGCGCGGCCGACTTCGTAGGTCGAATCCTTCAGGCACAGGCCGGATTCGAGCGTGATCAGGTGAGCGATCTCGTCGCGCCGTGACGCGACGATCTCGCCCGCCTTCATCAGGATGCGATAGCGGTCGTGCCGCGTGAGCCTGGAACGGTAGTCGCGCGCGATGCGCAGCGCGCGCTTGACGTCCTCGAGCGTCGCCTTCGGCACCGTGGCGACGAGTTCGCCGGTGTACGGATGGTGGATTTCGATGACGCGGTCGCGGGCGACCTTCTCCCCGGCGATGCGCAGCGATTCGTGGATCACGGAACGGGACGGTGCAAGAACGGCGGACATGGGTGAATGCTCCTGGGAGTTCAGCGGGACAGGTTCAGACCGAGGTCGAAGGCATCGAAGTTGCGCCAGCGGCGCGCGCCGTCGGCGCTCGACCTTTTGCGGTTGACGATCAACGGCACCTTCTGCTCCGACACGCCGCCGTGCGAACGCAGCGGCACTTCGAGCCCCGAAAGATCGTGCCGCGCGACGCTGGTGCCGATCACGGTGTCCTGGCGCGAGACGACGACCAGATCGCCGATGCGGTCCGGCGGCAGCTCGAAGTGCTCGGCCGCGGCGGCGCGCGAACGCACGCTCTCGATGCCGGGCAGTGCCGCGATGCGCTCGCGGATCGCCGCTTCGTCGCTGCCCTCGGGCAGGTAGACGAGCGCGAACGAACCGAGCGCGCCGTGGTGCACGACGTAGGGGTCGGTGATCGGCAGGATGACGCGGGAACGCTTACTGCCGAGCCAGCCGTCGAGCACGTCCTGCAGGTAGATCACGTTCGGCTGGCCGTCCGCGCCGTGTTTGGCGTTCATGCCATGGTCGGCCGTCAGCACGATCGTCGCGCCCAGCTCGTCCAGACGCGCGAGGTGCTTGTCCATCATCGCGTAGAAGTCGTTGGCGATCGGTGTGCCGGGCGCCGCCTTGTGCTGGATGTAGTCGGTGGTCGACAGGTACATCAGGTCGGGGCGCTCGCGCTCCATCAGCTTGACGCCGGCGACGAACACGAACTCCGACAGCGCCGCGCTGTACACCGAGGGCACCGCCATGCCGACGCGCTCGACGATGTTCTCGATGCCGTTCTCGGCCAGCGTCAGCTGGTCGGCCTTCTCCGACGAGAAGCAGATGCCCTTCATCTGGTGGCCGAGCAGCTTGCGCAGCTTGTCCTTTGCGGTGATCACCGCGACCTTGGCGCCAGCGTCGGCGAAGGCGGCGAGGATGGTGCCGGCGCGCAGATAGCGCGGGTCGTTCATCATCACTTCCTCGCCGCGCTCGCGGTCGTAGAAGTAGTTGCCGCAGATGCCGTGCACGGCCGGTGGCGTGCCGGTGACGATCGACAGGTTGTTCGGATTGGTGAAGCTCGGGATCACGCAGTCGGCCAGGTAGCTGGTGCCGGCGCCGTCGAGCAGGCGCCCGAGGAACGGCGCGACGCCAGCCTCGACGGCCGCGGTGATGTACTCGTACTGGCAGCCGTCGACGCAGACGACGACCACCGGTTGGTCCATCCAGCGATAGCTTCGGTTGTTGACGGTGATCGGTGACTTCATGATCGTTCCTTGGTCATTTCGCATAGGTGTTGGTGCCGTTGCCGGCCACGGCTTTGTCGGCCGCTTTGTGCATGCGGGCACGGCTGTCGGCCGCATGCTCGCGCAGCACGCGCCCGGCACGCTCGGGGTCGCGTGACGCGATGGCCTTGACGACCGCCTTGTGTTCGGCGTTGGAGACGGCGAAGCCGCCGCCGTCCTGCAAGCCGCGCAGGCGGAACAGCAGCAGCTCCTTGGTCAGCCGGCGATAGGTATCGGCCAGCCGCTCGTTGCCGACGAAGTCGACCAGCGCGTCGTGGAACTCCAGGTTCAGCGAGTGGTAGCGCTTGACGTCCTTGAGCTGCGTCGCGTCGTCCATCTCGACCAGCAGCGCCTTCAGGGCCTCGAGTTGGGGCGCGGTGATCTTCTGCGCGAGGCGGCGGCCGATCAGCTCGTCGAGCGCTTCGCGCACATCGTAGATTTCGTCGGCCTCGGCGATCGAGATCTCGCGCACGAAAACGCCGCGGTTCTTTTCGGAGCGCACCAGTCTGCACTCCTCGAGCGCGCGCAGCGCCTCGCGCACCGGGCCCCGGCTGGTGCCGAAGCGGGTGGCGAGATCACTTTCGTTGATGCGCTGGCCGACGCCCAGTTCGCCGCGCAGGATCAGCTGCTCGACCTCGGTCTGGACCAGGCCGGGCAGCGAGTGCGCTTGCACCACCTGCAGTGCGCTCAGATTCGGGTTTTTCATCATTGCGGTATTCGCGTCGGTTTTGATTGCCATGTCTTCATTGAAGCATGCAAAGCGCAAATTGTCAACAGTTTGCAGTTGACAGTCGGCATTCAGCGATCTACATTTGCGACACCGATGCTTCGAACGTCGGATCAACCCCAGGAGACATCGATGAAACATTTGCTGATTCGCGTTCTTTCCGGCGTCATCGCCGCGGCTGGTCTGGCGAGCACCGCCACCGCCGCCACCAACCTGCTGGTCTACACGGCTCTCGAAACCGACCAGCTCAAGGCCTACAAGGAGGGCTTCGAGAAGGCGAACCCCGACATCACGATCAAGTGGGTGCGGGACTCGACGGGTGTCATAACCGCCAAGCTGATGGCCGAGAAGGCCAATCCGCAGGCCGATGTGGTGATGGGTGTGGCCGCAAGCAGCCTGGCCATCCTGAAAGACGAGAAGATGCTGGCGGAGTACGAGCCCAAGGGCTTCAAGGACCTCAACCCGAAGTACTCCGACGCCAGCAAGCCGCCAAGCTGGGTCGGCATGGATGTCTGGGGTGCGACGGTTTGCTTCAACACGGTCGAAGCGCAGAAGCGCGGCCTGCCCAAGCCCGAGGCCTGGAAAGACCTGGCGAAGCCGATTTACAAAGGCCAGATCACCATGCCCCACCCGGCGTCGTCGGGCACCGGTTACTTCGACGTCACCGCGTGGCTGCAGCTGTACGGCGAAGCCGAAGGCTGGAAGTTCATGGACGCACTGCACGAGAACATTGCGCAGTACACGCATTCAGGCTCCAAGCCGTGCCGCCAGGCTGGCGCCGGTGAGTTCGTCATCGGCATCTCGCTCGATACCCGCGCGGTACAGGTCAAGTCCACGGGCGCGCCGATCGACATCATCTTCCCCAAGGAAGGGCTGGGCTGGGACATCGAGGCGACCGCCGTCATGAAGACCTCGAAGAACATGGACGCGGCGAAGAAGCTCGCCGACTGGTCGGCCAGCAAGGAAGCCAACGAGCTGTACCAGAAGAACTTCGCGATCGTCTTGCACAAGGACGTGCACAAGCCCAATCCCGCAATGCCGGCCAACTACGAGCAGATGCTGGTGAAGAACGACTTTGGCTGGTCCGCGAAGAACCGCGAGACCATCCTGACCGAGTGGAACAAGCGCTACAACGCCAAGTCCGAACCGAAGTAAATCGAGCAGCGAGGCGCGGCAACCACCGCCGCGCCCCTTCAAGGGGATCTTATGGACATGGCTTTTCAAGGCGCGCTGGCCCACGAGGCGGTGCGCGAAACCACCACCACAACCACCGCAACTGCTTTGGCGATCGAAGGCGTGCACAAGCGCTTCGACAACCAGTTCGTCGCCCTGCAGCACATCGATTTGCAAGTGCGCCAAGGCGAGATGCTGTGCCTGCTGGGCCCGTCGGGCTGCGGCAAGACGACGCTGCTGCGCATCATCGCCGGGCTGGAGACGCAGACCGGCGGGCGCATCGTGCAGAACGGGCGCGATATTTCCTGGCTGCCGCCGGTCAAGCGCGACTACGGCATCGTGTTTCAGTCGTACGCATTGTTCCCGAACCTGAGCATCGCGGAGAACGTCGCCTATGGACTGGTGAACCGCAAACGGCCGAAAGCGGAGGTCAAGGCGCGTGTCGACGAACTGCTGAAGCTGGTCGGCCTCGCCACGTCCGGCGACAAGTACCCGGGCCAGTTGTCCGGCGGCCAGCAGCAGCGCATCGCACTGGCCCGTGCGCTGGCGACCTCGCCGCGCCTGCTGCTGCTCGACGAACCGCTGTCGGCGCTCGACGCGCTGGAGCGCATCCGCCTGCGCGGCGAGATCCGTCGGCTGCAGCAGCAGCTCGGCGTGACGACGGTGATGGTCACACACGACCAGGAAGAAGCCCTGTCGATGGCCGACCGCATCGTGGTGATGAACCAAGGCGTCATCGAGCAGGTCGGCAGTCCGCACGACATCTACGAACGGCCGGCGACGCCGTTCGTGGCCGACTTTGTCGGCAAGGTCAACGTGCTGCCCGCGGTGGCGCTCGGCGGCGGGCGCTTTCGTGTTGGCCGCCTCGAACTGCAATGCGCCGGTGACTGCAGCACCCACGCGCCCGGTGAATCGGTGCGGTTGTACCTGCGCCCGGAAGATCGCGCCGTCGAAGGCGCGCTCGAGGGCGCGGCGAATCGCGTCTGGGGCCGGGTCAGCAAGGTCGAATTCCTCGGTGGCTCGTGCATGGCCGAGATGTGCATCGACGAGCTCGACGGCCAGCCGCTGGCGATCTACTTCTCGCTGAACCAGTTGCACGATCTGGGTGTGCATGTCGGCGCTCGGCTCGAACTGGCGCTGCGCAGCGACCGCATCCGTGTCTTCGATGCCAAGGGAGCAGCGCAATGAGCACCGCCGCCAGTCTGCCCGCGCCACGCGGCACGCCGAGCCTGCGGCTGTCGCGCGACGACCTGATCGCGCGCGGGGTGCTGCTCGCGGTGGTGGCTTTCCTGGTCGTGTTTCTGCTTGCGCCGATGGTGGCCATCTTCCTGCGCGCGGTGCAGGACAACAACGGCAACTTCATCGGCTTCGTGCACTTTGCCACTTACCTGAAAACGCCGGCGCTGCTCAGCGCGATCTGGAACTCGGTCTGGGTCGCCGCCACCGTGGTGCTGATCTCGTTGCCGATGGCCTTCATCTTTGCCTATGCGCTGACGCGCAGCTGCGCACCGCTGAAGGGCACGTTCCGGTTGATCGCGCTGATTCCGCTGCTGGCGCCGTCGCTGCTGTCGGCGATCGCCTTCATCCAGTGGTTCGGCAACCAGGGCGTGTTGAAGCCGCTGCTGGGCTGGTTCGGCCTGAGCACCATCTACGGCGCGCCCGGCGTCATCATCTCGGAGGTTTACAACACCTTCCCGCACGCGCTGATGATCCTGCTGACCGCGCTGTCGCTGGCGGACGGCCGGCTCTACGAAGCGGCCGACTCGCTCGGCACCTCCACGCTGCGCAAGTTCTTCACCATCACCTTGCCGTCCTGCAAGTACGGCCTGATCAGCGCGGGCACCGTCGTTTTCACCTACGTGATCAGCGACTTCGGCGCGCCCAAGGTGATCGGCGGCAACTTCAACGTGCTGGCGGTCGATGTCTACCAGCAGGTCGTGGGCCAGCAGAATTTCGGCCGCGGCGCGGTGGTCGGGCTGCTGCTGCTGATCCCGTCGATCTTCTCGTTCGTGATCGACTCGCGCGTGCGCCGCAAGCTGCGGGCGCAGCTGTCGGCGAGGTCGGTGCCGTATGCGCCGAAAGCCCACCGCACTTTCGACGCGCTGATGACGGCGTACTGCGTGCTCGTCTGCGTGCTGCTGCTGTCGGTCGTCGGCATGGCGCTGTGGACTTCGTTCATCAAGCTCTGGCCGTACGACCTGTCGCTGACCCTGCACCACTACAAGTTCGCCTTGATTGAAAGCGACCTGGCATCCGCCTACACCAACAGCGTGAAGCTCGGCGCCTACGCGGCGGTGTTCGGATCGCTGACCGTGTTCATCGGCGCCTACCTGATGGAGAAGACGCGCGGCCTGGAATTGGCACGCCCGCTGATCCACCTGCTGGCGATGCTGTCGATGGCGGTGCCGGGGCTGGTGCTGGGCCTGGGTTACATCATGTTCTTCAACCACCCGGACAACCCGCTGAACTTCCTCTACGCGACGATGCCGATCCTGGTGCTGTCGGTGATCATTCACTACTACACCTCGAGCCACCTGACGGCGGTGACGGCGCTCAAGCAGATCGACAACGAGTTCGAGGCCGTGTCGGCGTCGCTGAAGGTGCCGTTCTACAAGACCTTCTTCCGCGTCACCTTGCCGGTGTGCCTGCCGGCGGTGCTCGACATCGCGCGCTACTTCTTCGTCGTCTCGCTGGCGAGTTTGTCCGGTGTCGTGTTTCTGTATTCGCCCGACACCGTGCTCGCCTCGGTGGCGATCATGAACCTCGATGGGGCCGGCGAGATCGGCCCGGCCGCCGCGCTCGCGAGCCTGATCGTGCTCACCTCCGTCGCGGTGTGCCTGTTGTATTCGCTCGCGACCCGCGTGCTGCTGCTGAAGACACAAGCCTGGCGTTCCGCCGGGCGCCGCTGATCCCTGAATCGACAAACCACCTTCTGGAGACCTTCGATGACCACCCCTGCGTTCCTCCTCACCCCCGGCCCACTCACCATCTCCGCGCGCACCAAGCAGAGCATGCTGCGCGACTGGGGATCGTGGGACAGCGATTTCAACGCCATCACGGCGCGCCTCCGCGAAGGGCTTCTCGCCATCGTGCACGGCGAGGGCACGCACGAATGCGTGCCGATGCAGGGCAGCGGCACCTTCTCGGTCGAAGCGGCGATCGGCACGCTGGTGCCACGCGTCGAAGGCCACGTGCTGGTGCCGAGCAACGGCGCGTACTGCCAGCGCATCGCGAAGATCTGCAAGGTGCTCGGCCGCAAGGTCACGACGATCGACTATGCCGAGGATGCGCAGGTCCGCGCCGAGGATGTCGACCGCGCGCTGCAACAGGATCCGTCGATCACCCACGTCGCGCTGGTGCATTGCGAGACCAGCACCGGCATCCTGAACCCGCTGCACGACATCGCGCTGGTCGTCGCGCGCCATGGCAAGGGCTTGATCATCGACGCGATGAGCAGCTTCGGCGCGATCGAGATCGACGCGCGCAAGACGCCGTTCGACGCGGTGGTTGCCGCGTCCGGCAAATGCCTCGAAGGCCCGCCGGGCATGGGCTTCGTGATCGTGCGGCGCGAACCACTGCAGCGCAGCGAGGGCAACGCCCACTCGCTGGCGATGGACCTGTACGACCAGTGGGTCTACATGAACCGGACCACGCAATGGCGCTTCACGCCGCCCACGCATATCGTGGCGGCCTTCGACGCGGCACTGGCGCAGTACGTGGAGGAAGGCGGTCTCGCGGCGCGCGGTGCGCGCTACGCGCAGAACTGCCGCGAGCTGATCGACGGTCTGGCGGCGCTGGGACTGAAAAGCTTTCTCAGGCCCGAGATCCAGGCGCCCATCATCGTCACGTTCCACGCGCCAACGAACCCGCGGTACGCGTTCAAGCCGTTCTACGAGGCGGTGAAGGCGCGCGGCTACATCCTTTACCCCGGCAAGCTGACGACGCTCGAGACGTTCCGTGTCGGCTGCATGGGCCAGCTCGGGCCGCGCGGCATGGGCGGTGCCGTGGAGGCGGTGGGTGAGGTGCTGCGCGAGCTTGAGCTGTCGACCGTGCCGGCATAACCGACGGCTTGAGGATTGCGGCGGCGCTGTGTTTCCTGCACAGCCTAGGACGGCGACAAGGCGTCCGGATGGACCGTCGGGGGCTGTGTGCGCGACGCCGCGGCGCTGCGTTGCAGGTTGCCGCACACGGGCACGTACTCGCCCAGGAAATCCAGGAAGCTGCGCACCGCCGGTGACATGCCCCGGCGCGACGGAAACACCGCGTGCACCACGCCCACCGGTGTGGTCCAGTCGGGCAGCACGCGCACCAGTTGGCCGTTGCGCAGTTCTTCTTCGCACATGTAGTCGGGCAGCCAGCACATGCCTGCCCCCCCGAGCACCGCGAGCTTGAGGGCGAGCAGGTCGTCTGCAACGTAGCGCGGCGTGTGCCGCAGCACGGCTTCGCGCCCCTGCGCGTTGGTGAGCCGGATGCTGACGACGCCGTCGGTGGTGGACATCGCCACGCTGTCGAGCCGACTCACTTCTTCCAGCGTGACGGGTGTGCCCTGGCGGGCCAGCTGTGCGGGGCTGGCCACCAGCACGGAACGCGCATCGTCGAGCCGCTTGATGACCAGGCTGCCGCTTTCCTCCAGCGTGAGGCGCACGCGCAGCGCCACGTCCACGCCTTCCTTCACGAGATCGACCACCCGGTTGTTCACCTCCATCTCCACACGCACCTGCGGATGGCGCGCGAGGTAGATGTGCATGACGCCGCCCAGCACCGTTTGCGCCAGCGTGACTGGACACACCACGCGGATCGTGCCGCGCGGTTCGGTCTGCACCTCGGCCACGGCATCGGCCGCGGCCTGCGCCGATTCGCGCAGCGCCTGGCAGTGGCGCAGGTAGGTTTCGCCCACGTCGGTGAGCGAGAGTTTGCGGGTGGTGCGCTGCAGCAGGCGCACGCCGAGTTCCGCTTCCAGCGCGGCCACGCGGCGCGAGATGCGCGACTTCGGCATGCCCAGCGCGCGGCCGGCCGCCGCGAAACCGCCGCGCTCGACGACTTCGGCAAACAGGAGCATGTCGTTCAGGTCTTGCATGGTGGGGGGCGGTTCTAGCCGATTTATTGTCCTGATTATGGAACGATCTGTCGCGAATTGCCTGACTTATCAGAAATTGGGTGCGAAATCACAATCTATCCATGGCCACACAGCGTGGCTCCCACCTTCTGGAGATTTCCATGCAACTGCTTCACGTCGATTCCGCCATCACCGGTGACCAGTCCGTTTCCCGCCAACTCACGGCCCGCACGGTGGCCTCGTGGGTGGCCGCCCATCCTGGCACGCAAGTGCAACGCCTGGACCTGGCCGCCGACGCGCCGCCCCACCTGAGCGCGGACGCGCTGGGTTTTCGCACCGGCCAGGCCGCGGCCACCGAGGCGCAGCGCCAGGAAAACGCGTTGTCCGAAGCCCTGGTGAGCCAGTTCCTGGCGGCGGATGTGGTCGTGATCGGTGCGCCGCTCTACAACTTCACCATTCCCACCCAGCTCAAGGCCTGGATCGACCGCCTGGCGCAAGGCGGCCGCACCTTCAAGTACACCGAGAAGGGCCCCGTGGGTCTGGCCGGTGGCAAGACCGTGATCGTGGTGCTCAGCCGCGGCGGCGTGTACTCCACCAGCGACGGTGGCCGCGCGATGGAGCACCAGGAAACCTACCTGCAGACGGTGCTCGGCTTCTTCGGCATCACCGACGTGCGCTTCGTGCGCGCCGAGGGTGTGGCCATGGGTGACGAAGCGAAGGCGCAGGCCTTTGCCACGGCCGAGAGCGAGATCCGCGCGCACGTGGCGGAAGCCGCGAACCAGTCGAAGGTGGCCCAGGTCGCCTGACCTCGGTCCAGCCAGGCGTCAGGGCGTTGCCCGGCGCACTTCATCGGCCACCAGCGCCGCGAGCTGCTCTGGCCCGAAGCTGGGCAGGCTGCGGCCGTTGACGAAGAAGGTGGGCGTCTTGCTCACCTGCAGCACGCCCAGGTCTTCCACATCCTGCGCCAGCGCCGCCGCGATCTCGGGGCGCTGCGCGTCGGCCTTGGCCTGTGGCATGTTCAGGCCCAGGCCTTCCAGCGCATTCCACGCCAGCGCCGGCTGGGGCTGGTGGTGGTCGGCCCAGACCGGCTGGGCCGCCAACACGGCCTCCAGCGCCGCTTCGTATTTCCCCTGGCGGCGCGCCGCTTCCAGCAACTGGACCACCTGGTCCGAGCCGCTGTGGAACGGCGCGTAGCGGATCACCACCTTGACCTGCGTGGGGTACTGCGCCAACAGCTGCTTGACGAAGGGGTAGAAGGCCCGGCAGGCTTCGCACGCGGGGTCGAAGAACTCGACCACGGTGACCGGCGCGTTCTGCGCCCCCAGCACGGGCGAGTGCATGCGCACCAGCCGCGTGGCTTCGGCGCGAACAATGGTTTCCTGCGCGGCCTGTTCCTGTTGCCGGAAGGTGTTCATGCCGATGAAGAAGGCGGCGGCCAGCGCGGCCAGCAGCAGGACGATGGAGATTTTCTTGGCGTTCATGGCCGGGTCTTTCGAAGGTGGATACAGAGGCAGGCGGTGATGGCCAGGAAAGCCACCAGGGACAGGAAGGGCAGTTGCACGCCGTGGAGCTGGGTGAGCGCCTGGTTGCTGCACGACGGACCGGCGCCGCAGGGCAGCCACCACACGGGCACCCACTGCAGCACCAGCGCGCTGTGGTACGCCGCGAAGCCCAGGCCGACGATGGCCAGCGGCAAGGCGTAGAGCGCGCCGCGCCGGTCTTCCAGGTACGCGGCCATGCCCAGGATGGCGGCCAGCGGGAACATGGCGATGCGCTGGTACCAGCACAGCAGGCAGGGCGTCATGCCCATGACTTCGCCGATGAAGAGTGCGCCCAGGGTCGCGGCCATCGCGATCAGCCAGGCCGCGACGAGCCAGCGCCAGGCAGCGGCGTGAACAGACATCAGGGATTCCTTCCAGCAGGAAAAACGAAGGGCATCCGCCAGCGGCGGTGCGCTGCGGACGTGGCGATCGGGGAGGGGTGCGCGCCCGACGCAGGGCGGGCCGGTGGTGTCGGGTCAGCCCTGCTCGGACAGGGCGGTCCACTGCGGCCGGTAGGGGCGCTCGTGCCACGGCGGGGTGTGGCGGCGCTCGGTGGCCGTGATGGGCGCGGTGCCCAGCGCCAGCCACTGTGGCACGCTGGCGGTGGGTGCCATGGCCGCGCCATGCGCATGGCAGGTGCTGCAATCGAGCTCCAGGCATGTGCTCGTGTGCCCGTTGCAGCGGGTGTCGTGGCGCGCGCCGGCGTCGTGCGATGACAAGGTGGCGTGCGCCCCCGCGGCGCCATCGGGCAGCGTGGCCGTCAAGGCGAACTGCGGCAGCAGCAGGAAGGTCAGCAGGAACGTCAGGAAGAGGGCGCGCACGGCGGGAATTCTAGGTGGCAGGGTGCGAAGGTCAGTCAAACGCCGTGGTGAAGATCAGGTCGATCGCGTTCTCTTCACCCGCCCGCGCCCGCACCGTCACGCGGCGCGAGAGGTCGTAGAACATCGACACCGTGCCCATCGCGCCCGCCAGGCTGGCTTCGTAGGTGAGGTACAGCTTGTTGGACAGGCGCTTGCCCAGCGTGAGCGCGGCCGCCGTGGTGGTGCCATCCGCGTTCGTGGCATTGCCGGCGAAGGACAGTTCGTCCAGGCCGAACGCGCTCGCCAGTCCGCCATCGAGGTTGCTGCCGTTGCGCGACAGCAGCGCCAGCGCGGCCTGTTGCAGCACCGCGGCTTCCGCGCCCGCGCCACTGGCCGGGCGGCCCAGCACCAGCCAGGCGAGCTTCTCGCTGTCGGGCAACTCGGGGTCGGAGAACAGCCGCACGCGCGGCACCTGCGCGCTGCCGCTGATGAGCACGCCCACGCGCTGCGTGGTGTTGGGGCGCACGGCGGTGATGTCGAGCGTGGGGTTGTCGTACGGCCCGTTGAAGCGCAGCACACCGGTTTCGATCAGGAGCCGCTGGCCGTAGGCGCGGTAGGTGCCACGCACGGTGCGCACTTCGCCGATCACGCGCGGCGCGGGGGAGGCGGGCGTGCTGCGCACGTTGAGTTGGCCGCTCAGGCGTGTCTGCAGGCCTTGGCCGCGCACCTCGAAGTTCTCGCCCAGGTTCAGGTCGACCAGCACATCGGGTTGCACGCGAAAGGCGTTCGGGTCTTCCAGTGGCCGCTCGGTGCCGCGCACCACCACGTCCGCGCCCAGGCTGGGCGTGGATTCGTCGGGCAGCACGAACAAGGCGCTGTCGGCGGTGAGCTGGCCGCGCAACTGCAACGCCGTGCCGGCGAGCTCGGCCTGCAACTGGCCGGAGAGCGTGAGCAGGCGGTCGGCGCGGTTGGACACGCGCAGCTTCGTGGCCGTGGCCTGCAGGCTGATGTAGGGCTGGCGGCGCGGCTGGCCATCCACCGTCACCGTGCGCCATTCGGTGCTGCCCGTGGCCAGCAAGGTGCCGCCGTTCTCCACCCCCCCAGCGCCTTGCAGGTAGAAGCGCTCGATGGTGATGCGCTCGCCCGCCAGCGTGGCGCGCAACTGCCCGCGCGAGAAGGCAATGCCGTTGACGAGCGATCGCAGCGCGAGGTCGTCGGCGTTGAGCGAGCCGTTGAGCAGGGGCTTGTCGCGCGTGCCGCCGAGCGTGAGGTCGGCGCCGAGCGAACCGCGCACGCGCCAGCCCGGTGGTGCCAGCGCGGACCACACGCCCAGCTGCGGCAGGCTCGCCTTGAGGGTGCCGCGCAAGGGCGCTTGTTCGGCCCAGTGCCAGGCGCTCTGGTCGGCGTTGGGCGGGCTGAGCGTGGTGCCGATGTCGGCGCTGGCCTGGCCCAGGCGTTCGCTGTCCCAGCGCAGGCGGGCGAGCACGTTGCTGCCTTGCGTTTCGATGTCGAGTTGTGCCGTGCGGATGCCGGTCTGCAGGCGCTGGGTGGACGGCGTGTTCTCGTCGAAGTTGCCATCGGTCTGCACCGAGAGGTCGCCGCTGCGCCGCTGGAGTTGGGCGGTGAGGCGTGGCGGTGCGTTGGCGTCGGCGGGCAGGGAGAGGTCCCAGGCACCGTCGAACACCACGTCGCCGCCCAGGCCGGATTCGCTCAAGGGCCCATGGCGCGCGCCTTGGGGCGTGGCGAGCGCGTCCACCCAGGACAGCGGCAGGCTGGTGAGCCGCCCGCGCGTGTCCAGCGCGCCGGCGCGCCAGGTGATGCGGTCCCAGGCCAGTGTCATGGGCGTGGTGACGGTGGGTGTGGCGGCGGCCGCGGCGGCAGTGGCCGCGGAGACGGCGACAGTGGCGGTGGCCGCGGGCGCGGCGCGGCGGCGGAACACGGGTTGCAACCGCAGTTGGCCGGGGTCGGCCTGCACTTGCAGCGTATCGCTGCGCGCGCCCTGCCATTGCACGGCCAGCGCGGCCACGCTCTCCAGCGTCCATTCCACCGTGCGGTCGGGGCGGGCGCTGTCGGTGGCCTGCAGTTTCAGCCGGCCGAGTTCGAGGCGGCCGGTGTCGATGTCGGGCTGGCGTGCATTGCCCAGTTGCAGCACGCCTTCCGTGTCGAGTGTGGCGCGCCACGGGCCTTGCTCGGCCTGGCCCGCGAGGCTGAGGGCGAGGCGTTCGGGCGGGCCGTTGGCCTGCAGCTTGAGCGCGCTGAGGTGGATGTCTTGTGTGGCGGTGGGGATCTCGGGGTTGCCGGTGGCAACCTGGTGCGTGATGCGCAGGCGCGGCGCGTTCAGGCCGAGTTGCAGGCGCGGCGGCGCGGCAGTGGTGGCGCCGGCGGCGGGCGGCGGGTAGCCGAACACGCCCAGGCCTCCTTGCCAATCGGCGTTGAGTTGGGCGCTGCCCTCGGCTTGCAGGCCGGGCTGGCTGTCGAGCGCGGTGCGGATCTGCGGGCCGACCACGGGCAGGGTTTGCAGGCTGCGCACCCAGGCGAGCACGCGGCTCGCGTCGCCGAGGTTGAGGTCCAGGTCGCCCTGGCCCTGGGCGTGCGCCGTCTTGCCTTTCCAGTCGGCCTGCGCGCCGGGCAGCTGCAGCGCGACCCGGCCGTCGAAGCTGCGCGCCACGGTGTCGAACGCGCCCTTGACGTCGAGCGTGGCGTCGGCGGCGTTCAGACGGGCTTCACGAAGTTCGAGCACGCCTTGCGAGGCGTTGTCGGCGTGGGGCCGCCAGCGGCCTTTCACATCCAGTTCGCGCAGCCGCACACCGGCCAGCGCGCCATCCCGGGGCTGCGCGCGCGAGGGCTGCACGCGCGCGCTGAGGTCGATGGCCGCGCGTGGCGTGTTGGCGTCCACCGTGCGCGCCGTGACGGTGCCGTCGAGCGCGGCGGGCGCGATGCTGCTCCAGAGTTGCGCGGGGTTGACGCGGGTCGCTTTGATGTCGCCCTGCCACTGGCCCAGCGGCGAAGCTTGCGCGCCGCTCGCGGGCTCCCACCAGCCCTGGCCTTGCACCGCGCCGCCGCCCAGCTGGGCGTCGAGCTGCGTGAGCGTCCAGCGTGGGCCGCGTTGTTCGAGGTCGACGTTGAGTGTGTCCAGTGGCAGGCGTTGCCGGTCGGCCGGGCCGCTGCCCGCGTTGGCCAAGCGGACCTCGGCGCGCCAGGCCTCGCCCTCGGGCTGCGCCTTCACCGTGCCACCGAGCAGCGTGACCGGCGCCTGCGGCCAGAAGGCATGCAGGTCGATCCGCTCCATGGTGATGTCGGCCGACTCGATCGGCTGCGCGCCCCAGGGCCGAAGGCGCGCCTTGCCATCGAGCGTGGGCGCGTCGGCCGGGGCCGCTCCGCCGACGGCCTTCACGCTGGCGGTCGCGTCCAGCGCGGCGTCGGTGGTGGCCAGGGTGCCGGTGATGTTGGCGAGGGCCTGCAGTGTCACGGCCTCGCCACCGGGCACGGTGGTCTGCACCTCGCCGCTGGCGTCCACGCGCAGCGGCATCGGGGCTTGCGCGCCCAACACGGCCTTGGCCTGGTAGCGGCCGCCGGCGACTTGCACGTTGTCCAGATCGAACTGGTGCGCGTCGGCCACACCGAGGTTCCAGACGCTGTCGGCCGGGCGGTAGCGGTACTGGCCCTTCATGCCGCTGAACGTGAGCGGCGATTCCCCGGCCAGCACGAGTTCGCCGATGGACCACGGCAGGGTGACCGGCAGTGGCAGTGTGATCGGTTGCAGCGGTTCGGGTGGCTCGTCGGGCGCGGGCGGGCGCTGGTCGTCGATCTGCAAACGGCCGATGTCGAGCTGCGACAGCCGCACGCCGCGCCCGAGCAGGGCATCGGCCCAGAACCATTTGCTCAAGCCGATGCGCGTGTCCGTGGCCACCACGCTCAGGCCGTCGCGCTGCCATTGCAGCCGCGCGATCTGGCCGCCGCGCAGCAGGCTGCCCTGCACGTCAGCGACATCGAGGGTGCCAGCGTTTGGCCCCTGTTTCGCCATGAACGATTGGCCCCAGCCGATGGCCTGCGCCAACGAGCCCGGCGACGCGGCCCAGAAGCCGACACCCACCACGACGAGCAACACCAGCGCGGCCAGGCCACCGAAGACCCAGCGCACCACGCGGCCGATGCGCGAGGGCGGCGGGCGGGTGGTGTCGGGGTCGGTGCTGCTCATGCGCGCGGTCAGAACGTGAAGCCCACGTTGAGGTGGATGCGGAAGCGCTTGACCTCCAGACCGTAGGCCAGGTCCAGCTGCAGCGGGCCCACCGGGCTGTTGTAGCGGATACCAGTGCCCACGCCCCACACGGGTTTGAGGTCGCCGGCCTTGTTGGCAATGGCGCCACCGTCGATGAAGAGCACATTCTCCCAATTCGAACGCCGGTCGCTGTTCCAGATCGGGCGCTGCCATTCCAGGCTCACCACGCCTTTGTAGCGGCCGGGTCCGATGGTGCCGTCGGCGCGCGGCACGCCGATGTCGCGCAGGCCGTAGCCGCGCACGGTGTTGTCGCCACCGGTGATGAAGAGTTGCGTGTCGGGAATGGGGGCCGAATCGCGCGCCACCACCGCGCCGCCTTCGACGCGCAGCGCCAGCCGGCCCAGCTCGGTGCGACGCCCGGGCGCGCTCACGTCGCGCGCCTGACCGGGCACCGGGTCGGCGGCGCGGGCGATCGCGCCCAGCGGCCAGTAGGTGAGCCAGCGCGCCTGCGTGCGGGCGAACGGCTGGCGGTCATTGCCCAGCGTGTAGCCCGCGCCCACCTCGACCGAGAGGCCGTAGCCGCGGTTCGGAAACACCAGGTCGTCGAAACGGCGCCGCGTCCAGGCGTAGTTGAGGGTGATGGACGACTTCGCATCCTCCTGCGCGGCGGCCGACAGCAAGCCGCTTTTGACGTGGGCGCGGTCGTACTGCAAGTAGAAGCTGCGGTCGTACTCGACGCCCAACTGCGTTTGCCCCACGCGCAGGCGCTGACTGCTGGTGGTGGTGAACTCGTCGATCTGCTTGGCGAGTTGCCCGCCGAAGATCTTGCGCCAGCCGTCGTCGTTGGGGGTAGAGCTCCAGTCGGTGCTGGCGAGCTGGTCGTCGCGTTCGAGCTGCAGCTTGCTCACCACGCGCCAGCCGATGCCGGGCACGCTGTTGTGCGTGTGTTCCAGCGACAGGCGCGCGCCGTTGTCGGTGCTGCCGCCGATGCCGATCACCACCTTCTGGCGCTTGGCCTCGCGCAGTTGCACCTGCACCGGCAGCGTTTCGCCGTCGGTGGTGGGTTCGGCGTAGACGAACACCGAGTCGTAGTAGCCGGTCTCGGCGAGGCGGCGCTGCGCGTCCTGCAGCTTTTCGAGGTCGTAGTCGCTGCCTTCGGTGAGGCCGGAGAGGCGCACCAGACGCTGGGCGGTGATGGCGTCGTAGCGCTCGGCGCCTTGCACCACGACGTCGCCCATGCGCATGGCCTTGCCGGAGTCGAGTTCGATGTAAAGCCGTGCCTGGTTCGCCTCGGCGTCGATGTCGGCCAGGCTGTTCTGCACCCGGCCCAGCGGGTAGCGCTTGGCGGTCAGGGCGCGCAAGGCGGCGGTCTTGGTGCGGTCCCAGTCGGCCTGGGAGAAAGGCAAGCCGGCGATCAGACCCGCTTCGTGCTGGATGTCGGCGCGTTGCGCGGCAGCCTCGGGCGCGTTGGCGATGTCGCCCACGAAAGACACGTTGACCAGCGCGACCTGCGTCACCGGCCCGGGCTCGACCTTCACGACGATGGTGCCCAGAAATGCGTTGCGGAGCGCTCGGTCGCCATTGCCGGCGTCGGTGGCTGCCTCACCCAGGCCTGGTGGTGCGATCACCTCCACCGTGGGCGAAAAATGGCCCAGCGTGGCCAGGAGTTCGCGCACATTCGCCGGCGCCAGCACGAGCAGGCGCCCGAGCTCGTTGGCGTCGAGGTTGCGCAGCTCGCGGTAGCGCTGCACCTCCATGTGGCGCAGCAGAAAGGCGCCGATGGCCTCCGGGGCCTGCATGTCGATCTCGAAGCGGGGTGCCGTGGCCGCGCGCTGTTGCGCGTTGCGTGGGCGGGGGGCGTCGCTGTCGTCCGTGTCGGCCTGCGCATCGGCCGCCACCGGGGCGGGGGCGGTCTCCTGGGCGTGCGCGGTGAGCGGCCACGCCCAGGTCGTCAAGCTCGCGCACAACAGGATCGGCCATGCCCATGGGGCACGGCCCGGAAGGGGAAATTTCATTCGGCGGTTATTTCGACAGCATGCGCATCGTGTCTTCCAGCCCTTTCAAGGTCAGCGGGTACATGCGCTGGCCCATCAGTTGCTGAATCACACTGATGCTCTGTCGATACTGCCACACCCCTTGGGGTTCCGGGTTGATCCACGCAAACTTGGGAAACGCGTGCGTGAGGCGCTGAATCCACTCCGCGCCGGCCTCTTCGTTGTTGTATTCGACGCTGCCGCCCGGTTGCAAGATTTCGTAAGGACTCATCGTGGCATCGCCGACGAAGATCAGTTTGTAGTCCTTGTTGTACTTGCGGATGATGTCCCAGGTCGGGAATTTCTCGGCGTAGCGGCGCCGGTTGTTCTTCCACATGAAGTCGTAGACGCAGTTGTGGAAGTAGTAGAACTCCAGGTGCTTGAACTCGCTCTTGACCGCCGAGAACAGCTCTTCCACGCGCTGGATGTGCTCGTCCATCGTGCCGCCCACGTCCATGAGCAGCAGCACCTTCACGTTGTTGTGCCGCTCCGGGATCATCTTGATGTCCAGGTAGCCGGCGTTGGCCGCGGTCGCGCGGATGGTGTCGGGCAGGTCGAGCTCGAGATCGTGGCCCTCGCGCGCGAACTTGCGCAGGCGGCGCAGCGCCACCTTGATGTTGCGCGTGCCCAGTTCCTGCGTGTCGTCGTAGTCGCGGTAGGCGCGCTGCTCCCACACCTTCACGGCGCTCTTGTTGCCGCCTTTGCCACCGATGCGCACGCCCTGCGGGTTCTGCCCGCTGTTGCCAAACGGCGAGGTGCCGCCGGTGCCGATCCATTTGCTGCCGCCCTCGTGGCGTTCCTTCTGCTCCTCGAGGCGCTTGCGCAGCGTCTCCATGAGCTCGTCCCAATCCATCTTGGGCGCGTTGGCCTTCTGCTCTTCGGAGAGGATGCGCTCCATCTCCTGGCGCAGCCAGTCGGCGGGAATGGGCTTGGTGAAGTCCGCGATCATCTCCACGCCCTTGAAATAGGCGGCGAAGGCGCGGTCGAACTTGTCGTAGTGCTTCTCGTCCTTCACCAGCGCGGTGCGCGCGAGGAAGTAGAAGTCGTCCATGGAGCACGCTTCGGGGTTGCGTGGACCGACCACGTCGGCCTGCATCGCTTCGAGCAGCGTGAGGTATTCCTTGACCGAGACCGGCAGCTTGGCCGATCGCAGGGTGTAGAAGAAATCGATCAGCATGGTGATCTCCCAGAGTCAGTCGTGCCGGCCGCGCAGGTACAGCAGTTGCGCCTTGGCCTCGGGCCACTCACCCGCGCGCATGCTGTACATCACCGTATCACGGATGGTGCCGTCGCGGCGCAGGGCGTGGCCGCGGATGACACCGTCCTTTTTCGCGCCCAGGCGTTCGATCGCCTTTTGCGAGGCGAAGTTGTAGTTGTCGGTGCGCCAGCCCACCACGTGGCAGCCCAGCGTGTCAAAGGCGTGGCCCATCATGAGCAGCTTGCAGGTGGTGTTGACGTGCGTGCGCTGCACGCGGCGGGCGTACCAGGTGTAGCCAATCTCCACGCGTTTCACGGCCGGCAGGATGTCGTGGTAGCTCGTGCTGCCCAGCACCTGGCCGCTGGCCTCGTCGGTGACGGCGAAGGCGAAACGCGTGCCGTCGGCGCGCATCTGCAGGGCCGACTCGATGTAGGCACGCGCCTGCTCGGGTTCGGGCACCGAGGTGATGCGCAGCGTCCAGAGTTCGCCGTCGGCGGCCGCAGCGCGCAGGCCCGCCTCGTGGTCGAGCGACAGCGGCACCAGGGCAATGCCGTGGGCGCGCAGGGTGACGGGCTCGACAAAGGCCATGGCGGGGCGATCAGTTGGAGGAGCGGGGCGTGATCAGGCGGCGCGCCACGATCTTGCCGACGCCGCAGCCCAGGGCGATCAGCGCCAGCCCGGCCATCTCGCGCCAGCCGAAGGCATCGGGTGCGGCGAAAAAATCCAGCCCGAGTTGTTTGCCCAAGGCCCAGCCGGCCAACGAGCCGATGACAAAGCCCGACGCGTCGGCCAGGCCTTCTTTCAGCGCGTTTCGGATCTGCTTGTCCATGGTGGGCTCAGCGGTTGCGCTGGTTCATGAAGACGAGCTTCTCGAACAGCGTGGTGTCCTGCTCGTTCTTGAGCAGCGCGCCCACCAGCGGCGGCACGCTGACCTTGCTGTCGGCGCTTTGCAGGGCTTCCAGCGGAATGTCTTCGGCCATCAGCAGCTTGAGCCAGTCCAGCAACTCCGAGGTGCTGGGCTTTTTCTTCAGGCCGGGCAGGTTGCGCACGTCGTAGAAGGTCTTCATGGCCGCGGCCAGCAGTTCCTTCTTGAGCTTGGGGAAATGCACGTCGACGATGCGCTGCATCGTCTCGGCTTCGGGGAACTTGATGTAGTGGAAGAAGCAGCGGCGCAGGAAGGCGTCGGGCAGTTCCTTTTCGTTGTTCGAGGTGATGAACACCAGCGGGCGGTGCTTGGCGCGGATCATCTCGTGCGTTTCGTAGCAGTAGAACTCCATGCGGTCGAGTTCGCGCAGCAAGTCGTTGGGGAATTCGATGTCCGCCTTGTCGATTTCGTCGATCAGCAGGGCGACGGGTGCGTCCGCCGTGAACGCCTGCCAGAGCACGCCCTTGACGATGTAGTTGTGGATGTCCTTGACGCGCTCGTCGCCCAGCTGCGAATCGCGCAGGCGGCTGACCGCGTCGTACTCGTACAGGCCTTGTTGCGCCTTGGTGGTGCTCTTGATGTGCCACTGCAGCAACGGCAGCTTCAGGGCGGTCGCCACTTCCTCGGCCAGCATGGTCTTGCCGGTGCCGGGCTCGCCCTTGACGAGCAACGGGCGCTTGAGCGTGATGGCGGCGTTGACGGCCAGCATCAGGTCTTGCGTGGCAACGTAGTTTTCAGAGCCTTGGAATTTCATGGTCGCTTTGCTGGAGAGGTTGACAGGATGTCGCGCAGAAGAAGGCCACCTTCGCGACCCGGCAGGGGCCCGCGCGCCGAGGGCTTTGGCGGAGGGGCCGTTTGCCCAGTCTATATAATCGGCGGTTGATTTTTCACCTGCCGATCCATTCATTGTGCTTGCAAAATGATTCAACTGTTGCCCACGATCGTCCGTTCCCTTGTCGCCGTTGCGACGTTTTCAGCGGTTACCGTGGCCGCTCACGCCCAGGGTGTGACGGGTGACGTGCAAGCCGGCCACAAGAAAGCCGAGATGTGCATCGGCTGCCATGGCATTCCGGGCTACCAGAACAGTTTCCCCGAAATCCACAAGGTGCCGATGATCTCGGGCCAGTCGGACAAGTACATCGTCTCGGCGCTGACAGCCTACAAGAAGGGCGACCGCAAGCACCCGACCATGCGCGGCATCGCCGGTTCGCTGAGCGACCAGGACATGGCCGATCTCGGTGCCTTCTACGCCTCGCAGGCCGACAAGACCGCGGCCGACGCGCCCCGCACCGCCAGCACGGCCGCGGCCGCGCTGATCGAAAAGGGCGCCTGCGCGTCCTGCCATGGCGCCAACTTCAGCAAGCCGATCGACCCGAGCTACCCCAAGATTGGCGGCCAGCACGCCGACTACCTGTACTTCGCGCTCAAGGCCTACACGGTCGAAGGCAACAAGGTGGTCGGCCGTTCGAACGGCATCATGGCCGGCATCGCCAAGCAGTACACGCATAGCGAAATGCGCGAGATCGCGAAGTACCTGTCGACGGTCGAGGGTGAGCTCAAGACCGTGCCGCAGTCGCGCTTCCGCTGACCGTCCGGAATCCCCCGGCCCATGACGCCCGATGCACCGCATCGGGCGTTTGCGTTTGTGGAGCGACGCATGCAGTCGCTCGCCAGCATCGGCGGCGCATCAGGGCTCGCGCGGACAGCCGCTTCCCGGCCCACCGTCGAGGTGGGCCATCAGCACCGGCGCCATGGAGCGCAGGATCTGCACCGGCAGGCCGGAGGTGAAGCGGTAGTCGGCCGCGTTCGATCCGACCACGTAGGCGGTCACGCTGCCGAAGTGCCGCGGCCCCAGGTAGAACACGAAGGTGGCGGTGCGGTTCAGAGCGAGGCCTCCACGCCCGTTCACCACCACGCGGTTGTCGCCGGTGCCGGTCTTGCCACCGAGCGACAGGTCGTCTCCCGAGGCGGACTGGAAACTGCCGGCGAGCCGGCGGGCGGTGCCCGCTTCCACCACTTCCGACAAGGCCTTCTTCAAGGTCTTGGCCACTTCGGGCGCCATCACCTGTTCACCCGCCACCGGCGTGGGCCGCAGCGCGGTTTCCCACGGTGTGCCCTGGGCGAAGCGCAGGTCGGCGATGCGGTGTGTGGGCCGACGCACCCCACCATTGACGACGATGCCCATCAGCTCGGCCAGCGCGGCGGGCCGGTCCCCGGAGCTGCCCAGGGCCGTGGCCAGCGACGGCACGAGCTGGCCGAAGGGATAGCCCAGGCGGGCCCACCGGCGGTGGATGTCCAGAAAGGCCTCCACCTCCAGCATGGTGTAGATGCGCGCGTCCTGCGCATTCTTCGCGCGTGTGCGGAACAGCCACCGGTAGACATCCTGGCGCTCGGTGGCGCTGGCGGCGACCGCTTCGCTTAGCGTGGCTTGAGGGTGTTGCAGGCGGTAGGCCACCAGCCAGAGTTCCAGCGGGTGTACGCGGGCCACATAACCCCGGTCCGGCAAGTCGAAGGCGTCGAGCGCGAAGCGCTTGTGCAACTCGGCCACGCGCGCCGCCTCGGGCGCCTTCTCACCCATGCGCTCCGACAGGAACGCGCCCAGGGCTTCGGGTGATGCCGAGGGCTCCAGGTAGCGGAACACCGCGGCCAGCCGATCGGCGCCGGGACGCAGCCCGTCCAGCAGCATGGCGCGCAGTTCCTGCGGGGTGCGGTTGTCGGTCTTGCGCCAGAAGCGGCGCAGGAAGGCCTGGCCTTCGCGGTCGGCGAACAGGGCCAGGTAGGTGTCGCGGCGTGGGTCGAGTTTGTCCTCCAGCAGCCGCGCGGTGCCACCCGATTCCTGGTACATGGTGTGGCGCACGATCTCGCGCAGCAGGCGCACGAACGGCAGGTTGATGGAGGCCTGCATGGCTTCGCGCAGGCTGGGTTGTCGCGCGTCGTCCTTGCGGTTGAAGTTGTGGAAGCTGTGCAGGCCACCACCGGTGAAGAACGGCTCGTGCGGGCTGGCGGAAAAGCGCCGGTCCATTGCCGCTTCCAGCATCGCGCCCAGGCTGCGGTCGTTCGGGCCCGACAGGTATTGCACGGCCCAGCGGCTCAGGCTGTCCTGCGGGCTGACGTCGGTGGCCTTCAGCGCCGCGGACTCCAGCGGCGCGAGCCTGCCGTGCAACTCGGTGACCAGTTCCAGGTAGGTCGCCAGCACGCGCAGCTTGGCGGTGGAACCCAGCTCGAGCTTGCTGCCTTCGTTGATGTCGAACGGCTGCTGGGTGGTGTCGGTCTGCACCCGGACCATGTTGCCCTGCGGCGTGCTTTCCATCAGGGTGAAGCTGTAGCGCACATCGCCCAGGGTGTCGGGTTGCAGCAGGCGCTCGCCCATCAGTTGTTGCGTGCGGGCGAAGGCCGGGTCGCTCAGGCGGCCGAGGTAGGTGCTGACGGCGTCCTGAAGCTTCCCGTTCAGCGTGGTGCTGGCCTGGGCGTCGAGCCGGTCCAGGCCGTAGAGCGAGGTGCCGAGCAGGCCGGCCAGCTTGGTGCGCACGGCGGTCATGCCCTTGCTCGCGGGGGAGGGCAGCAGCGGCGGGTTCTTGACCATGTCGCGGAACACCAGCGTCTGCTGCAGCGCGGCGTCGCGCCAGGCGGGGTCGATGATGCCCGCTTCGGTCAGCAGGCGCAGGTGGGCATCGGTGGCGCGGTCGAGGTCCTGGCGGCCTTGCGCGAGGTACCACGAGGGCCTGCGGTGGGCGATCATCAGCGCCACCGCCTGGCGCAGCACCCGGCCACGCGCCGCGGGGTCTTCCGCCGCGCCGTCGCCATTGGTCGAGAGCGAGGCCATGGCGCGCCCGAAGTCGGTGCCGAACCACACCCACAGACCGTCGCCCAGGCCATGTACCTCGCCGTGGCGCGGCGCCGCCGACAGGGGCACCGTGTTCAGGTAATCCAGCACCAGTTGCCGGCGTGCCGGCAGCGTGTCGGTGCCTTGCTGGTAGGCCCGCACCGAGGCCGAGGCCATCTGCCGCAGCTTTTCGCGCGCGTCGTGCGTGATGCCGCCGGGTGAATGGCGGTACTTCTCGATCTGCGTGGCCAGCGTGCTGCCGCCGTGCGCGTCGATGTCGGCATCGATGTGGCTACCCACCTGCGCGAGCACGGCGCGCGTGAAGCGCACCCAGTCCACCGCCGGGTTCATCTGCGGGCGCGCAGGGTCGAGCAGGTCGCGGTTTTCGATGAACAGCAGGGCTTGCACCACCACCGGCGGCACGCTGTCGAAGCTTTCGAAGCGACGGTAGGGGTAACGAAAGGCGTGCAGCGACTCCCGGCTGCAATCGAACACGGTCAGTCCCGTGTGGGTCTTCTCCGCGTAGGGGGCAAACCAGCCGCGCTCCAGGTGGGACCGCAGGGCGTCGTCCTGGCGCGACTGCTCCGCGATCTCGAAGCCGCGCTCCTGCAGGCGTGTGGCGTAGGCGGGAATGCCGGTATAGCCCATGCGTTCGTCGAACGGGCCGTGGGCCGGGAACCGGATGTGGTCCGCGGGACCGGGGGCGACGTGGTGCCTCAGGGTGGCGGCGTAGCCGCTCAGTTCCCGCGCTTGCCAATACGAGGTCTGCACCTCTCGCCGCAACAGCATCGCGGCGACCACGCACAGGAGCAGCAGGACCACCTGCCACGACAGGCGAAAGCCGGTGGAGCGCTGGTGACCGGGTGAGTCACCCAAGCGTGCCGTGTGCGGCTTTACCCCAACGCGTTGTTCGACCATGGTGTGCTCCTCCATTTGCTGAAAAGCACCTGTGCAGATCCAGTGCGAGTGCGTGTGAAGTGCCGAAACCGCGTGGTCTGCACGCAAACGCATTCTGTATCGCGCTGGAGGCTATCTTGCACCTGCGCGGGTTTGCGCGCTATCGATCTTCTGTCGAAGGGGAAAGGGTGACGCGCAGTCACGACATTTTTCGCCCAAAAAAAGCCTCAGCGAAACTGAGGCTTCGGAACCGACACTGCGCCCGGCGCGATCACACGGCGTTGTGGCTGCCGGGCTGTGTGGGCGAAAAATGCGCGACCAGCTCGTGCTCTTCCCCCGGGTAGGCCAGCCGAACAAAAGTGACCGGGCTGTCCCCCGTCCAGGTACGGCGCTGAATGATCAGGCATGGCGTGCCCGATGGCACCTTCAGCAAGGACGCCATCAGGGCGTCCGAGGCGCCGGCCCGAATGCGGTGCTCGGCCGAAGTCCAGGGCACATGGCTGACCAGCCAGGCACCGGGTGGCTCATCCCGGAAGGATTCATCGGCCGCATGCGGCACGGCCGCCAGGTTGATCAGCCGATGTTCCAGGCAGAACGGCGCGTTGCCGGCATAGTGCAGGCTGCGCAGTTCGATCAGCGGCCCCGCCTTGTCCAGCCCCAGCGCATCCATGTCGGCGCGCAGGCTGCGCCGCTTGCTGCGGCTGATCAGCTCGTAGCGGTAGGGCAGACCCAGCGCAAGTATCTCGGCGCGGATGTCCTGGATTTCCAGCACCGCCGAGCGTGAACGCGAGTGCATGACGAAGCTGCCGGCCTTGCGCCGCCGCTCCACCATGCTGGCGCGCGCCAGTTGCGTCAGCACCTTGTTGACGGTCATGCGCGAGCACTGATAGCGCTTGGTCAACTCGTGCTCGGACGGAATCCGGTGCCCGGGAGGCCATTCGCCGCTCAGGATGCGCTGCTCGATATCGCTCAGGATCCGCTGATGCAGCGATACCGCGATGGCCGACTTGCCGGCAGGGGGCTGCGCCTTGGTCGATGTGCCCGAGATTGCGCCAGGTCGGATAGGTTTGTCAGCCAGCGTCATCGGACAAGCATAGCCGCACCGCGGTCCGGGCAGGCATCACGGAACGGGTCTGGGCGCGGCTCCATCACCGTGCGGCGGCTTCGTCAAAAACCGCCCCCAGGCGGTAACGGCTGCCCGGGTGGGTGAGCCAGGCCCGTGTCACGACCCGTCCCATCGACCAGGTGCGCCGGTGCAGCAACAGACAGGGTTCGGTGGGTGGAATGCGCAGCAGATCGCAGGTGGACGCATTGGGCACCACCGCCTCGATCGTGTGCTCGATGCGCTCCAGTGGGCCCATCGTCATGAGGTAGGCATTGGGCGTGTGGGCCGTGAAATCCTGCTTGAGATAGTTCGGTGCGGCCTTGGGGTTGACATAGCGTTCTTCCAGCTGGATAGGCCAGTGGTTTTCCATGTGGACGATGATCGAATGGAAAACCTTGGCGCCAGGCCTCAAGCCCAAGGCTTTCGCCACGCTGGCGGTGGCGAGTTCCTGGCGCAGCAACTGGACCGTGCTGGCGTGTTCATGCCCGCGGGAGCGCACCTCGTCGGCGATGTTGCCGACTTTGACGAGGTCGAGGCTGGGTCTTTCGTTCGTGACAAAGGTGCCCGCACCGGGCTGACGGTGCACCAGGCCCTCGACGACCAGCTCGCGCACGGCCCGGTGCACGGTCATGCGGCTGACCGAAAACTGTTCCACGAAGGCCTCTTCGGTCGGGATGCGGTAGCCGACCGGCCACTCCCCGGACATCACCTTGTTGGTGATGTGCTCCTTGATGCGTTCGTATTGAGGGTTCTTCTTGTTCATCGCCTGTTGATGCATCCGTGAGGGAATGGAAGTGTGGCTGAGCCCGCCCCTGCGGGGGAAGTGTCGACGCGAAATTGAGTATATCTATACAAAGTTTCAAAGTGTGACCGCGGCTTCTCTCAGCGCGAAAAACAGCGCCATGCCGGCCACACGATTTCACGTTTCTGGCTCGTTTCCACTCTGAAACAAGCCTTCTCACCGGAGCAGATCCGACCGCCCGTCCCCCTCGATTTTAAAAAAGGGTTTCCCCCTATTTTTGAGTTTGTATATACATATAGACTCGCCCGAATTCGAACGCGGCTTGCATCACACCCGTGATCGGCCCATCGCCTGCTTGCAAGGGCGCGCTTGTGGAGAGCGCGCCGTTTTCATAGAGAAGGAAACCAGAGATGTTCAAGATCGATGACCAGTTGGTCGAGCAGTTTCAGAAGGACGGCGTCGTGCTCCTGCGAGGCGTGTTCGCCGAATGGGTGAAGCCATTGGCGGAGTCGGTGGAAGCCGCCTTGGCCGATCCCAGTCCACTGGAGCGCTCGTACCAGTCGGACGACGGCTCCGCGCCGTTCTTTCAGGACTACTGCAACTTCGAGCGCTTTCCCGGGCTGCGCGCGTTCGTCCATGAGTCCCCTGCCGGCATGGTCGCCGCGCAACTGATGCGCTCGCGCACGGCGCGCTTCTTCCATGACCACATCCTCGTCAAGCGCCCGGGCACCAGCCTGGTGACACCGTGGCACCAGGACCAGCCGTACTACTGTGTCGAGGGGCGGCAGAGTGTCAGCTTCTGGACGCCTCTGGATCCGGTGGCCCGCCAGGTCTGCATGGAGTGCGTGGCGGGCTCGCACGGATGGAGCAAGACCGATTTCGAGCCTCAGCGGTTTGACGGGTCGGCGCTGTACGCGGAAAGCCACTTCGCCGAGCTGCCCGACATCGACGCCGACCGCGCGGCATTCGACCTCCGTGGTTGGGACATGAGGCCGGGCGATGCCATCGCCTTCAACTTCCGCACTGTTCACGGCGCGCCGGCCAACCAGTCGGCCGTCGGGCGTCGGGTCGTGTCCACCCGCTGGGTCGGTGACGACGCGCGCTGGGCGGTGCGCGGTGGGCAGACCTCACCCCCCTTCCCGCACATCGACTTGCCCGACGGGGCGCCGTTCGATGCCCCCGAATTTCCCTTGGTCTACCGCCAGAACTGATGGCAAAAGGTGCAAACATGAAATGCTTTTCTCTTCGGTTTTTTTTCGTCCTGATGGCCTCGTTGAGCGCCGCGCTCGCGGGAGGGTCGGCATGGTCGCAAGCCATTCGCATCGGTTTTCAGGCACCCCTCACAGGCCCTGCCGCGTCGGACGGCAAGACAGCCCTGCAGGGGGCCGAGCTGGCGGTCGAGCAGATCAACGCCGCCGGAGGCGTGAACGGACGCAAGCTTGAACTGGTGGTTGCCGACGACCAGACACAGCCTGCGCAAGCCATACCGCTGGCGAACAAGTTCATTGGAGACGGCATCAAGGCCGTCATCTCCGGCAGCTATTCCGGACCGACGCGCGCAGCCGCTGGTGTCTTCCAGGGCGCGAAGATTCCCTACATCGCCGCTTACGCGATCCATCCCGACATCACGCGCGCAGGTGACTACGTGTTTCGCACCACGCTCACGGGGGAGGTGCAAGGGCGTGCCGTGGCCAAGCTTGTGGCCGATGTGCTCAAGAAGAAGCGCTTGACGGTCGTCTCCCTGAACAACGACTTTGGTCAATCGCTGGCGGCCGGCATCAAGGAGCAGGCGGCGCCGCTGGGGCTGACCATCGCCAGCGAATACAGCTACGGCATGGGCGACCGCCAATTCGGATCGCTGGTGGCCAGCGTGAAGAAGGACGACCCTGAAGTCATCTTCGTCTCCGGCTACTTCTTCAACGGCGGGCCTCTGGTTGCGCAGTTGCGCGCCTCGGGCGTGCGGGCCCCGATTGTGGGTACCGAGGGCTTCGACACCATGAACTTCATCAGCGTGGCCAAGGCTGCCGCGGAAGGCGTGATCATCGCCACCACCCTGGACAGGGACAGCACCAACCCGGCGATGAAGAAGTTCATCGATGACTACAAGGGCAAGTACAACGTCGGTGCGGAAATGGTCGCCGCGAGCACGCATACCGCGGTCAACGTGCTGGCCGATGCGATCCGCCGCGTCGGCATCAACGATCCCGCCAAACTGCGCGACGCCATCGCCGCAACCAGGAGCCTGGCGACCGCCACCGGGTCGATCACCATGAATCCGGCGCGCGAGGTGTACAAGGCCGCGCAGATTCAGGTCATCAAGGGTGGGGAGTTCCACCGCCTGGCCGTCATCGACGACCCGGTGCTGCTCGCACCACCGGCCAACTGAAGGAGAACCCCAGGGCAAGCAGGAACCCACGCATGTACTACCTCGACCTTCTCGTCATCGGCCTTGTGTGGGGGTGCACCTACGCGATGATGGCTCTGGGCCTGACGCTTGTTTACGGGCTGCTTCGCATCCTGCACGTCGCGCAAGCCACGGTGTTCACGCTCGGCGCCTACTGCGGCCTGCTGGTGGCCAATCAGACGGGAAGCATCGCGCTGGCCATCCTGGCCGCGGTCGGTTCGGCCGGCCTGGCCGGGCCCTTGATCTACCGGGTGATCTACGAGCCCATCCTCGATCGGCCGCCGTTCGTGCCCCTGGTCGCGTCCATCGGTCTGTTGATCGGCATGGAAGACGGCTTTCGCCTGCTGTTCGGTCCCTACGGCCTGTCGTTCGACAACAACCCGTGGTTCGACGCCCAGATTCAGCTGGGCGGCGTGATGCTCAACGCGGTGCAGATCGCGTTGGTCGTCAGCGCGCTGGTGACGATCGCCGTCCTGGCCTGGCTGGCCGCGCGCACCCGGCTCGGCATCGGGCTGCGCGCCACCGTCAGCGACCCACAGATGGCCGAGAACTTTGGCGTCAACCCGATCCGGGTGCGCATGGCAACCTTCGTCGTTGCCTCGGCGTTGGCCGGACTGGCGGGCCTGCTCGTTGGCATGCTGAACAACCTCGTCGAGCCGGGCATGGGAGGACTCATCGCCTACAAGGGCCTGGCGATCATCGTGCTCGGTGGGCTGGGCAATGTGGCCGGGACGCTGGTGGCGAGCCTGCTGTTCGGGCTGATCGAGGCCCTGGGAACGGTCACGCTGGACAAGGTCATGGACCGCGACGCGGTGGCCTTCGCTTTCATGATCGCCATGCTGTTGGTGCGACCACACGGTCTGCTGGGCAAGGCGCGCTAACCCCTGTTTCTGAACGAGTGCAATGGACTACTACATATCGGTGGCGACATTCGCGGCGCTGAACGTCGTTCTGGCCGTGGGGCTGAACCTGATCACCGGCTTTTGCGGCCAGGTCAGTCTGGGCCATGCCGCGTTCTATGGCGTTGGCGCCTACAGCGCGGCCATGTTGTCGGTGGCGGGCTGGCCGTTCGCCGCGGCGTTGGCCGCGGGCACCGCGCTGGCGGGCGTCCTGGGCATTGTCACGGGCTTTGCCGCACTGCGGGTGCGTGAAGACTTCCTTGCCATCGTCACGATGGGGTTGGGCTTCGTGTTCGTCGGCACCGCCCGCAAGCTGGAGTGGCTGGGCGGTGAAATGGGGATATCGCGCATCCCGTCACCGCTGTCCAAGAGCGGCTATGCCTGGCTGGCCATCGCGGGGGCGTGCGTGCTGATCGCGTGCAGCCTGCACGTTCGGCGCAGCTGGATGGGGCGCGCATTCGACGGCGTCGCTCAGGACGAGCTGCAGGCCCAGACCATTGGCATCGACGTACCCATGTACAAGATCGCCGCATTCTTCATGGGCACCGCCGCCGCCGGTTTCGCCGGTGGCGTGTATGCCCACGTGACACAGCTGATCGTCCCGGACGCGTTCGGGTTCGTCGTGTCGATCTCGGTGCTGGCGATGGTGGCCATCGGGGGCGTGGGCTCCACGATGGGCGCGGCAACGGGTGCGATTCTCCTGACCCTGATGCCGGAGATGTTTCGCGCTGTCAACGACTACAAGCTGCTGGTGTATGGCGCGCTGCTGTTGCTGGTCATGCGCTTCGGTCCGAAGGGGCTTGCCGGCTTCACGGCCTGGGCGCGTGCGAAAGGAGGGCGCCATGCTTGAAGCGCGGGGACTCACCATCCGCTTTGGCGGCATGACGGCCGTGAACAATGTGTCGTTGAGCGTGGCGCAGGGGGAGCTCGTCGGCCTGGTCGGCCCGAACGGCGCGGGCAAGACCACGCTCTTGCGCCTGCTGACGGGCGTTCTCGCTCCGCACGCAGGGGCGGTGCACTTCGAGAACCACGATGTGACGCGCATGCCCATCCATCGACGTGCGCGGCTCGGCTGCGTCCTGACCCATCAGATCGTGCGGCCGTTTCGCGAGATGACGCTGCTGGACAACGTCACCCTGGCCGCCGGCCACGACCTCACGCGGCGTCCCTGGGTGGCGCTGGCGAAGGTCGACGCCAGCAGGGCCCGCGAGCGCGCCTACGAGGGCCTGCGCAGTGTGGGCATTGCCGACGCGGCCGACAAGGCAGCGCGCAGCGTGCCCTTGGGATACCTCAAGCGGCTGCAGGTGGCGATGGCGCTTGCGCTTCAGCCACGACTGCTGTTGCTGGATGAGCCCTTGGCGGGACTGAACTACCACGAGGCCGAGCGGTTCTCGGATTTGCTGCAAGGCCTCAACAGCGACGGTCTCACCCTGCTGCTGGTGGAGCACAACCTGGGCGAGGTGTTGCGCATCGCGAAGCGGTTGCTGGTCCTCGACGCCGGGCAACTGCTGGCGCACGGAGACCCCAGCGAGGTGATGGCGCGGCCCGACGTTCGGCGGGCGTACCTGGGAGAAGCCCATGCTTGAGTTGAAAGCATTGCGCTGCGGATACGGCTTGATGGAGGCGGTGCACGGCATCGACCTGACCGTGCACCGCGGCCATATCACGGCACTGCTGGGCCCCAACGGCGCGGGCAAGACGTCCACGATGATGTCCATCGTGGGCCGTGTGCAGACGCGGGGTGGCAGCATCCTGCTGGACGGGCACGACATCACCGCCATGCCCCCCGCGGATCGCACCCGTTGCGGGGTCGCGATAGCGCCTGAGGGGCGGCGTCTCTTTCCCGACCTGACCGTGGCCGAGAACCTCGTCGTGGGCGGCTACACCCGCACCCAGGCGCAGGCGCGCCGCTCCGAGGAGCGTGTCTTCGCCATGTTTCCTCGCCTGGCCGAGCGCCGCCGCCAGCGCGCGGGACTCATGAGCGGCGGCGAGCAGCAGATGCTGGCGATCGGCCGCGCGCTCATGGCGGAGCCCAAGATGCTCCTGATCGACGAGCTGTCACTCGGCCTCATGCCGTCGGTCGTGGACCAGATCTTCGAGACGCTCAAGGTGCTCAAACGCGAGGGCATGACCGTGCTGCTGGTGGAGCAGAACATCCAGCGCGCGTTGCAGGCTGTGGACGACGTCGTGGTCATGACCGCCGGCACGATTGCCTACCAGGGAACCAGTGCACAGGCGGCGGGCAATGACCGCCTGGCCGATCTCTTCCTGGGCTGATACCCAAGGGCGCCGGACCTCTGCTCGGCTGCGCAAGCGCTTGCGTTCTCCAGGCCACTTGTCACGGTTTTTTATTGTCTATACATTATAGAAGATGCCCTTCCAGCCCTTTGCGCTGTCTTCTTTCCAAAAGGTTCCCATGTCTTCCTTTGCTTCGCCCCACCCATCGACCGGTGCCGCCGACCTGGTCCTCACGCCTGGCCAGGTGGACCTGGGCATGCTGCGCCGCATCCAGGCCGGCGGTGTGCGCCTGGCGCTCCATCCTGCCGTGCGGGGCGACATGGCCCACTCGCAGGCCGTGGTGCAGCGCATCCTTGACAACGACGAGGTCGTCTACGGCATCAACACCGGCTTTGGCAAGCTCGCCAGCACGCGCATCGCAGCCGACCACCTGGCCGACCTGCAGCGCAACCTGGTGCTCTCGCACAGCGTGGGCACCGGCGAGCCGCTGGCGGCCCACGTGGTGCGACTGGTGCTGGCCACCAAGGCCGTGAGCCTGGCGCGCGGCCATTCGGGTGTGCGGCCCGAGCTGGCCGACGCGCTGCTGGCGCTGTTCAACGCCGGCTTGATGCCGCGCATCCCGGCCAAGGGCTCGGTCGGCGCCTCGGGCGACCTGGCACCATTGGCCCACATGGCCTGCGTGCTGATCGGCGAGGGCGAGGCCACCACCGCCAGTGGCGAGGTGGTGAGCGGCGCCGAAGCCATGCGCCGCATCGGCTTGACGCCCTTCGTGCTGGGTCCCAAGGAAGGGCTGGCGCTGCTCAACGGCACACAGGTGTCCACCGCATTGGCGCTGACGGGCCTGTTTGGCGCCGAGGACGTGTTTGCCTCGGCCCTGATGTCGGGCGCGCTGTCGCTTGAAGCGATTCAGGGGTCGATCAAACCCTTTGACGCGCGCATTCACGCGGCGCGCGGTCAGCCCGGCCAGATGGCCGTCGCCGGCGCCGTGCGCGCCCTGCTCGAAGGCAGCGAAATCGTGCCTTCGCACGCCGACTGCGGCCGGGTGCAAGACCCCTATTCGGTGCGCTGCATCCCGCAGGTCATGGGCGCCTGTCTGGACAACCTCACGCACGCCGCGCGCGTGCTGCGCATCGAGGCCAATGCCGCATCGGACAACCCGCTGGTCTTCACCGACACCGGTGAGGTCATCTCGGGTGGCAACTTCCATGCCGAGCCGGTGGCCTTTGCCGCCGACATCATGGCCCTCGCCATCAGCGAAATCGGGGCGATTGCCGAGCGTCGCATCGCCCTGCTGCTGGACACGGGACTGTCAGGCCTTGCGCCCTTCCTGGTGCGCGACGGCGGCCTGAACTCCGGCTTCATGATTGCGCAGGTCACGGCCGCCGCACTGGCGTCTGAAAACAAGTCACTGGCGCATCCGGCCAGCGTGGACAGCCTGCCGACCTCGGCCAACCAGGAAGACCATGTGTCCATGGCCACCTTCGCGGCGCGCCGCCTGGGCGAGATGGTCAACAACACGGCGGTCGTGGTCGGCATCGAAGCCATGGCCGCCGCCCAGGGTATCGAGCTGAAAAGAAACCTGAAAAGCTCACCGCTGGTGGAAGCCGAATTCGGCAAGCTGCGCCAAAAAATCGCCTTCCTCGAAAGCGATCGTTACCTGGCCCCCGACATCGAAGCCGCGCGCCTGTGGGCGCTCAAGGCCGACCTGCCCGCCGTCCTGCTGGACATCCTGCCCAGCCATTCCTGATCCGTCCATCAAACCCATTGCACAGGAGACCTTGTGATGAACGCTCCCGAAAAAATCATGCCCGCCGATCCCCGCTTTGACGCCAGCCGCGTCATCCGTGCGCCGCGCGGCACCGAGCTGAGCTGCAAGAGCTGGCTCACCGAAGCCGCCTACCGCATGGTCCAGAACAACCTCGACCCCGAGGTCGCCGAGAACCCGCAGGCCCTGGTGGTGTACGGCGGCATCGGCCGCGCCGCGCGCGACTGGGACTGCTTCGACCAGATCCTGGCTTCGCTCAAGGAACTGGAAGACGACGAATCGCTGCTGGTGCAGTCCGGCAAGCCGGTTGGCGTGTTCAAGACCCACGCCAACGCGCCGCGCGTGCTGATCGCCAACTCCAACCTCGTGCCCAAATGGGCCAATTGGGAACACTTCAACGAGCTCGATCGCAAGGGCCTGTTCATGTACGGTCAGATGACCGCCGGCAGCTGGATCTACATCGGCAGCCAGGGCATCGTGCAGGGCACGTTCGAGACCTTTGTCGAAGCCGGTCGCCAGCACTACAACAACAGCCTGGCCGGCAAGTGGATTCTCACGGCCGGCCTGGGCGGGATGGGTGGTGCGCAGCCGCTGGCCGCGACGCTGGCCGGCGCGGTGTCGCTGAACATCGAATGCCAGCAGAGCAGCATCGACTTTCGCCTGCGCACACGCTACGTGGACAAGCAGGCACGCGACATGGACCATGCCCTGGAGTTGATCCAGCAGCACTGCGCCGCGAAGGAAGCCGTGTCCATCGCCCTGCTGGGCAACGCCGCCGAGCTCGTGCCCGAGCTGGTGCGCCGCGCCAAGGCGGGCGCCATCAAGCCCGACCTGGTGACCGACCAGACTTCGGCCCACGACCTGATCAATGGCTACCTGCCAGCGGGCTGGAGCGTGGCGCAGTGGAAGGCCGCGCAACAAGACCCTACGCAACACGCCGCACTGACCCAGGCCGCCGCCAGGAGCTGCGCCGTGCACGTACAGGCCATGCTTGACTTCCAGGCCATGGGCATTCCCACGGTGGACTACGGCAACAACATCCGCCAGGTCGCGTTCGACGAAGGCGTGGCAAACGCCTTCGACTTCCCCGGCTTCGTGCCGGCCTACATCCGCCCGCTGTTCTGCGAGGGCAAGGGCCCGTTCCGCTGGGTGGCGCTCTCCGGCGACCCGGAAGACATCTACAAGACCGACGCGAAGATCAAGGAGCTGTTCCCCGACAACAAGCACACGCACCGCTGGCTCGACATGGCGCGCGAGCGCATCGCCTTCCAGGGCCTGCCGGCGCGCATCTGCTGGCTCGGCCTGGGCGAGCGTCACCGCGCCGGTCTGGCCTTCAACGAGATGGTGAAGAACGGGGAACTCAAGGCCCCGATCGTCATCGGCCGCGACCACCTCGACACCGGCTCGGTGGCCAGCCCCAACCGCGAGACCGAAAGCATGAAGGACGGCACCGACGCCGTCTCCGACTGGCCGCTGCTCAACGCCTTGCTCAACACTGCTGGCGGTGCCACCTGGGTCAGCCTGCACCACGGCGGTGGCGTGGGCATGGGGTATTCGCAGCACGCCGGCATGGTGATCGTGGCCGACGGCACCGACGCCGCCGCCGAGCGCCTGGCGCGTGTGCTGGTGAACGACAGCGGCTCGGGCGTGATGCGCCACGCCGATGCCGGTTACGACATCGCCATCGCCACGGCCAGAAAGCAAGGCCTGAAGCTGCCGATGGTGAAGTGATGAACGCGCCCCGGCTTGCCTCGGTGTGTGCCGCGCCAGCAAGGCTCCAGCGCTTCAGCCTGGCCGACCTTCCCGCCATGCCGTGGAAGAACGGCGGCGGCACCACGCGCGAAATCGCCTGCCAACCGCCCGGTGCGGGCCTGGGCGCTTTCGACTGGCGCGTGAGCATCGCCACCATCGCCGCAGCCGGGCCGTTCTCGGCCTTCCCGGGCGTGGACCGCGTGATCATGCTGCTCGACGGCGCGGGCGTGCACCTGCGCGGTGAGGGCGTGGACCACCGGCTGGACACACCGCTCACGCCATTCGCCTTTGCCGGTGACGTGGCGCTCGCCTGCGATCTGCTGGGCGGAACCTCGACCGACTTCAACCTGATGACCCGGCGCGGCAAGCTGCGGGCCGAGGTGCGGGTGTGGCACGCGGCCGGCGACATCGCAGCCGCGCCAGCCGGTGTGTTGCTCACGCGCGGCGGCGCCTGGCAATGCACGGACGACAGCGGCCACACGCAGCATTGGCAGGCCGATAGTGGCGTCTGGTGGCAGGGCGAAACCCCAGCCTGGCACGTTGCCCCGCTGGATGCCGGCGCGGCGCTGATTGCCGTGCACATCGAAACCGCAGACCGGTGAACCGACAGGTGAACTTCATGAGCAGCTCCCACCACCCCAACGCCGACGGCATCTGGCACCACCTGCACCTCATGCCCGGTGCTTTGACCGACGGCCCGGACATCGACGGCGATGCCACCATCGTGGTCTCGGAGGGCGTGGTCCGCTGGATCGGCGCCAGCCACGGCGTGCCCCCCGCGTTCGCCACGCTGCCGCGCCACGACGGCGGCGGCGCGCTGCTCACGCCCGGCCTGGTCGATTGCCACACCCACCTGGTCTACGGTGGCCAGCGGGCCAACGAATTCGCCATGCGCCTGGCCGGCGCGAGCTACGAAGAAGTGGCCCAGGCCGGCGGCGGCATTGTGTCCAGCGTGCGCGCCACCCGCGAGGCGAGCGAAGACGAACTCTTCGCCTGCGCCTCCAGGCGGCTCGAACCCCTGCTGGCCGAAGGCGTCTGCGCCATCGAAATCAAATCCGGCTACGGCCTGGCCCTGGAGCACGAGCGCAAGCAGCTGCGCGTGGCCCGGCGCCTGGGCGAAACCTACGGCGTGACGGTGCGCACGACCTTTCTCGGCGCCCACGCCTTGCCGCCCGAATACACCGGCCGCAGCCGCGAGTACATCGACCTGGTCTGCCGCGAGATGCTGCCCGCGCTCGCCGCCGAGGGCCTGGTGGATGCGGTCGACGTGTTCTGCGAACGCATCGCCTTCTCGCTGGCAGAAACCGAGCAGGTGTTCCAGGCCGCGCAGGCGCTGGGCCTGCCGGTGAAGCTGCACGCCGAACAGCTCAGCGACATGGGCGGCGCGGCACTGGCGGCGCGCTACGGCGCGCTGTCGTGCGACCACATCGAGCACCTGTCGCAAGCCGGCATCGACGCCATGCGCGCCGCCGGCACCGTGGCCGTGCTGCTGCCCGGCGCCTACTACACGCTGCGCGACACCCATCTGCCCCCGATCGCGGCGCTGCGCGCCGCCGGCGTGCCCATGGCCGTCTCCACCGACCACAACCCCGGGACCTCGCCCGCGCTGAGCCTGCTGCTGATGGCGAACATGGCCTGCACGCTGTTCCGCCTGACCGTGCCCGAAGCGATGGCGGGCATCACCCGCCACGCCGCGCGTGCGCTGGGCCTGCAGAACACGCATGGCAGCCTGGGCGTGGGCCGGCCGGCGAACTTCGTGCTGTGGAACGTGCAGGACGCGGCCGAACTCGCCTACTGGTTTGGCCATCGGCCCGTGCGCACCATCGTGCGCCAAGGCCGGATCACGGCCCAGGCTTGAAGCCCATGACCAGCCTCTTCGCCCAAGACGCGCTCCTGCCCACAGGCTGGGCAAAAAACGTCCAGCTCACCTGGAGCGCCTCGGGCCACCTCACCCAGGTCCAGCCCGACACCCGGCCGGCATCCGGCGTGGCCACCGTCCCGGGCCCGCTGATCCCCGGCCTCCCCAACCTCCACTCCCACGCGTTCCAGCGTGCCTTCGCCGGCCTCACCGAATACCGCGGCGCGGCGCCCGATGGCCAACAGGACAGCTTCTGGAGCTGGCGCACCCTGATGTACCGCTTCGCCGCGCGGCTAAGCCCCGAACAGGTCGAGGCCATCGCCACCTGGCTTTATGTCGAGATGCTGGAGGCTGGCTACACCAGCGTTTGCGAATTCCACTACGTGCACCACGACACCGACGGCCGCCCCTACGCCGACGACGCCGAACTCGCCCTCGGCCTGCTGCGCGCCGCCCAGGCCACGGGCATCGGCCTCACGCTGCTGCCCGTGCTGTACCAGACCAGCGGCTTCGGCGGCCTGCCGCCGAACCATGGCCAGCGCCGCTTCATCCGCAGCACCGATGCGATGCTGAAACTGCTGCAAGGCCTGAACCCTGTGTGCGACGCCCAAGGCGTCCGGCTGGGTCTCGCGCCACACTCGCTGCGCGCCGTACCGCCCGAGGGCCTGCGCGAGGCCCTCGCCGGCCTCGACGCCATCGACCCCACCGCGCCGATCCACATCCACATCGCCGAGCAGACCGCCGAAGTCGACGCCTGCCTGGCCTGGAGTGGTCAGCGGCCGGTGGACTGGCTGCTGGACCACGCGGCCGTCGATGGCCGCTGGTGCCTGGTGCACGCCACCCACATGAGCGATGCCGAGTACCAGCGCGCGGCAGCCAGCGGCGCCGTGGCCGGCCTGTGCCCCAGCACCGAGGCCAATCTGGGCGACGGCCTGTTCGACATGCCGCGCTGGCTCGCGGCCGGTGGCGCCTGGGGCCTGGGCTCGGACAGCCATGCCACGGTGAACGCGGCCGAGGAACTGATGCTGCTCGAATACGGCCAGCGCCTGCAGCGCCGTGAGCGCAACGTGCTGGCCAGCGCCGCGCAGCCCCAGGTGGCCACGGCCATGACGCTGCAGGCCGTGGCCGGCGGCGCGCAGGCCAGCGGCCGCGCACCACCCTGTTCGGGCGGCCTGGCCGTGGGGCAGCGCGCTGATTTCGTGGCGCTCGACGCCAGCCATGTTGCGCTGGCCGGCTTGCCCGCGCCCGACATGCTGTCGGCCCATGTGTTCGCCAGCCACCGCCGTTCGGCCATTGCCAGCGTCTGGGCTGCTGGCCGCGAACGCGTCAGCGCCGGCCATCACGCCTTGCACACTTCCGCCGCCGCGGCATTCGTGGCCGCGCGCACCCGCCTGCTCGCCACCACCTGAGACGCCACCGCCATGTCCACCGCCTTCCCGGTCACCGACCAGCCCGCGTTCCGCTTCCACCCGGGCACGCGCCCGCTGCTCATCTCCATGCCCCACGTCGGCACCTACGTGCCGCCGGCCATCGCCGAACGCCTGACGGCCGAAGCGCGCCAGGTCCCCGACACCGACTGGCACCTTGAACGCCTCTACGGTTTCGCGCGGGAGCTCGGCGCGTCCATCCTGGTGGCCACACATTCGCGCTACGTGATTGATCTGAACCGCGCGCCCGACGGCGCCAGCCTGTACCCGGGCCAGAGCGTCACCGGTCTGTGCCCCATCGACACCTTCGACGACACGCCGATCTACGCCGCTGGCGACGTGCCCCTTGAGGCCGAGATCGCCGCGCGCCGCGACGCCATCTGGCAGCCCTACCATGACAAGCTGGCCGAGGAACTGGCGCGCATCAAGGCCGTGCACGGCGTGGCCGCGTTGTGGGACGCGCATTCGATCCGCTCGGTATTGCCGCGCTTCTTCGACGGCAAGCTGCCCGACCTGAACCTGGGCACCGCCCAGGGCGCCAGTTGCGACCCGGGGCTGGCGCAGACGCTGCTGGCCATCGCCGAAAGCGCGCCCGGTTACACCGGCGTCCTCAACGGACGCTTCACCGGCGGCTACATCACGCGCCACCATGGCCGACCCGCGCGCAACGTGCATGCGGTGCAACTCGAAATGACGCAGAGCAGCTACATGCGGGAAGCCCTGCCATTCGACTACCTGCCCGACCTGGCGGCCGGCGTGCAGCCGCATGTGCGGCGCATGATCGAGGCCGTGCTGCGGTTCGTCGATGCGAGGCGCACAAACTGAGCGACGCCAGCCCCCGCTGAACCGATCGAGCCACCACCGTTCCATGCGCGATCTGGTGCGCGCGTCGTGGGGCTCGGCCTGCTTCAGCCGGCGAACCACCTGGCCGGGCCGATCACGAGCCAGGGGAAGAGCACCATCAGGAACATCACGGCGAACTGGGCGCCCATGAAGGGCAGCACGCCGCGCGTGACCTCGTCCATCTTCATGCGCCCGACACCCGCCACGACGTTGAGCACAGTCCCGACCGGGGGCGTGATCAGGCCGATGGCGTTGTTGATGATGAAGAGCACGCCAAAGTAGACCGGGTCGATGCCGGCGGCCTTGATGACGGGCATGAGCACCGGCGTCATGATCAGGATCGTCGGCGTCATGTCCATCGCGGTGCCCACGGCCATCACCAGCAGCATGATGGCGATCAGCAGCAGCGTCTGGTTGTCCATGAACGGCTCGAGCAGCGCGATCATCTTGCTCGGGATGTCCGCCACGGTGATCAACCACGCGCTCACCATCGCCGCGGCCACCAGGAACATGATGACGGCCGTGGTCTTGGCCGCGCTCAGGAACACGCCGTACAGCTGCCGAGGGCGGAGTTCGCGGTAGACGAAAACGGATACCAGCAACGCGTACACCGCGGCCACGACCGCCGCCTCCGTGGGCGTGAACACCCCGAGCTTCAGGCCCACGAGCACGATCACCGGCAGGCCGAGCGCCCAGGCCGATTCCCGGAGCGCCATGAGCCGTTCGGCGCCACTGGCTCTGGGGGGCGGCGCGATGTTCTCGCGCCGCGCCACCCACCACCAGGTGATCGAGATGGCCGCGGCCATCATCAGGCCCGGCACAATGCCGGCGAGGAACAGCTTCGAGATCGAGACGTTGGCCGCCACGTCGAAGATCACGAAGCCGATCGACGGCGGGATCACCGGCGCAATGATGCCCGCCGAGGCGATCAGGCCGCCGGAACGCGCCTTGTCGTGCCCCGCCTTGGTCATCATCGGCAACAGCAGGGCGGCCAGCGCCGCCGTGTCCGCCACGGCCGAGCCCGACAGCGCGGCCAGCAGGCAGGCGGCCACGATGGTCACGAAGCCCAGGCCACCCCGCCGGTGGCCGACCAGCGTCATGGCCAGCGCCACGATGCGGCGCGACATGCCGCCCGCGTTCATGATCTCGCCGGCCAGCATGAAGAAGGGCACGGCCAGCAGAGGGAAGCTGTCGGCGCCGTTGATCACGTTCTGCGCCAGGATTTGCGCGTCGAACAGATCGAGATGCCACATCAGCGCGACGCCCGAGAGCAGCAGCGAGTAGGCGATCGGCATGCCGATCGCCATGGCGCCCAGGAGGGACAGCAGAAAGACGGCGACGGTCATCGTGAAGGCTCCCCGAGGTGCTGCGGCGCCGAGCCGGGTATCTGGTCCTCGGAATCCTGGACCATCGTCAGGTCCGACAGGTCGAGCCGCCCGGTGAGTCCGTGCCAGAACTGGCGCAGCAGCAGAAAGCCGGCCGCCGCCGCGAACACGATGCCGCTGGCATAGAAGATGGCGGCCGAGAGGCCGCTGACCGGCGCCCGCACGTCCCAGTTGATGTGGGCCTGCGTCCAGGCGCCCGAGAGCAACAACCCGTGCACCCAGAGCATGAGCAACTGCGCGATCAGCAGGCAGGCCTTGCGCCCGGCGGGCGGCAGGCGCGAGACCAGCACGTCGGTGCCCAGGTGGCGTTGTTCCTTCACGGCCACGATGGCCCCGAGGAAGATCATCCACACGAACAGCCAGCGGCTGAGTTCTTCGCTCACGGTGATGCCGGAATTGAAGGCGTAGCGCAGCACCACGTTGCCGAACACGAGCAACACCATGGTGGCGAGGATCCCGACGACCAGCCGTTCGATGCCGCGGCAGAAGAAATCGATGGCGAAACGCATGTGGTTCTGCCGGGTCATTTCTGCGCGCGCAGCTTCTGGAGCTCGGCGAAGGTCTGGTTGACCAGCTCTTCGCCGACCTCCTTGCTGAACTTCTGGACCACGGGCTTGAGCTGCGCGCGGATCTTCGCGAGCTCGGCCGGCGGCAGCTCGTTGTAGGCCATGCCCTTGGCGCGCAGGTCGATCAACAGGCTCGCGTCGACCTCACGGCTGAGCTTGCGCTGGTAGTCGCGCGACTCGTTGCAGGACGCCTGCAGGATCTGCTTCTCATCGGCGGACAGCTTGTCCCAGAACTTCGCTCCGGCCATCACCACGTAGAGCGAGTAAGCATGGCGCGTCGCGGTCAGGTACTTCTGGACCTCGTAGAACTTGTTGGCCGCGATGATCGCGTAGGGGTTCTCCTGGGCGTCCACGGCTTTCGTTTCGAGCGCGGAGTAAAGCTCGGTGAAGGCCATCGGGATCGCGTTCGAGCCCAGCGCGCCGAACATCTGCACGTACACCGGGTTCTGCATCGTGCGGATCTTCAAACCATCCAGATCCTCCATCTTCGTGATCGCGCGCTTGTTGTTGGTCACGTGGCGAAACCCGTTCTCCCAGTAGCACAGGCCCACCAGGCCCCGGGCGGGCAGTTTGTCGAGCAGGGCCTTGCCGACTGGGCCGTCCACCACCGCATCGGCCTCTTTCGTGTTCTCGAAAAGGAACGGGAAATCGAAGAGCGCGAATTCCTTGACCACGCCCACCAGCGGCGCGGTCGACATGGCGGTCATTTCCAGCACGCCACCCTGGCTGGCCGAAATCATCTGCACCTCACCGCCCAGTTGCCCGTCGGAAAATCCCTTGACGTTGAGCTTGCCGCCGCTCTTCTGGGCCACGAGTTCGGCGAACTTCTTCGCGCCCATGCCCTGCGGGTGCTGCTGCGGTGCGACGTAGCCGAATTTGATGGTGCGTTCCTGCACGTCGGCGGCATGGGCGCCCACGCCGCCGAGCGTGGCGAGCAGGGCGGTGGTGGCGGCGAGCAGCGGTGTTTGGATCTTCTTGTTCATGTTGTCTCCTAAGGGGTGGTGGTGTCGTTCTTCTTGAAGGCATCTCAGGCGCCGCGCAGGCGGCGGCGCCAGTGGGGCGGCTCGGCGCCCTGGACCGGCGCGCGAAAGCCACGCAAGCGGTCATCGAGCAGGCAGCCCAGGTAGGCCGTGCGCCGGTCGGGGCCGCCGAAGGCCAGGCTGGAGATGTTGCCCAGGCGCGAGTGGCCTGCGGTCTGCATGGTCGCGTGCGCCAGCGTGGCGCTGCGAATGCCTTCGGCCACGCGCCGGGCGTGGTCCTCGTCGGTGTCGGCCAGCACCGTCTGCACGGCGCCATCGGGTCGCACCCGCAGCAGTCGGTTGCTGGCGATGCAACTGATCCAGGCGCCGCCTTCGACGTCAAAGCAGATGCCGTCGGGCAGGTCGGCGCCGCCGAGTTGCACCACCAGTTCGCGTGGACCGAGGCTGGGCCCGGGGAGCAGGCGGAAGCGGCTCACGCACTGCCCGTAGGTCTCGTTGGTGTAGACCCACTGGCCATCCGGCGAGAAGGCGATTTCGTTGGTGTAGGCCAGGCCATCGGCGACGATGCGCGTGCCCCGATGGTCGCGGACCGCGATGAACCCGTCGGCCACGGTGGGTGTCCAGGCGCGGCTGCGGGGATGCAGCCGCGTGCTGACGGTGAACCACAGCACCCCGGCTTCGTCCACCGTCACGAAGTTGCTTGGCGGCAGGGGCTTGCCCTCGATCTCCGCCACCACCGGCACGATCCGCCCGTCGGGCTCCACCGCGAAGATGCCGCCCTGTTCGGCGCCCAGGTCGGCGAACAGCACACGCCCGTCCGGTGCGAGTGCGATGCCGTTGGGCACGTACTGCCGGCCCGGTTCGCCGCGACCGATGACGTGGCGCAGCCCGCCGTCCGGGCTGCGCACCGAGTAGCCGCCGCTGCCGTGCGAGGCCAGCACCTCGCCGCTGGAGAGCGCCAGCACGCATTCGGGTCGGCTGAAGCCGCGTCCGTGGATCTGCAGGTCGTCGACCCGCACCTGGAAGTCGGTGGGAACGGAATGGCCGGTGCTCACGGCGTCTCCGGGCGGCTGAGGTAGCGGTTCATGAACTTCAGGCCTTCGGCGATCTGCGATTGCCAGACGTCCCACTCGTGATCGCCGTCGACGATGCGCAGCTCGACCGCGTCGGGCTGGTGCTTGCGCAGCTCCTTGAACAGCTGCGCCGATGCGTAGGCGATGTCGAGCCGGTCGTGGTCGCCGCTGGCGATGAACATCGGCACCACCGTTTTGGCCGCCTGGTAGGCCGGCAGGTGCGTGGGCCAGTTCAGGCGCTGCCACGTGGCCTCGTCGAACTTGCCGTCGACCTGGAACTGAGGGTAGGTGCGTGAGCCGGACTTCGCGTCCGGTACCGGATGCCACACCGCCGGGCTGAGCGCGGCCGCCGCCGCGAACAGCTGCGGGTGCTTGAGCGCCATGTTCACCGTGCCGTAACCCCCGGCCGACAAACCCGCGACGAGACGTCCGCGGCGCTGGGCGATGGTCCGGTACTGCCGGTCGATGTGGGGCACGAGGTCTTCGATGACCGCGCTCTCACCGCGCTCGACCAGGCCGTCGACCCAGTAGCCCCGGTAGTGGCCCGGCATCACGACGATCATCGGGGGAATCTCGCGGCGTGCAACCATGCCGTCGACGATGGCCTGGATGTTGCCCTTGACGGCCCACGAGTTCTCGTCGTTGTTGCCGCCGTGCAGCAGGTAGAGCACCGGGTAGCGCAGCGTCGAGTTGGCGTAGCCGTCCGGCAGATACACGCTGAAGCGGTACTCGCGTGACAAGGCCTTGGACGGGATCTTCGAGACGAACAACTCGCTCGACAGCACGCTGGTGCTGGCGGTGATGGCGATCATCCATGCGATGAGCCGGAAGATGAATTTCATGGTGTGTGTCTCCTCGGGGTGTTGTGGTCTGTGCCGCTTATTGGTCCGGCTTGATGTTGGCGCTGCGGATCACCTTGGCCCACGCGCTCAACTCCGTGTCCACGAACCGCGCGAGGCTTGGCGAATCCATGTAGACCGCGAAGGCACCCTGGTCGTCCATCTTCTTGCGGAAGATCGCGCTTTCCACGACGGTCTTGATCTCGGCGCTCAGCCGCGCCACCACGGCGGGCGGCGTGCCGGCCGGTGCGAACACCGCGAACCACGACTCCACTTCGTAGCCGGGCAGCCCGGCCTCGGCCGAGGTGGGCACGTTGGGCAGCGAAGGGTGGCGCTGCCGGGCGGTGTACGCCAGCGCCTTGAGCTTGCCGGAGGCGACCTGGCTGATGACCGATGGCGGCGTGGTGACGAACATGTCCACCTGGCCGCCCATCAGGTCGCTCAGCGCCGGCCCCGCGCCCTTGTAGGGCACGTGCGTCACCGGCACCCCGGTCTGCTCCGCGAAGAGCGCACCCGCGATGTGCTGGATGGAGCCGTTGCCCGAGGAGGCATAGAGGATGCCCTTGCCATTCTTCTTGCCGTGCGCGATCAGTTCCTGCAGCGAGTTGGCCGGCACATGGGCGCTGACCGCCACGACGTGGGGCGCGCGCATCACGAGGGCCACCGGCACAAAGTCCTTGGTGGGGTGCCACTTGATCTGCGGGAACAGTGCCGGGTTGCCGACGTGGTAACCGGAGTACTGCATGAGCAGCGTGTAGCCGTCCGGTTTGGCGCGCGCGACGATCTCGGTGCCGAGATTGCCCGCGGCGCCGGGCTTGTTGTCGATGACGATCGACTGGCCCAGCGCGAGCGCCAGCGGCTCCGCGACGAGCCGTGCGCTGATGTCGGTCGAGCCGCCCGGCGCGCTGGGCACCACCATCGTGATCGGGCGGGCCGTGGGCCAGGCCTGTGCGCTGGCGAACTGGGTCGCGAGCGCGAGGCCCGCCGCGAGAAGTGTCTTGGCAATCATCGGTCTTGTCTCCGTGTGTTGGTTGGCGAGAAAGGGGATCAGGTCGCAGTCGCTGTCGGGGCTGTCTGGGCAGCCTTCACATGGCCCGTCACGAGTTCCACCAGCCGCGTGGCCAGGCGCTGCTGCGCGCCCTGGCTGGCCCAGGCCACGTGCGGCGTGAGCAGCAGGTTTTTCAGGTGGGGGGCGAGCAAGGGGTGCCCGGCGCGGGGCGGTTCCTGTTCGAGCACGTCGATGGCCGCCGCGGCAATGACGCCGGTGCGCAGAGCCTGGGCCAACGCGAAGGGATCGACCAGCGCGCCGCGGCCGGTGTTGATCAGTACAGCCTGTGGCTTCATCAACCCCAGCCGTCGGGCATCGATGAGCCCACGCGTGGCGGGCGTGAGCGGGATGTGCAGGCTCACGGCGTCCACGTCGGCCAGCAAACTGTCGATCTCGCGCTCGTCGTCGGCGCAAGGCTTCCCGGGGGTCTGCGCGAAGAGCACCTGCATGCCCAGCGCGCGCGCCTTGCGTGCCGTGGCCTGGCCGATGCGGCCACGGCCGACGATGCCCAGCACCGAGCCGGCCAGGTCGTGGATCGACGGCCCGAGCCAGCAGAAGTGGGGTGAGCGACCCCATCGGCCGTCGGACGCCGCGCTGGCGTACGCGCGCAGCTCGCGCCGGAGGGCGAACAGCGAGGCGATCACATGCTCGGCCACGGATTCGCTGCCGTAGTCCGGCACGTTGTGCACACCGATGCCGAGGGCCGCGGCGGTTGTCAGGTCGATGTTGTCGGTGCCGGCGGCCGCCACGCAGATCAGCTTCAGCGCGGAGGCCCTGCGCAGTTGCGCCGCGTCGAGCCGAACCTTGTTCGTGATGACGATCTCCGCGCCGTCGATGCGGCCGGCAAGCGCCTGCGCGGACGTCGATTCGAAGGCTTCGTACCGAATCCCGAGCGATGCATCGAAGCTCAGCGGAAAGGGCAGGGTGGCGGCGTCCAGGAAAACGACACGGTGCGGGCTCATTCGACGGTCTCCGACAGCTCGATCAGGTTCAGGTCGGGGTCCCGCACGTAGACCGAGCGGATGCGCGCGGTCGCACCGGTGCGCAGAACGGGCCCTTCCACGATGGCGATGCCGAACGAGGCCAGACGGCGGATGACGTCTTCGAGTGGCACGCTGGCGATGAAGCAAAGGTCCAGCGCGCCGGGAACAGGCGTGTGTGCCTTCGGCTCGAACTCCAGGCCCTTCACATGCAGGTTGATCTTCTGGCGCCCGAACGTGAAGGCCTTGCGCTCGACGGGCGGGATGCCGCCGGTGAAGGTCTCGAGCCGCATGCCCAGCACCTCGGTGTAGAAGCGGGTGCAGGCCTGCTCGTGTGCGGTCGTGAGCACCAGGTGGTCGAGGCGGTCGATCATGGGGCCGCTCCGTCCATGCGCCCACCGGCCTGGCGCGCGGCCTCGCGGGCCAGGGCGCGCTCGCGCAAGGACTCGAACTCGGGTGGCGGCGCGTGCCGGATCAGGCGGTGGCCGGCGCGCGAGACCTGAGAGGCCAGTTCGTGGCCGACCAGTGTCTGCAAGTGTCCGGCCGCGCCGATGAGCCCGTCGAGCCGCATGCCGGTGTCGTAGCCCATGCATTCGAGCATGTGCACCACATCCTCGGTCGCGACATTGCCCGATGCCCCTGGCGCGTAGGGGCAGCCGCCGATGCCACCCAGCGACATGTCGAACTGGCGGATGCCCGCCTCGACCGCAGCGATCGTGTTGACCAGGCCCATGGCCCGTGTGTTGTGGAAGTGGGCGGTGACCGCCAGGTCCGGGTGCCGGCCAAGCACACGCTCGCACACCTCCTGCACCTGCGTGGGATAGGCCATACCCGTGGTGTCGCACAACGTGACACCCTGCACGCCGAGCGCCGCGAAGCGGTCGACCCATTTCAGCACGCTGTCCACCGGCACCTCGCCCTCCATCGGGCAACCGAACACGCAGGACAGCGACACATTGACCGGCACGCGCGCCGAGTTCGCCAGCGCGGCCACGTCGTCGAGCTGGCGAAACGACTGCTCCCGCGTCATGCGGAGGTTGACGAGGTTGTGGGTCTCGCTCGCCGACATGACGAGGTTGAACTCGTCGGTGCGGCATTCCAGGGCCCGCTCGCCGCCACGCACATTGGGCACGAGCGCGGTGTAGACGACGTTGGGCTCACGCCGGATGCGCTGCATGACCAGCTCCGCATCGCGCAGCGCGGGGATCGCCTGCGCGGACGTGAAGGACGTGACCTCGATCTTGGCGTAGCCGAGCTGGCTGAGCTCGTCGATGAGCGCGATCTTGGCCTCGCTCTCGATGAAGTGGCGCTCCATCTGGAAGCCGTCGCGCGTCGCCACCTCGTTGATGGCCAGGGGGGTGTTCTTGCCTGCGTTCATGCCGCGTTTCCTTCCTGTACAACTGCATGGGCAGCACACGAAGGCGCGCGAACGGGCCAGCCGCGGGCGCCGATGGCCTCGGCGTTGTGTTCACCGAGCCGGGGCGCCGGGTGGGAGATGCCGCCCGGCGTGGCACTGAGCTTGGGCACCACGCCCGGCACCTTGAGCACGCTGCCGTCCGCCAGCGGCGCCTGGACGATCATGTCGCGCGCCAGGTACTGCGGGTCGCTCGCGATGTCGGCCACGGAATAGATGCGGCCCACCGGCACACCGGCCGCGTCCAGCGTCGCCAACACGTCGTCCAGCGAGCGATGACAGGTCCAGGCCTCGATGGCCGCATCGAGCTCTTCCACGCGCGCCACGCGCCCGTCGTTCTGTGCAAGCGTGGCGTCGTTCTCGAGATCGGGGCGCCCGATCGAGCGCATCAGCCGCTTGAAGATGCTGTCGCCGTTGCCGGCGATGAGGGCATAGCGCCCGTCCGCGCAGCGGTAGGCGTTGGTCGGCGCGATGCCGGGCAGGGCGCTGCCGGAGCGCTCGCGCACGGCGCCGAACGCGTCGTGCTCGGGCACCAGGCTTTCCATGACGTTGAAGACACTCTCGTAGAGCGCCACGTCCACCATCTGGCCCTGGCCACCGCGCGCGTCGCGGTGGTAGAGCGCGGTCAGTACGCCGATCACGCCATGCAGGGCGGAGAGGCTGTCGCCGATCGACACCCCGACGCGCACCGGCACGCGCCCCGGTTCGCCGGTGAGGTGGCGCAGCCCGCCCATGGCCTCGCCGAGCACGCCGAAGCCCGGCTTGTTGCGGTAGGGACCTGTCTGCCCATAGCCCGAGATGCGAAGCATGATGAGCCGCGGATTGAGCGCGTGCAGCGCCTCCCAGCCCAGTCCCCAGCCTTCCAGTGTTCCGGGCTTGAAGTTCTCGATCAGCACGTCCGCTTCGCGGGCCAGCTCGCGCACGGCGCGCTGTCCTTCCGGGCTGCGCAGGTCGAGTGCCACCGAGCGCTTGTTGCGCGACTGCACCTCCCACCACACCGACGTGCCGTCTCGCAGCATGCGCCATTTGCGCAGCGGGTCGCCCGTGCCTTCCGGTTCGATCTTGATGACGTCGGCGCCGAATTCGGCCAGTGTTTTTCCTGCGAAAGGTCCGGCAATGAGTTGCCCGAGTTCGAGGACCTTGACGCCTTTGAGTGCTTCCATGCGATGCCTGTGAGTCTGTGGTTGGACGAGACTGTAGGCAGCGGCGCGCATCAGCGGAATTGCCCATCCGGCAGAGGCCCTTCGCGTTTTGCGAAGGCCCATAATCCGGGCATGAGCAAGCTCATCAACCCGGCCCGAATGGACTTCGTCACCTTGCGGCTGTTCTGCGCGGTGGCGCAGTCGGGCAGCATCACCAAGGGTGCCCAGGCCTGCAACCTCGCGCTGTCGGCCGCGAGCCGGCGCCTGGCCGATTTCGAGGACACGGCCGGCACCCGGTTGCTGGAGCGTTCGGCACAGGGCGTGGCCCTGACGCCGGCGGGCCACGTGGCCATGCAGCACGCGATGCGCCTGTTCCAGGGCTTCGAGCATTTCAGCAGCGAGATCCAGGACTACTCGCGCGGCGTGCGAGGGCACGTGCGGCTGTGGGCCAACATGTCGGCACTGACCGAGTTCCTGCCGGCGTGCCTGGCCTCCTTTCTGAAGCTGTACCCGGACATCCGTGTCGAGGTCGAGGAACAGCTCAGTGGGGACATTGCGCGCGCGCTGATCGACGGCCTTGCCGACGTCGGCGTGTTTGCCGAAAACACGCCCACCCATGGCCTGGATGTGCGACCTTTTCAGACCGACGATCTGGTGGTGGTGTGCGCGCCCAAACACCCCATCGCGCGGCTCAGGAAGGTCAGTTTCGCGCGCTGCCTGGCGCACGAATTTGTCGGACTCAATCGGGGGAGTTCGTTGCTCGAATTGATTTCGCGCGCGGCGGAGCAGGCGGGTTCACCGCTGCGGCTGCGGGTGCAGGTGCGCAGCTTCGACGCGATGTGCCAGATGATCGACGCCAACCTCGGCATTGGCGTGCTGCCCCTGGCGGCGTGCCAGCCGCGCATCGATTCGATGGGACTGAAGGCGGTGCGCCTGACCGACGCATGGGCCGTCCGGCGGCTGCTGCTGGCAACGTCGGCGCAGCGCCCACTGTCGAGCGCGGCGGCGCTGCTGAAAGAACATCTGCTGGTGTCTTCACAGCAAGGCGGGAGCTCGGCCTGAGCCTTCTCCTGCGGAACGTGACGTGCGCCCGTGACCCGGGCAGTTCATCACGAGAGGCTGGCCGTTTCCTCGCTACAGAGAGAAGCCAACCACCCTCAGCGCCAGCCCAACTCACCCTGCAGAAACCTGGCCGCTTCCGCCGGCAACGCCTCGCCATCAAAGAAGTGCGCAACCGGGCGCTCGACGACCAGCCGACCCGCCTGCAGATAGACCACGCGCGTGGCGAGGCGCTTGGCTTGGCCCAGGTTGTGCGTGCTCATGACGACCGTGACACCGCTGGCCGCGACTTCTTCGACGAGGCTTTCGATCTCGCTCTTGGCGTTCGGGTCCAGGTTGGCCGTCGGTTCGTCCAGCAGCAGGATGTCGGGCTGCTGCGACCATGCACGCGCCAGTCCCAGACGCTGCTGCTCGCCGCCAGACAGCATGCGCGCGGGCCGGTGGATGTGGCCGAGCAGGCCGACGCGCGCCAACGCATGGCGGCACCGCTCGCGGCGTTCGTTCGCCGGGACGCCGGCCAGCCAGAGGCCGATCCACATGTTGCGCCACACCGAAAGGTTGAGCAGGAACGTGCGCTGAAACACCATCGCCACGCGCGGCAATCGTCCTTCCGGGCGCAACGCAAGCTGTTCGCAGCGCCCCGTGCCAGGGACCAGGCCGTGCAGCAACCGCAGCAAGGTGGTCTTGCCAGACCCGTTTGCGCCGACGACGACGAGGCGATCTCGCCGCCGCAAGGTCAGTGTGACGCCGCGCAGCGCCGTGACCGAACCGAGGCGCACCGTGGCGTCCTCGAGGACCACCAGCGGATCCGGTGCGGCAGCGGCAGGCGCACCGGGCGCAACAGGCTCGGGCGGCGCCGAGGGCGCCTTTGGATCTGGCGCGGTGCGGCGTGCGCGGCTGCTCAGGAAATGCACCAGGCCGGTCGCGCCGTTGACAACGCCGACCACCGCGAGCAGCACGATGCCCAGCGCGAGCGCCAGGGCGAGATCGCCCTTGCTGGTTTCCAGCGCAATGGAGGTGGTCATCACGCGGGTGACGCCGGCGATGTTGCCGCCCACGATCATCACGGCACCCACCTCGGCGATCGCGCGGGCAAAGGCGGTGAGCACCACGGTGGCCACGCCCATGCGGTCGTGCGCCAGCATCAGCAGCGACACCGTCAAGGGCCGGGCACCGAGCGAGCGAAGCTGATCGCCGCCATCGGCCAGGGCGGCGATCACCAGCCGCCGCGACAGGGCTGCTATCAACGGTGTGACCAGCACGCTCTGGGCGACCACCATCGCCGATGGCGTGAACAGGATGCCGAGTTCCCCCAAGGGCCCCGACCGGGACAGCAACAGGTACACGAACAGGCCCACCACGACGGCCGGCAGCGCCAGCAGGGTATTGACCAGCCACACCAGCAGCGAATGGCCCGGAAAACGTGCGACGGCCAGCCAGGCGCCCAGCAACAGGCCGATCACCGCGCCGATCGCACAGGCCGTGGCGCTGACCTGCAGCGAGAGCAAGGCGATGCGCACGAGTTCGGGGTCTGCGTCGAGGATGAGGCGTGCGGCCAGTCCCCAGCTGTCGGTCATGGTGTTCATGGATGGACTGCTTTGTACCGCAGTCGGTGAACAAGACCGAGGAATTCAGTCGTGGGCGTCGACGACAGAAGCGGTTTCCATGGCGGGTTCGGCGTCGAAGCGTTCGAAGCCGGTGTAGCACAGGAAGTGCCGGTGGGCGGCGCGGCCGAAGAGGGTCATGCCCAGGCGCGAGGCCAATTCATGGCCCATGGCGGTGACGCCATTGCGGGACACCACGATGGGAATGCCCATCTGCGCCGCCTTGATCACCATCTCGCTGGTCAACCGGCCGGTGGTGAAGAAGATCTTGTCGGCGCCGCGCACGCCATGCATCAGCATCCAGCCGGCGATGGTGTCGATGGCGTTGTGGCGCCCCACGTCTTCGACGGCGACCAGCATGCGCGTGCCCTGGAAGAGCGCGCAGCCGTGCACCGAGCCGGCGCGGCGGTGCACCGAATCCCGTTGGCGCATGCTGAGCAGCAGATCCTGAAGCTGCGCCTGCGTGATGCGCGCGGCGTGTGCGTCGGGCAACTGGATGTGGTCCAGGGCATCCATGGCATCGCCGAAAACGGTGCCCTGGCCGCAGCCGGTGGTGACGACCCGGTGCGCGGTGCGCGCCTGCAGATCGGCAATGCCCGCGCGCGTCGTGACCGCGGCGGCGGCCACGTCCCAGTCCACGTTGATGGCCGCGACGTCCTCCAGTCGATCGATCAGCCGCTGGTTGAGCAGGTAGCCCAGCACCAGCAGCTCGGGCCGCGCGCCCAGCGTCATCAAGGTCACCAGTTCGCGCTTGTCGACGAACACGGTCAACGGGCGCTCGTCGGGAATCTGGATGCGGCGGCGCTCACCGCTGGCGTCGAGGATCTCGATGTTGCGCAGCAGCGGGACGCTGGCCCGCGACAGGCGCGGCGCACCCGGCAGCGGGGCATGCAGGAAGGCGTCCGCCTCGAAGCCGAGGACGTCGTCCGGGTCGGGGGCCGAGGTGGTCAGGGCTTGGGTCCCGCTGCCGCCGGTTTGGTGGTGCTGGGCGGTGAGGACGCGGTCTCTGGCGGTGAATGCGCGCCCGCCGCTTCAATGGGTTTGGGGGCGTAGCTGAACGGCCCCGGGTCGGTGCAGGGTGGCGTCGCCACGGGTTGAACCGGCTTGCCGGCGGCCCGGGTGCGCTCAAGATACGTGGCGGCCACCCGGTCCATCGACTGGCACAGCTTGTAGGCCGCGGCCTTGTCGGTCCAGGCGGTTCTGGCGGCGGTTTCGGCGGCTTTGGCCTTGGCCTCGTCCGACAGTGGGGGCAGCTTGGCCATGGCACTGCCCGCGACGAGGGCAAGGAACGACAAGGCGATCTGGGTTCTCATGCTGGATCTCCGTGGTTGGCCTGCGGGCGGGGCTCAGGCTCCGCGGGGCCGCGGCGGCATCTGCTTCTCGGGCGCCGATGCGTCCGAGCGCTGCGCGGGGATCTTGCCGGCCTGGATGTCCTCGTACCACAAGGCGTGGTGTTCCCTGGCCCAGCCCTCGCTGACATAACCGGTGCGCATGGCGCGGTAGGCGCCGCGCATGCCGATGGTGCCCAGGTAGATATGGCCAAAGAAAGCGCAGACCATCAGCACGGCGCCGATGGCATGGAACATGTGGGCCACCTGCATCGTGCCGCGCGTGTACGCGATGTTCGGTATCAGCTGGTCGAGCACCAGGCCCGAGGCGATGACGGTCAGGCCGAGCACCAGGACGCCTCCCCAGAAGATGGCTTTCTCGCCCGCGTTGAAGCGGTGCGAGGGGACCTCTTCGCCCGAGAGCATGCCGCCGCCTTTCTTGATCCAGGTCCAGTCCTCCTTGCGCGGCAGGTTGTCCTTGATGAAGGTGAAGATGATGACCAGCAGCGACACGACGAACAAAGGGCCGACGAAGTTGTGCAGCGTCTTCAGGCCGTAGGTGAGCGCACCGAAGATCGTGCCGCCCAGCACCGGCAGCAGGAAGAATTTGCCGAACGCCATGACCACGCCGGAGAGCGCCAGCAGCACGAAGGCAATGGCGTTGAGCCAGTGTGCGGCACGCTCGAACGGCGTGAAGCGCTCGATGCGCCGGCCGCCCTCCGGATGCTTGTGCCCGATGGCGCCGCGGCGGACGTAGAAGAGAGCGATCGCGACCAGCACGATCAGCATCAGCGAGCCCCCGTAGGGAATGATCACGCGGTTGCGCACCTGCCGCCAGGCCTCGCCCGCGTTGGTGTGGTCGGAGCCCGGGTAGGTGACGAAGCGCTGGATCAGAACGCCCTTTTCCACACCCGGAAGATTGGTCACGCCCGCGGTTTCACCCGACTGGCGCACGCCACGCCAGAAGGGCGCGTTGTTGCCGGGCTGCGACCGCGCGCGGGCCGCGTTGTTTTCATCGGCCTGGGGTTCCGCGGGCGCCACGAAGCCTGCCGGCGGCCCCTTTGTCGCCTCCGCGGGTGCGGTCGTCTGCGCCTGCGCGCATACACCCGCGGTGCTCAACAGCACGGTCACCAGCCAACGGGACAACAGCTTGTTCATCGTGGAGGCCTCCGCGGAATGTCGTCGGGTCACGGCGCGATGCGCGCGTACTCGTCCTGATGGCGGTTGCGTTGCTTGACCTGCTCTTCCCAGCTGGCCTTGTCGCCCGGTTTCCAGCCCGGGGCGTCAAAGGCCGGTTTAGCGCCATTCCAGGCCTGGGCATCGCTCGTGCGCGCGCTGGCGGTCTGCGGCTTCTCGCCGCAGGCGCCGAGCAACAGCGCGAGCGTTGCGGCGAAGAACACCGTTCGGGCGATGGGTTTGCGGCACATCACTTGCTCGGCTTTCCGTAGGCCGTGCCCCAACCCCACACCTCGCTGCCCTTGCCGCGGTGCAGAACGCGGGTGCGGAAGATGTCGGCCACGACGTCACCATCGCCGCCCAGCAAGGCCTTGGTGGAGCACATTTCGGCACACGCGGGCAGCTTGCCTTCGGCCAGGCGGTTGCGCCCGTACTTCTCGTTCTCGGCGGCACTGCCGTTGTCCTCGGGCCCGCCCGCGCAGAAGGTGCACTTGTCCATCTTGCCGCGCAACCCGAACGTGCCGTTGCTCGGGAACTGCGGCGCACCGAAGGGGCAGGCGTAGCTGCAATAGCCACAGCCGATGCACGTGTCCTTGTTGTGCAGCACCACGCCTTCGTCGGTGCGGTAGAAGCAGTCGACCGGGCACACCGCCATGCAGGGCGCATCGCTGCAATGCATGCAGGCGACCGAGATGCTTTTTTCGCCCGGCTGGCCATCGCCCAGGGTGACCACGCGGCGGCGGTTCACGCCCCAGGGAACGTCGTTCTCAGCCTTGCAGGCTGTGACACAACCGTTGCACTCGATGCAGCGCTCGGCATCGCAGATGAACTTCATTCGTGCCATGGTCGGACTCCTTTAGGTGGCCTTCTCGATCTGGCACACGGTGGTCTTGGTTTCCTGCATCATCGTGACGCTGTCGTAGCCGTAGGTGGTCGCGGTGTTCACGGCTTCGCCACGCACCACCGGCATCGCGCCCTCGGGGTAGTACTTGGCCAGGTCCATGCCGCCCCAGCGCCCGGAGAAGTGGAAGGGCAGGAACACGGTGCTTGCGTCCACGCGCTCGGTGACCTGCGCGCGCACCTTCAATCCCTTGAAGTCGGGCAGGGCCGCCATGGGTGGGGTCTTGACCCACACCTGGTCGCCGTCGCGGATGCCGCGGTCGTTGGCCGCGCGCGGGTTGATCTCCACGAACATCTCCTGCTGCAGCTCGGCCAGCCAGGGGTTGGAGCGCGTTTCCTCGCCACCGCCTTCGTACTCGACCAGACGGCCCGAGGTCATGATCAACGGGAAGGTCTTGACGATGTCCCTGTTCTTGTCCTGCACGGACTTGTAGAGGGTGGGCATGCGCCAGAAGGCCTTCTTGTCGTCGTGCGTCGGGTACTTGTCGATGAGGTCGGGGCGCGTGCTGTAAAGAGGCTCGCGGTGCTGCGGGATCGGGTCGGGGAAGTTCCAGACCACCGCGCGGGCCTTGGCGTTGCCAAAGGGGTGGCAACCGTGGTTCTTCATGGTCACGCGGATGATGGCGCCCGTGGGGTCGGTCTTCCAGTTCTTGCCCTCGGCGGCCTTCTGTTCGGCTTCCGTGAGCTCGTTCCACCATCCCAGCTTCTTGAGCAGCAGGTGGTCGAATTCGGGGTAGCCCGTGGTCAGGTCCGCGCCCTTGCTGTGCGAGCCGTCGGCGGCCAGCAGCGGGACGCCCTCGCGTTCCACGCCGAAGTTGGCGCGGAAGTTGCCCCCGCCGTCCATCACGTGCTGGCTGGTGTCGTACAGGTTGGCCGTGCCCGGGTGCTTCAACTCCGGCGTGCCCCAGCATGGCCAGGGGAGCCCGAAGAAGTCGCCATCGAGCGAGTAGCCGGTTTCCTTGTCGATGCCGCCCTTGGCGCGCAGTGTCTTCACGTCGAAGACGTTCATGTTGCGCATGTGCGCCTTCAGCCGCTCCGGGCTCTGGCCGGTGTAGCCGATGGTCCAGACGCATTTGTTGATTTCGCGCAGGATGTCCTCGGGCACGGGTTCGTCCAGGCCCTTGATCTTCTGCATCTTGTAGTTCTTGACCAGCTCCTTGCCGAAGCCCAGCTTCTCGGCCAGCTGGTACATGATCATGTGGTCGCTGCGGCTTTCCCACAGCGGGTCGATGACCTTCTCGCGCCATTGCAGCGACCGGTTGGACGCCGTGCACGAGCCGCTGGTCTCGAACTGCGTGCAGGCCGGCAGCAGGTAGACCGCGCGATTGGGATTGAGGTCGCCCTCTTTGCCGGGCATGGCGGCCATGGCCGCGGTGGCGCTGGGGAATGGGTCGATCACCACCAGCAGGTCCAGCTTGTCCAGCGCGGTCTTCATTTCCAGACCGCGCGTCTGCGAGTTCGGCGCATGGCCCCAGAAGAACAGGGCGCGCAGGTTGCTGTCCTGATCGAGCAACTCGTTCTTCTCGAGCACGCCATCGATCCAGCGGGACACCGTCATGCCCGGCTTGGTCATCATGCCGGGCGCGTACTGCTGCTTGATCCACTCGAAGTCGACGCCCCAGGTGGCCGCGAAGTGCTTGAACGAGCCCTCGGCCAGGCCGTAGTAGCCGGGCAGGGAGTCCGGGTTGGGGCCGACGTCGGTTGCGCCCTGCACGTTGTCGTGACCGCGGAAGATGTTGGCGCCGCCGCCGGACTTGCCGATGTTGCCCAGCGCCAGCTGCAGGATGCAGGAGGCGCGCACCATGGCGTTGCCGATGGTGTGCTGGGTCTGGCCCATGCACCACACCAGCGTGCTGGGCCGGTTCTCGGCCATCATCCGGGCGACCTTGAGCGTGGTCGCCTCGTCGACGCCGCAGACTTCCTGCACCTTGTCGGGCGTCCACTTGGCCAGCACGTCCTCGCGCACCTTGTCCATGCCGTAGACGCGGTTCTCGATGTACTGCTTGTCTTCCCAGCCGTTCTTGAACACCTGGTAGAGCACCCCGAAGAGGAAGGCGATGTCGGTACCCGAGCGGATGCGCACGTACTCGTCGGCCTTGGCCGCGGTGCGCGTGAAGCGGGGGTCGACCACGATCATCTTGCAGCCGGTCTCCTTGGCATGCAGCATGTGCAGCATCGACACCGGGTGCGCCTCGGCGGCGTTGGAGCCGATGTACAACGCGCACTTGCTGTTCTGCATGTCGTTGTAGGAGTTGGTCATCGCCCCATAGCCCCAGGTGTTGGCGACACCGGCGACGGTGGTGCTGTGGCAGATGCGGGCCTGGTGGTCGGTGTTGTTGCTGCCCCAGAGCGAGAGCCACTTGCGCAGCAGGTAGGACTGCTCGTTGTTGTGCTTGGACGAGCCGACCACGAAGACGGAGTCGGGGCCGCTGGCCTTCTTCAACTCCAGCATTTTGGCCGTGACTTCCTGCAGCGCCTGGTCCCAGCTGATGCGCTCGTACTTGCCGTTGACGAGCTTCATCGGGTACTTGAGGCGGAACTCGCCATGGCCGTGCTCGCGCAGCGCCGCGCCCTTGGCGCAGTGCGCGCCCAGGTTGATCGGCGAATCGAACACCGGTTCCTGGCGCACCCACACACCGTTCTCCACCACGGCATCGACCGCGCAGCCCACCGAGCAGTGGCCGCACACGGTGCGCTTGACCTCGACCTTGCCCGAGCCATCGCCGGCCTTGACCGGATCGGCCGCCTCGGCCTTCTTGACCAACGACAACTGCGAAGCGGCGATGCCCACGCCGACGCCCAGGCCCGAGCGGCGCAGGAAGGCGCGGCGGTCGATGGTGGGCACGGCGTGCGCGAGGCCGCGCGCGAGGTTGGTGACCAGGCCAGAGGACACGGCCCCGGCTGACGTGGTGTGTGTTTTGCGCGTGAGCAGCATGGTGGGACTCCTCGCGCTCAGACCCTGGCGGTCTTGTAGTAACGCTGGATGTGCTCCGTCAGCCGATAACCCTCGGCGGACGGTGCTGTGGCAGCAGCGGCGGGTTCAGGGTTTTGCGTCACGCCGGGCAGCACGGCGACGACCGCCGCCGCCGCCCCTGCGACGCCGGCGCCCGCGAAAACGGTGCGGCGTGAGAGCGTGGGTTGGCGCGGATCGCGCAACGGGTTTGGCTTTGGCATTTGGCTCACCTCGTTCCGGCTCGGATGCCGGTGCTTCGCTGAAACTCCATATGACCGTCCGAGCATAAGCCGTAACAAATTCTGAGTCCACTAAGGGATTGCACCCATCTATCGACGGGCCCATCGCAGGCCTATACTGAATCGAACAGTCCCATCGACGTGCGCCTTCGCGCGCTGATTGCCCACGGTGTTCTCGAGCGATTCCCCACCTTCCTTGCGCGTTGCGGTGCGCATTGACCGACTGCGGCAACCGACCCGCTGGGAGGACTGGCGCTTCAACATCGCCGAGGTGGTCCTCGATGACGGCCTGTTCGGTGGTGAGCAGCGGGTGCTGCGGGACGATGGCCATTGCACACAGTGGCTGTTCCCGGATCTGCCGGTGTCCCTGCACCGCGACGAGGCCGAGGGCTACTACCTCAACCTCAGCTCCGGGTCCCCGGTCTGGTTTGTGATGTGGCGTGTCCACCATGCGGACCCCTCCCTGGCGTGGCCAGAGATCGTCACCCTCTCCTACAACGAGGCGGGCCGGTGGCTGGATGCCCAGGAACGGGTGGACAACTGCCCGCTCGACGCCCCGGTGCGCGACGCGCTGCAGGACTACGTCGATGCCAACTACCGGCCCGAGCCGAAGAAGCGCAAGCGCCCCGCCTCCTTCGTGGCGCCGGAAGACAGGCGCTGACGGCCGTGGAAGAGAACCAGGGCTTCCTGTCACGCTGGTCACGGCGCAAGGTGGAGGCGCGCCATGGCGACCCGCTGCCGGACGTGTCGCCACCAGAGGCCACGCGCCCGTTGGACGAAGCGCCGGCGCACGGCGAAGCGGCACGCGCGCGCGCCGCGTTGTCATCCGGGTCCTGCGATGCCGGGCAGCCCGATTCGAAGGGCCCGCCGCCGCCCACGCTGGCCGACGTGGCCATGCTCACCCGCGAGTCCGACTATGCGCGGTTCGTCGCGCCCGAGGTGAGTGGCGAAGTCCGCAATGCCGCGCTGAAGAAGCTGTTCACCGACCCGCATTTCAACGTGATGGACGGACTCGACACCTACATCGACGACTACAACACACCCGACCCCTTGCCCGCGTCGATGCTGCGCCAGATGGCGCAGGCGGCCTACCTGGGCCTGGTCGAACCGGAACCCGCGCCGACCTCGGCGCCCATGGCCGGCAACGCACCGGCCGTGCCCACCGCCGCCGCACTGCATGCGGCCGAGATGAAGACCCACGATGAAGACCCTGATCTGCGATTGCAACCGCTCGATGACGCTGGACCGCCCGGCGCTGAGCCAGGCGCTGACGAAGACACCGGGCGCCAGCGCTGAGGGCATCGGCGACGTCCATTCGGTGCTGTGCCGGCGCGAGGCGCCGGCCTTCCAGCGCGCCGCCAGATCGGGCGAGGAACTGCTCGTGGCCTGCACGCAGGAAAGCCGCCTGTTCCAGGCGCTGGCCGAGCACACCGAAGGCGCGCCCGCGCTGACCGAGCGGCCCATCCGTTTCGTCAACCTGCGCGAAACCGGTGGCTGGTCCCGCGAAGGCGCGGCGGCCACGCCCAAGCTGGCCGCGCTGATCGCCGCGGCCCAGTTGCCATCCCCCGAGCCGGTGGGGACGGTGAGCTACCGCTCGGCCGGCCACTGCCTCATCCTGGGTCCGGCCGCACGCGCCGAGGCCGCCGCGGCGCTGCTGGCCGACAAGCTGGAACTGAGCTTGCTCGTCGATGGCGGCGACTTGCAGCAGGCGCACGAGTTCGCGGTCCAGCGTGGTCGGCTCACGCAACTCACCGGCTGGCTGGGCGCCTTCGCGGCGCGCTGGGAAGACGCCAACCCGATCGACCTGGATCTGTGCACGCGCTGCAACGCCTGCATCGAGGTCTGCCCCGAGGGCGCCATCGATTTCGGCTACCAGGTCGACCTCGCGCGCTGCAAGGCGCACCGCGATTGCGTCGCGGCTTGCGACGCGGCCGGCGCGATCGACTTCAACCGCGGCCCGCGCATCTCCGAAGGCCGCTTCGACCTCGTGCTGGATCTGGGCGCGACGCCCGCCTTCGCCATGCACCAGCCGCCGCAGGGCTACTTTCACGTGGGCAGTGAGACGCAGCTCATGCCCGCCGTGTTCGCGCTGCGCGAGATGGTGGGCGAGTTCGAGAAACCCAAATTCTTCCGCTATGAGCAGCGCGTGTGCGCGCACAGCCGCAACGAGCAGATCGGCTGCACCGCCTGCATTGACGTGTGTTCGGCGCAGGCCATCCGCTCCGACGCCTCGCTCAAGGGCAAGACCGTGGGACGCAAAGGTGGCAGTGCCGCGCCGCTCACGGCGGGCATCGTGGTCGAACCCCATCTGTGCGTGGGCTGTGGTGCTTGCAGCACCGTGTGCCCCACGGGTGCCATCAGCTACGGCTACCCCGGCCCGGTCGACCTGGGCCACCGCGTGCGCACGCTGCTCAAGACCTATGCGGTCGCTGGTGGTCGTGACGCCGTGCTGCTGCTGCACAGCCAGGAGGAAGGCACGTCCCTCATCAACGCGCTGGGCCGCGTCGCCAGCACGCACCGCGCACAGGGCATGCCCGCGCGCGTGTTGCCCATGGCCCTGTGGCACAGCGCCAGTGTCGGGCTGGATGTCTGGCTGAGCGCCTTTGCCCAGGGCGCCAACCAGGTCTGGGTGTTGGTGGGCGAGTCCGAAGCGCCCGCGTATCGGCAGGCGCTGGCCGATCAGATGGCGCTGGCGCAGGCCATCCTGCACGGCCTGGGTTATGCGGGCGAGCATTTCCGGCTCATCGATGCCCGGGGCGATGTGGCCTCGCTCGATGCGGCGTTGCGCGCGGCGCCTGCGCAGGGCGTGGCCCGGCCCGCGGGCTTCGCGATCCAGCCCGACAAACGCGGCACGCTGGAACTCGTGCTGGGCCATCTGATCGATTGTTTGCCCGATGCGGCCCCTCCGCCAGACGTCATCGTGTTGCCAGCGGCAGGTGCACCGTATGGCAACGTCCTGGTCGACAGCGCCAAGTGCACGCTGTGCCTGGCCTGCGTGGGTGCTTGCCCGTCCCGCGCGCTGGCCGACAACCCCGATCAACCGCAGTTGAAGTTCATCGAGAAGAACTGCGTGCAGTGCGGGCTGTGCCAGAGCACCTGTCCCGAGGATGCGATCCGGCTGGAACCGCGGCTGTTGCTGGCCGATGGTGGCCGCGAGCGCACGCGTTCGCGCGTGCTGCACGAGGCGCAGCCCTTCCATTGCGTGCGTTGCGCCAAGCCCTTCGGCACGCTGCGCGCGATCGAGACGATGATCACCCGGCTCGCCGGCCACGCCGCCTTCCAGGGTGCCGCGGCCGAACGGCTGAAGATGTGCAGCGATTGCCGCGTCATCGACATGTATTCCAATACCCACGAACAACGCATCACCGACCTGTGAAGAACGAACCTTTCAGCGAAGAAATCGCCCGCGCCGAACTCTATGGCCTGCTCGCGCGCCTGTGGCTGGCGCCGCCCGACGAGCCACTGCTGCAGCAGTTCCGTGTGGCGGTGACCGTGGCCCCGCAGGCCGGCGGCTTGCTCGAAGCGCCCTGGCAGGCACTGGTGGAGCAGATGCGCGCCACCACGGTGGCAACGGCCAGCGCCGAATTCATCGCGCTGTTTCAGGGCGTGGGCAAGCCCGAGGTCTTTCCCTATGGTTCCTTCTTCCTGGCGGGCTTCGTCAACGAAAAGCCGCTGGCGCTGTTGCGCACCGACCTCGCTCAACTGGGCCTGACGCGCGATGCGGCACTGCTGGAAACCGAAGACCACGTGGCCTACCTCTTCGAGGTGATGCGTTACCTGATTGCGGGCGAGGATGCGGCCGTGAGCAACCTCGAGCAGCAGCGGCGCTTCTTCCGTACCCATGTACAGCCCTGGATCGAAGCCCTCTGCCAGGCGGTGCAGGCGCAGCCCGCGGCCCGGCTCTGGAGCGCCGTGGCGGCGATGACATGGGCCTTCGTGCAAGTCGAGACACAGGCCTTCGACCTGCTCGAAACCTGAGCACACCGAGAATCAACGCATGAACCCGATTTCGCGCGACGACATCACGGGCCTGGTGCTGGCCGGCGGCCGCGGCAGCCGCATGGGCGGGGTCGACAAGGGGCTGCAGAACCACCGCGGCATGCCGTTGGCCCTGCACGCCCTGCTGCGTCTGCAGCCGCAGGTGGGCGCGACCATGATCAGCGCCAACCGCAACCTCTCGGCCTACGAGGCCATGGGGGCGCCTGTGTGGCCCGATTCCATCGACGGTTATGCGGGCCCGCTGGCCGGGCTGCTGACCGGGCTGGAGCACGCGCAGACGGGCTGGCTGGTGACCGTGCCCTGCGACACGCCCAACTTCCCGACCGATGTCGTCGAACGCCTGGCCGTTGCGGCGGCCGCGCAGGACGCCGAGATCGCCATGGCCGCCGCGCCCGAAGAGGGGCGGTTGCGCGCGCAACCGGTGTTCTGCCTGCTGCGCACCGATCTCATGGAAAGCCTGGTGGCGTACCTGCACGAAGGTGAGCGCAAATTCGACCGCTGGACCGCGCGGCACCGCACGGTCGAGGTGCCCTTCGAGGATGGCGCCGCCTTCTTCAATGCCAACACCCTGGGCGAACTGGGCCAGTTGCAGCGCTGATGCCGCCGCGGAGCAACGGCTCTTAGCGCTTGGGCTTCTTGTAGCGCCACCAGGGCAAGGCCTGCGTGAGCGACAGCACCTCGCCCGGTCGGTGCACGCCGTAACCGGGCAGCCGGCTCAAAGCCTGTGCCCAGGCCGGTGAAGCCAGGCGCTCGCGCAGCTTGCGCAACGGCGGCGTCTCCAGGTCTTCCTTCAGGCACAGCAGGTAGTAGTTTTCGTCCACCAGCGGCGAGAACGCCAGGCCCGCCTCGGCGGCCGCGGCCTCGATGCCGATGCCCACGTCGGCCGCGCCCGACGCGATCGCCGCGGCCACGGCCACGTGGGTGTCTTCGGTGCGGGTGGTGTAGCCGGGCACCTGTTCGGGGCGCAGGCCCGCTTGCGCGAGCAGGTGGTCCGTGAGCAGCCGCGTGCCCGAAGCGGGTTGGCGCGAGACGAAGCGCCAGCGGCCTGTGCGCAGGGCCAGGATGTCTTCAGGCCGCGTATCGCCAGGCCGCCAGATCCAGCCCTGGCGCCGCCAGTGGCTGCCGATGAGCTTGTGCTGGCCCGGCTGCAGCAGCGGCCGCAGCGCCGTGGCCATGACGCTGTCCGCCGCAGCAGCGCGCGCCACATGGAAGCCGGCGACGCGGCAGCGGCCGTCGTTGAGCGCGCGCAGGGCCTCCTGGCTGCCCGCGAAACGCAGACCGATGTGCAGGCCGTCGCGTTCCTCGGCCAGCGTCTGCAGTTGCGGCAGGCCCAGGTCGTGGCTGGCGAAGATGTCCAGCACCTGCAGCGACGCGTCGTCGGCCAGCGCAAACACGCGCGCGAGTTCCGCGCGCAGCGCTTCCACGTGCGGGGTCATGCGCACGCGCGCCTGGCGCTCGGCCCACATGAGGCGTTGGGCAAACGGTGTCAGCCGCGCATGGCGGCCTTGGCCCCAATGCACCAGCGGTTCGCCCAGCACTTCTTCCCAGTGCTTGAGCGATCCCCAGGCGTGGCGGTAGGAGCTGTTCTGCGCCCGCGCCGCCGCGCTGATGGAGCCGTGTGCCTGCAACGCGAAGAGCAGGTCGAAAAGCGGGTTCTCGATCTGCGCACCCTGCTGGTCGGCGGCGCCGGCGGTTTCGAAGGTGTAGCGCAGATGGATGCCGCGCGAAGCACTGGGCATAGGTCGGTGCGGAGAGCGAGGCGCTGGGCCCCGGGGGTGTCGTGCCGATCATATCGGCCGCTACCGATCACCTCTGCGGTGCGCAGGGCCGCTGGAGGGGCTGGCCGTTCACAGCTTCGCGTTCGGGAAGAACAGCTGCTCGCCGCCGATCTTGTAGGCCGCGATGGCGGCCTGGCCGGCCGGCGACACCACCCAGTCGGAGAAGGTCTGTGCGAAGGCCTTCTTCACGTGCGGGTGCCTGGCCGGGTTCACCACGATCACGCCGTACTGGTTGAACAGATTCCTGTCGCCTTCGACGACGATGCCCAGGTCGGCGCGGTTCTTGAAGTTGAGCCAGGTGCCACGGTCGGAGAGCACATAGGCATGGGTGGACGCTGCGATGTTGAGCGCCGGCCCCATGCCGCAACCGCATTCCTTGTAGCCCGTGGGCTTGGCGGTGGCCACGTCGATGCCCGCCTCCTTCCATTGGCGCAACTCGGCCGAGTGGGTGCCGCTCTTGTCGCCGCGCGAGATGAACGCCGCGCCCGTCTCGCCCAGGCGCTTGAGCGCGCTTGCAATGTTGTTGCCGCGCACGCCAGCGGGGTCGGCCTTGGGGCCAATGAGCACGAAGTCGTTGTACATCACGGGTCGGCGTTCGAGGCCGAAGCCCTCGGCGACAAACTTTTCCTCGGCGGGCTGGTCGTGCACGAAGAGCGCGTCGGCATCGCCGCGGCGCGCCATGTCCAGCGCCTGGCCCGTGCCCACGGCCACCACGCGCACCTCGATGCCCGAGGCCTTGGTGAACTCGGGCAGCAGATGCTTGAACAAACCGGATTGCTCGGTGGAGGTGGTCGAGGCCAGCACGATGAATTTTTCTTGTGCCTGGACAAGGGGTGCCAGCAGCGTCGCAGCGACAAGGACGAGGAGCGTGAAACTTCTGCGCGAGGTCATGGGCGTGTGGGGATTTGAGTTGTTGGAGGGCGCGCCCATTCTGGCAGTGCCATCTCCCTCGGGCTATATGAACGCCCGAGCATAGGTTGCGAGCGAACCCGAGCGCGATGCACCCGGCCATGCCGTTCTCAAGCGTCGGTGTCGGTCGCTTCGGTATCGACGCGAAAGCCGAGATCGCGCAAGGCGTTGCGCGCGGCGTCGGAGCGCAGCAAGGCGATGAACGCCTGCACGGGCGCGCGTTCCAGTCGCGTTTTCGGCACCACGAAGTCGTAGTGTTCTTCCTGGATCGGAATGAACCCCAGGTCGTACTGCCGTGCGACGGTATCGATGGCCAGACCCCAGTCGGCGCGCCGCTGCGCGATGGCCACGGCCACGGCGTTGTGCGACTTGGTCTGCACGCCGAAGCCCGGCGGTTGCGCGCCGTCGAGCAGGCGGTCGATCAGAATGCGTGTGCCGCTGCCAGCGTTGCGGTTCACCATGACGCAGCCGGGCTCCGTACGGGCTGCCGTGATCGCGGACACCGCGTCACGCCCTTCAAAGCGGGCGTCACCCCGTCGGTAGACGATGCCCTGCATGCGGCCATAGCCCGGGATCAGTTCCAGGGCCGGCGTCAGCAGCGGCCGGTTGTAGATGCCGGTGGCGGGGTCCATCAGGTGGATGCCCGCGGCATCGCATTCACCCCGCCGGGCGGCCATCAAACCGCCCGTGCTGCCCACACTCATGGACTTGATGCGGATGCCCTGGCGCATCAGCTCGCCGGCCAACCAATCGAGGCCCACGCAATGGCTGCCGATCAGAATGAGATCGGCCGCATCCAGACCTTTGCTCAGCAATTGCACCTGGACAGAAGCGCCTTCGTCCAGGATCTCGGTGTGCTGGCCAATCGTGATGAAGCCATCGGCGCCGCTGAAGGTGGTCACCGAACCCGATCCCTTGCCCATGGGATACGCGCTGAGGCCCCCCTCGGTGGGCACCAGGCCCACCAGGAGGTACTCGGTGCGGCCCCGTTCCGAGTTGATGCGCATCGGCAGCGTCGCCGTCATGTGCTCGTGCCTGGGCTGCAACGGCAGACCGGCGAACGCCCGGATCACCGGCGCCAGGAATTCGTGGAACGTGAAGACGGCCGAGGTCGGAAAGCCGGGCAGGATGACCACGGGCTTGCCGTTGGTGACGGCCAGGCACACCGGCTTGCCGGGCTTGAGCGCCACGCCGTGCGCGACGACGCCCGGATCGCCGAGGGCGCCCACCACACGGTAGGAAAGATCGCCCTCACCTTTGGACGTGCCGCCCGAAAAAACGACCGCGTCGTGCGCCAGTCCTTGGGCCAACGCGCTCGACAACGCGGCCTCGTCGTCCGGGATGACGCCCAGGTGCACGGGCACACCGCCCAACTCTTCGATGGCGGCGCCGATGATCGCCGCGTTGGAGTCGTACACGGCGCCGACGGGCAAGGGTTCGCCGGGCGCGACGATCTCATTGCCCGTGGAGAAGACGGCCACGCGCGGCTGGCGGTAGACGCACACATCGGCCAGACCCAATGCCGCGAGAACGCCGATTTCGCGCGAGCTCAGCGGCATGCCGGCGCGCAGCACGGTTTCTCCACGCGCGATGTCCGTGCCCGCATAGCTGACGTTCTCGCCGGCCGTGACCGCGCGCCGGATCTGTACGCCGCCGTCCGTGACGTCGGTGTGCTCCACCATCACCACCGCATCCGCGCCGCGCGGCAGCATGCCGCCGGTGGCGATGGTGGTTGCCAGACCGCCCCGCACCTCCTGACCCGGCGCGATGCCGGGCGCGAGGATCTCGCTGGTGAGTGCCAGCGAGCGCGCCTGCTCCTCCATGGCGCCCCAGGTGTCCGCGGCCTGTACCGCGAAGCCGTCGACATTGGAACGATCGAAACCGGGCACGTCGATGGGAGCGGCCACATCCACGGCCAACACCCGGTTCAGGGCGGCACGAAGCGGGATGGTTTCATGGCCCAGCGGTGCCAGATTCAGGTGCTCACGGAACCGGCGCTCGGCCTCGTCCCGCGTGACGACATGGAGAAATTGCGATTGGGCTTTCAAGGGCATTCGTAGAGATGGACGGTCACGTCGGTCCCGACACCGTAGCCTTCGCCTTCGGCGGGCACGACCACGAAACCATCGGCCCGTGTGGTTGAGCTCAGCATCGACGCTCCCGAGAGCGCGAGCGGCTCCAGGCCTTCTTCGCCCAGCTTCACGCGCACGTAGTCGACGCGGCCGACCTGCGAGACGATCTTGCGCGCGACGACGGCACGCGTTTGTCGATAGGGCCAGTCCGCGGGCAGGCCGCCCAGCCGGCGGATGGCACGGCCTGCGAAGAAGTCGTAGGCGCACAGGCAGGACACCGGGTTGCCGGGCAACAGAAAAACGTGTGCATCGCCGATACGGCCCATGCCCGCCGGGCTCGAGGGCCGCATCGCGATGCCGTGGATCGCGAGATCGCCCAATTCGGCCAGCAGCCGGGGCGCGTGGTCTTCCGCCCCGACGCTGGAGCCTCCCGAGACGAGAACAACATCGGCACCCGGGGCCGACATGGCGAGCTTGATGGCCTGCGGGTCATCGCCCAATCGCAGGTGGGATTCGATCACGCCACCATCCCGGCGAACCAGGCCGCGCAACATCATCGAGTTCGCGTCATAGATTTCATAGGGACGCTTGGGCTCGCCGGGCGGCCGTACTTCGTTGCCCGTGACCAGCAGGCGCACACGGGGACGGCGAACCACCTGCAAGTGCGTCAGGCCGAGCGAGGCGGCAAGGCCGGCGTCCTGGGGGCGCAGCCGGCGCCCTGTGGACAGCACCGTGGAACCCGATTGAATGTCCTCGCCCACATGCCCCACATGCTGCCCGGGTGCCACCGCACGCGTGATGGTGAGAAGACCATCCACCTCCGTTGCGTACTCGGCCGGCACGACGGCATCCACGCCATCCGGAACCGGTGCGCCGGTCATGATGCGAATGGCCGAGCGCTGTTGTACGGTGCCCTCGAATGGCCGTCCGGGAAACGAATGGCCCACGATGGAAAACGCCAGCGGGTTGTATTCACCCGCGCCCGTGGTCTCGGCAGCCCGCAGCGCGTAGCCGTCCATGGCCGAGCGGTCGAACTCCGGCACCGCAATGGACGCCACCACATGGGACGCCAGCACGCGTCCGGTGACGTCATCCATCGACACCTGTTCACCGGGCAGCACATGCGCATGATCGTCGATCCAGCCCAGTGCCGCGGCCACTTCAACCCGCTGCGTGAAGCCGCGCATGCGGATGTCAGGCGGGGCAACGTTGAGGGAAGGCGGAGGCATCAAATCAGTATAGGGGTGCGCTGGTGTCAGATGCTCCAGAAGTACCCTTACAAGCGAAGCCTTGGCCGGATGTCAACGGAAGGTTTTGAAACCCACCGTTATGGTCGGTGTGGCTGGTGAAGAATGGGTTCTCGGAAAACCTTCTCTAGCCCGATGTCGACCTGGTCGTGAGCACCGTTTGAATTTTGGGAAATTCTTTTTCAAGGTGTTCCAGGAACAAAGCCGCTGCGCGGATTCGGAGAGGGTTCGCCGACCTTGGTGAGCGTGTTCCGGTCGGCGTGGTGAAAGGGTTCTGCCAGCCCCTGGATCTGCATCACGGTGTCTTGGTCGTAGGACCAGGTACCGTCGGCGTTGAACGTTACCTTGATGCGCCACTCCAGCGTGGTGAAGGCGTGTTCAATGAACGGGTTGGACACGATGCCGTTCACCAGACTCCCGTGCATGGCTTGCAACTCAAAGCTGACCGGCGGTTCACTCACCAATCGGCATCCTCTTACTTCAATGCGTTCCGAGGTATGGGGAATTTCCCTCACTGTCGGGTACTGCGAAAGCCCGCTAGCATGAATCCGTCAATCTCGACTTCACAGGAAAGCACCACATGAGTCAGAAGATTGCATATGTCACGGGCGGCATGGGCGGCATCGGCACCGCCATCTGTCAACGCCTGCACCACGAAGGCTTCACCGTTATCGCGGGTTGCGGCCCCACACGTGACCACAAGAAATGGCTTCGCGAACAAAAGGTGCTGGACTACACCTTCCACGCCTCGGTCGGCAATGTGGCCGAATGGGATTCCACGGTTGAGGCATTCGCCAAGACCAAAGCCGAACATGGACCCATCGACGTGCTGGTCAACAACGCTGGCATCACCAAGGACCGTATGTTCTTGAAAATGTCCAAGGAAGATTGGGACGCGGTGATAAGTACCAACCTGGACTCCATGTTCAACGTCACCAAGCAGGTGGTGCCCGACATGGTGGAGAAAGGCTGGGGCCGCATCATCAACATCAGTTCGGTCAACGGCGCAAAGGGCCAGGCCGGGCAGACCAACTACTCGGCGGCCAAGGCGGGCATGCACGGCTTCTCCATGGCGCTGGCACAGGAGCTGGCCACCAAAGGTGTGACGGTCAACACCGTGAGCCCGGGCTACATCGGCACCGAGATGGTCAAGGCAATCCGCCCCGACGTGCTGGAAAAGATCGTGGCCACCGTGCCGGTCAAGCGCCTGGGCGAGCCGAGCGAGATCGCCTCCATCATCGCGTGGCTGGCGAGCGAGGAGGGCGGCTATGCCACCGGTGCCGATTTGTCGGTCAACGGTGGCCTGCACATGGGGTGAACCGCCCTGTTCCCTTCGTCCCCTTGGCCCTTCGGTCGATTCGCATCCTCCGCTTTTTCGGCGCCACGAACAGGGCATCTGGTTCCTGATGTCCCAATCACTGCATGCTCAAGAAGCTCGCTTTCCGCCTGTCACTCAGCTCCGCTCTACGCGAACTCGGCATCAACGAGATCGTTCTGAACTCGCCGCTTTCCACCGAGGTTGTCGATCAAGCGAGGAAGACTGGCCTCACGCCCAAGGAGGTCGCCATTGGCATCTACGCTGCAACTGCGGGTCGAATGAACGCCATGGACAAGTTGGCGGCTCAAGACGTGGTTCGCGATTGGCGACTTCAGCCCGAGGTGCGCGAGTTGCACTATCAAACGGCGATGCGTGGTGAGCTCTTCTCGCTACGAGTTTCGTAAGGCGCGTGATGCGATCGGCTACAGAACCAGGCCAGGCTGGCGCAGTTGACCGGCCATGGAGGCCGCATGGATACTGGGGTTCAATGAGTGGGATGGCTGATGCCGATGACTGGTCGCCCGAGGAGGAAGAGAAGCGGATGGAGCAGATGGCCCTGTTCCTGCGTAGAGCCTTGGGGCCACGGCGGAGCGCCAGCCGGACATCTTCTGGAGAGCCGTCAAGGTCTACAGCCCCCAGTTTGCACGAGCCCTCGCAGATGACCTCGCGCAGCGCCGTGAGGAGGACGCGCTGGGGAGATCGAGGGGGTCGAGAAGTAGCCCGGCTATGCACCCCTAGGAGGTGCAATTGCATAGCACGGAGGGCAGCATGCAGGGCGCGTCAAACGGAGAAGACGTGGCTACGAGATGTCGGGGAGACGCCGCAGCATTGTCGCCGCAGCCAACACCCAGTCCGTCGAGTCACCCTTGACCGTGAGGATCAATCGAGCACGCTGGGTTGCGCCGTCGCTTGCCTTCAGGTACTCGAAAACGCTACGCCGCTCCGCTATCGGCGCGTACCTATCAAAACGACCAAAGTCTCGAACCCGGACGTAGTTCCCGTTTTCCCAATGCACTTCAAGTGAAATACGCTCGTCGCCGGGGCTCCACGTGACACCGCGAACGCACGCGTCGATTTCGTAGTTCGTGTACGGAATGCCGGTAGCGCGGACATCGGTTTTCCACTTGTTTAATAGACGAAGCGCAGGAAGAGCCGAGCTTTGATCTTCGTCCGGCTCCAAGGCCTCAACGGAGGGGGCTGCCTCCGGGGGTTCCGTGCGGTCGGTGGGGACGTTGTTCACGATCCAAGACTGGATGCTGAAACGAGGGTCACGGTTGTAGACCTCGCAGAGGTCGGCGACCGCTTTGGTGTCGAATGTCTTTCGCTCAACAGTGGTACCCCGTAGGTATTCCATGTAGAGCTCAACAAAAGGGTGAGCACCGCCGCGCGTTCCAGGCGAGTCGCCGAACTGACTTTTCCGCCAGAAGGTTACTAACTCGGGATTGCTTTTTCTATGGTCCAGGACGTAGACGATGCCATCGTGGATTGCGCCATTGATCGAGAGCTTCCCTTCGTAAGTGATTCGGTCCTTGTATTGCGGTGCCGATGTCTTGTCACCGCTCAGAACTATGTGGAGCGGAGTCCTGATTTTCACCTCGGCCCCAAGACGGAGTGCGGCCGTAAAAATCAGTTTGAAGTATCGGTACGAGGGACGGCCCTGCACGTCCTGCCAGTCGAGGGTGTCTTCAAACGTCATGCAGGTCCTGTGTCTCGTTGGAGTGGAAAAGGATGCGGGCCGACCGTGATGGTATGCGCTTGAAGTAGCCCTGGCAGCGATTCAAGTCGCCGGGGCTGCGTGGGGGAACTGCGTGGGGGAAAGATCAAAAACAAAGCCCTCGTAGATGCTTGATCTACAAGGGCTATATAGGAGTCCAATTTCTTGGCGGAGAGGGTGGGATTCGAACCCACGGTACGTTGAAAACGTACACGGGATTTCGAGTCCCGCGCATTCGACCACTCTGCCACCTCTCCGTGCTCGAAGCCTGCGATTCTAGCAGGTGCCGGAGGCCGATCGGATTCGCCAACGCGGCGGCAGACGAATGAGAGAATGCGCCACCGTTTGACTTTGGCCCTGACATGCTCGTCGACACCCAGCCCGCCACCTATCAGCATGTGCCCGCCTCGCCGGAGGTGCGCGACCATTGGGTCAGCTCGCAGCTTATCGGGGTCCTCATGGACAACATGGGGCCTTCGTTGCTGGCCGGTGTGCTGTCGCTGCCCGCGCTGGTCTTGCTCATGGCAGGACAGACCAATACGATCGCATTGGCCGTCTGGGCGGTGCTGACGGCCGTCATGCTGGTGTTGCGCTATCGGATGATCGGCATCTACCGTGTGCGCCACGACAGCCTTGAAGGCCCGCAGCGCTTGAGCTTCGTGCAGCGCTACAAATGGTCGTGGACGGTCATGGCGCTGCTCTGGAGCGGTCCCGTGTTCCTGAGCTACCAGGTGTCTTCCCAGCCCACGCAGTTCGTGTGCGGGCTGGTGGTGTTGGGGCACGGGCTGTTGGCGCTCACGACGTTCAGTGCCTACATGCCGGTGTTCCGGCGCTACACCAATGCCCTGATGTTTGCGGTACTGATCGGCCTGGCCTTGGGCACCGCGCGCATGGCCCAAAAACCCGACGTGTTGCAGACCGGCATCGTGCTGATGGTGCTTCTGATGGTGTTCTGGGGGTTGCTGACCATGGCCGGCCGGCGTCTGCACGAGGTGTACCGCGCGAGCTTCGAGCTGCAGTTCTCCAACCAGGAGCTGATCGACTCACTGACCTTGCAAACAAGGGCCTCGTTGCGCGCCGTGGCCACCAAAAACCGTTTCCTGGCTTCGGCTGCTCACGATCTGCGTCAGCCTGTGCATGCCCTGAGTCTGTACGCGGACTGGTTGGCCACCGAGCCGGAGATGGCGCGTGACATCTCGCCACGGATCCTGCAGTCCACCCGCGCGATCAACGAACTGTTCGACTCGCTGTTCGACCTGACGCGCATCGACGCGGGCAACTACAAGGTTCGCTTGCAGCATGTCGATGTCCGGAAGCTTTTTGGCGATCTCTCATTGCAGTTCGAACCGGTGGCGGTGGGCAAGTCGCTGCGGCTGCGCACCCACACCCGACCGACCATCATCTGGTCCGATCCGGTGGTGCTGCGCCGCATTCTGGGCAACCTGATTTCCAACGCCTTGCGCCACACGCACCAGGGCGGCGTTCTGGTGTCGCTCAGGCACCGCGAGGACATGCTGATGTTCGAAGTGTGGGATACAGGCGTCGGCATCGCGCGCGAACACCAGCAGGCCATCTTTCAGGAGTTCTTCCGCGTCTCGCAGCACCAGGGGACGGAGGACAGCCTGGGCCTTGGATTGACCATCGTGTCCAAGCTCACGTCGCTGATGGGGTACCAGCTGGCGTTGAACTCGGTGGCCAATCAGGGCAGTGTGTTCCGCGTGATGATGCCGGAGTTCACGCAGCGGGAGCCTGAGGAGTATCCGAACGGTGTGGAGGACAACTCCATTTTCTGAGTGGCGGGGCGCGTGTGCCCCGCGCTTTTCGCTCAGAGATCGAGCAGGCCGGCCGTGCGCGCGAGGTGGCTGGCTTGCGAGCGGCTCTTCACGTTGAGGCGGCGGAACAGCCGCCAGAGGTGCACCTTGACGGTGTGTTCGCTGATCTGCAGTTGTTCGGCAATGTCGCGGTTGCTCAGGCCGCGGTCCAGCATCACCAGCAGCTGTTTTTGGCGCTTGGAAAGTTTTTCGGGAATGGTCGGCGCGTTTTCGTCTTCCGGTTCTTCCGCGAGAAACTCGCGCAGCACCTTGGCAATCTGGGCGGCACCGGCGGATTTTTCGACGTAGGCATCGGCGCCGGCTTCGCGCGCCAAGTCTTCGTAGTCAGACGCGGGTGAGGCCGAGAGCACGATCAGCGACGTGTCGGGCAGCATCTGGCGCACTTCGCGCACGCCCGAGACGCCGTTGGTGTCGGGCAGCTTCAGATCCAGGCACACCAGTTCGGGGTCGCCGTGTTCTGCAATTGCTTTGCTCACCGCCGCCAGACGTTCGAGTTCGACCACTTGGGTGGAGGCGCGTAGGCGCCGAAGCAGCATGACGACTGCTTCGCGCATCAGCGGGTGATCGTCAATTACAAAAATGCTCATGTCTGGCGTGCTACTAATAAATGGTTTCAATGCGACAGCATATCGAGATTGTCCGTGTTTGGCGATAGCCAGCGGGGCAGGAATGCAGTCGTTCTTTTTACTTTCTGATCCCATCGTTGGAGGGTATTCGAACGGATGGGTTCAGTCTCGACGCCCGCTGAAGTCGAAGGGTTTGTGGCTTGCGGGCCGCGGGTGCTTCCGATTGTGTATCAAAGCACGCACGACGTGACATTGTGGGGGCGAATGAGTCTCAGGGCTTGTTCGAGCGGAAGTGCGAAAGGGCGTGTTCGAGCGCGTTGGCCTCGCCTTGCACGACCAGTTGCGCCTGCAATTCGACCAGGGCTGCGGGGCCTTGCTGCTGCAGCCGGGCGATCGCCTGGGCCGCGTCTTTGCCGGAGGGGAAGCCGGTGCTTTGCAGCAGCAGCTGGCCCGCCGCATCGACGAGCTTGAAATAGAACAGGCCGTCGCTTTCACGGTACTGCTTGAACGTGGGCGGGGCCGCCTTGCCGGCCTTGGCGCCGGTTGAAGCCTCCACGCTGTCCAGCCGGCGCAGGCCCACGGCTTCGCGCAGCCGCGTGGTGAACGGGGTGGCGATGGCACGGGCCTTCTCGGCGCCGGCCTTCAGCGTTTTCTCGATTTGCGCCGGGTCTTGCATGAGCCGGTCGTAGACCTCGCGCATGGGGGCGATCTCCTGGTCCAGGCGCTCGAACAGCACCTGTTTGGCGTCACCCCAGGCGATGCCGTCGGCGTAGGCTTTGGCCAGTGCGGCGGTTTCGTCGGCGGAGGCAAAGGCCTGGTAGAGCTGGAACAGGGCCGAGCCTTCGGTGCTCTTGGGCTCGCCGGGCGCGCGCGAGTCGGTCAGGATGCCCATGATGAGCTTGCGCAACTGCTCGCGCGGCACGAACAGCGGAATGGTGTTGTCGTAGCTCTTGCTCATCTTGCGGCCGTCGAGACCGGGCAAGAGGGCCACATGGTCTTCGGTCACCGCTTCGGGCAGCGTGAAGTGCTCGCCGTACAGGTGGTTGAAGCTCGAGGCGATGTCGCGCGCCATTTCGATGTGCTGGATCTGGTCGCGCCCGACCGGCACCTTGTGCGCGTTGAACATCAGGATGTCGGCCGCCATCAGCACCGGGTACATGAAGAGACCGGCGGTCACGCCCGCGTCGGGGTCTTCACCCGCGGCGTTGTTCTTGTCGACCGAGGCCTTGTAGGCGTGCGCGCGGTTGAGCACGCCTTTGCCGGTGACACAGGTGAGCAGCCAGGTGAGCTCGGGGATTTCGGGGATGTCGGACTGGCGGTAGAAGGTCACACGCTCGGGGTCGAGCCCGCAGGCCAGCCAGGTGGCGGCGATCTCCAGCGTGGAGCGCTGCACGCGCGCCGGATCGCCGCTGGTCTTGATGAGCGCGTGGTAATCGGCCAGGAAGTAGAAGCTCTCCACCTCGGCCAGGCGGCTGGCGCGCACGGTCGGGCGGATGGCGCCCACGTAGTTGCCCAGGTGGGGCGTGCCGGAGGTGGTGATGCCGGTGAGGACGCGTTGGGTTTTCATGGACGGGAGATCGATCAGAACAGCAGCATGCGAAGAGGAGAGAGCAGCAGCTCGATGGCGTTGCCGGAGAGCATCATGAGTGGGCGCAGCCAGAAGGTGCCGACCACGCCTGTGATGACCAGGGCCATCACGATGAAGAAGCCCCAAGGCTCCACGCGCGAAACCAGCGCGGCCTGTTTCCAGGGCAGCAGGCCGACCAGAATGCGGCCGCCGTCCAGCGGCGGCAGCGGGAACAGGTTGAACGCGAACATGACGAGGTTGACCAGCATGCCGGCGCGGCACATGCGCAGGAAGAATTCTTCTTCCACGCCCATGGCCACCAGCACGTACAACAGCACGGTCCAGACAATGGCTTGCAGGAAGTTGGAGCCCGGGCCGGCCAGGGCCACCCAGATCATGTCGCGCTTGGGGTTGCGCAGTCGACCGAAGTTCACCGGCACGGGCTTGGCGTAGCCGAACAGGAAGGCGCCCGAGGTGGCGAAGTAGAGCAGCAAGGGCATCGCGATCGTGCCCAGGGGATCGATGTGCTTGAGCGGGTTGAGCGTGATGCGCCCCATCATCTCGGCGGTGTTGTCGCCGAAGCGCTTCGCGGCGTAGCCATGCGCCGCCTCGTGCAGCGTGATGGCGAGCAGCACCGGGATGGCGTAGAGAGCGACGGTTTGAACGATGAGGGCGAAATCCATGTCGGGCGGACGCGAAAGCAAACGCGTATTGTCCCAGACTGGTGGGGCGCAGCCCCGAGCCTCAGCGGCTCACAGCCCCAGGCGCGCCAGGTCGCCCCGTCCGGTGCGCACCACCTCGGGCTCACCGCCGGTGCCCATGGGGGTGAGGTCGATGACGGTGGTGGGCTCCAGCGCACAGGCGCCGGCGTCGATCACGCCGGCCAGTTCGTGTTCCAGGCGGTCGCGGATGTCGTGCGCGTCGTTCATGGGGTCGGTGTCACCGGGCAGGATCAGCGTGGTCGCCAGCAGCGGCGCGTTGTGCAGGCCCAGCAGCGCTTGCAGCGTCTTGTGTTCGGGCACGCGCAGGCCGATGGTCTTGCGCGAGGGGTGGCTCAGGCGGCGCGGCACTTCCTTGCTGGCTTCGAGGATGAAGGCATACGGGCCCGGCGTGGCGAGCTTGAGCAGGCGGTACTGCCGGTTGTCCACTTTCGCGTAGCTTGCGAGTTCGCTCAGGTCGCGGCACAGCAGGGAGAGGTGTTGCTTCTCGTCGAGCTGGCGGATGCGGCGCAGTTGGTCTGCGGCAGCCTTGTCGTCGAGGTGGCAGACCAGCGCGTAGCTCGAATCGGTGGGCACGGCCAGCACGCCGCCCTTTTCCAGCAGCTGCACAGCTTGCTTGAGCAGGCGGGGCTGCGGGTTCTCGGGGTGGACGTCGAAGAACTGGGACATCGTGCGATTGTGATCCGCAACCGGCCCTTACGCCTCGGGTTGTTCCACCGGCAGGCGCTGGTCGCGTGCGGTGATCCAGCTGGCCGAGGCGCCGCACAGCACGATCAGCGCGATGCCGATCAGCTCGAACCGCCCGGGCACATGGCCAAACACGAGCCAGCCACAGAACATGGCAAAACCGATCTGGCCGTAGAGGTAGGGCGTGAGGGTGGACGCTTGCGTGCGCGCGAACGCGAGGATCAGCAGGAAGTGGCCCACCGTGCCCATGAGGCCGATCAGGCACAGCAACGCGAAGGTGAAGGCGTCGGGGATGGCCTGCCACACCAGCGGCAGCGCCAGGCTGGAGACCAGCGCGCCGACCCAGCCGGTGTAGAAGTGCATGGTCATCGGGTCTTCGGTGCGCGCCATCTTGCTGGTGAGGATCTGGAACCAGGCGTAGGTGAACACCATCACCAGCGGCAGCAGGCTGGCCCAGCCGATCACGTCGCCGCCCGGCTGCACGACCAGCAAGGCGCCGGTGAAGCCGCCCGCCACCAGCGCCCAGCGCAGCCAGGTCACGCGCTCGCGCAGGAACAGGGCGGCCAGCAGGGTGACCACCAGCGGGGTGATCATCACGATGGCGGTGAACTCGCCCACCGGCATGTACTGCAGCGCCACGAACGACAGCGCGCTGACGGTCAGCAACAGGGTGCCCCGCAACAACTGGAAGCGCGGGTGTTCCGTGCGCACCAGGCTGCGCCCGCGCACGGGCAGCATGACGGCCGTGACCACCACGGCGTGGAACACGTAGCGGAACCACACGGCCATCAGCACCGGCACGAAGGCGCCGACGTATTTCACGGTGGTGTCGAGCACCGCGAAGCACGCGGTGGCGAGCACCAGGAAGCCAATGCCCAGCGCGGCCTGCGCGGGCTTGTAGTGCGCCGGGTTCGCCATCACTGAAGGATGCGCGACCGCAGGAGTTCCCACACGGGTGTGACGGTGCCGGGCAGATCGGGCAGCTGGCCCAGGTCGGTGTGGCTTTCTTCCGGGCTGTGGAAGTCGCTGCCTCGCGAGGCCGCGAGGTCGAATTCCTTGCAGTAACCGGCGTATTTCACGTAGTCGGCCTGGCCGTGCGCGCCGGTCATCACCTCCACGCCCCGGCCGCCATGGGCCTTGAATTCGGTGAACAGCGCAAACTCTTCATTCGGTGTGAGCTTGTAGCGGCCCGGGTGGGCGACCACGGCCACGCCCCCGGCCTGCGTGATCCAGCCCACCGCATCGCCCAGCGCCGCCCAGCGGTGCGGCACGTAGCCGGGCTTGCCTTCGGTGATGTACTTGCGAAAGACCTCGTTGGTCTCCTTGCACACGCCGATTTCCACCAGGTAGCGCGCGAAATGCGAGCGCGAGATCAGTTCCGGGTTGCCGACGTACTTCAGCGCGCCTTCGTACACGCCCGGGATGCCCACGCGCGCCAGGTCATCGCTCATTTCGCGCGCGCGCTGCTCGCGCCCGTTGCGCGTGGCGTGCAGGCCGGTCAGCAGGGTGGGGTGCTTGTGGTCCATGCCCAGGCCGACGATGTGCACCGTGATGCCGGCAAAGGTGACGGAGATCTCGGTGCCCGTGAGGTAGGGCAGGCCGAGCGCGCCCGCGGCGGCGATGGCGCGGTCCTGGCCGCTCAGTTCGTCGTGGTCGGTCAGCGCCCACAACTCGACGCCGTTGGCCTTGGCGCGCTGGGCCAGCACCTCGGGCGTGAGCGTGCCGTCCGAGATGACGGAATGGCAATGCAGGTCGGCGTTGGTCAAGGTGTTCACCGTTTCATTCTAGGTTTTACGGATTGACCATGTGGCGCCGTGGCGAATGGCGTGCGGGGTTATCCCGTATTCCGCAGGCCGGCCGCGATGCCGTTGATGGAAATGTGGATGCCCCGGCGCACGCGCTCGTCGCGGTCGGCTTTGTTTTCGCCGGCCCGGTAGCGCCGCACCAGCTCCACTTGCAGGTGGTGCAGCGGGTCGATGTAGGGAAAGCGGTGGCGCATCGAACGCTGCAGGGCGGCGTTGTTCACCAGGCGTTGTTTCTCGCCGGTGATGAGCGCCAGCGCCGCCGCCGTGCGCTGCCACTCGGCCTCGATCGCCTTGAAGACCTGGTTGCGCAGGCGCTTGTCGGGCATCAGCTCGGCATAACGCGAGGCCAGCGCCAGGTCGCTCTTGGCCAGCACCATGTCCATGTTGGACAGCAAGGTGCTGAAGAAGGGCCACTGTTTCACCATCTTCTGCAGCAGCGCCTTTTGCGCGGCCACGCCCTTGGGGCCGTCGCGGTGCAGGAAGGCATGCACCGCCGAGCCAAAGCCGTACCAGCCCGGCAGCGTGAGCCGGCACTGGCCCCAGCTGAAGCCCCAGGGGATGGCGCGCAGGTCTTCGATTTTTTGCGAGGCCTTGCGCGAGGCCGGGCGCGAACCGATGTTGAGCTCGGCGATCTCGCGGATGGGCGTGGCGGCGAAGAAGTACTCGGTGAAGCGCGGGGTGTCGTAGACCAGCGCGCGGTAGGCCGCCATGCTTTCGCGCGAGAGCTCGTCGGCCGCGGCCAGGAAGGCCTTGGGCGCGTTGCGCGTGGGCTGCAGCAGCGTGGCCTCCAGCGTGGCGGCGACCAGGGTTTCCAGGTTGCGCCGGCCGATCTCGGGGTTGGCGTATTTGGAGCCGATCACCTCGCCCTGTTCGGTCAGGCGGATCTGGCCGCGCACGGTGCCCGGGGGCTGCGCCAGGATGGCCTGGTAGCTCGGGCCACCGCCGCGTCCCACCGTGCCGCCGCGGCCGTGGAACATGCGAAGTCCGATGGGCTTGGGGTTGTCCTTGTTGACGCTGTCGAACAGCTCGACCAGCGCGGTCTCGGCCCGGTACAGCTCCCAGTTGCTGGTGAAGATGCCGCCGTCCTTGTTGCTGTCGGAGTAGCCGAGCATGATGTCTTGCTCGCTGTAGCCCTCGGCCGCGCCCCGCTGCACCATGGCGAGCATGCCGGGCAGGGCGTAGTAGTCGCGCATGATGGGCGCGGCGTTGCGCAGGTCTTCGATGGTTTCGAACAGCGGCACCACGATCAGGTCGCACACCGCGCCATCGTCCAGCGTGCCATGCACCAGGCCGGTTTCCTTCTGCAGCAGCAACACCTCCAGCAGGTCGCTCACGGTTTCGGTGTGGCTGATGATGGCGTGGCGGATCGCCTGCGCGCCAAAGCGGGCGCGCCCGCTGCGCGCGGTCTCGAAGATGGCCAGCTCGCCCAGCGTGTGGGCGGAGTACGCGACGCCGGGCACGCGCAGCGGCCGCGCGTCGTTCAGCTGGCGCAGCAGCACCGCTTGTTTGCCGGCTTCGTCGAGCTGGCTGTAGCGCGACTCGATGCGCGCCGCGGCGAGCAGCTCGGCCACCACCTCTTCGTGCTTGTCCGAGCTCTGGCGCAAGTCGACCGTGGCGAGGTGAAAGCCGAACACCTGCACCGCGCGGATCAGCGGTTGCAGCCGTGCGCGCGCCAGCGCTTCACCGTGGTGGCCTTTGAGCGAAGCTTCGATGGTGCGCAGATCGCCGAGCAGCTCGGCCGCGCTGGCATAGGCGTCCTGCGGCGCGATGGCATGGCGCGCGGCCTCGCCGCCGGTGAGGTGCTTGAGCGTGGCCGCCAGGCGCGCGTACATGCCGGTGAGGGCGCGGCGGTAGGGTTCGTCTTGCCGGTGTGCGTTGGTGTCGGGCGAACGTTCGGCCAGGGCCTGCATCTCGGGGCTCACGCTGTTGAGCATGGCCGACACCGACAGCTCCGCGCCCAGGTGGTGCAGTTGCGTGAGGTGGTGGCGCAGCACCATGTCGGCCTGGCTGTGCAGCGCGAGTTCGAGCGTCTCCGCGGTCACGTTGGGGTTGCCGTCGCGGTCGCCGCCGATCCACTGGCCCATGCGCAGGAAGGGCGCGATCGCCGCGCCGTCGCCGCTGTGGCCCAGACCTTCTTCGAGCTCGCGGTACAGGCGCGGAATCTGCGTGAGAAAGGTGGCGTCGTAGTAGCTCAGTGCGTTCTCGATCTCGTCGGCCACGGTGAGCTTGGTGAAGCGCAGCAGGCGCGTTTGCCAGAGCTGCGTGACGCGGGCGCGGATCTGTGCCTCGATGTCGGCGCGTTCGCGCGGCAGGCGCTGTTGTTCGTCGCGCTCGCCCAGCAGGCGCGCGATCGCGCGTTCGGCGTCCAGAATGCTCTTGCGCTGCACTTCGGTGGGGTGCGCGGTGAGCACCGGCGAGATGTGGCTGTGCGCCAGCGTGCGCACCACCTCGGCGGGCGCAATGCCGGCCTCGCGCAGGTGCTGCAGCGTGCGCGCCAGGCTGCCTTCCTGCAGGTTGCCCGCGCGTTCGTGCACGGCGCGGCGGCGAATGTGGTGGCGGTCCTCGGCCAGGTTGGCCAGGTGGCTGAAATAGGTGAAGGCGCGGATCACGCTCACCGCCTGGTCGCCGCTCAGGCCTTTGAGCAGCTTCTTCAGCGTCTTGTCGGCGGACTCGTCGGCATGGCGCCGAAAGGCCACCGAGAGCTGGCGGATCTGTTCGATCAGGTCGAACGCGGCCTGGCCCTCCTGCTCGCGGATCACGTCACCCAGAATGCGGCCGAGCAGCCGGATGTCGTCGATCAGGGGCTGGTCTTTGTCGGCCCGTCCAGAGGCCTTGGATGGGGTTGCGGAGCGGGCGGGCATGCGCGTCATGGAGGTGAGGTGTAAAGGGGGAATTCAGGCGAGCAGACAAACGGGCCATGCTAGCATCCCGCACACCCTTTTTCAGTTACCAGCCGGGTACCAAAATGCCCGCGTTTCCAGGCCCTGCGGGCCGCTTCTCTCCCCGAATCCGAATGTCTCCATCTCCCCTCGCCTTGAACATCACCATCGCCACCCGCGAGAGCCGGCTGGCGCTGTGGCAGGCCGAGCATGTCAAGGCGCTGCTCGAAGGCCTGGGCCACCACGTCACGCTGCTGGGCATGACGACCCTGGGCGACCAGATCCTTGATCGCAGCCTCTCCAAGGTGGGCGGCAAAGGCCTGTTCGTCAAGGAGCTGGAGCTGGCGCTGGAAGACGGCCGTGCCGACATTGCCGTGCACTCGCTCAAGGACGTGCCGATGGACCTGCCGCCCGGCTTTGCCCTGGCCTGCGTGATGGAGCGCGAAGATCCGCGCGATGCCTGGGTGTCGCCCCACTGCGCCGGGCTGGCCGATCTGCCGCCGAACGCGGTGGTGGGCACCTCCAGCCTGCGCCGCCAGGTGTTGTTGCGCGAGGCCTTGCATCAGCTGCAGCGCGACGACGTGCGCATCGAACCCCTGCGCGGCAACCTGGACACCCGCCTGCGCAAGCTCGACGAAGGCCAGTACCACGCCATCGTGCTGGCCGCCGCCGGCCTCAAGCGGCTGGGCCTGGGCGCGCGCATCCGCCACACCTTCGAGCCCGCCGAGTCGCTGCCCGCGGCGGGGCAGGGCGCCTTGGGCATCGAGGTGCGGGCCCACCGAACCGATCTCGTCGACGCGCTCGCGCCCCTGGTGCACCAGCCCACCTGGCTGCGCGTGGCGGCCGAGCGCACGGTCTCACGCGCCATGGGCGGCAGTTGCTCCATGCCGTTGGCCGCTTTCGCGGACTGGATGCCGGATGGCAACCTGTTGCTGGACACCGCCTGGGGCGACCCCGATGGCCAGCAGGCCTTGGTGCGCGCCAGTGGCCATGCCCAGGTCCACACACTGGACGACGCCGAAGCGCTTGGCCAGCGTGTGGCCACGGCCCTGCGTGCAGCGGGCGCCGTGCCGCCTGCGCCGCCCGTGGGGGCCTGAGCCTTGGCCGAACACGGCACGCATGCGTCAGCCCTCACACGCCTGGAGCGGCTCGTGGTCACACGGCCCGCGCCCGAGGTCGCCACCTGGGTGGAGGCCCTGCGCGCCCAAGGCTGGCCCGCGCACGCGCAACCCCTGATCGACATCACCGGGCCGCAGGCGCCGGAGGACGTCGCCACGCTGCAGCACTGGCGCAGGCACTGGGGACAGGCCGACGCCATGTTGTTCGTCAGCTCGGCCGCGGTCCAGCACTTCTTTGCGCAGGGTGTGGCCGCCGCGTTGCCGACCAGCCGCACGCGCTTCTGGGCGCCCGGCCCGGGCACCGCGCGCCAGTTGGCGCGGGCGATCGCACCGCTGGGCCTGGCCGAAGACCGCATCGACGCACCCGCGGCCGACGCGAAGCAGTTTGATTCCGAACACCTGTGGCCCTTGGTGTCGTCGCAGGTCGCACCGGGTCGCCTTGTATTGATCGTGCGGGGCACGTCGTCGCATGGCGCGCAGGCCACCACCACGGCCGCGGCGGCGGTGGCCGGGCGTGGCCGCAACTGGCTCATCGAGCAATGCGCGGCCGCGGGCGCCACCGTGCGGGGCTGCGTGGCTTATGCGCGCCGCGCGCCATCCCTGTCGACCGAAGACCATGCCTGGATACAAGCCGCCACGGGCCCTGGCAATGTGTGGCTGTTCAGCAGTTCGGAATCGCTGACCACCTTGCAGGCGTTGCGTCCGCCCCTGGTGTGGACGCAGGCGAGCGCGCTGGTCACACACCCGCGCATCGCGGCCACGGCGCAGAAAGCCGGCTTCGGCCGCGTGGTGCAGACCCGCCCCACCGTCTCCGATGTGGTGCGCGCTCTAGAATCGGGCTGGACCCGACCATGAGCGCCGACACCCCCGACCCCCTC